>JADZCN010000116.1 GCA_020851565.1 Acidobacteriota bacterium | reverse complement strand
CGAGGTCTATAACCGCGAGCGGCCCCACGACAGCCTTGGCCGGGTGCCGCCGCTCATGTTTCTGCCGAGGCCTTCATCAGCGGCGCAGTCTCCTTTAGGGTGGTCCGCTTGACAGGGAAGCTTACGGATTCACCACCGGTATCCGAACGCGGCGACGCTGTCGAAGTTCGACTACACGTATGACGCGGTGGGGAACATCCTGACGTGGCAGCAGCAGGCGGACAGCGCCGCGCCGACCACGTGGCGGTACGGATACGACCGCGCGGACCAGCTGATCGGCGCGATCCAGGAGACGACCGATCCGACGCCTACCATCCTCCACGAGTACGCCTACGGCTACGACCCGGCGGGGAACCGGCTCTACGAGCAGATCGACAGCGACGTCACGGCGTGGACGTATACGAATCTGAACCGGCTGCAGGCGCAGGCGGGCGGCGGGGTGCTGCAGCTTCGGGGGGCGGTGAACGAGCCGGCGACGGTGGCGATCCAGGGCGTCCAGGCCGCGGTCAGCAGTGCGAACGCCTTCCAGGGCGGGCTGCCGGTGGTGCCGGGGACGAACGTGTTCACCGTGACGGCGACGGACGGGAGCGGCAACACCGCGACAGCGCAGTACGAGGTGGACGTCACGAATGCGCCGAAGACATTCACGTATGACGCGAATGGGAATCTGACCGCAGATGGGACCCGCACCTTCGAGTGGGATGCGCGGAATCAGCTCGTCGCGGTGACTGAGGGCCTATACCGCTCTGAGTTCATCTACGACGGGCTCCAGAGGCGTGTAGGGAAGGTGACCGTTGGTGATCCCACGGGCAGTGTAGCCCTTCTGTGGTGTGGTTTGTATGTTTGCGAAGAACGTGCGAGTGGAACTGGCGAGGTACGACTGCGTGAGTACTCCTACGGTGCGGTGAGTCTAAGCGGTCCGAGGTTTCACGCTCGCGATTCACGCGGCTCTCTCTCGGTTGTGACGGATTCCGTGGGGCAACCAATGGGGCGGTACGACTACGATGCTTTCGGACGAGTTGAAATCGCCGGTGAGGAGCCGATATCGTATTCCTTTGCTGGCTTAACGCAGTTCGCGGATGGCCAATACTTTGCGGTGATGAGAGCATACGACCCGAGCATTGGACGATGGCTGAGCGAAGATCCGATCGGATTCAACGGTGGAATGAACTTCAGCCGGTATGTCGATAACAATCCGGTATCACGGACTGACTACTTAGGCCTTGTCCCAGATCAGTGTCCGCAGCCGTGCACGCCGGTGTTTGACAGAAAGGCGTACACGTCATGCCTCCTCAACTGGTCGGCGGAGTCCGTGATCGGAGCGCTGGCTTGTACGGGACTGGGCGTGCATTTTGGAGGAGTCGGGGCCGCTGTAGCGGCGCCTCCATGCGTCATCGTTACGGCCGTGTCGCTCGCGACTATCTGTGTTCAGTGTGCGAGGATCTGTTCAGAAACCGGTCGTTCTATGGGACAGTGCTTTCCTGACACGGTCGATGAGGAGCTAAATCGCCCCGAGTCCGGAGATCCCCGCAGACCTCAACGACCGCCGCGTGGCTCAGGCCCGCGGAATCGTGGGGGACGGCGATGACGAACCGAGCCTCCGGCTATGCAGTGCTCGCAGCACTCTGCCTGATAGCTGGCGCTGCTAGCTGGATCTTCTCGCTTCCACCGAAACCCTATCCTCTGTGGCTAGGACTCGGTCTTCCTGCGATCCTAGCAGCGGCAGCCTTTACTGCGCGCGAGCGTGTTGCCTTCGGCTGCGCAGCCATTCTGGCAACTGCCGTCTTAAATGCCCATCGGTTTGGCACGAGCCTGGTCGTGCCTGCGGCCTTGCTCGCGTGTGCTCTAGTTCTCGCAAGGGCCGGCCGTAATGCAGCCGATACCCGCTGGCGGCGAATCGGGATTCTGGTCGCCTTTACTATCGCGATAGCGCTCGCAATACTGCTGTTGCCTTACGTCATCTTCTGATTAACGATGGTGAGAAAATCATACTAAACGGCATTGCTCGCCAGGGCGGCTGAGGCAGGACCTTGCAGCGGCGTGATCAGTGCGGTCACGACGTTCTCGAGCCGCGACACCGTGGGTTGCAGCGCGATCCGCCCGCCAGTTGACCGGATAGCGGTCGAGCAGCGACTTTCGGATCGGATCGCCGGTCAAACGTATCCGCCTCGGTGGCGTCAGGATGGTTGTGCGCGATCCCGAAGACTCGCTGAGCTAAGGACGTCGGCCCTGGGATTTTGCAGCGCGCCGCCTCCCGGCGGTGAGGCGGCGTTGGGCCTGGGGACGGCAGTTGACGGGCCATCACATACCGCCCTTCGGGTATGCGGGTGGCAGGTCCTTAAAGCGCTGCACTCCGGCAACTGCCTCCGCCAACGACTCAAGGCATGCCACGATGCCCACGCTCATCGAGTGGGCGCAGTTGGGAGCCCACGACCTTCAAACTGCATGTCTGGGGACGGCCGGAGGAGACCCACGTGCGACCGACGTCGGTGCCCGAGCCGGTGATTCGCTTCGAGACACCGGCGGGTCGCCAGGCGCAGGTCGACTTCGCGCGCTTTCGGTTCGCGTGGGGCATCCGCTACGCGTTGCTGGTCGTGCTCGGCTACTCGCGGCTGCTCTGGTGTCGGTTCTACCCACGCCAGGACATGCCGACGCTGATCGACGGCCTCGAGGAGGCGTTCCTCGCCTTTGGCGGCGTGCCGCAGGAGCTGCTCTTCGATCAGATGAAGGCCGTGATTACGCGCGATTTGCGGCTGGAGGGCGGTGCGCTGGTTGCATAGTTTCTTTCGGAACGTGTCCACCAAACCGGACCAATCGCACCCTCCGATAGATCCGGTGCGATTCAAACGTCCGGCGGCAGTATGGTGTTGGCGAACTTCCGCCATTGCCCCGGGTCATTCAGTCCATACCACAATAAGCGAATACTCCGCCTCCCCCCTCTGCAGGTGACGTCAGAGACCGTGCTCGGCGCAACGTTGCGGCGATTCTGCCAGCCGTCGCTAGAAGTCACGGCGACGCGGCGATGTTCAGGGTATGCTGCCGGCTGGTGCGTGGCTTCGCGTTCCGACCTGTGCTCCCCGCGACGCCGCACTGTGAAGGAGCAATTCGTGGAGCGCGACCAGACCACAGATGAGCGCCGGCAGACTCAAACGGCTGAATCGATGTGTATGGCAATCCGGAGGTTTTCATGAACACCAGTAGCAGGAGTGCAGCCGAGCGAACGGGGCGGATCCGAATTACCATGGAGCGATCCTTCGACGAGTTCGACGATAGCCGGCGAGCCGACTTCCTAGCGGACTTTCTGTTAATCGCCGGATGTGAGGCGACTCAGGTTCGACAGATTGCAGTTCTCAGAGGGTGCGTACGATATGAGGCTACTCTCGACGAGTCTCTAATCGAGAAGTTGTTATGGATGTTTGAGGCAGTTCGGCAGGGGAAGCAAGGGCCGGAGATTGAGGCGTTTGCGGCCCTAATTCGAAAGCACCAGATTGTAAACATCAATGCCGACTATAAACTCGAACTTCAGCTTGTAGTCGTTAGGCCTGCGGACCGCACGATAGTGCTGGTTCACGGTTGGAGCGGATCACCCGATAGTTTCGGATCGCTGCCCCAGTTGCTTCGTGATGCGTGCAGATGTTCAGTGTCCATGTATGAGTACCCGACTGGGAAATCATCATCGAATCCTTCACTAATCTATGTGGCCCGAAACTTGGATCTTTGGCTCAGAAACCACGCTAGAAATCATCGGCTGGCCTTCGTGGCTCACAGTTACGGCGGCTTGGTCGTCCGGAAGCTGATGACAATTCAGCAGGGGTACCCTGTTCCGTTGGACGACTGGACCAAGCAGATAACCTTTGTCGCCTCCCCGTTTGACGGTGCTGCGCTGGCGACCGCGCTAGCCCGAGTCCCCGGGTTCAAGACGGCTCAGGTGAAGGAGCTATCGCCAAACTCGCCGGTGCTATTCGAGTTGGCGGAACAATGGCAACAATGGAGCGCAAAGATGGTTCCGGAGAAAGTGCATGTCCGCAGTTTAGTAGCCGAGGCCGACGAGTACGTACCGGTCTCAAGCGCACGTGGTCTGGATCCTCATCCAGCGGTAATCTTGAATAGAGGACACAGTGATGTCGTGTGTGTCGAGAGATCAGATGATGAAGTGTTGCTCACGATTTTGGCAGCTTTTCGAGAGTCACACTTCACTGACGGGGACGGAGGCGACGAGGTCAAGGGCATTCTCGCGCTGGCACCCCCGGCCCAGACACGAAAAGAGGATTCGCACCTTCGAATGGTGGTGACGCCCGTGAATGTGGAGTGTCCCGCGTGCGGGAGGGTATCACCGGTGTTGCCGACTGTAGAGGTGTTCAGGTGCCTACATTGCGATCAGCGGATCGTCCGCGAAGCTAGCACCGGTCAGATCAGGCGGTCGTCGGAGGGCGGGAGCTAGGCACATGACTCGTCAGATGAGCGGAGTCCGGAAACGTCTTGCGACCGAGTGGTGCGACGGCCGACCAGCGGTCAGGCAAGATGACGCCACACTCCTGGAGGTCGCTGCGGGCGCACTGTCAGTTCCGCCCGGGGACCACGGGATCCTTCGACAATCCACACGCAGGTGATCGTCGGTTTCTGACCATGGAGCCGGCAATCGACGAGCCGCGCTCAGGAGACCGTCGTCAAAGAAGGCGTCGATCTTGCAGAGCGCCGTCTGCCTACAACCCTACAGACCCCGAGGACAGGCGACTGACGGCGGAGGGGGTAACCTCTGTGAGCGATTTCCACCCGTAAGCTTTCCACTCGTCAACGTGTTCATCTGAGTAGGGCTATGGTGCAACCAGGTGCAAGGCGCCACGGCAACGCTGGCACGTATGGCACCAACGGCAATGTGGCTGCTGTAAGTTACAGAATCTACAGGAGGTGATCGGGTTCGAATCCCACCCTCTCCGCCAATCCACACCCCCAGCGTCACGGCTCCCGCCCCTGCCTATAGAACGCACGCGGGGGGCGATTCCCTACAGGATGCTGGCGAAGGCCCTGAACGCGCCGGATTGGCCTCGGCCGCACGGCCTACACCGTGGCGAGCGCCTTCTCGATGTCAGCGATCGCGGTCATCATGGTCATCGGATCGACCGGCGATTCCTGGAATCCGGCGCGCTGATAGAACCGCTTCGCGTCGGCGGTCATCGCGTGCAGGAGCACGGCACCGATCCCGGTCTGTGTCGCCACTTGCAGGGTCCGGAGGAGCGCGTCTCGTAAGAGCCCGTAGCCAAGTCCCCGGCCCTGGTGCCCGGCGTCAACCGCGAGCCGACCGATGATCATCACCGGGATCGGGTCCGGCATCTGGCGCCGCACCTTGCCCGTGGCGGCGGCGCGGGCGACGGCGCCGGTCGCCAGCGCGTAGTAACCCACGACCCGGCCCTCGACGCACGTGACGTACGTGCGCGAGGCGCCGCTCGCCTCGTTCTTCAGCGCCTGCCGACGCAGCCACTCGTTGAGCTCGGGTTGGCCGCAGTCGAATGCCGTCAGATCGTGGTGTTCCTCGATGTGCGCTGGAGCCGTGCAGCGCGGCTCATCGCTCATCGTTCCCACGGAGCGCGCGTCCGGAGCAGCCGCTGGAGCCGCGCATTGTCCGAGGGCGCGGCGTCGAGTGCGGCGGTGAATCGCTTGAAGGCCCGATCGTCCAGCAGGAACAGTCGCTGGTCCAGAAGCACCGCCGTCGCCTCGCGGCGAGCGGCGTCGAGCATGAACTCCGAGCGATTCTTGCCCAGGGCCTCTGCCGCGCGGTCGATCAGATCCCGGCTCGTCGTATCGGTGCGGAGGTTGATCGAAATACGCTCTGCGGAAGCGGGGGCGGCCATGTCGGGTTCTCCTGTCTACACACTGACTATACTGATATGTGTAGACATTGTCAACACACGGCGCGGCTCATGGCATCAACTCGGACGCTCGGTTCGCCCCACCTTTCGTCACCCCCAAAACGAACCTGCCGCAGCGGCCTGGGGACTCACCGCATGGACTATTCGCCAGGCCGGCGTATCCTCTCCGCATCCGCGGGAGCCTGGGCACCCTGATTCGTCCGCACCCAGGGAGGTTCGCATGTTCTGGGACCGTTTCGGCCGGGATGTGACATACGGCGCGCGCATGCTGTGGCAGAAGCCCACCTACAGCGCCATCGCCATCCTGACGCTCGCGCTCGGGATCGGCGCCAACACGGCGATGTTCAGCGTGGTCAACGCCGTCCTGCTCGAGCCGCTGCCGTTCGCCGAGCCGGATCGCGTGATGGCGCTCGGCCAGCAGACCACCCAGAACCGCGCCGCCCTGTCACAGTTCTCCTTCGCCAACTTCGCGGACTTTCGCGATCGGAGCCAGGCCTTCGAGCGCCTCTCGGCCTACTACAACCTCAACCTGACGCTCACCGGCGATCGCGAGGCGCAGCTGCTCCGCGGAACGGTGATCACGGCGGACCTGTTGCCCCTCCTCGGTGTGCAGCCGGTGCTCGGGCGCGCGTTCCTGCCCGAGGAAGACGCCGCTGGCGGCGGGCCCGGCGGCCGTCCCGCAATCCTCAGCTTCGAGGCCTGGCAGGCGCAGTTCGGCGGCGATTCCGGGATCGTTGGCCGCCCCGTCGATCTCAACAACATCCGCTTCACCATCGTGGGCGTCATGCCCGCCGGGTTCACGTTCCCGATCCAGCCGCAGCCGACGCAGGTCTGGATCACCACCGCGCTCGACAACGAGCGGCCGGCTGGTCCGGGGGCGATCATGGAGGCGCGCGGGTACCGCGGCTGGCGCGTGGTCGGCCGGCTGAAGCCGGGCGTGACGGTCGAACAGGCGTGGTCGGAGGCGGACGTGATCGCCGCGGGCCTGGCGAGCGAGCACCCCGAGGCCAACAAGGACATGGCCATCGGCGTCCGGCCGCTGCTGGACAACGTGGTGGGAGACTTGCGGCCGACGCTCCTGCTGCTCCTCGGCGCCGTGCTGTTCGTGCTGCTGATCGCCTGCGTGAACGTGGCCAACCTGCTGCTCGAGCGCGCCATCAGCCGGCAGCGCGAGATCAAGGTGCGGCTGGCGCTCGGTGCGGGCACCGCGCGGATCATCCGGCAGCTCTTGACGGAAAGCGTGCTGCTGGCCGGCGTGGGCGGCGTACTGGGAATGGTGCTCGCCTACTGGAGCACGGACCTGATCGTCGCGCTCAGCCCCGAATCCCTGGCGCGGGTCCGAGAAGCCGAGCTCGACCTGCGTGTGCTGGCGTTCACGGCCATCGTGTCGCTCGTCACAGGAGTGGCCTTTGGACTCGTGCCTGCGGTGCTGATCTCGAAGACCAACCTCGCCGAATCGCTCAAGGAAGGAAGGCGCGGCGCCACGGCCACCGCACAGACCAATCGCACGCGCAGCGTGCTGGTGGTGGCCGAGGTCGCGCTCGCGCTGCTGCTGCTGGCGGGTGCCGGCCTGCTGATCAACAGCTTCGTCCGCCTGCAGCAGGTGGCGCCGGGATTCGACGGGGCGCAGACGCTCACCTTCAACGTCGCCCCATCGGCCGCGCGCACGTCCACGCCACAGCACATCGCCGACTTCTACCAGGAGCTGACGGCGCGGTTGAAGGCACTGCCGGGGGTCGTCGATGCCAGCGTGGTGTTCCAGCTGCCGCTCGGCGGCAGCGGCGCCACCACCAGCGTGGTAATCGAGGGCCGCCCGAGCGCCCCCGCGGATCGGCCGATGGTCGTCCTCCACATGGCGTCTCCCGGCTACTTCAAGACGATGGGCATCCCGGTGACGCGGGGAAGGGACTTCACCGAGCGCGATACCCTGAGCGCGCCGCCGGTGCTCATCGTCAACGAGGCCCTGGCGCGGCAGTACCTTCCGAACGAGGATCCGATTGGCAAGCGGATGGCGCCTGGCTTCTCGACAATACCGGTTCGCGACGATGACTCGGGGATGCGCGAGATCGTCGGCGTGGTGGCCGACGTCAAGCATCGCAGCCTGCAGGGTGGGGCGCAGCCGGAGATCTACTTCCCGCAGAGCCAGATGCCGATGTCGGCGATGACGGTGGTGGTACGCGCCTCGGGCGATCCGCGGGCGCTGCAGCAGTCGGTCGGCGGCGTGGTGCAGTCCCTGGACCGGGACGCGCCCGTCTACGCCGTCCGCACGGTGGAAGACGTGCTCGACCGCTCAGTGGCGACGCCTCGTTTCAACACGGTCCTGCTGGGCCTGTTCGCGGCGGTCGCCCTGATCCTGACAATGATCGGGCTCTACGGCGTCATCTCGTGTTCCGTGTCGGAGAACACCCAGCAGATTGGCATCCGCGTGGCGCTGGGTGCGCAGCGGAGCCACGTCTTCACGTTGATCGTCGGGCAGGGCATGGTCCTGGCGTTGTGCGGGGTGGTGATCGGCCTCGGTGCTGCCTACGGGCTGACGCGGCTGATGTCGAGCCTGCTCTTCGGCGTGGAGTCCACCGACCCATGGACGCTCAGCGCCGTCGCGGTGCTGCTGCTGTCGGTGGCTGCGGTGGCGTGTTACCTGCCGGCGCGTCGGGCGATGAACGTCGATCCAATGGTCGCGCTTCGATACGAATAGCCCGCGTTCACTGCGCCTCCCCCTCACACTCGGGGCAGCGCAGCTCGAGGTCGTGCACCCACTGCGCCACTTCATCGGGCGAGGGCAGCGGGGCGGCCGCGACGTGAACCACCTCGCCCCACCGGTCGGCCACGACGACGCCGGGATACGGCACACCCGCGACCCGATCCGCGGTCACCACCCACACGGTGTCGTCGTCAGGCGCCGCGTGCGCGCCGACGGCCATCCACCGGGTGTGCTCCGGCGCGGCCGCGTCGGAAGGCAGCGCGATCAGCACGAGGTTCCTGCGCTGCCAGATCGACGAGTACTCGAAGCGATCGCCCGCGAGCGTGGTCACCTCGAAGTGCGGGACGAGATCACCGGGCGCGAGCATCTGCGACGGCGCACGGCCTGCCGGGCCGGTGCCACCGTCGCTCGCAGCCGGAGCCGGCCGGGCCATGCCGGGCACCCACGGCGGCGGGTCGCTGGCGGGGAACGAGTCCGCCAGCACATCATCGACCCAGCTCGTCCGAGGTTCAGGGACCATCGTGCCCATGCTAGCCGAGGTGTGGACTCGAAGTGCTCGATGGGGGGCGCACGTGGATCCGTCACGCTCCCGGCTGTTCGATGATGAGGCCAAGGCCGGCCAGCCGCGCCGCGACGGCTCGGACCAGCCGATCGCACCGGTGGCCCTTGAACTGGAACGCCATCGACGCTGACGGGCCCACATCCGTGGTGAGCTCGCGCCTCAGGAGGAGGCGCGCGCGGTGCAGGCGTGTCTTCACCGTGGCCTCGTTGAGGCCCAGGCACTCGGCCGTTTCCTCGGTGCTGAGCCCCTCGACCTCCCGCAGCATGAAGACGCCGCGAAAGGTGTCAGGCAGGTTCGTGACGGCCCGCTCGACGAGCGCGGCCAGTTCGCCGCGGTATACCTGCTCCTCGGGATCCCGCTCGGGCGATCGGACGCGGTCCATCATCGAGTTCTCTCCACTGGCATCGTCCAGCTGCTGCATGCGGCCCGCCTTTCGCGCGCGCCCGAGGGCCTCATGAATCACGATGCGGGTGAGCCAGGTCGAGAACTGGGCGCGCTGCTCGAACTGGTCCAGGTGCAGGTACGCGTTGACGTACGCCTGCTGCAGCACGTCCTCTGCCTCGTCATCGTCCCGGACAATGGCGCGGGCGGCACGGAAGAGGCGCTGGTTGTAGCGCCGCATCACGATCTCAAAGCATGCGCCCTGCCCGTTCCGGATGCCGCGGACGAGCTCGGCATCGGTCATCGTCGAGCTGGCCGCCAGCACGGGCGGCGGGTGCTCGTCCACGTCTTCTCTGTTGATCGCGTTCATCGGGGCCCTCACACTCATTGGAGTCGCCAGACGCCGAAAGGTTCCCGCGCGGCGGATGTCACCTTTTGCGCGGCTCATGACTCAAATCACCGAGGTCGGATGGCAGATCGTACGCCGTCACGGCCTGATCGAATGGAGGCAAACGATGCAGGCACGGCTCATCTCGGTGGATCACGTCGCGGACGGGGCGGCCGGCTTCTGGTTCGAACTGGGGGCGCCGTTCGCGTTCCAGCCGGGCCAGACGTGCGACGTGACCCTGCCGGCGGCGACGTATCACGACGACAAGGGCAACGCGCGCACGTTCTCGATCGCCTCGTCGCCCGCGGACCTGCCACGGCTGCTCGTCGCGACGCGCCTGACGGGGAGCGCCTTCAAGCGGAGCCTCGAGAAGGCGGCGCCCGGCACCGAGGTGGACATCGATGGGCCGTACGGGTCGCTGACGCTGCACCGGAACGCGGCGAAGCCGGCGGTGCTGATGGCCGGCGGCATCGGTATCACGCCCTTCCGCAGCATCGTGAAGGACGCCGCCGAGCGCAAGCTGCCGCACCAGGTGACGCTCTTCTACTCGAACCGCACCGCGGGCTCGGCGGCGTTCGTCGGGGAGCTCGAGCGGTGGCAGGCGGAGAACCCCAACTTCCGGCTGGTCGCGACCATCACGGAGCCGGACGGCCAGCCCTGGAAGCACGAGACGGGGATGATTGACGCGGCCTTTCTCCGACCGCGCGTCACCGATCCCGCCGGCGCCATCTACTACGTCGCCGGGCCGCCGGCTTTCGTGACCGGCATGCGGGCGGCCCTCGACGGGATCGGGGCCGACCCCGACAACATCCGGACCGAGGAGTTCGCGGGCTACTGACGGCCGAAGGACGGGCCTACACGTTGAATCGGATGTGCAGGATATCGCCGTCGGACACCACGTAGTCCTTCCCCTCCACCTGCAGCTTGCCCGCCTCCTTCACGGCGTGCTCGGAGCCGTACTGCATGAAGACCGCGTAGGGGAGGACCTCGGCGCGGATGAAACCGCGCTCCAGGTCCGAGTGGATGCGGCCGGCGGCCTGGCGCGCGTTCATGCCGCGCCGGATGGTCCACGCGCGCACCTCGTCGGCGCCGACCGTGAAGAACGAGATGAGATCGAGCAGATGGTAGGCCGTCCGGATGAACCGCGTGAGCGCCGACTCCGTGAGCCCGAGGTCCTGCAGGAATGCGATTTGGTCGGCCGGCTCCAGGCCGCCGATCTCGGCCTCGACGCTCGCCGAAAGCACGAGGCCCTCGCCGTGCAGCGCGGCAATCCGCTCGGCCAGGTCCGCGGCCATCGGCTGCGACGCTCGTGACTCGTCCCGGTTCAGAGCGACCAGCAGCGGACGGTCGGTGAGGAAGCCGTAGCCGCGCAGCGGCTCGCGATCGAGCTCCGCCGCCGGCACGGTCCGAAGCGGCCGTCCCTCCTCGAGCACCCGCTTCATCAGCTCGAACGACCCGAGCTCGGGCTTGGGGCCGGGTTCCTTCTTCATGCGCTCCAGCCGCCGCTCGACGAGATCGAGGTCGGCGAACGTGCACTCGAGCTGGAACGCCTCGAGGTCGCGCATCGGATCCGGGTCGGTGTCGAGAGCCGGGTTCATGAAGTCGCGCAGCACCAGGCACAGGGCGTCCTGCTCCCTGATCTGCTGCAGGGCCCTCGTCGACAGGCCCTTCTTCTCGGACCCGTGCTCACCGGGCACGTCGCAGAAGGTGACCTCGGCGTAGGTGGTCTTCTTCGGCGAGAAGATCCGGGAGAGCGCGTCGATGCGCTCGTCCGGCACCCGGACGGCGCCGAGGCGCAGCTCGCCACCAAATGCCGTCGGCACGTCCAGCCCGGTCATGGTGTTGAACACGCTCGTCTTGCCCGAGCCCGCGAAGCCAACGAGTCCGATCTTCATTCGTGTGTATGGTTGCCTCGGCTCACGCCGGCGTGCCCGAGGGTGGTCTCGGGGCCGTCAGGGAGCACTGGAGCGATGCTCGATTGTAGCGCGGCGGCCGCGGCCGGCGGCTCGTGCTAACCTCCACCCTGGCGGAGGATTCCTGCATGCGTGTGCGCTCTCGATCGCGGATCGTTTCCGGTATCGCCGTGATGGTGCTCGTCAGTGGCTGCGCGGGCTCGGGGCCTGCGCCCGAGCGGCGCGAATTGACGCTCGAGGGGCCGGAGGTCAAGGCCGCCCTCGATGCCATCTCCGCGGATCGAGTCCGCCAGCACATGAGCACGCTGGCCGACGATGCCCTCGAGGGCCGGGGACCGGGGACCGAAGGGTACGAGGGCGCGCTCGGCCACGTCGAGACGACGCTGAAGTCGCTGGGGGTCGAGCCTGCCGGAGAGGGCGGGACCTATCGACAGCGCGTCCCGCTCCGGGGCGGCAAGGTGGTCGAGGACGCCAGCACCGTGAAGGTGACGTCGCGCTCCGGAGCGAAGACGCTGGCCTACGGCGTGGACTACCTGCTCGGGGCCGATCACCTGCGCGAGCAGGTCGCCATCGACAACGCGCCCGTGGTCTTCGTTGGCTACGGCGTGAGCGCCCCGACCCTTGGCTACGACGACTACGCCGGCGCTGGAAGCATCGAAGGCAAGGTGGTGGCTTATCTCAGCGGCGCGCCGCCCAGCCTTCCGAGCAACGAGCGCGCGTACTACTCGTCCGGGGCCGCCAAGGAGGCCGAGGCGGTCAAGCGCGGAGCCATCGGCACCGTCAGCTTCACCTCGCCGGACGACCCGCGCTTCCGGTGGGACGTGAGCGTCGCCTCCAACAAGCAGGGCAGCTTCGCCTGGGTGGATGCGCAGGGGAATCCCAATCGCGGCAACCCGGCGCTCCGCGGCTCGGTGTCCCTGAACCATTCGGGCGTCCAGGCGCTCTTCGCAGGCACGCCGAAGCCGCTTGCGGAGGTGTTCAAGGACGCCGCGGCCAGCAAGCCGCAGGCATTCGACCTGCCGGCGCGCCTGTCGGTCACGACGCGAACCACGCATCGCGATGTCGAAAGCGCCAACCTCGTCGGGCGCGTGGCCGGGAGCGATCCTGCGCTGCAGGGCGAGCACGTGGTCTACGTCGCCCACGTGGATCATTTCGGGCGCGGCGTCGCGATGAACGGCGACGACATCTACAACGGCGCGCACGACAACGCCTCGGGCGTGGCCATTGTCCTGGAAGTGGCGCGCGCCTTCACGGCGCTGCCGGTGCGCCCCCGCCGCTCCGCGCTGTTCCTGTTCGTGACCGCCGAAGAGTGGGGATTGCTCGGCTCCGACTACTTCGCCCGCAACCCGACGGTGCCGCGCGAGAGCCTGGTGGCCAATCTCGCGCTCGACATGCCGTTCCTGTTCCACCCGCTGCTCGACATCGTGCCGTACGGCGCGCAGCATTCCACCCTGTCGGGCCCGGTGTCGCGCGCGGCGCAGCACCTCGGCATCGGGCTCGCGGAGGATCCGATTCCCGAGCAGGTGCTGTTCATCCGGAGCGATCACTACAGCTTCGTGCGTCAGGGCATTCCCTCGCTCTTCATCAAGAGCGGGTTCAAGACGGGCGATCCGGCAAAGGACGGCGCGGCCATCAACGCGGCGTATCGACGGGACGTGTATCACAAGCCCAACGACGACATGTCGCAGCCGTTCGACTTCGAGGCGGGAGCCGCGCACGCCCGGCTCAACTTCCTGACGGGATGGCTGGTGGCGCAGGACACGGCACGACCCGCCTGGAACCCCGGCGACTTCTTCGGCGGGTTGTTCGGGCAGGTGGTGCCCGCCACTCACTGAGCGGATGCCCGCCGCGGTCCAGCCAGGCGAGCAGTGGCACGTCATCGCGCTCGAGTTCGCGCGGGCGTCGCCGCCCGGCTCGCCACGAGTATCCTGATCGCGTGACGATCCACCTCGTCGACGGCACCTACGAGCTGTTCCGGCACTTCTACGCGATGCCGCCGGCGAAGAACCGCGACGGCGAGGAGGTCGCCGCCGTGCGCGGCGTGATGTACTCGATTCGCGCCCTCGTGCAGGAGGGCGCCACCCACATCGGCATCGCCACGGACCACGTCATCGAGTCGTTCCGCAACGACCTGTGGCCCGGCTACAAGACCGGGGAGGGCATCGATCCCGCGCTGTGGGCACAGTTCCCGCTGCTCGAGGAGGCGCTTCGCGCCTGGGGCCTCATGGTGTGGCCGATGGTGGAGGTCGAGGCCGACGATGCGCTGGCGTCGGCGGCGGCGAAGGCGGCGCAGGACCCCCGCGTGGACCAGGTGGTCATCTGCTCCCCCGACAAGGACCTCGCGCAGTGCGTGCAGGGCACGAAAGTCGTCCAGCGGGATCGCGTGCGGAAGACCACGCGCGACGAGGCCGGCGTCGTGGCGAAGTTCGGCGTGCCGCCGGCGTCGATTCCCGACTACCTGGCCCTCGTGGGCGACGCCTCCGACGGTTTCCCGGGGCTCCCGGGCTGGGGGCCGAAGTCGGCGGCGACCGTGCTCGCGAGGTTCGGGCACATCGACGCCATCCCTGACGATCATCGCGCATGGGGCATCGACGTGGCCCGGGCAGCATCGCTCGCGGCGACGCTGGCGCGCGAGCGGGGTCGAGCGCGGCTGTTCCGGCAGCTCGCCACGCTGAGGACCGACGTCCCGGTGTTCGACTCCATCGACGACCTGGAGTGGCGCAGGCCCACGCCGGCGCTGCCCGCGCTCCGCCGCCGGCTCGCGCTGGACGACTGATGGGCGATCGGGCCACTGAAACATGCTCCACGCGGCGAGGGTCGTCCGGCGGGTGCGTTAGACTGCGGGCATGACGCGCGCCCGCCGCCAGACGCGACGCCCGCGCCCGGCCTGGACGCGCTGGCGGCAATCGCGCCTGCTCGACCTCAGGCTGCGCGATCTGGGCCTGGAGATCGAGGGCACCTGGGTCGCGCAGTGCATCGCCGAGCTCGAGGACGACCTGGCCCGGCGCCACATCCACTTCCGCCCCCACTTCTGGTTCTCGACGGACTGGTTCACACCCGACGGCGTGCCCGGCATCGCGATCCCGTTCTACCTGGGTCATCCGAAGCTCATGCGGCTCGAGCGCGCGCAGATGCTGGAAGTGGAGGGCGGCACGCACGACAGCTGCCTCAAGATCCTGCGGCACGAGTGCGGTCACGCCATTCAACATGCCTACCGGCTGCAGCTTCGCGCAGGGTGGCGGCGCCACTTCGGCAGTCCGGGGCGGAAGTACCCGACGGAGTACCGCCCGAACCCCGCCAGCCGCCGGTTCGTGCAGCACCTGCGGCTCTACTACGCGCAGAGCCACCCCGTGGAGGACTTCGCGGAGACGTTCGCCGTCTGGCTCCAGCCGCGCGCCGTCTGGCGCAAGCGGTACGCCGGGTGGCCGGCCCTCCGCAAGCTCGAATACGTGGACCAGCTCATGGCGGAGGTTGCCGACGCCGCACCCGCGGTCCGCACGAAGCGCCGGGTGGAGAGCCTGCCCACGCTGAGCACGACCATTGGCGAGTACTACCGTCAGAAGCGCGAGCAGTACTCGCTCGAGCACTCCGACATCTTCGACCGCGATCTCCTGCGGCTGTTCTCCGACGATCCGCGGCACCGCCGATCGGAGCGGGCCTCGGTCTTCCTCCGCCGCAACCGCGCCGACATCCGGCGACTCGTCTCCCGCTGGACGGGAGAGTACCAGGTGGCGGTTGACCAGGTGCTCGCGGACATGATCGGCCGCTGCCGGGAGCTGAAGCTGCGCGCCGTCGGCTCGGAGCGCCGCCTGCGGATGGACGCCGCGCTCATGCTCACGGTGAACACGATGCACTTCCTCCACAGTCACCGACGGTGGGTGGCGCTATGAGGAAGCTCCGCGTCCTCGTGCTCGTACACCCTTCGCTCGTGCCGCCCGACTCGCTGTCGGGGCTGTCGCCCGAGGAGATCAACACCGTCAAGACCGAGTACAACGTGGTGAAGACCCTGCGAAAGCTGGGCCACGAGGTGCGCGTGCTCGGCGTGCAGTACGAGCTGATGCCCATCCGCGAGGTGGCCGCGGAGTGGGATCCGCACATCGTCTTCAACCTGCTGGAGGAGTTCCACAGCATCAGCGAGTTCGACCAGCACGTCGTGAGCTTCCTGGAGCTGCTGCGCGTCCCCCACACCGGCTGCAACCCGCGCGGCATGACCATCACGCGCGACAAGGCGCTGTCGAAGAAGATTGCCGCGTACCACCGCATCCACGTGCCGCGCTTCGCGACGTTCCATCGCCGGCGCCGGTGGCACAAGCCCCGGGACCTCCAGTTCCCGCTCATCGTGAAGAGCCTCACCGAGGAGGCCTCGCTCGGCATCTCGCAGGCCTCCGTTGTCTACTCGGACGAGGAGCTGCGGGAGCGCGTCGCGTTCATCCACAACAAGGTGGAGAGCGACGCCATCGCGGAGGAGTTCATCGAGGGGCGCGAGTTGTACGTGGGGGCGCTCGGCAACGAGCGCGTGACGGTCCTCCCGCCATGGGAGCTGCTGTTCGAGAATCTGGCGCCGGGGGCGCTGCCGATTGCCACCGCGCGCGTGAAGCACGACCCGCGCTACCAGGAGGAGCGCGGCATCTACCAGCAGGAGGCGACCGACCTACCGGGCGGCGTGCCGGACCGCCTCGTCCGTACGACCCGCCGGCTGTACCGCCTGCTGCACCTGACCGGCTACGCGCGCATCGACTACCGGCTGCGCGAGGACGGGACGCTGTTCTTCCTCGAGGCCAATCCCAATCCGGAGATCGCGCCGGAGGAGGAGTTCGCCTCGGCCGCCGCGGCCGCGGGCATTCCGTATCCGCAGCTGCTCCAGAAGATCCTCAACCTCGGGCTTCGCGCGTCACGCTGGTGACGTGCTGAATCAGGGGAAGCCGGGGAGCCGGGCGGTCATGGCGCGCGACTCCCCCCTGGCCTTCCGTCTACCGGCAGACGACGTCGCCGTCGTCGATGGCCTTGCCGATGAGCGCACCGGCACCGGCGCCGAGGATGGCGCCCAGCGTCTTCGACCCTCCCGGCGCGATGATGTGGCCCAACACCCCGCCCGCCATCCCGCCGATGATGAGGCCGGTGGTCCCGTCATCGCGCTCGCAGTAGTAGCGGTTGTCCGAGCCGCGGTAGATGCGGTCGTTGCGGCCGAGGCGGCGCGGGCGATAGCGATGGCTGTCGTTGCGGTACGCGCGCGCTGGATCCCAGGAGCCGTTGCGGGTGTCGTAACGGTCCTGCCGCCAGCCACCCTTGCGGTTGTCGCGCCGATCGCGCCATCCGTCGCGTTGATCCCACCGGTCTTCGTACCGATCCCGGCGATCCTTGCCCTGGGCCATGGCCAGCGCCGGCTGCACGCCGACGAATGAGGCGAGCAGCAACGCCACGGTTGCGGTTCTGAAGCGGTGCATGAGGAGCGTCCCCCCGGCGGTCAGGGATTGACCTGATGGGCGAGGCTGCAAGGGATGTACCGCTCGCGGCACGCCGACAGGCCGCGTGTTTCACGACGTGAACGGCGCGGGGGATGGAATGGAGAGGACGAAGGCCGGGGACAGATCGTCCTCGGCGGGGGACCTGCGGCCACCGGGCGATGGGATGCGACCTGACGGGCGCGCTCCCCGCTCAGCGCGACAGGACCCGCTCCTCCCGGACGAGGACGTAGTCCGTGTTCTGCATCTCGGCGAGCGCCTGCTGGTAGAGCTGCCGGGACGCGGCGGACCTGGTTTCGCGCATGCGCCCCGCCAGGCTGCCGACATGATACGCGTCCGGTCGCACCACCACGGTGCCGACAATGGCCACGGTGCCCGGCGGGATGGCGCCCGCGTAGTCCAGCGTGGCCGTCTCGTCCTGATCGAGCCGCGTGTCGGCGATCTCCCTCCACTCGCCGCGCTCGAACACGACACGGCGCGCGATCAGCTTCTCCGCGACGACGGGCCCGGCACCATACCGGTTCACCATCTGGATCCGCATCCAGACCTCCGGCACGATGTAGGTGGGGAAGGCGTGGCCCGTCTCGGTGTTGGTGAGCGTGAGCCGGCTCTCGACCCTGTCTCCCGTGGCGCGGGCGTCGAAGCTCCACCGGACGCCTCCCCGCACGGTATCGGGGTCGTGAATGCCGCGGAACAGGTGCCGGCGCCCGGGCATGTGGCAGGTCTGGCAGGTCTTGCCCTCGCGCGCGGCGCGCGAGGTGCGCCATTCCTCGACCGTGTTCTGCAGGAACGCGCCGTTGACCTTCGGCGCGTTGCCCTCGGCGAACTGGTGGCAGCCGGCGCAGAAGTCCACGCTCTCGAAGAAGTCGCGCGTGTTGACGGCGCCGTGCGGGGACGGGTACCGCGCGACCAGCGGCGCGATGGTCGTCTCGAGCGGCGGTGGGCCGAATCGCTGGCTTCCCCGCGAGTGGCAGCCCGAGCATCCAACCCCATCCGCCGAGAGGTATGGGTCGGTCCACTGCTCGTCGAGCGGCGTATGGCACGTCGCGCACATCCCGCTCAGTTCCGGCTGGTCGTTCATCTGCGCCCGGACGCCGGGACTCATGGCAATGGCATGGCGTGCGCGCGACCAGTCGGCGAACTGCGACGTGTGGCACGCGGCACACGAGACGGAGGACAGCTCGCCGCCCTGCGGGGGGACCGGCGTCTTCCAGTAGCCGGTCACCGTGGAGGTGTCGACGGCGGTGGTCTCGGGCGTGGGCAGCGGCTGCTGCAGGGACCACATGTAGGCCGCCAGGTCCCATACGCTCGTCTCGATGCCGGGCTTGTCCGCGTAGCCGGGCATCGTGGTGCCGTTGAAGCCGGTCAGCACCGAGCGCGCCAGCCCGACGTCGTCGCGGCCGCCCTTGAAGGTCCACGGGCGTGTGAGGTCGGTTGCGAGATCGGGGTTGCCGCGTCCGTCGCGCAGCGCCTTCGCGCGTGGGCCGTCGCCCTTCCCGGCAGGTCCGTGACAATCGGCACAGCCCCACGCCTGGTACGTCTGCTGACCGCGGCCGAGGTCGCCCTGGACGCGCGGCGGCAGCGCGATCTCCGATGGGGCCGGCTCGCGCTGCCAACGCGCCGAGAAGCCTTTCACGTGGGCGACGAGGCGGTCCAGGTCCCCGCCGGAGAGAAACGAGAACGACGGCATCGCGCCGTCGCCGCCGGCCCCGCGCCTGATCACGGCGGCCAGGTCGGCGTCGGTCGGGAGCGCCCCGAATGGTGTCGAGCGGACCTTGAACTCCGCGCGCGCGAGGTCGGCCGGCACGGTCCGGCTGAATGGTGCGGCGAACCCGTCACCGCGCCCTTCCGGCCCATGGCAGGCCGCGCAGAAGGTGGAGTAGAGCTCCTCGCCGCTCGCCGCGGCGGGAGTCGCAGGTGTGGAAGGCGGCGCCGTGTCCCTGCACGACACGGCCGAGAGCACGGTCGCGGCCACCAGGGCCACGACGCGAGCGGCAGGCATACGTCAAACCTCCCAACCGCCGTGGCGGTTGCGCGCGGCGGGGAGGGGACGCGATGTTGTTCCCGGCCGGATCAGCTGCGATGGTAGCAGGAACGGCGGCGCGGCGTCGCTACCAGAGCGTCCGGACGTGCTCGTATCCGCGCAGCCGGTCGTCCCGTGTCACCAGCGTGGCCGTGAACGTGCGCGCCGTGGCCACGATGATCTGGTCGGCCGGGTCGCCATGGAAGGGCTGGGGCAATGCGCAGCTCTCCATCAGCACCGGCCGGGTGAGCTCGGCGAGGTGCAGCCCGTCGAGGGTGAGGGCGACGTCCAGCCAGTCGTCCAGCCGGCGGTCCAGCGTGAGCTGCCCTTTCTCGATCTTCTTTGCGAGCTCCCACACCGAGATCATCGACACCCAGAGGTCGCCCTGCGCCTGCGCCTTGCGAATGGAGGACGCCGCCCGGCGGGAGAGCCGCTTGTCGGCGCTCGCCCACCAGAGCCAGGCGTGTGTGTCAAGGACGACCGGCATCCCACGACTCGCCGGTGCTGAACGGGTCGCCCGACTCGCGCACGATGCTGCCCGCGAGGGTGCGCGGGCGTTCCGACGCCGTGACGGGCACGAGCTGCGCCACAGGCCGTCCCCGCTTGGTGATCACGACCGGTGTCCGCGTCGCGGCCACCTCGTCGAGCACCTTCAGGCAGATGTTCTTGAACGCCCCGGCACCCATGCGCTTCATGGGCTTCATCATGGCCATGGCCATGTGGCCATGTCAAGTGCCTACTTCACCGCGTACTTGGTGAACGCGCCGCCCGCCTGGCGGATCGAGTTCGGCCCTTCCGCCGCGTAGATGTTCCCGTCCGCGTCCACGGCGATGCCTTCGCCCGCCGTGCCCTGGTACACGCGATCCTCACGCTCGAAGGGCGGGACGAACGCCGTGATCCGATCCTCGTCCAGGGGCCCGATGCGCACGCCGTTGCGCCAGTTGACGTGGTTGTACGGGCCCGACTCCGAGTCGATGGCGTACAGCAGGTTGTCCTTGATGAAGAACCCGCTGATGCGTCCGTACATGTAGCGCGATTCCAGGTACTTCCCGTCCTGGTCGAAGATTTCCAGCCGGTGGTTGCCGCGGTCCGCCACCCAGAGCCGGCCCTTCGCGTCGAACATCAGCGCGTGCGGCGTGCGGAACTCGCCGTGGCGCACGCCGAGGCCGCCCCACGATTTGACGAACTTGCCGTCCGGCGTGAACTTGCTGACCCGCGCCGTGGCGCCGCGCTTGATCCCCTCCTCCACGGCCTTGATCGTCGTCATGCCCTGGCCGTCGTGGCCGTCGGACACGTAGATGCTGCCATCGGGGCCGGTGACGACGTCGTTGGGCTGGTTGAACTGCCCGTCGGCATTGCCGGGCTTGCCAGCGATGCCCAGGCTCAGGAGCTTTTCGCCCTTCGGGCTGAACTTGTGCACCTGGTGGCCCTTGGTGCCTTCCTTGTTGCCGGCGAAGTCGGCAATCCAGACGTTCCCGTCCCTGTCCACGTGGATGCCGTGCGGCGTGACCATGATGCCCTTGCCGAAGTTGGCGAGGACCTTCCCGGTGTGCCTGTCGAACTTGAAGATGGGGTCCACCGGGTTGTTGTCGCAATCGACCGGGCCGCCACCCGCCGTGCCCGCCGCGCAGCGCTCGTAGGCCCAGACGTGACCGTCCTTCGGGTCGATGTCGATGCCGGCGGTCGTGCCCCAGGTCCGGCCGGCCGGCAGTTCGCCCCAGTTGCGGGTCACGTTTGGGGCCGGGTTCGGCAGCCCCTCGCCCGTGATGGGGTTCCCCATCGCCGAGGCCTGAGCGGTCGAAGCCGCCGATTGAGCGCTCGCTCCCGTGCCGGGGCTGCCGCATGCGGTCAGAAGGAGCGCGGCGCCAAGGGTGGGGAGCAGGATGCGGGGCGTGGACATGGAACCTCCTGTGAGCGGTCCGATAGTAAACCGGAGGAGCGCGCCCCGACACAAGAGCTTTCGCGGTGCCCCGCTCCGCCGGTCGCTCGGCCGGGTAACATCTCCCGCTCAGGGGTCGTAATCAGCAGATGAACCTGGCTGGCGAACGGCCGGGTCCAAATCGAGTGGAGGAAGCACCGTGATCAAGCTCGTCCTGCTCGCCGGAGCCGTCCTGCTCAGCTGGCCCTCGGCCGTGGCCGCGCAGGATACGTTCGACCTCAAGGAATGGCCGGTCGAATGGGGCGGCCGCACGCGCGACCCGTACATCGCGGCGGACGGCAAGGTGTGGTTCGTCGGCCAGGAAGGCAACTACATCGCCAACCTCGATCCGGGCACCGGCGCCCAGAAGCGCTACGAGATCGAGCCGGGCACCAACCCCCACACGCTCATCGTGGACCAGGCCGGTGTCGTCTGGTACGCGGGGAATCGCAACGGGCGCATCGGGCGGCTGGATCCGGCCACCGGGCAGATCAAGACGATCATGACCGGCGAGGCGCGCGACCCGCACACGATGGTGTTCGACGGCAAGGGGCACATCTGGTTCACGTCCCAGGGATCCAATCGCGTCGGCCGCCTCAACATGACGACCGAGAAGGTGGACCTCATCACGCCGAACGACACGCCGTCCAACCCCTACGGCATCGTCATCGACGCCAGGGGCACGGTGTGGGTGGCGCTGCTCCGCGCGGGCAAGATTGCGAAGATCGATCCCGAGACCCTGGCGGTGACGCGGTTCAACGAAGGGGCGGACAACTCGCGGTCGCGGCGCCTCGATGTGCTGAGCGATGGCACCATCTGGTTCGGCGACGAGGCTCGCGGCATGCTGGGGCGCCTCAACCCCGCGACCGGCGAGGTCAAGGAGTGGCCGGTGCCCGGCGGGCCCGGCGCGCGGCCCTATGCGCTGACGAAGGACGACCAGGACCGCATCTGGTTCACCGAGACGGGGCCGGCCAAGCGCCTCGTGGGCTTCGACCCCAAGACCGAGAAATTCTTCGCGAACATCGAGGTCAGCGGGACGATCCGCCACATGTTCTTCGACAAGAAGACACGGACGATGTGGTTCGGCACCGACGCGAACCAGGTCGGCCGTATCGCGCTGCAGACGACGCGGTGAGCACCACGCTGGCGGCGGCCGTCCTTGCGACCTCGATGCGGCTGGTGGCGTCGCACGAGTATGCCGAGGGCGCACCGCCGGGATTCTCGGGCGGCTTCAAGGAGGACTCCTGCCAGGCGTGTCACTTCCACGAGGAGCTGAACGCCGCGCCGGGTCGCGTCACGATCGAGGGCGCGCCCGGCTCCTTCGCGCCGGGGCAGCGCTACATGCTGACCATCGCGCTGCAGCGACGCGGGATGAAGATGGCCGGCTTCCAGCTGGCCGTGCGCTTCAAGGATGACGGGGCGCAGGCCGGCACGCTCGCGGCCGCTTCCGGCGAAGGGGATCGCGTCGGGGTCGAGGACCAGGGCGGCGTCCAGTACGTGGGGCAGAAGAAGGCCGGGGTTTCAGTCGGGGCGGACGGCACGGCGCGATGGACCGTCGAGTGGACCGCCCCGGAGCGGGGCGGTCCCGTCATCTTTCACGTGGCCGCCAACGCCGCGGACGGTAATGGCAACGCCGAGGGCGACTTCGTCTACACGGCGACCGCGGAATCGGCGCCGCCGCCTTGAGGAAGGCAGAAGGCAACAGGCAGAAGGCTTTCTTCAGGGCCTCGGAGGCAGCGGCCGCCCTTCGGTGATCTCGCGGATCATCCGGTCGTCCCCCGTCACCTCCCAGTAGACGAGCGAGGCCGGAATCATGCCGGCGGCGTTGATCTCGTCCATCACCCGCTGGATCGCGATTGCGTCGCCCAGCTGCCGCGCGCGTTCGGCGATCGCGGATCCCGCCGCATCCAGCCGCGCGGCGTCCAGGTCACGTGGATATCCCCGGCCTGCTCCATCGTCAGCTGGTTGTCGTGAGCGAACAGGTTGCCCACGGCGCGCGCGGCGCGGTTCAGCAGCATGATCCAGGCAATCTCGCGCGAGCGCGGCGAGCTGTCGTAGAGGCCGGCGTGCATCATCCACTCTTCCATCGCCGTGGCCATGCCCTCCGCGCGGCTCATCCACACGTTATAGAGGAGCGCACCGCGGCGGATCGGGTTGGGATGCGGTGAGACGCGAATCCGCATGTTGTCCCACCACTGATACAGGTGGGTCCAGAGCGGAATTGGGTCGCGCTGGGTCGCCTGCATGAAGAAGTTGCGCGAGGCGGCCGGTGAAAACGGCGCTGTGCGCTCCCGCAGCGCACCGTGCGCTATTCCCTCGCTCCCGGCGGGGTGACGCTCGCGGCCGGTTTCGTGCCCTTCAGAACCCACCGCTGGATGCGGCGGCCGTTCCCGGCCTCGCCCGTGTACATCCGGTTCTGCGAGTCGATGGCGATCATGTGCGCGCGGATGAACTCGCCAGCCTGGCGCCCGGGACGGCCGAAGCGATCGAGAATCGCGAGGTCCTTGCGGCGCAGGACCCACACGCGCTGGTTCGTCCCGTCGATGAGGTAGAGCAGGCTCTGTTCCGGATCGCGCGAGAACTGCAGGCTGAAGCCGCTGCCCGACCCGCCGGTTTCCGGGCGGACGAACTTCTCCATCAGGTACTCGCCGCTCTGCCGGAAGACCTGGATGCGGTTGCCGCGGCGGTCCGAGACGTAGATGAGGCCGTCCTTCGAGCCGACCAGTCCGTGCAGGGTGGAGTACTGCTGCGGCGGGTCGTTCGCGCGGACCGGATACTGGTACTTCACCGTGTCGTCCGGGGGCTTGCCGTAGGCGCCCCAGTGGCGCTTGTACTTGCCGGTCGCCGCGTCGTACACCACCACGCGCTTGTTGATGTAGCCGTCGGCGATGAAGATCTCGTTCGTCTTCGGCTCCACGTAGAAGTTGGCCGGTCCGCCCAGGTGGTCCGGATCGTTGCTGCCCTTGTTCACGCCCGGTGTGCCGATGGTGAGCACGTGCTTGCCATCCTGCGTGAACTTCATCACGTGATGGCCGTTGCTCGTGCCCATCCAGACGAAGCCGTTGTGGTCGATGTAGATGCCGTGCTCCTGGTCGAACCACGTATAGCCATCGCCCGGGCCGCCCCAGGCCTGCAGCACCTTGCCCTCGGAGTCGAGTTCCAGCACGGGCGGCGCGGGGACACAGCAGTCGGCAATCGGCGGCTTCACCGCGGCGCCAATCTCCTGCGGCGTGAGGCTCGAGGGCATGTGGATCACCCACAGGTGATCGTTGTCGTCCACGAACAGCCCGCGGATGTCGCCCCAGATCCAGTCGTTCGGCAGCGTCGGCGGCCAGGCGGGGTCGATTTCGTAGACGGGCAGCCGGTCGGAGGTGGGCGACCCGGGCGCTGGCTTCGCATTCGCTCCCTGCGCGCCAGCCGCGGCGGGCAGAAGCAGGAGCAGCACCGCCACGAGGGCCGCGCGCGTTGGTGAGGGTGTCATGACCCGGGGATTATCGCTCAGCCGATGGTGGAGAGGCCCGGCCCCCGTCAGCCACCCCAGCCAAGATCGCCAGCGGCGCGGAACAGCATGTACACGGCGAGGAGGCCACCACATAGTCGACAAACGACTACACAATTCGATATGATGCCACGCGTCGCATGGCCGCGGGGCGGGGCAAAGGACGAATGATGATGATGACGTCGTTGGGCAGGAGCGCGCGGCTGGTCGCCGCGCTCGTGGGGATCGTGTGCGTGGCGGGCTGTGCCCCGGAGGGCTCGTCTCCGCCCTCCACCCCCGCCCCGGCGGCCAGCACGGTGCCCCTGTCCCAACCCGGTCTCGTCACGGTCACCGGCCAGGCGTCCCGCGGCGCCGTCGTCGCGCTCGAGCCGGCCGAGGGCACGCCGCCCGCGCCCCCTGGAAGCGTGATCGTGGATCAGCGGGGCCAGCAGTTCATTCCCGCGCTCGTCGTCGCACAGGTGGGGCAGCCCGTGGAGTTCCGGAACGGCGAGAGCATCCCGCACAACGTCTATGTGGCACGCGCGGGCAGCGGCGCCGCGGAGTTCAACGTGTCGACCGATCCGAACCAGGCGTACACCCATACCTTCACGCGGTCGGGGCTGTACGAGGTCACCTGCGACATTCACCCCAGCATGCGGGCGTCCCTTGTCGTCGTGAACACGCCCTACCATGCCGTCTCGAGCGATTTCGGGAGCTTCGTGATCATGAACGTGCCGCCCGGCCGGTACCGGGTGGTCACGCTCGATGGCGGGGAGGCCGCCGAGCAGATCGTCGATGTCGCCGGCGCGCATGCCCGCATCGAACCGGCCGGTCGCTGACGGCCCTACAATACGGCCATGCCGACGATCGACCGGAAGGCGCTCACGCGTGAGGTGTTGCTGGGATTCTGGAAGGTGCACATCCTGCATCACGCGGCGGAGCAGCCGGTGGTCGGCCAGTGGATCCTGGCCGAGTTGAGGCGCCACGGGTACGACGTCAGCCCAGGCACGCTGTACCCGCTGCTCAAACGCATGGAGCGCAACGGCTGGCTCCGGTGCGAGATCGAGCCCGGCAACGGCCTTCGCAGACGCCGCTACTATCACCTCACGCCCGGCGGGGCGGCCGTGCTCCGCTTCCTGCGGGACACCGTCGTCGAGCTCCATCGGGAGGTCGTGGAGGAGGCCGACGTCTACGAGCGCCGGCAGTTCGAGGCGCCGCCGGGACCGGCTCCGGCGCGGCCGGTGAAGAGGCGAGCGCGGCGCCGGCCTGCCGCGTCCGCTCGACGCGCGCGCCGCTAGTCGCGCCTGCACCCACACTGCTCGATCGAACAGCCTGTTCCACGTCGCTAGACCGTATTCGTCTTCGAGTATCATCTACGACCATCGAATAGGGGGATGACCGTGCCCAACGGGAGTGCGCCATGCCGGGTGTGACCCGGCGTCGTGAGTGCGGGCCGATGGGGTATCTGCGCCGGTGGACGGCGGCATGTCTCGTCGTGGTGGTCGGCGGCACCTGGGGCACGACGGCGGCGGCCCAGGCGCCGGCGCCACCGTTCCCGGTCACGCTGCAGCAGGCCGTCCGGCACGCCGTGGAGCACTATCCCGCCATCCGTGCCGCGCAGGCCAGGACCGATGCGCAACGCTCGGGCATCGACCTGGCCCGGACCGCCTATCTGCCCCGCCTCGACTTCTCGCTGCAGATGAACCGCGCGACGCACAACAACGTGACCGGCGCCCTCATTCCGGGACTCACCATTCCCGGCATCTCGGGCCCGCCGTCGGACGTGGTCCTCTCGTCGAGCATCTGGGGCAGCGCGACAGGGCTCCTGATGTCGTGGGAGGCCTTCGATTTCGGCCAGCGGGGCGCGGCGACGGCCTATGCGGAATCGCTCCTGGCGCGGGCCAGCGCCGGGACGGCACTGAGCCGCCTGGAGGTGGCCGTCGGCACCGCGCAGGCGTTCGTGCTGCTGGCCGCGGCACTGGAGACGGCGCGGGCGGCTCGTGCGAACGTGGAACGGCAGGAGGTGTTCCTGAAGACCGTGGCGGCGCTCGTGGGCGCGCAGTTGCGTCCCGGCGCGGACGAGTCACGGGCGCGCGCGGAGCTGGCGGCGGCACGCGTGCAGCTGGCACGGGCCGAGGAGGCCGAGCTGTCGAGCCGCGCGACCCTCGGCCGCTGGCTCGGGAGCGATCCCGGGCAGGTCACGATTGCGGCGGAGCTCCTGCAGATGGCGCCGGGCACCCCACCTCCCGCGCAGGTTGCGGCTCATCCCCTGGCCGCGGTGCAGATGGCCGCGGTGGACTCCTCGCGCGCCCTGCGGGATGTGTTTCGGCTGTCCTACCGGCCGAGGGTCTTCCTGCAAGGGTCCTACTGGCGGCGAGGCACCGGGATCACCGCGAACGGCACGCTCACCGGCGGCGCTGAAGGTCTGGACTTCGGCACGCCGAACTGGGCCGTGGGCGTCACGGCGGCGCTGCCGGTGTTCGACTGGTTCCCGGCCCGGCGGCGCCAGCAGATCGAGTCGCACAACGAGCGCGCCGAGATGGCGACCTACGATCGCATCGTGCTGGAGCTCGAGGCCCAGCGGCACCAGGCGACCGCGGCCGTGGAGGGCGCGCGCAAGGTGGCGGAGAGCACGCCCGTGCAGCTCTCCTCGGCCCGCATGCTGGAGCAGCAGTCGCGCGCGAGGTACGACGCCGGACTGGCCGGCATCGTGGAGGTGGCCGATGCCGAGCGCCTGCTCCTGCAGGCGGAAGTGGACGAGGCGGTGGCGCGGCTGAACCTGTGGCGCGCCTACCTCGCCGAGATAGCGGCCCGGGGCGATGTCTCGGAGTTGCTGAAATAGGCCAGGCCGGCTCACAAAGGACCAACCGACGATGTGGCTCATCCGGACGGCAATGCGGCGCCCGATCACGATCCTGATTGGCATCCTGGGCGTGGCGCTGATGTCGCTGCTGGCCGTGCAGCGCATGAAGATCGACATCTTCCCGGACCTCGGCACGCCGGTCATCTACGTCGCGCAGCCGTACGGGGGGATGGACCCGGCCCAGATGGAAGGGTACATCGCGAACTACTACGAGTACCACTTCCTCTACGTCACCGGCATCGAGCACGTCGAGTCGCGTTCCATCCAGGGGGCGACGCTGCTGAAGCTGTTCTTCCACGAAGGCACGAACATGAGCCAGGCCGTCGCCGAGACGGTCGCGCAGGTGAACCGGTCGAGGGCCTTCATGCCGCCCGGTACCGTGCCCCCCTTCGTGGTGCGCTTCGACGCCGGCAGCGTGCCGGTGGGCTACCTGGTGTTCTCGAGCGAGACGCGTGCGCTGGGGGAGATCCAGGACCTCGCGCTGAACCGTGTGCGGCCTATGTTCGGCACGCTGCCCGGCGTGTCCGCGCCGCCGCCCTTCGGCGGCAACCAGCGCACGGTCGTCCTCCGCGTGGACGCGGATCGCCTGCGCGCGTATCGCATGTCCGGCGAGGAGGTCGTGCGCGCACTGGCGCGCGGCAACACCGTGACGCCGTCGGGCAACGTGCGGATCGGGGACTTCACGCAGATGGTGCCGGTCAACTCGGTCGTCCGCAACGTGCAGGAGCTGCTGGAGATCCCCGTGCGCGTCGGAGCCGGCCCGAGCGTGTTCCTGCGCGATGTCGGGTACGTGGAGGACAGCTCAGATATCCTCACCAGCTACGCGTTGATCGACGGCAAGCGCAGCGTCTACATCCCGGTCACCAAGCGGGCCGACGCGTCGACACTTGCCGTGGTCCAGCGCGTGACCGCCGAGCTGCCCCGCATGCGGGCGGCCATTCCTTCCGACATCTCCGTCGACTTCCGCTTCGATCAGTCCGGCTATGTGACCAATGCCATCCGGTCGCTCGTCACCGAAGGCACCCTCGGAGCGCTGCTGACCGGGTTCATGGTGCTGCTGTTCCTCCGCCACTTCAGGAGCTCCATGATCGTGGTGCTCACGATCCCGCTGGCGCTGCTCGCAGCCGTCGTGGCGCTCTGGGGCGCCGGCCAGTCGATCAACATCATGACGCTGGGCGGGCTGACGCTGGCCATCGGTATCCTCGTCGACGAGTCCACCGTGACGATTGAGAACATCCACACGCACCTCGCGCGGGGCAAGCCGCGGGCGAGGGCCGTCCTCGACGCGGTGTCCGAAGTGGCCGTGCCCATGCTGCTGGCGATGCTGTGCATCCTGGCGGTCTTCGCCCCCTCCTTCTTCATGGTGGGCGTCGGGCGGGCCCTCTTCGTGCCGCTGGCCCTGTCGGTGGGGTTCGCCATGGGCGCCTCCTACCTCCTGGCGCTCACCTTCGTGCCGATCCTGTACACGTGGATTGGCGGTGAGCATCACGGGGAAGCCAGGGGTGGCGCCTTCGACCGCCTGCGGCAGCGGTACGGCCGGGTCGTCGAATCGCTGGTGCGTCGCCGAGCGCTCGTGCTCGCCGTGTACCTCGTCGTGTCGGCCGGTACGGTGGTCCTGGTGGGCGGCTCGCTGGGGACCGAGATCTTCCCGAGCGCCGACTCGGGTCAGATCCAGGTGCGGCTGCGCGCCCCGACCGGGACGCGCGTCGAACGCACGGAGAGGCTGGCGCTCGAGGTGCTCGACGCCATCGCGAAGGACGTCGGGCCGGAGAACGTGGACGCCAGCCTCGGGTTCATCGGGTCACAGCCGTCGAGCTACCCGGTCAACACCATCTACCTGTGGACCGCCGGGCCGCATGAAGCGGTGCTCCTGGTGTCGCTCAAACCGGAACGCCGGATATCGACCGACGCGCTGCAGGAGTCGCTGCGCGCCCGGATCGGAGAGATCGCACCTGGCGCGGTGGTGTCGTTCGAGGCCGCCGATCTCGTCAACCAGGTGATGAGCTTCGGGTCGCCCACGCCCATCGAGGTCGCGGTCACCGGGGCGAACCTGGCCGCCAGCCGCACCTACGCCGACAAGCTGAAGGTCGAAATGGCGAAGGTGTCATCGCTTCGGGACCTCCAGTTCGGCCAGGCGCTCGACTATCCAGTGCTCCAGGTGCAGATCGATCGCGAGCGGGCCGGGCAGCTCGGCGTCACCGTCGAGGACGTGGGACGATCCCTGGTGGCGGCGACTTCGTCGAGCCGGTTCGTCACGCCCAACTACTGGGCGGACCCCAACAGCGGCATCGCCTACCAGGTGCAGGTCGAAATCCCGCAGCACTCGATGTCGTCCATCGAAGACGTCCTGAACGTGCCGGTGATGCCCAGCGGGGCGACGCGGCCGCTGCTGGGCGATGTGGCGACCCTTTCAGAGCAGACGGCAATCGGCGAGTACAACCGGTACAACCAGCAGCGGATGATCACCCTGACGGCCAACGTCCACGGCGCGGACCTGGGCACGGCGTCGGACGAGGTCTTCGCCGCGGTCGCACGCGCCGGCGAGCCACCGGCCGGCGTCACCGTGAGCGTGCGCGGCCAGGTGGCGCCGATGCGGGAGACGCTCGACGGGCTCACCGTGGGCCTGGAGCTGGCCGTGGTGGCCATCTTCCTCCTGCTGGCCGCGTACTTCCAGTCGCTGCCGATGGCCTTCATCGTGATCGGGACGATCCCGGCGGTGATCGCCGGCGTCGCCACGAGCCTGTTCGTCACCGGCAGCACGCTGAACATCCAGTCGTTCATGGGGGCGATCATGGCGATTGGCGTCGCCGTGGCGAACGCCATCCTGCTGGT
>JADZCN010000115.1 GCA_020851565.1 Acidobacteriota bacterium | reverse complement strand
CGAGGTCTATAACCGCGAGCGGCCCCACGACAGCCTTGGCCGGGTGCCGCCGCTCATGTTTCTGCCGAGGCCTTCATCAGCGGCGCAGTCTCCTTTAGGGTGGTCCGCTTGACAGGGAAGCTTACGGGATCGTGCGCGGCCGCGAGGCTGCCGAATGCGAGGAGCGCGCGGGCGCGGTTGTTGCTTCACTGCCGGGCATGGCGACCAGAACCATCAAGACGAACAACCCCACACCGCACGCCGGTGAAACTGCCAGCACCGTGCCGAAGTCCGGCGAGACGCCCGGGATGGGCGCGCCGCCGCGGCAGCGGGATGAGCAGGAGGCCGCTGACCCTGCCGAGCTGGACGACCCGATGGCGGGCAACCCCGACCGGAAGCCGGGGCGCGACGATCCCCGTCAGGGGCCACTGACCGACAACAAGGCCGGTGGCTGAGCCCCGCCTGGGCTCAGAGGCTGCGCGGGTCGCTCCCCCACGCGCGCAGGATCGCGGCCTCGTCGTCGGCGCTCGTCGCCTTTTTGAACTTCGCGCCGGACCGCCCCTTGACGCGGCGTTCGCAATCGGTCCACGAGGCGTGCCGCATTGCACGGCCGTCGACGAGGCTGAGATACGAGAAGGCCGCCGCTCTCGAGGAACGGGCCGGCACGGTCCCGCCCGGCTTCGGCCGCGACGGCACGCTGGTGTCGTCGGGGAGCGCCATCACGTCGATGCCGTAGCCGGCGAGCGGCCCGTCGTACAACGCGACCGGCCGGCGTGTCGCGAAGCCGTCCGCGATGGCGTCCACGCGCTCGTTGCCAGGGATGCCGACGTGCCCGCGCACGTAGTGCCATGCGATGGATCGGGCGCCCCGGGCGGTGGTGAGGTCCCAAAGCCGCTCCCACAACTCGCGGTTCAGCACCTCGGCACCCGTCGCGGTGCGCCAGCCCTTGCGCCGCCAGTTGCGCACCCAGGACGAGATGCCCTGGATGACGTAGGTGGAATCGGTATAGACGGCGAGCGGCCCGGGCCTGTCGCCGAGGCGCGACAGCGCCTCGATGGCGCCCGTCAGCTCCATCTTGTTGTTGGTGGTCTGCGGCGAGCCGCCGCCCAACTCGGTGACGTAGCCGTCGTGCGTGGCAATGACGGCGCCCCAGCCGCCCGGCCCGGGGTTGCCCTTCGACGCTCCGTCCGTGAAGACGATGATCTCGTGCTCGGTGAACAACGACACAGGAGCATCAGTGTGCCCCGAGTTGCCGCGAAGGTCCAGCCCGCGTCGCTACGACGTCGACCTCATGAGGGCATCGGCCAGGGCCACTCAGCCAGCCGTAGCCCCACCAGGCTTGAAGCTGGCGACCGCCGACGCTTCGTCGTCGAAGCACTCGAAGACATTCAGGAGCCTGCTGACCATCAGCAGATTCTCGAGGCGCTCGGTGAGGCAAAGGAGCTTGAGCCGGCCGCCGTCGCGGCTCATGGCCGCGTGGCATGACACCAGAGCGCCAAGCCCCGAGCTGTCCATATAGGGGACCTTGCCGAGATTGATGACTATCTGGCGGTGTCCCTGCTGGCGCAGGCTGCGAATCTTGTCGTGCAGGACGTCGGCGGCCTCACCGAGGGCCAAGCGGCCTGAGACATCGACAATCGTCACGGAATCCACGTACCGTTCAACAACATACATGACGCGAACTCCTTGCTGGCAAGGTCAGTATAGGTGTTGACCGACCTTGATGCAGTACCTGAAGACCATTCGGCGGTGTCCGGCAGAATCGCTCAGCCGGCCAGCCCCAGGAACACCATCATTGCGCGTTCGACTCGGATCATGTCGGTGACGGCGAGGACGCCGAGCCGTCGGCCCATGCGCGTGCGTGGGACCGTCGTGACCTTGTCCACCATGATGCGACACGGCACACGAAGGCCATTCTCCCGCGTGGGTTCGACGGGCAGTCGAAACAGCGGCGCGTCGGCGCTCCCGGTTGTGAAGGGGCACACCGTGACGGAGTCGGTGGCCTCGAAGCGGTCGTCCTGGACGACGACGGCGGGCCGAGGCTTTCCGGCGTAGGTCCGGCCGCCGGACACGGTCCAGACTTCACCCCGTTTCACTCTTCAGGCCAGTCGGAAATCGCGTCGACGAACGCCTGGTCCTCGGCAGCGGTGGCGCTGTGGGCCACGACGAGTGACTGCCGACGCGCTTCGCGCGCAAAGGCGCGGGACCTGACGTCCGGCACCCAGATCTGAACGGGCCGTAGCCCTTGCCGCCGCAGTCGCTGGCGGTGCGCCTGGACCTTGTCACGAGATGATCTGGGCGAGCGCGTGGTCGGCATATCGCTGCTTCAGGTTACATGTAACCCGCCGGAATGTCTACCGCACGGGGGGCCTGAGGACGACGATGCCATCGTCCCCGCCGTGCGCGCAAGAGCGGCGAAACTCGCGATCGCGAGGCCCCACCCGCCGGTCCGGGGGGACAGTCCCCCGATCCGGATCGACTCATGTGGATCGACTCAGGGGACTGTCCCCAACCACCTCGGCGCAGGCTCACCCGCCGAGCAGCCTTCCGGCGCGCATCCGCAGCACCTGCTCGGCCTCGCCGACGATGTGCCGGACGATGGCGGCGGCGGGCTCGAGCGATGCGATCATGCCGACCGCCACGCCGGCGCTGACGTCCACCATCGACGCATCGCCCTCCCGCGCGGCGGTTTCCACCGCGCGAGCCAGTTCCTCGCGCCGGGCGTCGATCTCCGCCTCGCGTCCGTGCCACGCGTCGGTGAACGCGTTGCGCAGCACGCGGTCCGCGACGCCGTCGGGAAACGGCGCGCGGCGCACACGGTCGAAGGCCGTCGTGCGAACGGTGTCGTCGGCCGAGGCGGCCACCACTGCACGCTGCTCCCAGGCGCGGCCGCCCCATTCGTGGCTGGCGACGAATCGCGTCCCCAGCCAGGCGCCGACCGCGCCGAGCAGCAGCACCGCGGCCAGGCCCCGGCCATCCGCGATGCCGCCGGCAGCGACCACTGGCACCTTGCCCACCGCGTCGACGACGGCCGGGACCAGGGCCAGCGTGCCGAGCGTGCCGGTGTGGCCGCCGCCTTCGGTGCCCTGGGCGACGATCACGTCGACGCCCGCGCGTGCCGCGTGAACGGCCTGCGCCACGGTCTGCACCTGGGCGAAGATGCGGACGCCTTTCGCGTGCGCGGCCGCCACGAAGGGGGCCGGATCGGCAAACGAGTGGTTGATGGCGGCGACGCGCTCGTCCAGCGCCACCTGGACGAGGTCGTCGGTGCCGGGGAACGAGGAGATGAAACCGACCCCGAATGGCCGGTCGGTACGGGCCCGCACGCCGCGAATCTGGTCGCGGAGCCAGTCGGCGCCGCCGCGGCTGGTGCCGCCGATCATCCCGAACCCGCCGGCGGCGGAGACGGCGGCCGCGAGGTCGGCCGCGGCCGTGCCGCCCATCGGGGCGTTCAGGATCGGGTGCTCGATGCCGAGCAGGTCGCAGAGAGGTGTGTGGATCACGGCGGCTCAGTTGTACGTCGGAGGGCCCTGGACACGGACCACCGCGTCGTTGATGAAACGGCTGATGCCCTTCGGCGGCAACTCGTTCTTGAGGCGTTCGTAGACGTCCTCGTCGATCGTGATGTTGAGGCGGACTGACATGGGTTGAATCCTGTATTCAATACAGTGTCACAACTGGCTTGCCACTTTGACATCGACTCATGTGTATGACACGGTCATACGCATGAAGGAAGTGCTCACCATCCGCGTGCCCAAGGGGACTCGGCGCCGGCTGGAACAGCGCGCGCGCGCCGAGAAGCTCACCCTCAGTCAGTACGTCCGCAGGGCTCTGGACACGGAAGCGCTGCTTGGCGCCCTCGAGGCGGCGCGAGCGGATCTGGTGCCCATCGCCAGGTCGAAGGGCATCTACACCGACGAAGACGTGTTCCGCATCGTCTCGTGACCGTTGTTCTCGACACCGACATCCTCGTCGCGGCGCTGGTCGCCGAGGGGCTGTGTCGTGAGGTGGTCCACCGCGTGATTCGCATGCGCGGCGTCGCAACGTCGCGTCCTCTGTTGGACGAGCTCGACGCGACCCTGCGGCCGAAGTTCAAGGTCACACCGGCCACAGCGGCGTTTCTCAAGGCGTTTCGCGAGCTGGTTCGCGTGGTCGAGCCGGCTCCGCTGGAGCGGGCGGTCTGCCGCGATCCGGATGACGACATCGTCCTGGCCACAGCCGTTGCCGCGGGCGCAACACTCATCGTGACTGGTGATGACGACCTCCTCGTGCTGGGTACCTATGCAGGTATCGCCATCGTCTCGCCGAGGCGCCTGCTGGAAATGCTCGATTCAGGCAGGTATCGCAGCCGCGCTGATTCCCGCGCTAAATGGTCGCCAGGCGCTGCACCGTATCCGGGTAGCGCTTGACGAGGTTGATGAGCAGCGCCGCCTGGGCGTTGGGCCGGGCCCTGCCCTGCTCCCAGTTCTCGAGCGTGCGGACGTTGGTCCGCAGGCACGCCGCGAAGAGCGCTCGCGAGAGCTTGAGGCGTCGCCGCACCGCCATCAGTTCGCGAGGAGTGACGTCGGGCGCAGGCCTGAACGTCACGGTATGGGTGCGCAGCGTCCGCTTCCCCTTTCGCGCGTCGGCCAGCGCGGTCATACCCTCGACGAGCTCCTGGAACAGGTCTCTGGTCTCGGCAGCCTTGCCGTTGCTCATGAACTCCTCCGCATGCTGAGCTCCGCATCGAGCAGCGCCCTCAGCACCGCCCGCTGATCCTGGGTCAGATCGTCTTTCTGGTCCTTGTCGTACACCGTGAAGAGCCAGAACTGGCTTCCGAGCGGCCACCAATAGTAGACGACCCGAAGCCCGCCGCGCTTGCCCTTCCCGCGCCTCGCATCATGAAAGCGCAACTTCCGCAGGCCACCTGTCCCCCGAATGACGGGCCCGGCCTCCGGCGCGGCCATCAAGGCATCCTGCTCGCATGGTCATTCTATACGCAGACTACGTCTATACGCAATATGCGTAGTACATACCCGGCGCTGCGCGCCCCTGCCCCCAGGCTGACGACGATGGCATTGTCTTCGGAGACTGACAAGAGAGCAGAAATTGCGATCGCGACGGGAATGCAGGGCGTGGTTCAGGGCGGTGACTGTGGTAGCTTTCGGATGCGCCAGGAGGGACGGGATGCCGAACCCGGCTTCACGCTTCACCGGGACGTACAGGATTCTGCAGCCGGGGGACGCCGGACCGCCGGTGCCGCCCGAGCAGAAGGGTGTGCGCTACCTCTCGAGCAAGCTCCAGAGCTATGGGGAAGCCGAGCTCGAACTGACGGTGACCGACGGGCAGGCAGCCGCACCGCGCGTCGGCGGCCGGCTGCGCGCCACCCCCAGCCAGTCCTTCGACGTTCAGGGCTCGATGACGACAGGCCCACCCGCGCGGGCCGCCGGGCGCCTCGTGGGCAACAAGGGACGCACGGCCGACTTCACGGCCGTGTTCGCCGACGACCGGCTGACCTTCTCGCTGGCGTACCACACCGACGCCGGGGCGCTGGTGAAGGCGCAGTCGTTCCTCTTCGAACGGCGTGCGCCCGTCGTCGCGCCGCCACCGCCCAATCCCGACGCCGCGCTCATCGACCAGTGGACCGCCAGGCTCCGCCGGAGCCGGTTCACCTCCAGCGAGAACACGTCCGATGGCGATTACTCCGGCGGGGGCTACTACGAGGAGATCCATCGCGAGCTGAACCTGTATCCGGACGGCCGGTTCCAGCTGGATGAGCGTGGCTTCGCTCGCGTCTCGGCGGGCGGTCTGTTATCGAGGACGCCCATTGCCAGGTCGCGGACTGGCCAATGGAGCGTCACGGCCGCCGGGGCGGCCGCACGCCTCATGCTGACGAGCGAGGCGTGGAACGAATCGTTCGTGCTGAGCGGCAGCGGGCCGGCGATGTCGCTGGATGGCCGGTGGCAGGGCGTGTCGCTGGTCTGACGGTGGGCGGTGCCGGCGGGTGCTGCGGGCTGCGAGCTCCAGCGCCCGGCGGGTGCCCCTCGTCACCGGGAACGGTCCCGAATGAGAGTGCCTCGAATGCGGCCGAGCAGGGATGACGAATGAAGAGACTCCGGGCGTGCACCTCAGAACGGCCGGCGCCATCGCAGCCCGGGGAAGCGCCCGTAATCGGCATCCGTCGAGATCCACTCGCATCCGGACTCGATGGCGAGGGCCGCGAACCAGGCGTCCTGCACCAGGTTGCCGGAGGCATCCGTCGAGCGGCACAGTCTCGCGAAGATCTCCCAATGCCGGTCGCCGGGCGTAACCATGGTCGCCTGCGCGGGTGTGCGTAGCGCCTCGCAGAACGCCAGCGCCTCGTCCAGGTGCGACGGCTGCTTGAAGATGCGCGGATGCGTCGTCACCCGGACGACGGCGGCCAGGACCTGGGGTGACACCCCATAGGCCGCGTCGCCGTTGACGAGGGACGTCAGCCAGGCGCGGTAGCGCGCGTGGTCCGCCGCGTCGCGCCTGAAGGCGTAGACGAGCACGTTGACGTCGGGCAGGGTCACGGGAGACCGTCGAGGCGATCGAGGAGGGCCGAGGTGTCGTCGAGCGTCACGCCCGGTTGCAGTCCGCCCGATGCGCGCGACACGGGCAGCTTAACGAGACGCCGGCGCACGGCGCCGTCGGGTGCAGCCAGTACCAGCCGCAAGCCGCGCTCGATGAGGCTTGTCAGCGTGGTGCCTCGGCGCCGGGCTTCCGCCTTGGCGCGCGTCAGGAGGCCTTCGTCGAGACGGACGGTAGTGCGCATGGCGCATAGTGTCGCCAGTGACATACGTATGTCAAGGTCTGCCCTGGCCTGGTGTGACAGGCCCGGGCGGTGAACCTCAGTACAGTCGCCCTCTCCCATCCGACGACGATGGCATCGTCTTCGGGCACTGACAAGAGGGCAGAAACTGCGAACGGAGATGCCAGGGCAGATGGGTGATGCCCCGGACACTATGACGCCGCCGGGCCCGGCACCTTCAGCTCCGCCCACAGCCGCTCCGGCACCGGCTCCTTCAGCGTCCACCGCACGGTGATCGGCCTCTCCCCCGTCCAGCTCTTGAAGTCCACCTCGCCGCAATAGACGAACGGCGCGGAGCCGCCATTCAGCTTGCGGTGGCGGCGCACGAAGAGGTTTGCCGGCATGAGGCTCTACTCGTTCGCGTTCACCAGGGTAGCGCCGGGCACCGCCGGGTGCAGATCGGGAACGCATCGGGTCACCGACCACCTCAGCATCCTCCAGGCTGGCGCCCGCTTCGAGATTCTCGAAGATGGTCGTCAAAGTTGACTCGCGGTCGGCCGGCCATGAGAATGGGCGCATGAAGGTCGCGACAGGAAGGGTCGTCGGGGGGAAAGTCGTCCTCGAGGGCGAGCCATTGGCCGAAGGCGCCGTGGTCACCGTGGTCGCACAGGACGATGCCGATACGTTCGAGGTCACTCCGGAAGAGGAGCGCGCGCTTCTCGACGCTATCGCGCAGGCCGACCGCGGTCAGGTCGTCTCCTGGGAGGCGCTCCGGGATCACCTGCGTCGAACTCCGTGAACACGCCGCTGCGCATTGAGATCACGGACAACGCTCGGGCGCAGATCTCTACCGCCGCCGCTTGGTGGGCGAAACATCGCCCTTCGGCACAGGATGCCGTCCGCGACGACCTCGATCGGATCCTTCAACTACTCCGGGTGCAACCCGCGATCGGCACGATTGCCGGCAGTGCAACATTGTCTGGAGTCCGTCGCGTAACGCTTTCTCGGGTGCGGTACTACCTGTACTACCGAGTGGCCGACGATGCGCTCCAGGTGCTCGCCTTCTGGCACACGAGTCGCGGCAGCGAGCCGCCACTGTGAAGGGGTGGTTGGTGAGGGGCTGGCCAGACCTGTAGGCGGCGATGGGCTCGCCGCATCGTCCCGCGGGCGGGGCGCCCGCGGCGCCCCGCCCTGATGTTGATTAATGCTCCCTGTCCAGCACCGGCGTCTCGTTGCCGTAGCTGTCCTTCGAGCGGAACCGCCCATGGCGCCCGTGGATCACCAGGTCCACGCGATGCCGCTTCGCCTCGCGCATCCCCGCGCGCGCGGCGGCGGCCTGCGTGCGGTAGCACTGCTCCGTCGTCGTGAAGGCCCGCATCAGCCACCGGCCGGTCCTGGCGCTCCGGAACACGTGCACCTCAGAGGGCCTCGGTCAGCGGCAGCTCACGACGCTCTCCCGACCTCACGAAGCGGCCCCACGGGCCTCATCGTCGGGGCGCTCGGCAGCGGGACCGCGGCCGTGCCCGCCGTGTCCCCTGCCATCGGCGCGGCGTCGGACGAAGGGAGCGTCGGCGCGACCGGCATCACCGGCTGCTTCACGGCCCCGGATCCCTGACCCTCGATTCGCCGCGCGCTGGTCCACGCCGCGAACGTGGTGGGATCCTCGCGCGTCATGATCGCGACGATGACGTCGAGGTCGCGGGCGGCGTCCAGGCCCTGCGCCAGCGCGGTCTTGATGCCGGCCAGCGCGCGGCGCCGCACGGTCTTGCTGCTGATCCGCACGTCGGCCGCCTGCTGCAGCTCGTGCACCATCGCCCGGAGGTCGCTGATGAACGTCGGCGGCAGGCCGAACTGTTCGAACTCCGCCTGCCGCGTCGCCGCCTCCTCGATGAACGCCCGGGCCGTGGCGAGCTCAGCCGACAGGCTCCGCCGCCGCGGCAGCCGGAACGGGCTCACGCCGGGCTCCGGCCGCGTCACGCGCCGCGCCGCCATGGCGATGGTCTTCAGGTAGCCGAAGACCGCCCCGCGCGTGGCCGCCTTCACGCGCCGGGCCTCGGCCCGGCCGAGCACGTGGTTCTTCATGTGCTCGTCGATCTCGGCGACGGCCGCCGACACGCGCGCGAACGCCTGGCCGCCCT
>JADZCN010000114.1 GCA_020851565.1 Acidobacteriota bacterium | reverse complement strand
GGGCCGAGCTGCAGCGGGTCGTAGACCTGGCTGCCGCGCCGGTGGACGACACCACCTGGCTCGACGCCGAGATCCGCCGCCAGCTGAATCTCATCGACCAGGCGATGCGCGAGGATTCCAACAAGCCCTACACCGACGACGATTACACCGGCGCTGCGGAGGCGATGCGCGCATTCACCAGCACCCGCCTCGCCTTCGTGCGTTGCGAGCTCGAGCGCGGCCCCCGCAGCGGCTGCTAGCGCACCGGCGTCAGCGGCAAGACCTTCTTCTTCGCCTGATAGTCGAGAATCCGCCAATGCGGGCACTTCTGCTGGTCGGCATAGAGCCGCTCGCAGTCGTCGCAGCGCACGCATTCGGTGACCAGGATCTTCGGCCCCTGGATGGCGCCCCACTCACACGCCTTCTGGCAGATGCGGCACGTGCTGCACTCGCTCCAGCGCCTGATCCGGAACACGGTGAGGTTCGAGAGGACGCCCAGGGCGGCGCCGAGGGGGCACAGGAACCGGCAGTAGAGGTTCCGGACGAAGGCGCTCGCCACCAGCAGCACCCCCAGCCCCACCCACATCGGCGTGGTGCCGACCAGCGTGAACATCCAGAACGGCTCGACGTACTGGTAGACCAGCAGGTTGTGCGTGGCCACGTAATAGGCCAGCACGCCCGCGAGCACGCCGAACTTGATCCACGCCGCGCGCGCCTCGAGGGGCTTCGGCACCTCGACACGCCACGTCGCCGGCAGGACGGCGTCCATCAGCTGCGTGAGCGCGCCGAACGCGCACACGCGGCCGCAGTAGAAGCGGCCCCAGAGGACGGTTGACACGAGCGTGACGCCCGCGAAGCCGTACCAGAGGAGTGACGAGCGGAAGACGGGCAGATCCCAGTCCACCAGGCGGAATACGTCGGTGATGGAGATCAGCGTGCTCTTCGTAAACCCCATGTAGGCCACGGCCGCGACCAGCGTGGCGTACTTCAACGGAACGCTCTTGCGCCGGAAGCTGATGAACGCGAGAACGAGGAACGCAGCGAGCAGCGCCAGGTCGGGCACCTGCGCCTGCAGGACGTCCGCCAGGGTCTCGACCGGCTCCTCGTCGAAACCCCAGGGATCCGCCTCGGGCTGGATCACGGCTTCACCGCGGCGGGGTCCAGGAACTGGCGGGCCATCGTCCGCGAGCTGTCGCGGATGGCGCGCACGGCGCTGCTCATCGTGATGGTGGCACGCGACACGGCGTCGATGTCCTCGCCCAGGCGGAACGGCGCGCGGACGCTCTTGCCCTTGAACTGCGCCACGAACTCCGGCGGCTGGATCGAGAAGTAGCCATAGGGCTCGGAGTCGTAGTCGAGCACCACGCCGGTGATGACCCCCTTCAGGTCCAGGCCGACCAGGAAGTGGATGGCCGCGTGGTAGCCCCGCTCGTTGGGGACGATGTCCGTCGTCCAGAACGCATAGCCGAGCAGGGGCGCGTTGGGATTGGCCTTCGGATCCGCGGCATAGGCCTTGAAGTGCAGCGGCGTGCCCTGGAGCGGCGAGAAGGCCGCGGCCTGTGGGAACAGCTTCTTCAGGTGCGCGTCGGGCTTCGGGTTGGTGAAGATGCGGTCGGCGGCAAAGGCCACGGACAGCGTGGCCACGGCGAACACGACGGCGAGCAACGTTCTCACGAGTGATCTCCGACGGCACCGGACGGGAGCTGCTCGAGCCGTACCCGCAGGTAGGCCACGCCCATGAGCAGCACCATCAACCTGCCCCCGCCCGTCATCCCGTTCATGCAGCGCACCCGGACCTCTTCGCCCGGCGCCGCGTCGATGTCGAGCGTGGTGCCAAACAGCGTGTTGTGAGCTTTTATCACATGGCGGCCCGGAGCGATATCCCGCGTGAAGGCCTTCCCGTAGCCGAGGTTCTCCAGCCGCTCGCCGTCCAGCCACAGGCGGACGGGCCGATCCTGGACATCGTCCGGATGGTCCCGGACGATCGTCACGCGCGCTGTGGTCACACGGAGGGCTCGCGCTCGAGGTGGACGCGCAGGTACGTGACGTGCAGGAACAGCATCAGGAACCAGCCCGCGGTCGGGAACCCGTTCGAGCAGCGGAGCCGCACGTGCTCCCCCGGGCGAAGATGCACGTCCAGGGTCTTGGTGAACATCGTGTTGAAGGCCTTCACCTGGTAGGGCCCCGGCGCCAGCTCGCGCGTGATGGACTCGCCGGATCGGATGCGGCACCATTCCTCGCCATTCAGGAACACCTGGAGCTGGCGATCGGGAAAGTCGTTGGGGTGCTGCCGGGTCAGCGTGATCTTCGCGCTGCGGACCGCCGTCGCCGGCTCTTCGGGCGGGACGGCCGGGCCGTAGTACGCCCGGTGGAGAGCAGCGAGGTCGTTGACGTCGAACGGCGAATCGTCAACGAGCGGAGGAGCGGCGACCGGTGGCGCGTCGGCCACGCCGATGCGGCGAGGCCGCCAGTGGAATCGTGCCATGGGGACACTAAAGGATAAACCGGGATCAGGGATCAGGGATCAGGGGATCAGGGGATCAGGGGATCAGGGGATCAGGGGATCAGGGGATCAGGGGATCAGGGGATCAGGGGATCAGGGGATCAGGAAGGGAGAACCGGTACAATTCCTGGGTGACTCGCTACCGCTTCGCGCTCCTCCCGCTCACGGCCGCGCTGGCGTTCGCCGCGCCGGCCACACAACTCCAGCCGACGGCTCAGTCGGCGGCCTTCGACCTCCTCCTTCGCAACGGGCGGGTGGTGGACGGCACGGGCGCCCCTGGCCGCGTCGCGTCGGTGGGCATTCGTGCCGGCCGCATCGCAGAGATCGGCCCACTCGAGGGCGCGACGGCGCCCGGCATCATCGACGCCACGGGCCTGGTCGTGGCACCGGGCTTCATCGACGTCCACACGCACGTGGACGAGATCGCCAGCCAGCCGGCCATCCCGCACTTCGTCCGCATGGGCGTCACCACCGTCGTTGCGGGCAATTGCGGCGGCTCGGCAGCCGACGTGGCGAAGGCGTTTGGCGAGATCGAGTCCGCCCGCCCCGCCCTCAACTACAGCACGCTCGTCGGCCACAACACCGTCCGGCGCGAGGTGATGGGCACGGCCAACCGCCAGGCCACGCCCGACGAGCTGAAGAAGATGGAGGCGCTCGTCGACAAGGCCATGGCCGATGGCGCGGTCGGCTTCTCGACCGGGCTGCAGTACGTGCCGGGAACCTACGCGGAAACCGCGGAAATCGTGGCATTGGCCCGCGTCGCCGCCCGCCACGGCGGCGTCTACGCCACGCACATGCGCAACGAGGGCACGACACTCGAGGAGGCGGTGGCCGAGGCCATCAACATCGCCGAGCAGGCGCAGTGCGCGCTGGAGATCTCGCACCTGAAGGTGGATGCGCCGAGCCGCTGGGGCGCCAGCGCAAAGGCGCTCGAGATGATCGACGCCGCTCGGGCGCGCGGCCTGCGCGTGAACGCCGACCAGTACCTCTACGACGCGGCCAGCTCGAATCTGGGCATCCGCTTCCCCGCGTGGGCGCTCGAGGGCGGGCAGGAGAAGATCAACGAGCGGCTGGACGACGAGGTGACGTGGACGAAGATCCGGGCCGAGATGCGCGAGCTGATCCGCGAGCGCGGCCTCGAGGACTACGATTTCGCGCGAATCGCGGAATACCGCGGGGACCGCTCGCTGAACGGGCTGACCATCCCGCAGGCCGCTCAAAAGGTGCTGGGCGCGGCCGACCTCGCCACGCAGCAGGAGCTGATGCGGCGCATGCTGCGTGCCGGCGGTGCGTCGATGGTCTACCACTTCATGTCGGACAACGACCTGAACCGCATCCTGCGGCACCCGATGGTGGCGGTGGCGTCGGACTCGGGACTGAACACCTTCGGCGAGGGCGTGCCCCACCCGCGCGGCTACGGTAACGCCGTGCGCGTGCTCGGCAAGTACGTGCGCGAGGACAAGGTGATCGCCCTCGAGGAGGCCGTGCGCAAGATGACCTCGCTGCCCGCGGACCAGTTCGGCTTCAAGGACCGGGGCCGGCTGGCGCCAGGGCTCGCCGCCGACATCGTGGTGTTCGACGCCGCCACGGTCGGCGATCGTGCCACCTACGCCCAGCCGCACCAGTACCCGACCGGCATGGTGCACGTCCTGGTCAATGGCGTTCCCGTGGTGCGCGACGGCCAGCAGACGGAGGCGCGCCCCGGGAAGGTGCTGCGATACAGGTAGCACTCGGGGCCCGGCGGGTCTTGAGGTCTTGAGGTCTTGAGGTCTTGAGGTCTTGGGGTCGGACCTCCTACGGCACCAGCGCCCTGGCATGGGCCAGCACCTCGGCGGCTGACCACCCGGCCGCGCGCAGGTCGCGGACACCCGTGTCGCCGTCGGACTTGCTCAACTTCTCCGTCGCCGATTTCATCACCAGCGGATGGTGCGCGAAGCGCGGCGGCGTGGCGCGCCCGAGGAGGCGGGCCAGCCGGATCTGACGCCCCGTGGACGGCAGGAGATCCACGCCACGGATCACGTCGGTGATCCCCTGCGCACAGTCGTCCGCAACCACGGCGAACTGATAGGTCCAGTTGCACAGTCGGTCGCGGATGAGCAGGTCTCCGCATTGCGCCGAGGGGTCCTGCACCCGCGCGCCGAGCAGGCGGTCATCGAACCGTTCTTCCCCTGGCGCCATCTGCACCCGCCAGCCGACGCCATCGACGAGGCCCAGGCAACGGGCCCGGCAGGTGCCCGGATATCGCCGCTCACCGTCCGGGCCGGGGGGCACCTGCTGGAGCTCTGCCCTCGTGCACGAGCAGCCGTAGACGAGCCCCTGCGCCACCAATCGCGCCAGGGCGGCGTGGTAGACGCCCGCGCGGTCGCTCTGCCGGACAACGGGGCCATCCGCCTGGAATCCCAGCCAGGCCAGGTCCTCGAGGATGGCGTGCTCGAACTCCGGTCGGCTTCGTTGCCGGTCGTGGTCCTCGATGCGGAGGAGGACCCGCCCACCTGCCTCCCGCGCGTACCCCCACACGAACAGCGCGTTGACGACGTGGCCCAGGTGGAGGAAGCCGGTGGGGGCGGGGGCGAAGCGGGTCAGCACGGGCCTGGGGTTCTCGGGTTCTCGGGTTCTCAGGTTCTCGGGTTCGGGGGTTCGAGGGTTCGGGGGCTCGGGGGTTCGGGGGTTCGGGGATTCACTGTATCCGATACCGTCCGAGGCCCCGGTCCGGCCACCGGGCAGCCCGGGGACGCCGGTCGGGGCCGACGCCGGATCCGGCGCGGGACCGGCGCCGTAAACTACGACAGCGATGACCGCGGTCAGCCTGGCGTTCCTCGTCGTGTGCATGTTCGGCTCGTTCGCCTACGGCTCGGCGACACTGATGACGCTGCGCCAGGCATCCCCGGTGTGGGGACTCAAGGCCGGACGCCAGGCGGCGCGCACGGGGCTCGACGGCATCAGCCTCACGATGTTCGTCGTGTGCACCATCTGGTTCGCGCTGAACGCGGCGGCCGAGTTCCGCCCCCTGGCCTTCGGGGGACGCCCGTACGAGTCGTCCAGCCTGCTGGACCTCTCGGTGTTCGCCCTCTCTTTCGTGTTCCCGCCCCTCATCATGCACGTGGTCTATCGCGAGCACGTGCGGGGGCACGAGCCGTCGACCGCCGGTCCGTCGCCGGGAACCGAATCGGCGTGGTGGCGGTGGCCGATCGGAGCGATGTACGTGATCAGCCCGGGCGCGGGCCTCTTCCTCATCGGCGCGGCCTTCGACCTCTGGGCCCGGCCCGAACCGTTCGGCCGGACCATCGGCGTCACCTTCGGCGTACTCTTCACCGCCACCAGCCTCTATTCGACCATCGTCACGCTGCGCCGCCGCGCGCACGAGACCTCGAAGCGGAAGCACCGGCTGGGCAACGCCATGCTCTCGCTCTTCTTCCTGTTGACGGTCGTCTTCCTCACGGCAGCCATGCTTGAGGACCGGACGCTGCTGGTCGAGATCTTCCAGCGGATCTCGAGGTCTGCGCCCATCCTGTTCCTCGCGGTGGCGATGTACTTCGAGAACCGGTTCGAGTTCTACGACCTCGTGATCAAGCGCGGGCTCATGCTGGTCACGATGATCGTCGCTCTCGGCCTGGGCTTCGCCGTCGCGCAGCCGTTCATCGAGGCGCTGCCCGTGGGCCCGCTCCGTCCCTGGCTGGCCGCCGTCGTCCTGGCGCCGCCGGCGATGCTGCTGCCATGGCTGTGGCGAACGCTGTCGAGCGGCCTCGATCGCCTGTGGTTCGGCCGCGAGTTCACCGCCGTGGACGCGGTCAAGCACCTGCTCGGCGCCATGCAGCCGGCGACCAGCGAGTCGACGCTGGTCACCGAGGCCGAGCGGAGGCTCGCGGAGATCTTCACCGCGCCCATCACCATCCACCTTGACGAGGCGACCGCCCCGGACGGCCCGGTGGCCGAAGTCGAGGCCTCCACGCCATCCGGAGGCCGCGTGAGGTTCGCGGTGCGCGGCGGCCCCAGCGCCCGCCGCCTGCTCAGCGAGGACCTGCTGATGCTGCGCTCGCTGGCCAGCGTCTTCGGGTTCATGCTCGAAACCATCCGCCTGCAGCACAAGCGCCAGGAGCAGGAGCTGGTGGCGCAGGAATTGCGGCTCCAGACCAGCCGGTCGGAGCTCAAGGCGCTGCGCGCGCAGATCAACCCGCACTTCCTGTTCAACGCGCTCAACGCCATCGCGTCGCTCATCCACACCGATCCTGGCCGGGCGGACGAGGCCGTCGAGCAGCTCGCGGAGGTCTTCCGGTACACGCTCCGCCGATCCGATTCCGAGTGGGCGCCGCTCGACCAGGAGCTGGCGTTCGCGCGCGCCTACCTCGACGTGGAGCGCGCGCGGTTCGGGCCGCGGCTCACATGCGTCGTCGATGCGGCCATCGCGTCCCCGGCGCCGCCCGTGCCGTCGATGCTGTTGCAGACGCTCATCGAGAATGCCGTGAAGCACGGCGTGTCGCAGACGCGCGGGCCCGGGCGCATCGAGGTCGTGGTGCGCGCCGCGGGCGGCGAGATCCGGCTCGAGGTACGCGACAACGGCCCCGGGCCCGGCCGCGGGCGATCGCTGCCGTCGGATGGCGAGGGGTTCGGCCTGCGCAGCGTGCGCGAACGGCTCGCGGGCCACTTCGGCGACCGCGCGGCGCTCGCGCTCATTCGGGACGAGGAGGCCGGCGTCACCATCGCCAGGATCACGATGCCGATGGCGCGGGTGGCGGCATGATCCGCGCAATCATCGTGGACGACGAGCCGCCGGCTCGCGCCAGGCTGCGCCGCCTGCTCGAGGACGTGGGCGGTGTGAGCGTCGTGGGAGAGGCCGGCAGCGCCCTCGAGGTGTACGACCTCGTGCGCGAGCGGCGCCCGGACGTGGTCTTCCTCGACATCGAGATGCCGGAGGTGCGTGGCACGACGCTGGCCGGGTCGCTGCCGGAGCCGCGCCCGTTCGTCGTCTTCGCGACGGCTTACGAGCGGTATGCGCTCGAGGCGTTCGCCTGCGATGCCATCGACTACCTGCTGAAACCCGTCAGCCGGCCGCGGCTGGCCGCCACGATCGAGCGCATCCGCGAGCGCCTGTCACGCCAGAGCTTCCTCGAGCGCGAGGTGGCGACGGCCTCGGCCCTGCAGGCCGACATGTGGCCGGGCGCGCTGCCCGCCATTCCGGGATTCGACTGCGCGGCGGCGTCGCTGCCGGCGCGGGGGGTGGGCGGCGACTTCTATGATCTCTTCGCGCTCGGCGAAGGGCGATGGGGCGTGCTGCTCGGAGACGTCTCCGGCAAGGGCGTGGCGGCGGGATTGGTGGCCACCGCCGTTCAGGGGCGCGTGCAGACGGCCGCGCGGCATGCGCGGCTCCAGCCGGCTCCGCTGGCAGGCGCGTTGAACGCCGATGTCTTCGCGTCCACGGAGGGCCGGCGCTACGCCACGCTGGTGTACGGCACGCTCGATGCCCGCACGCGGGCGCTGGCGCTCGTGAACGCCGGCCATCCGGCGCCGCTCGTCTTCACCCCGGGGGCACCCGGAGCGAGAGCCCTGGCCTCGTCGGGCCCGGCCCTGGGATTGATGGACACGGCGCGCTTCGACACGCTGCACGCGACGTTGCCACCGGGAAGCGTGTTCGTGGCATTCTCGGACGGCGTGATCGAGGCGCTCGACCCCGTCGATGCCGAGTTCGGGGTGGACCGCGTGGAGGCCCTGATGGCGACGCACGGTGCCGGCACCGCCGCTGAACTCTGCGCGGCGCTGCTGGGCGCGGTCCGGCAACACCGCGGGACGCGCCAGCAGCAGGATGACGTAACGGCGCTGGTGGTGAAGTCGGAGACGTGAGACCGGAGAGAGCGGGTTGCGATGATGCGGGTCCTCCTCGTGGACGATGAGCAGCCGGCACGCGAGCGGCTGAGGCAGTTGCTGGCGGCGCACGCCGACGTGGACGTCGTGGGCGAGGCCGAGGACGGCGTGCAGGCCCTCGAACGCATCGCGGAGCTGGCGCCGGACGTGGTGTTCCTCGACATCCAGAGGCCCGGCGCCTCGGGGCTCGACGTGGCAGGGTCGCTCGGCCATCCACGCCCGGTCATCGTCTTCTGCACGGCCTTCGACCAGTACGCCGTGGACGCCTTCGAGCTGTCGGCCACCGACTACCTGCTGAAGCCGGTCAATCGCGCCAGACTCGCCGCCGCGCTCGATCGGATTCGCGCCTCCGCGCCGAAGGACTCCGACGGGGCCGGCGAGAGCGGCAACCCGCGCGAGGCCCTTGCCCCGACGCGCTTCCTCGCACGGCGGGGCGCGCGCTACAAGGTGGTGCCTCGAGCCGACGTCGTGGCGTTCACGTTCGACGACGGTGTCACGCGGCTGCTGACGGCGACCGAGCAGCTGACGATGCAGCCCACGCTGGCTAGGCTGGCCCGCCGGCTGGATCCGGAGCGCTTCTGCCAGGTGTCCCGCACCGTCATCGTTCACCTCGATGCCGTGCGCGAGGCGCGTCCGTTCCCCGACGGCACCGGCGAAGTCCTGCTGGCCAATGGCCAGACCGTCTCCGTCGCCCGCCGCCGCTGGCGGCACGTCCTCGACAAGCTCGGCGGCTCCTGATCCCTGATCCCTGATCCCTGATTCCCTGATCCCTTCCGACTACAATCCCTTCATGACCCGACGTGAGTTGATGGCGCTCGCGGGCCGCCTGGGAGCCACGGCCGCGCTGGTACCGCTGAGCTCGGCTCGCGCCCGTGGCGCGCAGGCGCCGACCGCCGAGCCCTGGGGCAAGGACAAGCTGACGCGTCTCTCCCTCCGCCCGCCCGATTACGAAACCCCGGTCGCGCTGCTCGACAGCTTCATCACGCCGGTCGAGCACTTCTACGTCAGGTCGCATCTGCCGGTACCGCCGGCGCTCGAGGAGGCACGCTGGCGCCTCGCCGTCGACGGCGATGTCGAGACCCCGCTGTCGCTCTCGGTCGCCGAGCTTCGCGCGATGCCTGCCGCGACGGTGACCGTGACGCTGGAGTGCGCGGGAAATGGCCGCGCCTTCTTCACGCCGCCGGTGGCCGGCATCCAGTGGAAGAAGGGCGCCGTCGGGACCGCGCGCTGGCGGGGCGCGCGCCTGGCGGATGTCCTGAAGCGGGCGGGCGCCAAGAGCACGGCGCGCTTCGTACACATGCAAGGGGCCGACAGGCCGCTCGGGACCATGCCGGCCTTCGTGCGGCAGGTGCCGCTCGACAAGGCGATGCACCCGGACACCCTGATCGCGTACGAGATGAACGGGCAGCCGATCCCACCCGTGCACGGCTTCCCCCTTCGCGCGATCGTCCCTGGCTGGGAGGGCGCGTACGCGATGAAGTGGCTGGCCAGCTTGCGCGTCTCGGCCACCCCCTCGGACAGCTTCTGGGTGGCCACCGCGTACCGGTATCCGTCCAGGCGCGTCGCCCCCGGCGCCACGGTGGCCGCCGAAGACATGGCGCCGCTCACCGGCCTGGTCGTGAAGTCCCTGATCACGACGCCGCTCGACGGCGCGACGCTGCCCCGCGGCGCCATCGCGGTGGCAGGCTTCGCCTGGGCCGGCGAACGGGACATCACGCGCGTGGACATCTCGACCGACAGCGGCGCCACGTGGCAGCCGGCGCGCCTGGTCGGCGAGCAGCAGCGCTACACGTGGCGGCGCTTCGAATACGCCTTCGAGGCCACGCGCGCCGAGTCCTGCCTCATCCTCTCCCGTGCCACGGACGACAGGGGGAACGTCCAACCTGCCGTGGCGCACTGGAATCCGTCGGGGTACCTGTGGAACCAGTACGACGGGGTCAGGGTGGAGGTTCGGTAGGTTCTGGGGTTCTGGGGTTCTGGGGTTCTCGGGTACTCGGGTGCTGGGGTGCGGGGGGTGGTGAAGCGATGACGCGGCTTCTGGTCGTGACCTTGTTCACGGCGTTCGGCGTAGGCACGGGGTTGGGGGCGCAGGTGCCGGCGCCCGGTGTCGCGCCGCTGCCGCAGGGCACGGGAGTCGAGGTGGTGCGGGCGCGGTGTCTCTCGTGCCACGCCAGCGACCTCATCGAGTCGCAGCGCCTCACCCGGGATGGGTGGGCCCGCGAGATCGACAAGATGGTCCGGTGGGGCGCGAGCGTGCCGGACGCCGATCGCGCGCCGCTGCTCGCCTACCTCGCCACCCATTTCTCACCCGCGCCCGCGGCGGTGCCAGCACGGGCCACAGGAGGCGAGGCCATTTTCAAGCGCGCGTGCCTGGCCTGCCACGGCGCCGATCTCAGCGAACAGCAGCGCCTGAGCGTCACCGGTTGGACGCGCGAGGTGGAGAAGATGATGCGCTGGGGCGCCTCGGTCACCGAGGCCGAGAAGGCCGCGCTCGTCGAGTTCCTCGCGGCAACCTACCCCATCCACTGACACACCGCGTTCAAGCGCGAGGGCCCAGGTCCGCGATGCCCGCCCCTAGGGCGCAGGCTTCTTCGGCGCGGGTGCGTAGTGGATGTGCACGATCTTCCAGGTGCCTTCGCGCTTGAACAGCACGTCGGTCTCGTGATTGTCCTCGGTGGAGACCTCCCCTTTCGCCGTCCGCTCGGTGACGCGCAGGATGTAAGTGGCCACGGCCGTGTCTCCCGACGGCCCGACCTGCACTCGAAGGTCCCTGACCTCCACGCCCTCGAGCCGGTTACCCGCGCCGATGTACTTGCGCCACGACTGCTCGTAGCTCGGCAGGTCCACCCGCCCGGACGGGAACCACTGCGTCAGGTCGGGGGCGAACGAGCGAAAATACGCGTCCAAGTCGTTGCGGCCGTACGCCGCGTTGTAGCTCGCAATGAAGGCTCGCACTTCCTGCTCCGCGGCGGACGCCTGCGCGGGTGGCTGGCCAGCCGCCGGCCATGAGCACGTGAAGAGGATGAGGCCGATGAAGAGGGATCGCATGCGTGTGGACTCCTTCGCCCGCGATTGTAGACGACGCCGCCGTACAGGATGGGCCTGACGTCCATGATCGACGGCCTGCTGGCGCTGCTCGCCCTCTTCACCACGCTCTGGGTGGTCTCGCTCCAGCTCCGCAATGCGTCCATCGTGGACATGTGGTGGGGCCCGGCGTTCATCGTCGCGCTGGCGGCGTATCTGGGGTTCGCATGGCCTGCGCACGCGCGAGCGTGGCTGGTGCTGGGCGCCACGGCAATCTGGGCGGCCCGGCTCGCCTGGCATATCGGTCGCCGCAACGTCGGGCACGGGGAGGATCCGCGGTACCGCGCGTGGCGCGAGCAGCACGGCTCGACGTGGTGGTGGCGCAGCTACCTGCAGGTGTTCCTGCTGCAGGCCGTCGTGGCCTGGATCGTGTCGTGGCCGCTCTACTTCGCGGTCGGAGACCGCAGGGCCTTTCCGACGGCGTGGGACCTCGCCGGCGCGCTGGTGTTCGTCACGGGGTGGCTGGTCGAGGCGGTGGCCGACGGCCAGCTCGCCCGCTTCAAGCGCGATCCGGCAAATCTCGGGCGCGTGATGGACCGCGGCCTCTGGCGCTACTCCCGCCATCCGAACTACTTCGGCGAGTCCGTCCTGTGGTGGGGCCTGGGCATCATCGGCGCGGGCGCCCCGGGCGGCATCGTCGGCCTGCTCGGTCCCCTGCTCATGACGTGGCTGCTCCTGCGCGTGTCCGGCGTGGCGATGCTGGAGCGCGGGCTCGTGAAGAGCAAGCCCGGCTACGAGGCATACATCGCCCGCACCTCGGCGTTCGTGCCGTGGCCACCGAGGTCTTGAGGACTTGGGGCTTGAGGTCTTGAGGTCTTGAGGGCTTGAGGTCTTGAGGGCTTGAGGTCTTGGGGTCTTGGGGTCTTGGGGTCTTGGGGTCTTGACCTTCGTGCCGTCTTCGTGTCCTTCGTGCCTTCGTGGTTTCTTTGATCACCCTGGCACGGTGACGACGATGGCCTCGGCTGGTTTGGGGCTGAGACGGCGGTAGCCGTGGGGCTGCGAGGAGTCGAAGTAGATCGAGTCCCCCTGCGCCAGGACGTGCTCGTCGCCTGACACCACCAGGCCGAGCCGGCCGGACAGCACGTGCAGGAACTCGGCTCCTGTGTGTTCATGGGTCCGCGGCTTCGTTGCCGCCTGCAGGAACCGCACGCGGTAGGCGTTCATCACCCGCTCGGTCGCTGCGAAGTCCAGGCACTCGAACTCCCACACCACCTCGCGCCCCCCGAGCTTCTCGGGAAACCGCCTCCGCTCGGCCGCCCGGACGATCCCCAGGGCACGGCGGGGGGTGGAGGCGTCGAAGAAGTGATCGAGCCCGACATCGAACACCATCGCAAGGCGCAACAGCGTTGGGAGTGTCGGGAACATGAGCCCGCGCTCGAGTTTCGAGATCATCGCCGCTGAGAGCCCGGTGTGCCGGCCCAGGTCGACGAGGCCCAGCTTCCGCTTGAGGCGCAGGGCCCGCAACTTCCCGCCGATCCCGTACGTCTCGAGCCCTTCCCTGAGGGTTGCCGTCAGCATTGTCTCTTCAGTCAAACAATTTATCTTTTCAATTCTCTACGGTCAAACGACTTTCGAGAGTGCCCGCCGGACCCGGGACCCTTCCGATCGTCGGGGCGTCCTACCTGACAGATTCGGGGAGATGCGGGTCACCTGAGGTCCCAGCGCTCATACGGAACATCCCGAGACCAAGGAGATGGAACTCATGAAGGCACTGAAGATTTTCGTGTTCGGCGCGGCGGTCACGGCCCTGGCGTTCTCGGCCGGCACCATCACCGGCGCGCAGGGTAAGGACATCGTGGACACGGCGGTGGCGGCGGGCCAGTTCAAGACCCTGGCGGCGGCGCTGCAGGCGGCCGGCCTCGTGGAGACGCTGAAGGGCGCCGGGCCGTTCACGGTGTTCGCCCCGACGGACGAGGCGTTCGCGAAGCTGCCGGCGGGCACGGTGGAAGACCTGCTGAAGCCCGAGAACAAGGCGAAGCTGACGGCCATCCTCACCTATCACGTGGTGCCCGGCAAGGTGATGGCGGCCGATGTCGTGAAGATGAAAGAAGCCAAGACCGTCCAGGGCGGATCCATCAAGGTGTCGACCATGGGCGGCGGTGTGATGGTGGACAACGCCCACGTCGTGAAGACCGATATCGCGGCGTCGAACGGGGTCATTCACGTCATCGACGCGGTCATCCTTCCGCAGACGGCGGCCACCCGCTAATCGGACGGCGCCGGGGCCTTCATTCCGCATCTCTCTCACCCCGGTGTCCGACCCAACGGGAGCATGGCTGGTATACAGCCTGCTCCCGTTTTTCTTTGCACTAGAATCCTGAACATGCCCGCCGCCGCTGCTCCCGCCGCCTCCGAGCTCAGCCGTGCCCGCCAGGCACTGGACCAGTGGGTCCGCGAGCTGATGCAGTGGCACTTCAATCCCGAGACCGGCTGCCCGTTCTGGCTGGACTGGGCGGCTCGCGCCGGGTGGGATCCGCGCCGCGACGTGCAGGCCTACGACGATCTCGACCGGTTCGGCGCCTTCCAGGACGAGTGGCTTCGCGGGGGCGATGCCCGGCGCTGGGTGCCGAAGGGCTACGCCGGCCGGCCCGTGTACGTCTTCGAAACCGGCGGCAGTACCGGCGTCCCAAAATCGCGAATCAACATCGACGACTTCCGTATCGACTACTCCACGTTCAGCGATACGTTGCCGGATGCGCACTTCCCGAAGGGTGCCGACTGGCTCGAGATCGGGCCCAGCGGTCCGCGGCGCCTGCGCCTCGCCATCGAGCACCTGGCGCAGCACCGCGGCGGCATCTGCTACATGGTGGACCTCGATCCCCGATGGGTCATCAAGCTGATCAAGATGGGTGACCTGGAGATGGTGGAGCTGTACAAGCGCCACGTCATCGACCAGGCGCTCACGCTGCTGAAGGCGCACGACACGATCAAGTGCCTGTTCACGACACCCAAGCTGCTCGAAGCGCTCTGCGAGCGGATCTCGCTCAAGAAGGCCGGCATCACCGGCGTCTTCTGCGGTGGCACCGAGATGACGCCCCAGTTCCACCGGTTCGCCGTGGAAGAATTGATGGAAGGTGCCTATTTCGCACCCACGTACGGCAACACGCTGATGGGACTGGCCGGCCACAAGCCGCCCGAGACCGAGGACGACTGGGCCATCATCTACTACCCCCCCGCCCCGCGCGCGATGATCGAGGTGGTGGACCCGGACGATCACACGCGCATCGTGGAGTACGGCGCCACCGGCCGCGTCCGCCTGACGACCCTGACGAAGGAATTCTTCATGCCGCGCTTCCTGGAGCGCGACGAGTGCGAGCGCGAGCGCCCCTGCGCGAAGTACCCGTGGGACGGCGTCCGCAACGTCCGCCCCTTCTCGCGCTTCCAGAAGGCGGTGGTCGAGGGGGTGTACTGACGTTGTCGGGAACCGGGAGTCGGAAACCGGGAACCGGAAACCGGAGCGCCCGTGCCCAAGCCCCAAGCCCCAAGCCCCAAGACCTCAAGACCACAAGACCTCAAGACCACAAGACCTCATGACCTCTGCGAGCCACCCATGATCGAGCTGCCAATCCTTCGCTGGGGCCGTCCTTACCAGAGCGTGGACCGCGTGGTGGTGCCGCACTTCCGCACACGCGAGCCGTTCGTCGCGATGAGCCTGGCCAACGTCGGCCTCATCCGCCGCGACCTGCTGCGGCAGGGTGAGCAGCGCGCGCGGCTGGAGGCCATCCCCGTGGCCGATCTGGTGGCCGCCGCCCACCGGGCGGCTGAGTCGTTCCTGCACGACACGCTGCCGCTGGGCGAATCGAGCGGGCAGACCCCGCAGGACTACGTCGAGCAGGTGTCGGCCACGACCGGGATGCCGTGGGCGAGCGTGCGGCGCAACATGGCGAAGGTGCACGGCGTGCTGAGCCGCGTCGAAGAGGTGCTCGCCGGACTCACGCGGGGCCTCGATTTGTCGCTCCTCGACAGCGGGGTCGGCGTGACAGGCGGCCACATGCTCAGCTTCTTCGCGCGCGCCGACGCGCTGGGCGTGGTCCTGCCGAGCAACTCGCCAGGCGTGCACTCGCTCTGGGCCCCTGCCACCGTGCTGAAGATGCCGCTCGTGCTCAAACCGGGCAGCGCCGAGCCGTGGACGCCGTTCCGCATCATCCAGGCGTACGTGAAGGCCGGCGTGCCGGCCGAGGTCTTCGGCTACTACCCGGCCGACCACGCCGGCGGCAACGAGATCCTGCGTTCCTGCGGCCGCGGCATGGTGTTTGGCGACGTCGCCTCCACGAAGCGCTGGAAGGCCGACCCGCGTGTCGAGGTGCACGGCCCCGGGTACAGCAAGATCGTCATCGGCCCGGACGCGGCGGACGACTGGGAGCGCCACATCGAGATGATGGCGGAGTCGATCGCGAATAACGGCGGCCGCTCCTGCGTGAACGCCTCCGGTGTCTGGGTGACGAAGCACGCGGATCGCATTGCCGAGGCGCTGGCCGCGCGGCTGGCCCGGGTGACCCCGCGCGCGGCGGACGACCCCGAGGCGGTGCTTGCGCCGTTTGCCGATCCCGCGACCGCGCACCGCATCTCCGCGACCATCGACCAGGACCTCGAGCCGGCGGAGGGCGGGGGCCTGGGCGCAGCGCGCGATGTCTCGGCGGCGGTTCGCGGCGGCGAACGCGTAGCCAGCGCTCATGGCGGCACGTACCTTCTGCCAACGGTGGTCCGCTGCGACGCCGACCACCCGCTCGCCAATCGCGAGTTCCTCTTCCCCTACGCCAGCGTCGTCGAGGTCCCGGCCGACCGCCTGCCCGACTGCCTCGGCCCTTCGCTCGTGGTGACGTGCGTCTCGGAGGATCCGCGGTTCCGCGCGCGGTTCGTCGCCTCGCCCCTCGTGGACCGCCTCAACTTCGGCGCCATCGCAACGACGCAGATCGGCTGGGACCAGCCGCACGAGGGTAACCTCTTCGAGCACCTGTACGCGCGCCGCGCCATCCAGAGGCACGCCTAGCGCCCCCATGCGCCTCCTCCTCCTCTCCGCAGGCGCCGCATCGATGTACTGCGGCAGCTGCATGCGCGACAACGCGCTCGCGGGGGCGCTGCTCCGGCGGGGCCACGATGTCACGCTCCTGCCCTTCTACACGCCCACGCTGACCGACGAGGAGAACGTCAGCCGGAAGGAGCGGGTGTTCTTCGGCGGCATCAGCGTCTTTCTCGAGCAGCACGTGCCGCTCTTCCGCCACACCCCGGAGCTACTGGATCGCCTCTGGGACGCGCCCTGGGTCATCAAGGCCCTGTCCAGTGGATCGATTGCGGTGGACCCGAGGGTGCTGGGGGCGATGACCGTCTCGACCCTCCAGGGTGAGGCAGGGCGGCAGCGAAAGGAGATCGAGAAGCTCCTGCACTGGCTCCGCGACGAGCCGCGGCCCGACCTGGTCAACATCCCGTACACGCTTCTCATCTCGCTGGCGGGCCCGTTGAAGCGCGCGCTCGACAACGTGCCCATCGTCGTCACGTTGCAGGGCGAAGACCTGTTCCTGGACGGCCTGCCCGGGTCCTTCCGCGGGCAGGCGCTGGATCTCATCCGCAGGCACGCGGCCGACGTGGACCTCTTCGTGGCTGTCAGCCAGTACTACGCCGACTACGCGCGCGACTACTTCGGCATCCCGGCGTCGAAGATGCGGGTGGCGCCATTGGGCATTGCCGCTCCTGAGGGGCTGGGCGCCGCACCGCTCGATCGCCGCCCCTTCACCATCGGCTACTTCGCGCGTATCGCCCCGGAGAAGGGCCTCCATGTCCTGGCGGAGGCGTACACCCTGCTGCGCCGTGACTTGGGGCTTCCGCCGTCGCGCCTGCTCGCGGCCGGCTACCGGGCGCCGGACCAGCAGGCGTACTTCGACGGCGTCACGCGCCAGCTCGAGGCCGCGGGCCTGGCGGGCGAGTTCGAGTACGGCGGCGCGCCCGATCGGGCGGGCAAGTTCGCCTTCCTTCACGAGCTGGATGCCTTCTGCGTCCCCAGCCCGTACCACGAGCCGAAGGCGCTCTACCTGCTCGAAGCCATGGCGGCCGGCGTGCCGTTCGTGTCGCCGGCTCACGGCACGTTCCCCGAGCTCGTGAAGGCGACCGGCGGGGGCGCCCTCGCCGACTCCGGCGCGCCCGAGCACATCGCCGGGGCGCTGTTCGCCCTGTGGACGGATCCCGACAGGGCGCGCGCCCTCGGCCGCGCCGGCTCCGACCACGTGCGCGCACAGTACACGCTGGACCACATGGCCGAGCGCGTGGAAGCGGTGTATCGCGAAGCCGCCCAGGGTGCCCACGCGTGCTGACCCTCTCTTCCATCACCAAGGACTACCCCACCGCCGCGGGCCCGCTGCGCGTATTGGACGGCGTGAGCCTCACGCTCGCGACGGGCGAAGCGGCGGTCATCACCGGGCCGTCGGGTTCGGGCAAGAGCACGCTGCTCTACATCGCCGGCGGCCTCGAGCGGCCCACCTCCGGCACCGTGGAGCTCGACGGCACGAACCCGTACGCGCTCCAGGCCGATGCGCTGGCCCGGTTCCGCAATCGCGAGGTGGGCTTCGTGTTCCAGGATCACTGCCTCCTGCCGCAGCTCACGGTCCTGGAGAACACGCTGGTGCCCACGCTGGTCGGGGACCCCGATCCCGAGGCCCGCGACCGGGCCAGGGTGCTGCTGACAGCGGTAGGCCTGGAGCCTCGCGCCCATCACCGGCCCGCGGAGCTCTCGGGCGGCGAGAAGCAGCGCGCGGCCATTGCACGCGCCCTCATCCGCAGCCCGCGGCTGCTCGTCTGCGACGAGCCCACGGGGAACCTCGACAGCCAGACCGCGGAGACGGTCGCCGACGTGCTGCTGCGGCTGCAGGCCCGGCAGCACACCACGCTGCTGGTGGTGACGCACAGCACCGCCCTGGCGGGGCGCTTCGAGCGCCGACTGGCCATGGCCGGGGGACGGCTCGAGGAGGCGTAACGTGTCGATGACGCGCGCTTCACTGTGGCACTACCGGGCGCTTCACGCGCTGGTGGCCGTCGGTATCGCCGTGGCCGTCGCCGTCCTCGCCGGCGCACTGCTGGTGGGCGCCTCGGTCCGCGCGAGCCTCCGCGATCTCGCGCTGCAGCGCCTCGGCTCGACGGACATTGCCATCTCGACGGCCACTGCCTTCTCCGCGCGCCTCGGAGCCGCGATGGCCGTGGCCGCACCCGACGTGATCCGGCAGACGGCCAGCCTGGTGGCCACCACCGGCACCGCAACGCACACTGGCTCCGGGCGCACGGCCTCGCACGTGCAGGTCTACGGCGTGGACGAGGAGTTCTGGGCCTTTCACGGCGTGCAGCCGGTGCCGCTCCCGGCGCGTGACGTGGCCCTGAGCGCGGGCCTGGCCCGCGAGCTGGACGCCAGGGACGGCGACGCGATCATCCTGCGCGTGAGCGGCCCGTCGGAGATTCCACTCGGCACTCTCCAGGGCCGGCGCGACGATGGGGGCGCCCGCATCCGGGTGACGGTCGCGCGCACGCTGGAGGCGGCGCGCATGGGCGAGTTCTCGCTCGTTCCTGGCCAGGGCCCCGTCCACGCGGTGTTCGTCCCCCTCGCGCTGCTGCAGCGCGAGCTGAACATGCCGTCGCGCGTGAACACGACGCTGCTGCAGCTCACCGGGCGCGAGAGCGCGTCCGATCCAGCCAGCGTGCCGATGGCCGCGGTGACGAGGGCCTGGCTGGCCGGCGCGTCGCTGCCGGACCACGGCCTGCGCGTGCGCCGCGTCCCCGGCGACCGGGTGATGGCCCTGGAAGGCCTGGGCGGCTTCATCAGCCCGGATGTCGTCGAGCGCGTGCAGCGGGCCCTCGCCCGCGTCAACCGCCCCGGCGTGCCCGCGCTCACGTACGTCGCCAACGCCATTCGCATCGGCGATCGGACCACGCCTTACTCCGCGGTCACCGCGGTGGACGTGGACGGCTACAACCGCCTCTCGGTGCCCACGGGGCCGCCGGAGCCCGGCACCGACGCGATGAGCGATGGCAACCCGCTGGTGCGTGGCGCGCTGGAGGTGCGCGTGGGCCGTGGAGGCACGCGCGTCGGTCGCGTGCAGGTGACCGAGGCGCCCGCGCGGCCTGGCGCGCAGGCCCGGCGCGATCGCGAGCCGTCGCGAGCGCCCGAGACGGCAGAACCACCCACGGACGGCCACCTCTGGCTGAACGAGTGGGCCGCTGACGACCTCGATGCCCACACCGGCGACACGGTGCGCCTCGAGTACTTCGTGTGGACCGACGAGGGGGGCCTCGAGACGCGGAGTGCGTCGTTCGAGCTGCGGGGCATCCTGCCCATGATGCGCATCGGCGGTGACCGCACGCTCACCCCCGACTATCCCGGCATCACCGATGCGCCCGATCTGACCGCCTGGGATCCGCCATTTCCCGTGGACGTCTCGAAGGTGCGGCCGAGGGACGAGGCCTACTGGGACCAGTGGCGCGCGGCGCCAAAGGCCTTCGTGCCCCTCGAGGTGGGCCAGCGCCTCTGGGGCTCGCGCTTTGGCAACGTCTCGTCCATCAGGTTCCACCTTCGCGACGTGGATGCCGTCACTGCGGCCGTGCGGGCCGAGATGAGCAGCCAGGTGGTGGCGCGCCCCGTCCGGGCCGAGGCCCTGGCGGCGGCGGAAGGCACCACGGACTTCGGCCAGTACTTCCTCTACTTCTCCTTCTTCCTCGTCGTGTCCGCCCTGCTGATCGCGTACCTCTTCTTCGCCCTGGGCGTCGAGCAGCGCGCGCGGGAGGTCGGGTTGCTCGCGGCCATCGGCTACACGCCGCGTCACGTGCGCGGCGTGCTCCTGCGCGAGGGCGCCATCGTCGCGGCCACCGGTGGGGCACTGGGCGTCGCCGGGGCCCTGGGATACGCGGCGGCCATCATGCACGGCCTCCGCACGTGGTGGGTGGACGCGGTGGGCACCACGGCCCTGTCGCTGCACGTCGATCCGGCCGCACTGGCGGCCGGAGTCGTTGGCGCCGCGGCGGCCGCCCTCACGGCCCTCTGGTTCGGTACGCGTGCACTGAGCCGCCGCTCGCCGCGATCGCTGCTCCTGGGAGCTGCCGCCGAGACATCACCACGAGGCGCGCGCGGGTCGTTGGTCGCGGGGATGGCCTTCCTTCTCGTCGCCACCGCACTGGTGTTGGCCACGAGCGGCGGGATGGTCGGCACGACGCCGGGGTTCTTCGGGGCCGGCGGCGCCTTGCTGATCGGCGGCCTGCTCCTGGCCCGCGCCTGGCTCCTGGGCCCCCGCTCGCGCCCGCGCCGGCTCGCGCACGTGTGGACACTGGGGCAGAGCCACACGCGGTGGCGTCCCGGCCGCACGGTGCTCACCCTCTCGCTCATCGCCTTCGCCACGTTCGTGCTCGTGAGCGTGGTCGCGTTCCGTCGCGATGCCTCGGGGACGTCGCTCGATCGCGAAGGAGGCACCGGCGGGTTCACCCTGATGGCCGAGTCCGCCGTCCCGCTGATGCACGATCCGAACACGGCGGCGGGCCGCGACGCACTGGGGCTCGATCCGTCCCTCGCCGAGCTCGAGAGCATGGCGGTCACGCGCCTGCGCCTCCGGCCGGGCGACGAGGCCAGTTGCCTGACCCTCTACCAGCCCCGCAACCCGCGCGTTGTCGGCGTGAATCCCGCGTCCATGGCCGGACGCTTCTCGTTCTCCGACGCTGGCACGGCCGGTGCGAGCACATCCCCGTGGACGCTGCTGGACCAGGCGGGCGAGGACGGCGTCGTCCCGGCCATCGCCGACCAGACCACGCTCACCTACGTGTTCCACCTCGGCGTCGGCGACACGTTCACGTTCGCGCCGGACGGCCTGTCACCCGTCACCTTCCGCATCGTCGCCGCGCTGGCCGACAGCGTGCTGCAGTCGGAGCTCATCATCGGCGAGCGGGACTTCGTCCGGCTGTTCCCCCGCAATGAGGGGTACCGCGTGTGGCTCATCGAGACGCCCGGGACGCGTGCGGCGGAGGTGGGCCCCACCCTGGAGGATCGGCTGGCCGATGCAGGCGTGGACGTCGTGGACACGCGTGAACGCCTCGCCGCGTACCACCGCGTGGAGAACACCTACCTGGCCACCTTCCAGGCGCTGGGTGCGCTGGGGCTGCTCCTGGGGACGCTGGGCGTCGGCGCCGTGCTCGCAAGGAACGTGCTGGAACGCCAGCGCGAGTGGGGCCTGCTGCGCGCGGTCGGCTACCGCGTGACGCACCTGGGGATGATGGTGCTCGCCGAAAGCGCTGCGCTGGTCGTGGGCGGCCTGCTGCTCGGCGCCTCGGCTGCGGCACTGGCCATCGCTCCCGCCATCGCGGAGCGGGGCCAGGCCCTGCCTCTCGGCGCGCTCGGAGCCGTGCTGGCCGCCGTCGCGGTGGCCGGGCTCCTCTCGTCGCTCGCCGCGCTGGGCGTCGTCACGCGAGTGCCCGTGGTGAGCGCCATCAAGAACGAGTGAGCCGCGCCCGCGCGTGGACGCCTACCGACCGCCGGCCTCGGCCCGCGCGACGACCTCGACCTCGGCCAGCGTCGCGATGTACTGCGCGCGTGTCGTGCCGGTGACGCCCAGGAACTCGAGCCGGATGTGCTGCGCCACGAGATCCCCGACCGCCACCTCCGTTCCCGCGTCGCTGACGGGCCCGACGATGGTCGAGAAGACTGGCTGCGCGCTCGACGGCGTGGCAAAGACGCTGACGCGCAGCTGCTGAACCTCGGTGGAGACCGAAGCGCTCGGCGGCGCGCCGTGCAGCCGGACGGTGCGAACACGCACAGGCTGTGGGAACGTGAGGGCGACCCACTGCCCATTCGGCGACTGTCCCGGCTCGGAGCGCCAGAACCACTCGGGCCGTCCGGTGTGCACGCGCCGGTCCACGAGCCCGTCCGCGACGCCGTCGAGCGAGGGATCCAGGGACGACTGCGTGATGGACGCGCCGGGGGCCAGGTTCGTCCACCGCGCCTCCTCGTCCGTGGGAGGCACCGCGATCAGGGAGTGGCCGGCGTGGCAGCCGACGCAGCGCACCCGCTCGCCGGCGACCCCGTAGTTCAACCCCGCCACGTGCGTCGCGCCGCTGGCCGCGCGCCTGGAACCGCGCCCGGTCATCGGTACTCTTCCAGCCCGATCGCGAACCTGCTCGAAGAGCGGCAGGTGGGCGGGGAGTGCGGTCGGAGGAATGGACCCATCGGGCCTGACCGTCGCGGTGCCCAGCAGGATGGGCCAGTCCTCGCGATCGGCGCTCCCGACGGCCGTGCGCTGATGATCCAGGTAGAACCGCATGGTCTCGGCACTGCCCACGGCGGGAGCGTTGATGATGGGGACGTCCACCGGGGCGTTGAAGTAGACGTTCAACGCGTCGAACACGAACGTGCCATCGACGTCGTAGGGACCACCCGCCTCCGGCGGCAGACCGCCTGGCACGCGCGCACTGGCATCGGGGACGATCGGCGGTACCGGGCGAGGAGCGACGACACACGCCCGCAGCTCGGATCGCCCCGGCACGTCATAGAGCAAGGTTGCCGCGGAGCCATCCGCCCCGGCCAGGTACAGGCCGTAGTCCTGTGCCACGCTCGACGCTCTCGACAGCACGATGCGGCCGTCCGGAAGGGCTTCGGGCTCCGCCGCGTACACGGGACTGCGATAGACCGCATACGATCGCGGGCTCTCGCTGACGAAGGGCTGCCCGATCGCGTTGGAGGTGACGCCCATCACGGGCGCCGGCCGGCCGGGGCCCCGCGCGTAGTGCCGCACGCCGCCAAAGCCTGCGGCCTCGGTGAGATTGCGCATCGGGAAGAAGCTGGTGAATACCGAGCCGTCAGCGGCAAACGAACCGCCGTAGGCGTGGTTGTCATCCTCTCCATCGTCGAAGAGCCCCGACACTCCCGCAAACAGCTTGAGGTCCCCGCCGTCGGGCCTGATGGTCACCAGGTGCCAGCTGTTGCGGACGATGTTCTCGATGGGGCCCACGCCGCTCAGCTCGGCGTCGACGGCGGCGGCCAGGCCGAGGTGTCGCCGGTACCCGAAGCCATCCGGAGACGGGATGGTGTCGAAGGCCTGGGCGGCGAGCCTGTGGTTCCGCCACCATCGCGAGTAGACGATGCGCCCCGTCAGCGGATCGACGAGCGGCCGATCGGCACCGCTGCGCTCGCCGGTGATCCGCCGCATACCGGTGCCGTCCTCCCGCACCACGAACAACTGCGTGGTGTGCGCGGCGCTGTACTGGCCATAGGCGGGCCAGCGCGTCGAGGAGAACACCACGCGGCCGTCGGGCAGCCACGCCGGGTCGGTATCGTCGTACCGCTCGAAGTCCGCGGCCGCGCGCGGGCCAAGGCGGGAGAGGTCCACGGCACGATCCGAGTGCGTCAGCTGGCGCAGTCCGGTGCCGTCCACGTTGATGACGTAGAGCCGCCAGGTGCCTGGATTCGCGAGTCGGCCCCGGTCGTCGTCACGGTACTCGGCGTCGGGGGCCCCGGCGAACACGATGCGCTGTCCGTCGAACGACACGTCGGGCGCGTTGACGTCCACGAGGCGGAAAGCGTTGGAGGCTGGCTCCGCTCCATCCACGAGGACGCGAATCCGGCCGTCGGGTTCGCGCACCAGCAGGCGCCCGGGCGACGCGACGGTGAAGCGTGCGAACGGCCCGACACCGGGGAGGCTCCGGCCGGCGGCCAGGTAAACGGTCCCCTCGGAGGGAATCGCGCGAGAGACGAAGACGAGCGGCGGAACGTCGGTGACACCCTGCCCGGCCGTGGCGGTCAGCGCGATGACGAGCGCTGCGGCGGTCGCCATCCATCTCGACAAGCGGACCTCAACCTGAGTCATGCCGGCTCTGCCGTCTCGCAGGGAGGGGAGGAACACGAATTCTACATCCATCGTTTGGCTGCTGCCATGGCGCGTGCGGCTCATTCCTTCTCGGCTCGTCGCCCTCGGCATGCTCGCGCTCGGACCAGCCGACCACGCCATCGCGCAGGCGCCATCGTGGCCACAGTGGCGCGGGCCGGCGCGCGACGCCGCTCGGGGTCAATCGACTGGTCATCTCGTCGGGGCTCGAGACCCCCACCATCGCCTGGCGCGTGACACGCGGTCCCGGTGGATGGAAGGCCGAGGAGGCCTGGCGCAACGAACGGGTCTCCCTGTACATGAGCTCGCCCGTGGCCGCGGGCCAGGCCATCGTGGGCCTGTCGCACCGCAACCGCGGGCAGTTCGTCGCCCTCGATGCAGCCACCGGCGCCACGCTGTGGACCGCGCGCGGGCGCGAAGGCGATAACGCATCCGTGGTCCGCGCGGGAGACGTGCTGTGGCTGTCGACGACGAACAGCGAGCTCATCGTGGCGCGGGCGTTGCCGACGCGCCGGGAGGAACTGCGGCGTTATTCCGTGGCCGGGTCGGCGATGTGGGCGCACCCCGCCATCGCGGGCCGCGCGATTGTCGTCAAGGACGTGGACCGGCTGATCGTGTGGACGGTGGACGGTGGGCGGTGAGGGCGTTCCATTGGCGATTGCCTATTGGTGATCGGGGGATTCATTGACGATTGGTGATTGGGCGATTGCGCATTGGAATGGGTGATTGGGCAACTGCGTCAATGCGCCAATCCCAAGTGCCCCCGATGCCCAATCGCCAATCACCCAATGAATCGCTCAATCGTCAATCGGCAGTCGCTCAATGGACGCACTTCCGCTAGTTCTGCGGGCGGAAGTACAGCACCATGCCGGCGCCGGCGGCGGCCATGACGACGCCGAGGAAGAACAACGGGTTGACGGCGCTCTTCGGCGGGTGCAGCGCCAGGGTGGTGAGCACGTTGATGACGGGGGCGCCGCCGAAGACGATGGGCATCACGTAGGTGGGGAGCCCCCCGGCGCGGAAGGCGTAGATGATGCACACGGCGCCAATCGCGCCGAGCGCGCCGGCTGCCGTGGCCGTCAGCGTGCCCGTCAGGTTGAAGTTCCGGAGCTCGCCCTGGGACTGCAGCGCCACTGCCGGCACGATCACCCCGATCAGGAAGTAGGCCACGCCCACGCAGAGCAGCGCCCGCAGGGGGTTGCCCAGCGCCACCTGTCCCTTGTGGAGCGACGCCCCATACAGCCCCCACGACAACGCCGCCCCGAACGCCAGCACGATCCACGACATGTCTGCGTCCTTTCAGTGAAACTTGGATTCTGCCACCGGGGAAAGAAACCACGAAGACACGAAGGACACGAAGGTCACACGAAGAACTCAAAACCCAGGCCCCAAACCCCAAGCCCCAGTTCCCCTCGTCCTCCTTCGTATCTTCGTGGTCTCTTGCTGTTTGGCGAGAACCGGGTGATCTAGAAGCGCACGCGGATGCCGAGCTGCATCTGGCGTGCGGAGGTCACCGTGTTGCGAATGCGCCCGAAGTTCCCCACCACCGCCTCGCCGTCCGCGGCGCCCGCGAAGGCGATGAGGTTCGGGATCCCGAAGTTCGCGCGGTTGAGCAGGTTGAAGATCTCGATGCGGACCTCGAGCCGGCCGTTGCCGGCGCCGATGGGCAGCCGGCTGTCCTTCGAGAAGGCCAGGTCCACCGTCCGGAGATCCGGCCCCGTGAGGTCCCCGCGGCCGGTGTTCCCGAAGGTGCCCGCAGCCTGCAGGGCGAACGCCTGCGGGTTGAACCAGCGCTCCGGGTCGCCCGTGACGGCATTGTCCGGCCCGAAGCCGGGCGCGTAGCTGGCCCGGTCGCGGCCGATGCCCGGGCCGAGCGAGGGCTGCCACAACGAGCGCGAGCGGTTGTTCTGCACGAACACCGTCAGCGGGTAGCCGCTCCGCATGTTCACGATGCCGGCCACGCGCCATCCCGAGAGCAGCGCGCCGCTCACGCCCGAGAGCGTGCTGCCCCACGGCAGGTCCCACGACGCGTTCAGCACCCAGTTGTGCTCGGTCGCGAAGTCCGACCGCCCCTTGTTGTAGTCCGGGATGTACTCCGGGAACGCGGACGTCGTCCCATTGGTGGCGTCCGAGAAGAACGTGGAGGCCTGCGTCGTGTCCTCGGCCAGGGCCCACGTGTAGGACGACTGGAACGACACGCCGCTGGACCACCGCCGGCGCAGATCCAGGATCAGTGCGCGGTACCACGAGTCGCCGTCAGAGCTCTTCAGCTCGATGGTCGTCCACGCGGTGTTCTGGCGCGGCGCGCCTGCCGGGAAGAACGGCAGGCCATCCGGACCGGTCACCGGAACCGCCGTGTTCACGTCGTTGCTCCGCAGCAGGTGCTGCCCGCGCGAGCCCGCGTAGCCGACCGTGAGCGCCGTGCTGCCCCAGAACTCCCGCTGCAGGTTCACGTTCCACACGTGGACGGATGGCGTCTCCACGTCCCACTGGACCGGGCGGATGGAGAGCCCCGACGCCCGGCTGAAGGGCGGTTCAGGAAACGTGGGGTTCGGGTAGACCACCCGCGGCGTGAACGGGGGGTTGGTCACCGTGACGATGAGGTTCTGCGAGCTGTTGGTGGCGAAGTAGAGCCCGTAGCCGCCGCGGATCGATGTGCGGCCGTCGCCGGTGACGTCCCACGCGCCGCCCACGCGTGGCGAGAAGTTGTTGCGGTCGGCGCCCTCGTACAGGCGTCCGGTGGTGGCGGTGCGGTCCGCCAGGCTGACGAGCGCGGAGTCGCGGCCGCCGGTGTCGATGGGCATCGACATGAACTCCCAGCGCAGCCCGGCGTTGAGGGTGACACGCGGGTGCACGTGGAACTCGTCCTGCGCATAGGCACCCGCGATCCAGAACGGCCAGTTCCGCTCGAACGTCGCGTCCGGCGTGAGGCCGATGAACGTGGTGGGCCGATTCTCCATGAACGCGCGGAGATTGGGGAACTGATAGGTGCCCAGGCTGAACGTGGGGTTCACCATGTCCTGCAGGTAGCGCTCGGCGAGGCCCCCGAACTTCGCCAGGTGCCGGCCGCGGTTCCAGGCGCCGTCGCCCTGGACGCTGATCACCTGCTGGAGGAATCGCACGTCCACCGACGCCTGCGTGCCGAAGCGCTGGAGGCCGCCCACGTCGATGTTGCCGATGAGCGCGCGCCCGGGCACGAAGGGTGGCAGGGTCGTGTCGGCCTCGACGTCCTGCCCCACGCGCGTGCGGCTGTAGCCGAAGCGGAACGTGCCGAACAGGTTCGTCGAGATCGCCTGCCGGTACTCCCCCGTGAAGAACTGGTTGCGTGACACGAACGCGCGCGGGAATTGCGGGTAGTCCGTCGGCAGCCACTGGTCCGCATTGTCCAGCGTGTAGCGCGCGAAGAACTGGGCGCCGGGCGCGAGGTTGTAGTCGATGCGCCCCTGCAGGAAGTCCTGGTCCAGCGTCTGGTCGAACTGGAAGCTGTGCAGCGCCGTGCCGTCGCCGAGGCTCGCGCCGTTGGGCATGGGGTACGCGTTCAGGTACGGCGACACCGCGGGGTTCACGCCCACGTTGAGGAGGGTACCCGGCGCGGCCGGGTTCGGCAGCAGGCCCTGCCGCGCGAGGGCGTCGGGCACGGCCGACGTGAGGGTGCGGCCAAGGTTCTCGCGAAGGCCTTCGTAGCCGACGAAGTAGAACAGCCGGTCCTGCCGGACCGGTCCACCGAGCGTGCCGCCGAACTGGTTGCGCGTGAAGGGAGGCTGGTCCCCGACGTCGAAGTAGTTCTTCGCGTCCAGCGCGTCGTTCCGGTGGTACTCGAAGGCCGTGCCGCGGATCGCATTCGTCCCAGCCTTCGTCAACACGTTCACCTGGCCGCCGGCCATCCGGCCGAACTCCGCGCTGTACGCGTTGGTCTCGACGCGGAACTCCTGGACGGTGTCCATCCCCAGCGCCGTCCCGGCGGCGCTGCCCGCGGGGCCGTTGGTCATGTCGTTCAGGAGCGTGCCGTCCAGCAGGTACACGTTGGCGCGCGGGTCCTGCCCGTTCACGCTCATGCCCAACCCGTGGGCCACCACCGACCCGCCATCCCGGTGCGGGTAGGGCACGACGCCGGGCTGCAGGTACGCCAGGTCGGTGTAGTTCCGGCCGTTCAACGGCAACTGCTCGATGGCGCGCGCGTCCACGAGGTAGCTCAGATCCCCGGCGCGGGTGTTGACGGTGGGTGTCTGGGCAGTGACCGTGAGCGCTTCGGTGACACCACCAACCTCGAGGGCGAGATCCACCGACACGTTCTCGCCAATCGTGAGCGTGACACCGCGGCGGACCAGCGTGCGGAACCCCTGGAGCTCGGCGCGTATCTCGTACGCGCCCGCGGGCAGCGAGGGCAGCGCGTAGCGGCCCTCGATATCCGATGTGGTCGTGCGCTCGAAGCCGGTGTCGGCCTGCCGCGCCGTGATGGCCACGCCGGGCAGCACGGCCCCGCTGGCGTCCTGCACTCGGCCCGACACGCTGGCGCTCGTCTGGGCCCAGGCGGCGAGCGGCACTCCCAAAGTAGTGGCGGCCAGGAGGATGGCGATTCGAAACGTCGTCATGGTGTCTGTCTCGTATACTACGCGCGACCGACGAGTGCCGTTGACCGTCCCTTCTGCCTTCTGCCCTGAGGTGACATGCCCCGTCTCACTCCCCTGCAGTGGCTGATCTGCGCAATCGCGGCGCTGGGTTTCGCGTTCGACATCTACGAAGTGCTGATGGCCCCGCTGGTCGTGGGACCGGCCATAGGCGAGCTGACGGGCTTCAAGCCCGGCACGCCCGACTTCAACTTCTGGGTCGGGATGTTCTTCTGGGTGCCGGCCATCGTGGGCGGCGCCTTCGGCCTGCTGGGTGGCTATCTCACGGATCGCTTCGGCCGGCGGCGGGTGCTCGTCTGGAGCATCCTGCTCTATGCCTTCTCGGCGATGGCGGCCGGCTTCTCCACGAACATCACGATGCTGCTCGTCCTGCGCTCCACCACCTACATCGGCGTCTTCGTCGAGTTCGTGGCGGCGGTCGCGTGGATCGCGGAGCTCTTCGAGGACCCGAAGCAGCGCGAGGCCGCGCTCGGCTACACGCAGGCGTTCTCTTCGATCGGCGGGCTGATGGTCACCGGCGCCTACGCCATCGCTGTCACCTACGCGCAGAGCTTCCCCGAGATTGCCGGCGGGCACTCCCCCTGGCGCTACACGCTCATCTCGGGGGTCATCCCCGCGCTGCCGCTCATCATCATCCGGCCCTTCCTGCCGGAGTCGCCGGCGTGGAAGGCGAAGAAGGCCTCCGGCACGCTGAAGCGCCCGTCACTGGCCGCCCTTTTCACGCCCGAGCTGCGCCACACCACCATCGTCACCACCATCATGTTCGCCTGCGCCTACGGTGCGGCGTTCGGCGCCATCCAGCAGATGCCGCGCATCGTCCCCGGCCTGCCGGAGGTGCGGACGCTGCCGGGCCCGCAGCAGCAGCAGACGGCGGCGGGCGTGCAGGCGTACCAGGAGGTGGGCGGGCTGGTCGGCCGCTTCGCGCTGGCGTTCGTCGCACTGCACATCGTCTCGCGGCGGAAAGTGATTCGCCTGTTCCAGCTCCCCGGGCTCGTCATCGTGCCCCTGGTCTTCTTCTACGCGGCGAACCACAGCCTGTCGCTCACGCAGTGGGGCATGTTCCTGGCAGGCTTCTTCACCGTGGCGCAGTTCAGTTTCTGGGGGAACTACCTGCCGCGTGTCTATCCCACGCACTTGCGCGGCACCGGTGAGGGCTTTGCCGCCAATATCGGCGGCCGGATGCTGGGCACGGGCTTCGCGTTCGTGACGACGCAACTGACCAACGTCATGCCGGGTGCGACGCCGCAGATGCGGCTGGCGTACGCGTCGGCGGCAGTGGCGCTGTTCGTCTATGGCGTCGGGCTGTTCTGCTCGATGCTGCTTCCGGAGCCGAAGGGGGACAAATTGCCGGAATAGGGGTCCATTGGTGATTGCCAATTGGTGATTGAGCGATTCATTGGGTGATTGAGCGATTGGGCGTTGAGGCATTCGGGATTGGCGCAATGGGCCATTCAGGCATTGAACCGATCCAATCGCGACCCTGGCTCAATCACCTGATCGCCCAATGAATCGCCCGATCGGCAATCGGCAATGGGACATCGAGGCGCCCATCAGGAACGCGATGTGGTCCCGGGCGTCTCTGTCGGGCGGCTGCGGAACAACGGCCTGTCGCCGCCCGACCGGTCGGCCGGTCGGTCAACCTCGCCTTGGTCCCGCACAAGCATCCAGGGCAACTCGCCTCCGCTTCGCCCCCGGCTCAAACAGGCCCGCGTGGCAGCCGACGGCTCGGTTGTCGGTCCGTCGAACGACCGGCCTCCAACGGTCGGGCGGCGACAGGCCGTCGTTCCGCAACCGCGTGACCCGGATCGCCGGCGCTCATCGTCAGGCCTGGAAGTCCTCCGTCACTGCGGTGCGTTCGGTGAGCGCAATCCGCCGTATCTGCGTCATCTGCGTCATCTGCGGCCCATCTGCGTCCCCTCGGCGGCCCATCCGCGTCTGGCGGTAGTATCGGCGTGTGCGCTGCGCTCTCCCCGTTGCGCTCGCCCTGGCACTCGTATCGGCTCCCGCGCCTGCCCAGACGGTCTCCGCCCGCATCGAAGGCGTGGTGACTGACCCCACGGGTTCCGCGGTTCCCGACGCGCTGATCGAAGTGACAGAGGCAGAAACGGGTGTCCGGTGGACAGCCCCCGCCCGCTCCACTGGCAGGTTTGTCGTGTCCGCCATCCCGCCCGGGACCTATCGCCTGACGGTGCGACGATCCGGCTTCAAGACGGCGCTCGTGGAAGGAATCGGCCTGGCCGCGGGGGACGCGCGCATCGTCAACGTGGCGCTCGCGGTGGGCGATGTCGTGGATGCCATCACGGTAGTCGCCGCACCCGTCACTCTCGCCGGCACGCCCGCGCAGGCGGTGGAGACCCGCTTCGGCGCCGACGAAACGACCCGCGTGCCGGTCAACGGCCGCAACTACCTGTCGTTGGTGCTCGCGGCGCCCGGCGTCACGGCGACGAACCCGCAATCGTTCACCACGGGCGAGCGGATGACCAGCGGCGGGCGGCCGTACCTGAACGGCCATCGCAAGGAGACCACGTCGTACGCGCTCGAGGGCGTGGACATCAACCAGTACACCGACAACGTGGTGGCGTACCTCCCCTCGCCCGACGCGCTGGAGTCCGTCACCCTGACGACGGGCGCTGCGTCGGCGGAGTGGGGCAACTATCTTGGCGGCGTCGTGTCCACTCGCCTGAAGTCGGGCACGAACGTGTGGCACGGCTCCGCGTTCGGCTTCCTCAGAGACGAGGAGCTCAACGCCACGAACTGGGCGGCGAAGTGGCAGCCGGAGGACCCGCTGAATCCGGGGCGCAAGGCCCCGCTATCGCACTGGACCGCCGGCGGAACTGCTGGCGGGCCCATCGCCCGCAATCGGGTGTTCGTCTTTGCCGACTACCAGGCCGTCCGGCGCGACGTCGGCCCGCGCAATGGGCTCACCACGGTGGCCACCGACGCGATACGAGCCGGGGACTTCTCGTATCTGCTGTCGGGGCCGAATCCGCAGCAACTGTACGACCCGCTGACCACGCGTCCCGATCCGGCCAACCCGGGCCGCTACCTTCGGGACCCGTTTCCCGGGAACCGCATTCCCCTCTCGCGCTTTGGCCCCGTGGCGGCGGCACTGTTCGCGCACCCGCTCTATCCACGGCCCGACCACCCGGGCCTGGCCGGCAATGGCGCCAGGCGAACCACGTCGGCGCTCGAGATCTCCCAGGGCGACGTGAAGATCGACGCGCGCCTGGCGTCCCGCCACGTGCTGAGCGCGCACGTGAGCGCGAGCACCCAGCGAACGGCCGCCGAGACGGCGCCGGTGATCTTCACGGGCGGCTCCACCCGTGCCCCCATGTGGTCCGCGGGCGTGCGGCTGTCGACGCAGGGCGAATCGAACTGGGCCAACGAAGCCCTCGTCGGCCTGTCGGACATCGACCTCGAGATGAACTCTGACGATGGGGGCGAGGCGGTGGGCGCCCTGGCCAGCGCCATCGGGATTGCCGGGGCGAACGATCGCCGGGACGGTCTGCCGGCAATCTCATTTGGCGGCGCGCTGTCCACCGTCGGCAACACGGGAGTGGTGCAGCGGGCCAATTCGTGGATGCTGCAGTTGCAGGACACGCTGACATGGAGCCTGGGTCGTCACATCGTGAAGGCAGGGGGCCGTGTGCTGCTGGTCCGCCAGGACTCCTATTTTTCAGGCAACAACGGGCAGATGGGGATGTTCGAGTTCAACGGCCATTACACGCGCGATCTCGGAGATCCCCGGTCCATCGGGTCACCCATCGCGGATTTCGTGCTGGGCTACCCGGCGCGCGCCGCACGAGGCGACATCGCAGAGGCGTGGCAGCATCAGCAGACGATCTCGTCCGCGTTCGTGCAGAGCGACTGGCGACCGGCGGTCGATGTGACGCTGAACCTGGGCCTGCGCTACGAGTACCGGACGCCGCTCGTCGAGGCACAGGACAGGCAGGTCACCTACGACCTGGCGACGGGCGAGGCGCGGTTTGCGGGGCGCGACGGGAACAGCCGCGCGCTTTACGAGCCGTTCAGGAACGACTGGCAGCCGCGCGTCGGCGTGGTGTGGGCGCCGTCGCGGTTCGAGGGCCGGCGCGCGCTGCGCGCGGGGTACGGCGTCTCGAGCTTCCAGGAGGGGACGGGCACGAACCTCCGGCTGCCCCTCAATCCTCCGTACTTCAACGAGCTCGATCTGACCAACAGCCCTGCTGACGTCGGCGTGCCCGTCGAGCGGGGCTTCGAAGGCATCCGCGAGCGCGACGCGATGACGGGCGCGGTGCTGCGGGCACTCGATCCCAACTTCCGTCCGGCGCGGTCGCATCAGTGGCATGTGACCGGCGAGGCGGCCGTGGGCTCGTTCCTGGTTTCCGTCGGGTACGTGGGCCAGGTCGGGAGTCACCTCGCCGTGCCGGTGAACGCCAACCAGGCGGCGGAGCCGGGTGGGCCCCGCCCGCTGGACCCGTTCCTTCCGCAGATCGGCTCGGTGATCCTGACGACCTCGATCGGAAAGCAGCGCTACGACTCGCTGCAGACCGTGGTGCGCCGTACCTACGCGAACGGATGGAGCCTCATCGCGACCCACACCTGGGAGCACGCCTTCAGCGACAGCCGCGGCTACTACAGCGACTCGGGCCAGTCGGCGGAGCCGGCCACCTTCTGGCCCGACCCGCGCGACCAGGCGGCGGAGTGGGGCCCCTCCGCCTTCGACGCGCGGCATCACCTGACCGTGGGCTGGACGCTCGACCTGCCCGTCGGGCGGGGGCGGCGGTGGGGCGCGGAGATGCCGGCGTGGGCGGACGCCGTCGTCGGGGGCTGGTCGGTGGACGGCCTGTGGCGTGCGCACACGGGCTATGCGATTACCGTCCTCGCGCCGGACGTCTCGCAGACCGGCGCGCGGTCTGGCCGACCGGACCGCCTGGCGAGCGGCGAGGGCTCGCGCGTGGTGGGCCCCGACGGCACGTGGTTCGACACCTCGGCGTTCGTCCTGCCGCAGCTCGGGACCTTCGGCAACGCCGGCACCGGTATCGTCCGCGGACCGGGGCTGAACGTGGTGGACCTGGCAGTCGACAAGTCGTTCGCCACGGGCGGCGGATCGCGCCTGCGGTTGCGGGTCGAGGCATACAACCTGCTCAATACGCCGGTCTTCAACGCGCCCGACCGGAGCCTCACGAGCGCGACGTTCGGGCAGATCCGGAGTTCCCAGCTGGAGCGGGAGGTTCAGGTCGGCGTGCGGTGGGTGTTCTGACAGGTTGCCGGTTTGGTGCCCTACCAGAGTGTCGTGACGCCGGGGTAGCGCGCGATGTCGTTGTCGGCCGTGAGAATGGTCATGGCGTGCAGGCGTGCGAGGGCCACCAGCACGCGGTCGAATGGATCGCGGTGCAGCGGCGGCAGCGCCGCGGCCTCGCATGCCGTCCGGGCATCGAGTGGCAGCGCGCGAAGATCGTACCGTTCGGCCAGGTCCAGGAACCACTGATACGGCGGGGCCTGCAGCCGCAGCTTGCCGGCCTCGTGTTTGATGGCCACTTCCCAGGCCGACACCACCGAGACACCGGCTTCCGGCGCCCTGGCGAGCGCCCCGGCGGCGCGGTCGGGCAGCTCGCCGCGCGCCAGCGCGAGCAGCGCACAGGTGTCGACCAGGACGTTCATCGCGTCTCGCCGGGCCACTCCTCATCCGTGAGCGGCTCGACCGGGTCATAGCCCGGCGCGTACTCGGGCCGGAACCGCGGGTCGGGCGTCAGGTCCCGGACGCGGCGTCGCTTCGAGCGGCGCCGGATCTCGGCCACCTCCTGGCCGTCACGGCACACCACGACCACCTCGTTGCGCTCCTCGACCTGGCGGACGAGCTCGGACAGCCGGGTCTTGGCCTCGTGCATGTTGACGACGATCATGTGAACTAGGTTAGCTAATGGCGCTGCCGGCGTCAACGACCGCGGGGGCCGGGGCCCGCGCGACGCGCGGATCGCGCGGCGAAACGGGGGGGTCGCCTTGACCTCGATGGGGACCAAAGAGGAAGAGCGACCGAGCCGCGGCGAGGGGCGCCACGTCCCGTGCGCGAGATTACATCCGGCATTGATAATGCCGAACTTCATTGGACTCAGCAATTCGATTGCCGCATTCACATCGAATCCGCGGCGGCAGCGATGCCCAGCACCGCCGCGCCGGTGGCGCGCCACGTAGACGCGGTCGCACACGCGGCCCGTTACCTCGGTGACGATGCCGAGGGCGACGAGCTTCTTGAGGTCGTAGGAGGCGGCCGCCGGCGTGACGTCGAGGAGCGCCGCGGCCTGAGCGATGGTGATGCCGGGCACACGGAACCGCGTCGATGAGCTTCGCCAACAGCCCCGACGAGCGCGCGGTGCGCACCCGCTCGAAGTACGTCTCGCGCAGGTCGATCAGCTCGTCCGTGAACGCGAGGGTCTCGGCGGCCGATTCGGCGGCTCGGGTCAGGAAGAACCCACCCACGGCTCCCAGGCGCCTGCGGAGCTGACCGCGAGCAGTTGGTCCAGGTAGGCGGTGCGGTGGCGTAAGCTTCCCCGGTCAGTGAACCACCGAGCGGTATCAGGACGAGGCAGCCGATGATCCGACGTCTCATGAGGCACCTCCAGACACTAGAATCGGATCGCTACTGCCCTGAGCCCGGCGCCCAGGCTCGGTCCGACCGGCTGGCGCTTCCCTTCGCCGATCATCAGTAGCGCGACACCTGCACCCGCGACGCCGAGGCCGGTGATGCCTAACGCGGTGTTGTGCTTCACGTCTACGGTGATTCTGGGGTTGAACGGATCGGAGATTCCGGCCTCTGCACCCGTCTCGTCAGTGAAGCCGATGACCGCGAGGACAAGGCCACCTGCCACGACCGCAATGCCTGGCCAGAGATACGGGTTCGGTCCCCGCGATGGTCCGACCTGCCCTTGCTCGCGCACGATCCGCGAGACCTCCCGCTCCATCTGGTCTCGTATCGGGCCGGCGGCCGCTGACGAGGAGACGAAGCACACGATCAGCGCCGCACTGGTGATTCGCTTGAGATTCATGTCGGTCACAACGCCCTCCTCTTCCACGGATATGCATGTCGGTTGCCTCCGCACGCTACCGCTGCTGCGTCACCACGTGTGTCTCCCTCGGATACACACCGCTCAACCCACCTACCGAGATCGTCCCCGTGCGCGATGCACCGAAGCCGTTCCGATCCACGACGTACGTCACCGTCCCCCGTCCGCGGCCTCTCGAACCGGAGATGATTCGGAGCCATGATGGTTGGTCGGTCGCCGCCGTCCACTCGAGGCTTGAATCGACCGGAGCCACGGTGACGCTGAACGTTCCACCGGTCCCTGACACAGTCCGATTCGGAGGTGAGGGACAGTACCGACACGTGGACGGCGATCCCGCCTGCCGAACGGTCAGCCGAGACGCGGCGGCCAACGCCGGGCCGCTGATGGTGATTGAGGCCTCGCGGGATGCGGCTGCAGCGTTCGCCTCGACCACGTACGACACGCTGCCGGACCCGGTGCCGGTGGCTCCCGATGTGATGCGAACCCACGACGCACTGCTGGTCGACTGCCAGGCGCACGACGGTGAGGACGTCTGCACCGCGAGCACGCGCGCACCGCCGGCCGGATCGACATTGGCCACGCTCTCGCCAAGCGAGACGTTGCACGACTGCGGGGCCGTGGTCCCGCTACTGCCGCGGCTAGCGGAGAAGGTACCCTGGTCACTCGAGAAGGGCGTCTGACAAGCGTAGCTGCCGGCGAACTGGTTGCCCGTGACGTTGCCGTTGAACGTGCTGCAGCCACCACCCGTTGGGAACGTGATCGCTCCGCGAACGGCGGAACCCGACACCGTCCCGCTCACGGTGCCAGTCGAGGAGATGCAGGTGAACGAGGAACAGGTGAAGGATCCCGACACGGTTCCTCCGGTCTGTGTGACGACCAGCATGAATGCCGCGCTGAGCCCCGAGGCACTCGTCACGCTGCCTCGCCACGTGCCGGAGACGTCCATGGCCGGATCGGGCTGTGTCGGAGACCTGCCGTCCCCGCACGCCAGCGTCATCACGGCCAGCGCCAGAACACAAGAAATGGCCGCGGCACGAAGAGTTCGCCGATAGGTCGCATAGCTCGAGAGGGATCGACGCACGGCTCACCCCTTCCCGGTCTGGCCTGCCTGCCTCGGTGGGGACCGACGGCCGCTCCGGAGTTTTCGTTATCGACCTCCATCGGATGCCGGCGCAACCGGCGAGAACCGACACCGGGCGGGTGTCGCCTTCTGCCGGTTTGAGCGCCCCGGGCGGAAGGCTCGCCACCTCGTCCGTCTACGGGAGTAGACTCGGAGATCTCCGGCCATGGCGTCGCCCCCCCCACGCCTCGACGGTTGGAAAGCCATCGCCGCCTACCTGGGACGCGACGAACGGACCGCCCAGCGCTGGCGCGAGCGGGGCCTGCCCGTCCACTTCGTCCCCGGCGGCAGGCGCGGGACCGTCGTTGCGTTCACCGCGGAGATCGACGAGTGGCTCGGCCAGCACCCCCCCGGGGGGCATCCGGACAACGGACACGACCGCCCGGAGGCTCCGCCACCCCACGCGGCATCGCCGGCCAGTCCCCTTCCTGACCGAGTCGGCGAGGCCGCCGGCAGTCCGGATTCACCGGCACCGACAACCTCTGTGCCCCACGCACCGGCAGGACCGGCGCGGGACCCTCGACATCGCGGGCTCAAAGTCGCCGCGGTCCTGACGCTCGCCGCGGCCGTGGCTGCCGCAGTTGCCTTCCGCGCCGCCAGCGGGAACGGCGCGGACCAGGCGTCACCGATCGCCAGGGCCGAAGTCAGCCAGCACGGGCTGCTCGCATGGACCCTCGACGGCCGCGTGGCCTTTGCCGTCCCGCTCAACGATCTGATGCCGGTGGGCGAGGACGCGATGCCACCGGGCGTGGTCGTCCACGGCGTCACCACCATCGCGGACCTTGACGGCGATGGTCTGGACGAGGTGATGGTCACGCTCTCCTATGCCGCGGGGCGCCGCGTCCTGAGCGACGAGGTACGGGCCTATGCTGCGGATGGCACGCTGCGGTGGCAGTACCAGCCCCACCGCGCGCTCCGCTTCGGGGACCGCACGTTCGACGGGCCGTGGGCGGTGACCAGCCAGCTCGTCGTCCCAGACGAGGGCGGGCGCTCGCGCGTCGTGCTGGCGGTGTACCACGACATCTGGTGGCCGTCCTTCCTCGTCTCGCTCGACGCGGAGGGCCACGAGCTCCTGCACTTCGTGCACTCCGGGCACCTGTACGCGCTGCAGCTGGCGCCCACCCCCGCCGGCAACCTGGTCCTCGCGGCAGGCATCAACAACGAGTACAAGTGCGCCATGCTCGCCGCCGTCGACCTCCGCGAGGCGCCGGCGGTATCTCCCCAGGCGGATCCGACCTTCTCCTGTGCCAACTGCGCGCCGGAGTGGCTCGCCAGCCCACCGGCGGCCTATGTGCTGTTCCCACAGACCGAGGCAAGCCAGCGGCTGGGTCACCCGTACAACCGCGGGCACCGGCTCGGCGTGTCCACCCAGGGCGTCGAGCTCGGGGTCCGTGAAATGCCGCAATTGGATGGAAGAGGCGAGATCTTCAGCCACTATCGTTTGTCGCCGCAGCTGGAACCCGTCGCGCGGTGGATGTCGGACGGCTACTGGCAGGCGCACCGGCAACTGGAAGCGCGCGGCAACGTGGACCACCCGGTGACGGAGTGTCCGGAGCGCAAGGGCATGTCCGCGCGCATCTGGACGGGAACCGGATGGCGGGAGGTGTGGGTGCCGACCGAGGGCGCTTCAGAGTGAAGCGGCACGCGGCGACAGGTTGCCGGAGGAGGTGTCCATTGATGATTGCCAATTGGTGATTGAGCGATTCATTGGGTGATTGAGCGATTGGGCATTGGGGCATTCGGATTGGCGCAATGGGCCATTGACGCATTGAACCAATCCAAATGCCGCCTTGGCTCAATCGCCCGATCGCCCAATGAATCACCCAATCGTCAATTGGCAATCGTCAATGGACGCCGGGCTCCGTGCCTATTCCCCGGAGCCCACGAACTTGTCCTCCTCGTCCGCGAACAGCACGTTGAAGCTGGTCAGCGACCCATAACACCCCGTGATGTAGCTCTGGATCTTCACCTTCTGGTCGTCCGGCAGATCCGACGCGTTCACCTGCTGCTCCAGCGTGCGCAGCCGGTTCCGCAGCATGACGACCTTGTGGAAGAACGTCTCGATGGGCCAGCTCTTCTCCTGCACGCCGGGCTTGCCCGGACGAAGAACGAGGTCGCCGCCACGCCACTTCTCGGCGGGCGCCACCGGCGTGAGCCCGGTCTCCTCCCGGATCACCCGGCGCAGCAGGGTCTCGAAATCAACGGCTGACATGTCTGCACCTGCCTCCTGATCCCCGCCCCCTGATCCCTGATCCCTGATCCCTGGTTCCTGGTAATACCGCTCACGCTCGCTGACGAGGGGCTCGAGTGGCGCCGGCCGCGAGTACCCTGCCGTCGCCCCGGTCGCCGTGGGTGAGAGCCAACTGCCAGACTCCCGCCCCCCGACGTCCGACTCCCGACTACTCCCACCACCCGACTCCCGACTGCCGACTCCCGACTCCCGACCCGGAATCGCCGTCCTCGGCCCTCCACGATAGTTGTGCTCGCTCCCGCAGTAGTCGCATCGCACACGCAGAGGTTGCGATGCAGCGTCCACGACGATGACGGTGTGCATGCGGTCTTCGTGGCACTGCCGGCAGTGATCTTCAACGGACTGGCCGGCGCGAAAGGGGCGGGACATGCGACGCTGATTGTAACGCCGGGGCCGCAGAGGGACGCGGAAGCCGCAGAGGGACGCAGATGGCCGCAGATCGACGCAGAAGCCGCAGATGGACGCAGATGGACGCAGATAATCACAGGGCATCGGATTCGCGTACCATCTCTCCATGAGGTCCTTCTTCGCCGCCGCCGCCGCGCTCTGGGTGGCGGCTCTGGCCCTCCCCCAGGCCCAGGCACCCGCGACACCCGAGGCGAAAGCCGTCGCGTACCTCCTGAAGCAGGTCCCGGCGTGGCGCGCCGGGAACGGCTGCGCCTCCTGCCACCACACCGGCGACGCCACACGGGCGCTGTTCATGGCCGCACATCGCGGCCACGACGTCGGCGACGCGCTGAAGGACGCACGCGCCTTCCTCGAGGCCCCGGCAGATTGGAACACCAACAAGGGGCACGGCGACGATGAGGTGCTGATGCGGCTGCAGTTCGTGTCGGCGCTGGCCGCGGCCGCGGAAAAGGACCTGAACCCGTCGCCGGCGCTCGTCGAGGCGGCGAAGATCATCCTGGCCGACCAGATGCCGGACGGGTCCTGGGTACCCGACGCGTCCGACCCGCCGCACACGCCACTCACCTGGGGCACGGCCGTCGCCACCTGGATGGCCCGCACGGCGCTCATCGCGTCCGGGCGCGAGCCCGACGACTTCGCCGTGGCACAGACGGACCGCTGGACTCGCACGGCAGAGGCCTCCACCGTCTCCGACGCCGCCGGCATCGTCCTCGGCCTCGGCGTCACGTCGGACGTGATGGCCGACAAGCAGCGGGCGAAGCTGCTGAACATGCTGCGCTTCGCGCAGCGCGAGAGCGGCGGATGGGGCGCCGAACCTGGCGCGGAGTCAGCCACGGTCTTCGACACCGCGCTCGTGCTCATCGCGCTGCAGGAACTGGAGACCGATCCACGGCTGGCCCGCTCCACGTACCGCGCCGAGGAGCTCCGCGACGCCATCGCGAAGGGGCGCGCGTATCTGGCGGCGCAGCAGCGCGCCGATGGCAGCTGGCCCGCGACCATGCGTGGGGGCGCCGCGGAGAGCGCGACACAGCGGTTGTCCACGACCGCGTGGGCGCTGATGGCTTTGCTGGGAGGCTCGAAGTAGATGGACCGCCGAGATGCACTGAAGCTGCTGGGACTTTCGCCACTCGCGTCCGCGTTCGGGGCGCTCGGCCTGGATGCGCGGCCGCTCCTGGACGCCGCCCAGGCTCGCCCCGCGCCGGACGTGGAGCTGGCGCTCACCGCCTCACCAGCCGAGCTGAGCGTGCTGAAGGGCGCGCCCACGCGGGTCTGGCGCTTCACGGGCCGCGTGATCAAGGGAGCGCCCGAGACACTGCAGGCCATTCCGGAGTCGTGGCTGGGCCCGATCATCCGGCTCGAGCGCGGCCAGCGCGTGCGCATTCGCTTCCGCAACCAGCTGGACGAGCCTTCCATCGTCCACTGGCACGGCCTGGATGTGCCCGAGCTTGCCGACGGGCACCCGCGCCTCGCCGTGAACGGCGGGCGCGAGTACGTCTACGACTTCGAGGTGACCAACCGCGCCGGCACTTACTGGTATCACCCGCACCCTCACCAGCGCACCGGCGCGCAGGTGTACCAGGGCCTCGCGGGCATGTTGATCGTCTCCGACCCCGAGGAGAAGGCACTCGGCCTCCCCTCCGGCCCGGGCGAGCTGGTGTGCGTGCTCCAGGACCGGCGCTTCGATGCGAACAATCAGCTGGTATACGCGAGCAGCGTCGGCGGCGGCATGGGTATGGGCGGCGGCCGCGGGCGCGGGATGGGCGGCGGCATGGGCCGGGGCCAGGGCGGCCGCGGCATGGGCATGGGGATGGGCGGCGGCATGGCCGAGATGATGCAGACCATGAACGGCTGGCTCGGGGATCGCGTGCTCGTGAACGGCCAGCCGCAGCCCACCGTCAACGTGGATCGCCGCACCTACCGGGTGCGGCTGCTGAACGGATCCAACGCGCGCATCTACAAGCTGGCGTGGAGCGACGACACGCCCGTCACCGTCATCGGCAGCGACGGGGGCCTGCTCGAGCGCGCCCGCGAGATGAAGGCGCTCACGCTGGCGCCCGGGCAGCGGGCGGACGTCGTGCTGGATCTCTCGGAACGCGCGGCCGGATCGGAGCTGCAGCTGCGGAGCGTCGCGTACCCCGAGGCCGCGGTCGGACACGTGGGGATGATGGGCGAAACCGGGCCGCTCCCGCAGGGGGCACCGCTCACGCTGATGACATTGAAGGTGTCGAACACCTCGGGCCCGCGCGTGCGCCTGCCCGAGCGGCTCGCCACGCCCCCGGCGGAATGGCGTGTCCAGCCGGAGGCGCCGGTGCGCCGCGTGTCGCTCACCTTCATGCAGATGAACTGGCTGCTGGGCGGCCGTACGTTCGAGATGGAGGGCGTCGCGCCGGAGGAGACGGTCGCGCCCGGGTCCACGCACGTCTGGGAGTTCCGCAACGAGCCGAACCCGATGGGGATGGCCATGGCGCATCCCCTCCACCTGCACGGGCCGCAGTTCCGCGTCCTGTCACGGACCGGCGCCGACGCCAACGCCCTCCGCGACGGCATCTCTGACTCGTCGGCCACCGACACGGTGCTGGTCCTGCCCGGCGAGACCGTCCGTGTGCAGGTGACCTTCTCGACGCACCCGGGGCTGTACCTCTATCACTGCCACATCCTCGAGCACGAGGACATGGGGATGATGAGGAATTTCAGGATCAGGGCCTGACGCGGCCGGGAGGGGATCGCCGTCGGGAGTCGGTACACGTCATGCCCGTCGTCGTTGAACAGGACAGGCAGGAGATTCAAGCCATGATTCGAGTGCTCGTATTGGCGACAGCGATGGCGTTGCCCGCTCTCCCCCTGGTTGACCGGGCCTACGCGCAGGAGGCGCCGGCGGCCACGGCGTTCGAACGCCTGAAGGCGCTCGAGGGCGAGTGGATTGACCCGGACGGGATCTTCGGCGAGAAGGGCGCCGTCGCCGTGACCTACCGCATCACCGGGGGCGGCACGACCGTCGTCGAGACCTTCCCCGTCGGTACTCCTGCCGAGATGGTGACGGTGTATCACAAGGACGGCGACGACCTCGTCCTCACGCACTACTGTTCCGCCGGCAACCAGCCGCGGATGCGGGCGAAGACCGTAAGCGGCAACACCCTTGCCTTCGATTTCGACGGCGGCACGAACATCGATCCGGCCGTCACCTCGCACATGCACTCAGTGAAGTTCGAGTTCCTGGGGCCGGACGAGATCCGCGCGACGTGGGGCAACTGGGAGAAGGGCAAGCCGAACCATGAGGGTGTGTATCGGGTGGTCAGGAAGAAGTAGGTTCTCGGGTTCTGGGGTTCTCGGGTTCTCGGGTTCTGGGGTTCTGGGGTTCTGGGGTTCCGCGTCCCGACTCCCGACCTCCGGCCCACGTCGACCTACCACCGCCCGCTGGCGCCGCCGCCGCCGGAGCTGCCGCCGCTGAAGCCGCCCGACGAGCCTCCGCCCGACCAGCCGGACGACCCGCGTCCACTCCCGCCGCTTCCTCCCTGTCCCCAGACCCAGCCCCGTTTCGAGGTCCCCCGCGAACCGCGCAGTTCGGCCCGATATTTCGGGTTCCGGCCGATGAGCACTCCCACGATGAAGGCCACGACGCCGAGGGCCACCAGGATCCACACCCCCGTGCGCGAGACGATGAGGAGGGCCATCGCCATCGGGATGCCGGCGAATACCAGTGCGAAGAAGACGAGGCCCAGCGTGCGCGACCCGATGCCGGCGCCACCGAACCCGCCGCCAATCGCCACGAAGAGCCCGAAGAACGGTACGAGCAGCCATTCGATGGGCACGTCGGACTCAGTCGTTGCGGCGCGGTCCAGCGCGGCGATCTGATCGGCGGTCAGCGGCTGGTTGCGCCTGACGATGGCGGCGACGCGCGAGGTGCCGTCGAGGATGCCACGGGCGTACTCGCCGTCGCGGAAGGCGGGCGTGAACGACTCGCGGATGATCTGTCCCGCCAGGCCGTCCGGCAGGACCTCTTCGAGGCCATAGCCGACCTCGATGCGCATCTCCCGCTCGTTCGGTGCCACGAGGATGAGGACGCCGTTGTCCTTGTCGGCCTGGCCGATCCCCCACTGCGCGAACAGCCGGTTGGCATACTCCTCGACCGACATGCCGTCGAGCGAGGTGACGGTGGCGACGGCAATCTCGGCCGTGGTCTCGCCCTCGACCGCCTCTGCGAGGTCGGACAGCGTGCGCTCCTCGGCGTCGGTGAGGAGGTCGGCGAAGTCATTGATCGCACCGCGAGGCTCTGGGAACTGTCCGTGAAGCGTGCCCACGGCCAGCAGCACGCCTGCAGCGAGCAGCAAGGCACCTCTCGTCAATCGGCCACGCCCTTCATGGTTCACCCCGGAGGCTCGACGCCCGACTCCCGACGCGGTCACCACCGCCCGCTCGCGCCCCCGCCGCCTGAACGTCCGCCGCCGAAGCTGCTCGATCCGCCCCCGCTGCTTCCCGACGAGCCCGACCCGCCGCCTCCGCCAACGACCCAGCCCGATCCGCCGGCCCCTTTGCCCGTCCCTCGGATGCTCCTGCGCCACGACGGCCGTCGCCCGAGGACGAATCCCAGCACGGCGACACCCGCCGCGAAGAGGAACAGCAGCACCACCGCGAGCCGCGGGGCGCCCATCATTCCCATGAACAGGGCGATACCGGTGAAGACCAGCCCGAAGAGCAGTTGCGAGATGGCCTTGGCGCCGGCGGCGGTGCCGGAGGTGAACGCGCCGATGCCGACGAACAGGCTCAGCATCGCGGCCACGCCCCACGACGTGGTGGCCTCGTGCGCCGCGGCATCGATGGCGGCCAGCTGCTCGGCGGTGAGCGTCTCGTTGCGCCGCACGATGTCGACCACGCGCGCTGTGCCCTCGGCGATCCCCTCCGCGTATCGATTCTCCCGGAAGTGCGGCGTGAAGTTCTCGCGGATGATCTCGCCGGCGAGCCCGTCGGGCAGGACGCCCTCGAGGCCGTACCCCACCTCGATGCGCATCTCGCGGTCCCTCAGCGCCACGAGGATGAGCACGCCGTTGTCCTTGCCCTTCTGACCGATGCCCCACTCGTTGAACAGCCGATTCGCGTACTCTTCGACGGACACGCCACCGAGCTCGCGCACGGTGACCAGGGCCACCTCCGCCGTCGTGTCGCGCTCGAGGCCCTCGAGGAGCGTCTCGAGCGCCTGCTGCTGATCGGCCTTCAGCAGCGCCGCGAAGTCGTTGACCCGGCCGAGGGGCCGAGGCAGCTCCTGTCCTGCGAGGCCTGCCACGAGCAGCGCGACACACACCGCGATGCCGGCCACACGATGACGCCCAGCCTCACTCGTCATACAACCCGCGCTTCCCTCCGCACCCTTGCACCCTCCGCACCCTTGCCCCCTGCACCTGCACCCCTGCACCCTGCACCCCTGTTCGCCACTGAATGCTACACTCCGCCGCATGCAACGCGCTCGAATGTTTGTGCTCGCCCTGGCACTGGCCTGCACGGTTGCGTGGATGGACACGCGCGCCGCACAGCCCGGTTCGCTCCTCTTCTTCGTGAACCTTCCTCCGGGACACCCGGGTGTCGAGGACGGGCGCCTGCTCCTGATGCTGGCAAAGGATGGCCGGCGCGGCGAGCCTCGCTTCCAGATCGGCACTGGCGCCAACGCGCAGCAGATCTTCGGCGTGGACGTGGAGGGGTGGAAGGGCACGACGTCGGTCGTGATCGATCCCGCGGTGCCAGGCTTTCCCCTTGCCAGCATCTCGCAGATCCCGGCGGGCACCTACACGGTGCAGGCGCTCCTGCACAAGTACGAGACCTTCAAGCGGGCCGACGGCTTCACGGTGAAGCTGCCGATGGATCGCGGCGAGGGCCAGCAGTGGAACCAGGCGCCCGGCAATCTGTACAGCACGCCGGTCGAAGTCCGGGTGGACCCGAACGGCGAGGCCGTGGAGATCACGCTGGACAAGGTGATTCCACCCATTCCGCCGCCAACCGACACGAAGTACATCCGCCACGAGCGCATCCAGAGCGCGCTGCTGACGAAGTTCTGGGGCCGTCCCATGCACCTTGGCGCCAACGTCCTGCTGCCCGAGGGGTGGGACACGCATCCGGACGCGCGCTACCCGCTCTTCATCGACCACGGGCACTTCCCGTACACCTTCACCGGCTTCCGCCCGGAGCCGCCGGACCCCAACTTGAAACCGGACTTCGCCGCGCGCTTCAACCTCGCGGGCTACAACCGCATCCAGCAGCAGTACGCGCACCAGTTCTACAAGGAGTGGACCGGCCCGGGCTTCCCGCGCGCCATCGTCATCGAGATCCAGCACCCGACGCCCTTCTACGACGACAGCTACGCCGTGAACTCCGCCAACGCCGGCCCGTGGGGCGACGCCATCGTCAAGGAACTGCTGCCCTACATCGAGAAGAAGTACCGCGGCATCGGGCAGGGCTGGGCGCGCTTCATGTACGGCGGATCCACCGGCGGGTGGGAGGCCATGGCGGCCCAGGTCTTCTACCCCGACGACTTCAACGGCGCCTACATCGCCTGCCCGGATCCCATCGACTTCCGCGCCTACACCGTCGTGAACCTCTACGAGGACCGCAATGCGTACTTCGTCGAGGGGGACTGGAAGAAGACGGCCCGACCCGGACATCGCAACTACCTCGGGCACGTGGACGCCACGCTCGAGGAGATGAACCGGCTGGAGCTGGTGCTGGGCACGAGGACGCGCTCGGGCCAGCAGTGGGACGTGTGGGAGGCCACGTATTCACCCGTCGGTCCAGACGGCTACCCCGCACGCATCTGGGACAAGCGCACCGGCGTGATCGACAAGAAGGTCGCCGAGTACTGGCGCGAGAACTTCGATCTCGTGCACATCCTTCAGCGTGACTGGGAGAAGGGGCTCGGCGCAAAGCTCGAAGGCAAGCTCCACCTCTATGTCGGCGACATGGACAACTACTACCTGAACAACGCGGTCTACCTCGCCGAGCAGTTCCTCGAGTCCACGACGAAGCCTTACTACAACGGCGAAGTGGCCTACGGCGATCGCGCGGAGCACTGCTGGAATGGCGATCCGACGCGGCCCAATGCCCTCTCGCGCCTCCGCTATCACCAGATGTTCATCCCCAAGGCGGTGGAGCGGATGGAGAAGACCGCACCGCCTGGGGCGGATTTGAAGAGCTGGAAGTATTGACGGGTGCGAGCGGGTGCGAACGGGTGCTGACGGGTGCGATCGGGTGCGGGCGGGTGCCGGCAGGTGCGAACAGGCAGGACTCCACGGCCCGCAGTTGCCGGCGCCCGTCCGAACCTGCCCGCACCTGCCGCACCTGCCCGCACCTGTTCGCACCTGCCCGCACGAGAAGAGTTCCGCCTGAATGGACTACGTCGTTGTAGGAGTCTTCGCGCTCGTCTACCTGGGCATGATGCTCGGGGAGTTCCCCGGGCTGAAGCTGGATCGGACGGGCATCGCGCTTCTTGGCGCGATCGCGCTCATCTCCACCGAGCGCATCACGCTCGACGACGCCTGGGCCGCCATCGACGTGCCGACGATGGCGCTGCTGCTGGGGCTCATGGTGGTGTCAGCTCAGTTCCGGCTCGGGGGGTTCTACACAGCGGTCACCCGGGGGCTCGGCGCCTCCGACCACACGCCGCGCGCCCTGCTCGCCCTGGTCATCGGCACGGCCGGCGTGCTCTCTGCGGTGCTCGCCAACGACATCGTCTGCCTCGCGATGGCGCCGGTGCTGGTCGAGATCGCCGCGCGCCGCGGCCTGAACCCCGTGCCGTTCCTCATCGGCCTCGCGTGCGCATCGAACGTGGGCTCGGCCGCCACGCTCATCGGCAACCCGCAGAACATGCTGATCGGCGAGGTGCTCGACCTCTCGTTCTCCCGCTACCTCTGGGACGGCGGCGTCCCCGCGCTGGTCGGGCTCGTCGTGGTGTGGGCGGCCATCGAGCTGGCCTGGCGCGGACGCTGGCTCAGGGCGATGCCGGTCCCGGTGGTGTCGGCGCCACCCTATGACCGCTGGCAGACACTCAAGGGACTCGTCGTCGTTCTGCTCGTCATGGCCGCATTCCTGTTCACGGGCTGGCCGCGCGAAGAGGTGGCGCTGGCGGCCGGGGGCGTGCTGCTGGTGTCCGGGCAGATGGCCTCGCGCGAGATGCTGGGGCTGGTGGACTGGCACCTGCTGGTGCTCTTCGCCGGGCTCTTCATCGTGAACGCGGCGTTCGCCCAATCGGGCGCGCTGGGCGGCGTGCTCATGGGATTCCGGATGGCCAACCTCGACCTTGCGCACCCCGGAGTGCTCTTCGGCGTCACCGCGGTGCTGTCCAACCTGGTGTCGAACGTCCCGGCCGTCATGCTGCTCCTCCCGGTGGCCTCACACGAGCTGGCGGGCCCGGTGCTGGCGCTGGCCTCCACCCTTGCCGGCAACCTGCTCATCGTCGGCAGCATCGCCAACATCATCGTGGTGGACCAGGCGCGCCGGCTCGGAGTGGAGATCGACTGGCGCACCCACGCCCGCATCGGCATCCCGGTTACGCTCGCCACCCTCGCGCTGGCGGCCGCCTGGCTCTGGCTCGTCACGCCCTGAACCCCCGTGCTTCGAACCCCCGTGCTTCGAACCTCCGTGCTTCGAACCTCCGTGCTTCGAACCTCCGTGCTTCGAACCTCCGTGCTTTGAACCTCCCGTGCTTTGAACCTCCCGTGCTGTGAACCTCCGTAGTACCATCCCCCATGGTCACTCTGCTCCTGCTGACGTGGCTGCAGGCGGCCCCCGCCCAGCCTGCCCATCTCCCTGCGTTCGCGCAGGCGCCCGCAACCGCCAAGCCGACCACGCAGGCCCGGCCTGCCCGGAAGGCGCCGGCGCCCGCGGGGACCACCCTGTCGGTGACAGTAACCGACAGCGTCGGCGCCGTCCTCGAAGGCGTCAACGTCTCGCTCATTGGAACGACGGATCGGAGCGGCACCACCACGAACGAGGGACGACTGCGCCTGCTGAACGTCCCGGCCGGCACGCATCGCATCCGTTTCGAGCGTGAGGGGTACCACACCTTCGAGAAGGAACTGGTCTGGCGTGCCGGGCAGCCGGCGCCCACCATGACGGTGACGCTCAACGCCGCGCCCGCGCCGCCCCCGCCCCCGCCGCCGCCGGCGCCCGAGCCGGCGAAGTCGGAGTTCACGTTGCCTCCGCCCTCGGCGCCGAAGACCATGGCGCTGCCCGACTACATCGAGCGGAACTTCATCTCGAACCGCGAAGCCCACAAGGAGGACATTGTCGGGTGCAGCGGTGTGGGCCAGGCCATCGTCTGGCAGGTGCGCGAGGCCTGGGCCGATCGCCAGCACGAATCGGCCGACGCCATGCTGTACGTGATCGGCGGGGACGGCACACTCCGCCTGGACGGGCGCGACGTGAGCCTCGGGGCCGGCAGCTTCGCCGTCGTCCCGCGCGGGACGAGCTACGGCTTCACCCGCCGCGGCCGCAACCCGCTCATCGTCCTGGCGTTCCTCGCCGGCGCCCCCTGCGCCGTGGATTGAGGGGAGGAAGCGAGGCACCGGGGTCTTGGGGCTTGGGGCTTGGGGCTTGGGGCTTGGGGCTTGAGGCTTGAGGTCTTGAGGTCTTGAGGTCTTCCTGACCTCGAGGCCTCATGGTCCTTCGTGTCTTCGTGGTTTCTTTTCTCCTCCCACGCCTTTGGGATACGCTGAAACGCTCCAACCTATGCCAGACGCGAATGTGAAGGCGGAAGCGCCGCCTCAGGATTTCATCCGGGAGATCGTCCGCGCGGACGTCGCCGCGGGCCGGCACGGCGGCCGCGTGGTGACGCGCTTTCCGCCCGAGCCGAACGGGTACCTCCACATCGGCCATGCCAAGGCCGTCTGCGTGGACTTCGGCGTCGCCGACGACTTCGGCGGCACCTGCAACCTCCGGTTCGACGACACGAACCCGGTGAAGGAGGACGTGGAGTACGTCGACTCCATCAAGGAGGACGTGCGCTGGCTGGGCTTCGACTGGGGCGACCGCGAGTTCTACGCCTCCGACTACTACGAGCAGCTCTATCGGTACGCCGAGCATCTCATCGAGAAGGGCGTCGCCTACGTGGACTCGTTGTCGGCAGATGAGATCCGGGAGCACCGGGGCACGCTGACCGAGCCCGGCCAGGACTCGCCGTTCAGATCGCGCGGTGTCGAGGAGAACCTGGATCTCTTCCGCCGGATGCGCGCGGGCGAGTTCGCCGATGGCACGCACGTGCTCCGCGCGAAGATCGACATGGCGTCGCCCAACATCAACATGCGCGACCCGGTGCTCTACCGCATCCGCCACGCGCATCACCATCGGACCGGCGACGAGTGGTGCATCTACCCGATGTACGACTACGCGCATCCGCTGTCGGATGCCATCGAGGGCGTGACGCATTCGCTCTGCACGCTGGAGTACGTGGACCACCGCCCGCTCTACGACTGGTGCATCGAGCAGGCGGAGACCGAGCACCAGCCGAAGCAGTACGAGTTCGCGCGGCTGAACCTGAACTACACGGTGATGAGCAAGCGCAAGCTCCTGCAGCTCGTGGCGCAGGAGCACGTGGACGGCTGGGACGATCCGCGGATGCCCACCATCTCGGGCCTGCGCCGGCGCGGCTTCACGCCGGAGTCGATCCGCGACTTCTGCACGCGCGTGGGCGTGGCGAAGAAGGAGAACGTGATCGACATGGGGCTGCTCGAGCACTGCGTGCGCGAGGACCTCAACCGCCGCGCGCCGCGCGCCATGGCCGTGCTGCGCCCCTTGAAGCTCGTGCTCACGAACTACCCCGAGGGGCAGGTCGAGCACATGGACGTGGTCAACAACCCGGAGGACCCGGCCGCCGGCACGCGGAAGGTGGAGTTCTCACGCGAGATCTGGATCGAGCGCGACGACTTCATGGAGGACCCGCCGAAGAAGTTCTTCCGGCTGGCGCCGGGCCGCGAAGTGCGGCTCAGGAACGCCTATCTCGTCACCTGCACCGAGGTCGTGAAGGATGCGTCTGGCGCCATCGTCGAGCTCCGCGGCACCTACGACCCCGCCACGCGCGGCGGCGACGCGCCGGACGGCCGCAAGGTGAAGGCGACGCTGCACTGGGTGTCGGCGGCCCACGCGGCCACCGGTGCCGTGCGGCTGTACGACCGGCTCTTCACCGTCGAGGACCCGGACGGCACCGCGACGAAGAGGGGCGTGGACTTCACGACGCTCATCAACCCTGCGTCGCTGGAGGTGCTGGAAGGCTGCAAGCTCGAACCGATGCTGGCCGAGGCACGGCCGGGCACGCGGTTCCAGTTCGAGCGTCTCGGCTACTTCTGCGTGGACCCGGATTCCAGCCCGGGTGCGCCCGTCTTCAACCGGACCGTCTCGCTCAAGGACACGTGGGCGAAGGTGGCGGCGCGCGAGGGCGCCTAGGCCCCGGTCCGATCCGCACCGCGTCACACGAACGGCCGATGCGCGTCGCCATCGTCGGCGGGCCCGGTGTGGGCAAGAGCACGCTGGTGCGGCAGCTCGCGGACCTCTATCACAACGGGGCCTACGGCGAGGGCGAGAAGGGCGTGTGGCCGGTCGAGGTCCTGGAGGACATTGCCGCGGGCCGCAATGCCGTGGGCGTCACCGAGTACTTCGCACGGCTCTACGACGCCAACTACCGGGACGCCGCGGGCCACGACGGGCCTGGCCGCGTGATCTTCTTCGAGGGTGCGCGTATCACGCTCGAGGCGCACATCGCCGAGTACGCACCCGAACACCACGAGGCGCTCCGGCGCGTGGCCGCCGTGGGCGACGCCTGGCGGCCCGATCGCGTCATCGTCCTCACATCGAGCAGCGCCACCATCGAGCGGCACATCCGGCTGCGCAACCGGTCGCACGAGGACGTGGAGGAGATGGTCCGGCGCTTCCAGCTCATCGACGGCGAGTTCCGGCGGCTCGCGGCCCTGGACCCGAACGCCGTCGTCATCGATCGCGACGGACGGGAGTTCCACGAACGCCGGGACCTCCTGGACATCATCCAGCTCGCGCGCCTGCCGATGTTCACGGAGATTCCGTATCGACGGGCCTGAGAACACAGATGGCGCAGATTACTCAGGTTGCGCCGACGCAGGCCCGGCGGTCGGCCGCGGAGCGGCCGGACCAGTGGGGTGGCGGAATCCTGGCATCCGCGCATCTGCGCCATCTGTGGCCCCTCCGCGTCCGTCACCTCGAGGGAAACGGCGTCATCGCGATGAACGCGTTCACGACATCGAGCAGGCCCGTGCTCGCGTCGCGCACCACGAACACCGACTCCTCGCGTTGGCCCGGGGTCAGGTCGTGCAGGTCGATCAGGACGACCTCGGGGCCGTGTGAGGGGATCACCGTTCCATCGAGCGCGTAGTACTCGGCCTCCGCGATGGCGTCGAGGTGCCCCGCGTCGAACTGCGCGTACAGCTCAGCAAAGGAGTCGGTGGTGACGATGACCACGCCCTCAGGGGCGCGGCGGCGGACGTCCCGCTCCGCGGCCATCCCCTTCACGACCCCGACGCGCCTGCCGACGAAGTCGGCGATGGTCGTGTAGCGTCCCCCGCCCTTCGGGTGAATCCGGAGGGCGCGGCGCTCGTAGAGGAACGGGGACGAGAACGTGCCCCCTTCGCTCACGCGATCCGGGAAGCTGGCGACGTTGGTCGCCACGAGGTCCACTTCGCCCCGGCCTGCGCGCTTCCACGAGTCGTTGAAGGGCACGACCACCCAGTCGATGGTGAACCCACCCCAGGTCGCGAAGCGTTCGACGTAGCGGCGGATCCAGAGCTGCGAGTCGAACGGGCCGGCGGGTGCATTGGTCGTGACGGCCACGGTCAGCACGCCGGGGCGCACGGTGGGGATCCTCTGGCTCGGGGGTGGCGGGGGCGGGTCGTAGACGAAATTCCCCCCAGGCTGGCACGCAGCGGCGAGGCACGTCAGTAGCGCAGCCCCGACCAGTGCCCAAGGGGATCGGACTCTCAGCATCATCGCGCCTGCCTCCACGCCGATATAATGCGCCGACTTGGCCACGCCCGCGCTCCGGCGCACCCTCACCCTTCGAGACCTCATCGTCTACGGGCTGCTCTTCATCGGCCCGCTCGCGCCCGTCGGTGTCTTCGGCGTGCTCGACGCGCGCACGGGCGGCGCCGTGGCGCTCGTGTACCTGCTGGCGACGCTGGCGATGGCGTTCACGGCGTGGTCGTACGCCGAGATGTCGGGCGTCGTCCCGCACGCGGGCTCGGTGTTCGCCTACGCCTCGGAGGGGATGGGCCGGCCGGCCGGGTTCCTGGCGGGCTGGCTGGCGATGCTCGACTACCTGCTGATCCCGTCTGTCGCCTACCTCTTCTCGGGCATCGCGCTCCACGCCCTCGTCCCTGCCGTGCCCGCCTGGGTATTCACACTCGCCGCCTTCGTCGTGACCACGACGTTGAACCTGGCGGGTGTCGGGGTGGCCGCGCGCGTCGGCCTGGTCGTGCTCGTCGCCGAGATCGCAGTGCTCGCCCTGTTCGTCGCGATGGCCCTCTTCGTCCTCTCCGCAGACGGGCCCGCGCGCCCGTGGACATCACCGCTCACGGGCCTGGGCGCCTTCAACCTCTCGATCGTCATCGGCGCCATCTCGGTGGCGGTGATGTCGTACCTGGGCTTCGACGCCATCGCCAGCTTCGCCGAAGAGAGCACCGGCAGCTCCCGCCAGGTGGGCCGCGCCATCCTGTTCTGCCTCGCCGTGGCTGGCACGCTCTTCGTCCTCCAGACCTGGCTCGCCAGCCTGCTGAGCCCGATGGACCCGGCCGACCTGGCGGCGCACCCCGAGCGGCAGGGCACCGTGTTCTACGATGTCACGCGTGCGGCGCTCGCGCCGTGGCTGGCCACCGTGATGTCGATCACCAAGGCCGTGGGTCCTGCCTTCTCGGCCATGACCGCGCAGGCGGCCGCGGCGCGACTGCTCTTCGGCATGGCCCGCGATGGCCGGCTCCCGCGCGCGCTCGCGCGTGTGGACGAGCGCCACGGCGTGCCGCGCGCCGCGCTCGTCACCGCCGCCACGCTGACCCTGTTCGTGTCAGTCTGGGCCGCCCGCCGCGCGGACGGGCTGGATCTCCTGGTCTCCATCGTGGACGTCGGCGCGCTCGCGGCCTTCACCCTGCTCCACGCGTCCGTGGTGGGGTACTTCGTCGTCCGGAAGAAGGGCACGGCACGGTCGCTGCACTACCTGGTGCCGGTCCTTGGCGCCCTCGTGACACTGTGGGTGATCGCCGAGGCCAGCACGCTGGCCCAGGCGGTCGGCACGACGTGGGCGCTTGCCGGGCTGGTCGTCTTCGGGGTACAGCGGGGACGGTCTTGAGGTCTTGGGGCTTGGGGTTTGGGGTTCTGGGGTTCTGGGGTTCTGGGGTTCTGGGGTTCTGGGGTTCTGGGGTTCTGGGTTCTGCGTTATCTGCGCTATCTGCGTCATCTGCGTCCTTGACGACTTTTGTATAGATGTTCTATATAGATGCCCTATGCCACCGGAACGTCCCGCGGCCATGCTCAAGGGCACGCTGGATCTCCTCATCCTCCGCACCATCGAGCTCCAGCCGCGCCACGGGCTCGCCGTCTCGGAGCGCATCGCCCAGATCACGCGCGGCACCTTCGTGGTGAAGCCGGGGTCGCTCTTCCCCGCGCTCCATCGCCTCGAGCAGGAGGGCTATATCGCCGGCGCGTGGGGCGAGTCCGCGCAGGGCCGCCGCGCCAAGGTGTACGACATCACGCCTGCGGGACGGAAACGGCTGGCCGCCGAGCGCAAGTCGTGGGACCGCATCGTGACGGCGGTCGGACAGGTGCTCGACCCCACATAGGAGGCGCACATGCCGCTCGGGGCCCGGATGCGGAGCGCGTGGCGGACCATCACCCGGCAGCGGGCACTCGACGCCGATCTCGACGCCGAGCTGCGCGCCGCCGTGGACGAGCTCGCCGCCGCTCATCGCGCCGCGGGCCTCCGGCCGGCCGAGGCCAGGCGCCGCGCCCTGCTCGACCTGGGTGGCACGGAGCAGGTCAAAGAGCAGGTCCGCGATGCACGTGTCGGCGCGCCCGCGCTGACGCTGCTCCGTGACATCGCGCTGGCCTGGCGTGGGCTCCGCAAGGCCCCCGCCTTCACCTTCGCCGCCGTCGTCACCCTCGCCATCGGCGTCGGTGCCAATACCGCCACCTTCAGCCTCGTCAACGCCGTCCTGCTGCAGCCGCTCCCCTACCACGCGGGCGACCGGCTCGTGTTCGTGTGGTCAGACATGACCGCCGCCGGCTACCCGCGCGGGCCGCTCTCCGGTCCGGAGCTCGCGGACCTTCGCGGGCAGGCCACGCGCTTCGAGGGCTTCGGCGCCATCTGGGCGACGACCACCGCGCTCACCGGGGACAACGATCCGCAGCAGCTCCGCATCGGCCTGGTCACCGCGAACTTCTTCTCGCTGCTGGGCGCCGGCGCCGCGCTCGGGCGCACCTTCGTGGACGAGGACGAGCCCACGGCGGGCCCCACCACCATCCTCCTGAGCGACGGGCTGTGGCGCACGCGCTACGGCGCGGATCCTGCCATCATCGGGCGGCGGGTCCTGGTGAACGACCAGCCCACCACGGTCATCGGCGTCATGCCGCCGGGCTTCCGCCTGCTGATGCCGCCCGACTCGAACGTCCCGGAACAGCTCGAGGCGTGGCAACCCTTCAACCGCAACATGACGCGCGGCCCGCGCGGGCAGATGTTCCTTCGCGTGGTCGGACGCATGCGCGACGGCGTGACGGTGGACGAGGCCGCACGTGATGTCGCGACCGTGGCGGCGGACATCGGCGCACGGTACGCCGAGTACGGCAGTGCCGGGCGCAGGTTCAGCACCGTGGGCCTGCACGACGATGGCGTTCGGGATCTGCGGCCTGCGCTGTTCGTCCTCCAGGGCGGCGTGGCGGTGCTGCTGCTCATCGCGTGCGTCAACGTCGCGGGCCTGCTGGTCGCACGCGCGGCAGGGCGCTCACGCGAGACGGCGTTGCGCCTGGCCCTCGGCGCGGGCCGCCACCGGCTGATCTCGCAATGCCTGGCCGAAGGCCTGGTGCTGGCGGGTCTCGGCGCGGCTGCGGGGCTGACGACGGGCGGGATTCTGCTCAGGCTGCTGGCGGCCGCGCGGCCTGCGAGCCTGGATCGCATCGCCGATGTCGGGCTGGACCCGACCGTGCTGGCGTTCACGGCCGCGACGGCGCTGGCCGTGGCCCTCGCCTTCTCGTTCGCGCCGCTCGCCGAGATGGTCCGCACGAACCTGCTGGGCCTGCTTCACCAGGGCGGCCGCAGCCTCGGCAGCGCCTTCCATCACCGCGTCCGCAGGGCGCTCGTCGTCCTGCAGGTCGCCATGGGTGTCGTCCTGCTCGTCGGCGCCGGACTGCTCGTCCGGACGTTCGCGAACCTGACGACCGTGCAGCCCGGCTTCGAGCCCGGCGGCGTGCTCACCTTCCGTCTCGGGCTGCCGGGCAACCGCTACCGCACGCAGGAGTCGCTGGACGCCTTCGCGCGCGAGCTGGAGAGACGGCTGGCGTCGCTGCCGGGGGTGGCCCACGCCGGCGCCATCAGCCACCTGCCCTTCGACAACATCCCCAACTGGAGCACGACGTACCTCACCGAGGCCGGTGGTGACGAGTCGCGCGCCAGGCGCGCGGACAGCCGCGCCGTGTCCCCCGGCGCCTTCCAGGCCATCGGCGCGCGCATCGTCGAAGGGCGCGACTTCACCGAGGACGATGACAAGGACGGCGAGCTCGTCGCCATCGTGGACGAACGGCTCGCGCGGCTCGCGTGGCCGGGTGCGAGCGCCATCGGGCAGCGCCTCGCCACCGACCCGCGTGTCACGGGCCGCCCCACCGTCTGGGTAAAGGTCGTCGGCGTAGTCCGGCACCTGCGTCACCTGACCCTCCTCGAAGACGTGCGCGAGCAGGTGTACTTCCCGGTGCGGCAGGCGCATCGGAATCCGATGGCGTGGATGGTGCGCGCGACCGGGGATCCCGCGTCGCTGAGCGGGCCGATTCGCACGGCCGTGGCGGCGCTGGACCCGCAGTTGCCGGTCTTCGACGTGCGCCCCCTGTCGGATTACGTGGTGGGCGCGCGCGCGATACAGCGGTTCACGATGCTCCTGGCCGCCGTGTTCGCGGGCCTGGCGCTGCTGCTGGCCTCGGTCGGCGTCTACGGGGTCATCCAGTACGGTGTGACACGCCGTCAGCCGGAGTTGGCGCTCCGCGTGGCCCTCGGCGCGGGTCGCGGCTCCGTCGTGCGACTGGTGGTCGGCGAAGGCCTCCGCCTCGCCCTTGCGGGTCTCGCCCTCGGTCTTGCGGCCGCGCTGGTGGCAGTCCCGGCGATGGGCAGCCAGCTATACGGCGTCACGCCACGGGATCCGATCAGCTACATCGTCGCCATGCCGGTGCTGGCGGCTGTCGCCCTGGCCGCGTCCGCCATGCCCGCCTGGCGCGCGGCACGGATCAACCCTGCCGACGGACTCCGGGCCGAGTAGCGAGCTACTGCGCCAGCCGGTTGTACTTCCGCAGCGCCTCCCGCAGGCGATCGTGCGGCAGGCGCTCCACGCGGCGGTTGTCCGCACCGGTCATCGTCTCGGCCGCGACGAGCGCGTTGATGATGGCTTCCTCGGTGGCCTGGACCGTGGCGTCGAAGATGGGGCTGATCTCCTCGTTCGAGACCATCTGCACGGTGGCGAGGCCCGAGCCCGTGAACGCGTCGGCGTTGGCCGTCGAGAACGCGATGAAGATGTCGCCCGACCCGTTCCCCGATGTGCCGCCTGTCCGCCCCATGCCGATGGTCGCACGGCGAGCGAGGCGCTTCAGCTGGTGCGGCAGCAGTGGCGCGTCGGTGGCGACGACGATGATGATGGAGCCGAGATCGCCGCGCACGGGATCGTCGAGGACGGCGGCCTGGGCCGGCTGAGGAATCTCGCGGCCCACCGGAACGCCTGCAACCATCAACTGCGACCGCCGGCCGAAGTTCGACTGCACCAGCACGCCGATGGTGTAGGACGTGTCGCCGCCCTTCACGACTCGCGACGAGGTGCCGATGCCGCCCTTGAAGCCGTAGCACACCATCCCCGTCCCGCCCCCGACGTTCCCCTCGGGCACGGCGCCGCCCCGCGCGCCGTCCAGCGCCTCGAACGCGTGCCGCTCCTTCACGTGGAAGCCATTGATGTCGTTCAGCCCGCCGTCGTACGTCTCGGCGACGACCGGGAGCGACCACCAGTAGCCTGACGCATCAGGCGGCCCGCTCTTGATGCGCCACTGGATGACGGCGTCCCGCACCACGCCCACGCTGTGCGTGTTGGTGATCATGACCGGGCCTTCGAGGAAACCGGACTCCTCGATCCAGGTGGTACCCGTCATCTCTCCGTTCCCGTTCTGCGAGAACCAGCCGGCGAACGAGGGACGGGCCATCGAGTCGCGCCCGCGTGGGAGGATGGCGGTGACGCCGGTGCGCACGGGCCCCTGCCCCACCCGCAGCGCGCCTTCGCCAGAGATAATCGTCGAGTGGCCCACGGTCACACCTGCGACGTCGGTGATGGCGTTGAGGGCGCCGGGCGTGCCGTCGAAGGGGACCCCCAGATCCCGCGCGCGGGGTGCGCGCTGGGTGAAAGCCGTGGACGACAGGGTCAGCGCTACCGCAATGGTGGCGGCGATGATGGCGGCAAGGCGAGGGATGCGCGGCAGCATGGTGCGGCGAGTCTACCGCAGCTGCGCGCCGGGCAGCATCCCCGGACCGTCACCGTTCCGCGAAGAGCTCGGCCATCGACAATGACCAGCCTGGCAGGAATCCGACGGCGACGTTTTAGGGTCTTGGGCCCTGGGTCTTGGGCCCTGGGGCTTGAGTCGTGGGGCGTGGGGCGCCGAGGGGCCTGAGGGCATCTGAGCCGATAAATCTTTGCCGCTCAGCGTCTTGCGCTGCCACCTGCATTCCATCGACGTTCCACTGGCGTGAGACGGGCGGGCTCCCCGACACTGGCGCCGCGCGGCCGCAGATTCCCCGGTCGCGAAGGGAGGGCTGGTAATGTCGATGCGCAGGCTCGTCACGCTGGTTACGGTGGTTGTCGTCGCCGGACTCTGTTCCGACACCTCGTCGGCTCAGCCGCTCGGTACTTTCCGCTGGCAGCTGCAGCCCTACTGCAACGTCGTCACGGTGTCGGTCGTGCAACAGGGCGCGCAGTACCAGATCGACGGCACCGACGACCAGTGCGGCGCGGGCCAGCAGGCCGGCGTCACGGGCCTCGCCTTCCTCAATCCGGACGGCTCCATCGGCTTCGGCCTGAACATCGTCACCGCGCCGGGCGGGATGCCGGTGCACGTCGATGCCACCATCGCGCTCGCCACCCTCGGCGGCACGTGGCGCGACAGCGCGGGGGCGACGGGCAGCTTCGTCTTCACCCCGGGCACCAGCAGCGGCGGCAGCCCGCGTCCACCCGGGGGCATCGGGCTGTCGGCCATCGACCCAACACAGATCCAGTCGCGCGTGACCGGCGTGTGCCCGGCCGGGGAGCTCATGACTGGTGTGAACCAGGACGGCACCGTCACCTGCGAGGCGGTCGCGACCGGCGGGGGTGGCGACATCACGGGTGTGGCTGCAGGCGTCGGACTGCTCGGTGGAGGGACGGCGGGGGACGTCGCCCTGGCCGTGAACTTCGCGGGCACTGGGGCGGCGCTGTCGGCGGCGCGCAGCGACCACACCCACGCGGGGCCCGAGACGAACTCGACGAGAATCGGCGCGCTTGCGCTCTCTGGGGTTACCACGGGGACACACAACACGGCGATCGGCTCAGGGGCGCTGGAGCAGACGACGACTGGCGGTAGCAACACCGCTGTGGGCGCTGGGGCCCTCTATGCCAACGTCACGGGGGCCTCTAACGTCGCCCTCGGTGCCCTCGCTCTCAATGCCAACACGGCCAACGAGAACACTGCGGTCGGCAGGTGGGCACTATATAGCAACGTGTCTGGCGCGACGAATACTGCGGTCGGCTCCGGCGCGCTGACCAGCAACGTTGCCGGCAGCTTCAATACTGCGGTTGGCCAGAACGCCCTCTTCTACAGCCTGGGCAGCAACAACGTCGCCATTGGGCGATATGCGGGCGATACCCTGGTCGACGGGAACAACAACATCTACATCGGGGCAGACGGCCTGGCGACCGAGAGCAACGCCACCTACATCGGGAACATCCACGACGCCCTCTCGCAGGGTGGACAGCCGGTGTACGTCAACGCCAACGGCAAGCTGGGAACCTTCAACATCACCACATCCGCGCGCGTCACCGAGTACGTCGCGCCCCTCGGAGACGTGAGCGACGTCATCCGGTCGCTGCGGCCCGTGTCGTTCCACTACAAGCCAGAGTTCGACGACGGATCCGGCGCACGGCAGTACGGATTGATCGGGGAGGACGCGGCGGCGCTGATGCCCGGGCTGGTGGTGCGGGACGCCGCCGGCGAGGCCCAGTCGGTCCGCCAGGACATCCTGCCCACGCTGCTGGTTGCAGAAATCCAACGCCTGCAGGGCCAGCTGGCCGACCAGGCAACGGCGATCGCCGAGCTGCGCACGCTGCTCGAGGAACTCCGCGCGCGGCGGTAACCAGGACTAGCCGCGCACGCGGGCCCACACCGCATGGGCGGGTGGCGCGCTCAGGGTGCCGTCGAGCGCGGCCACCTCGGCCCGAAGTGCGGCTTCGAGGCTGTCGGCCTCGGCCGCCGCCGGCACGGGCACGCCGGAGGCGGCCGCCAGCGGCAGCATGCTGCGCAGGCTCTCCACCGCGAACCGGAAGATGGGTGACGCCGGATCGCCCGTCGTGGGCACGTCCACCTCCTCGGACGGGTCCGGCAGTCCCGCGGCAACGAAGCCCTCTCCGAGGCGGGAGCCCATATCGAGATGCGCTCCCGCCGCGCCGAGGATGCCCTGCCACGACCGGACGATGCGGTGATAGGTGGGCGAATGCGGGCGCGAGTGTCGGCCGGGCTGGCACCAGGCGTTGTCGGACTCGACGAAGGCGACGACGCCGCCGGGCCGGACCCAGCGGCGTGCGCGCGCCACGAGCGCCACCGGATCGCGCTGGTGCATCAGGACGAACCGGCCGACGACGGCGTCCACGGGCGTGGCCGGGGCCCAGGCGTCGAGCTCGGCGACGATGAAGCGGGCGTGGGCGTGCCCGGCCTCGCGGGCGCGGGCCGTGGCCGCCGCGACGGCGTCTGCCGAGCGATCCACGCCCAGCACCGAGCCTGTCGGACCCACGGCTTCGGCGGCGAGCAGGCTCACGTCGCCGCCGCCGCATCCCAGGTCCACGACGTGGAACCCGGCGCCGATGCCGGCACGTGAGAGAAGGCGCCTGGTCACCGCCTCGTAGATGCGGGCCTGCAGGGCGAGCCGCTCGATCTCCCGCGGCCCATGGCCGCAGACGTATCGGACAGGTGCGGGCGGGTGCGGGCGGGTGCCGTCAGGTGCGGGCGGGCGCGGATCGTCGCTCACAGCGCGAGCTCCCACGTCTCGAAGACGAGATCCTTGCCGAAGCGATGCTCGGGGTCGCCGCGCGCGACCATCCGGTAGCCGGCCCGCTCGTAGGTGTGGCGGGCGGCGTCTAGGATGCTGTTCGTCCAGAGCGTGATCTTGCGGTATCCGGCCTGCCGCGCGAACCGCGAGCACTCGTCCACGAGCCGCGCGCCGATGCCCAGGCCGCGCGCCGACGGCTCGACGATGAGCATCCGCAGCTTGGCCACCGTGCCCGATTTCTTCACCAGGAAGACCGAACCCACCGGCCTGCCGTCGCGCTCCGCGATCCAGCACCGCTCGCGCGCCGGATCGAAGTGCTCGATGAAGTGCTGCACGATGCCGGCCACGTGCGCCTCGAACGTCATGTCCCAGCCGTACTCGTTGGCGTAGACGAGTCCGTGCTGGGCGACGACCCAGCCCATGTCGCCCGGCTGGTGGGGGCGCAGCAGGTAGGGCGCAGCGGCGCCCGCCCGGCCCGCGAGCACGCGCTCGATGGTCCCCATCGCCGCCAGCAGCTCGTCCTGCGCCTCGCGGGAGAGCGGCGCGAGCAGCGCCGCCACTTCGGCGCGGGACCGCTCCTGGAGGGTGTCGAGGAGGCGGCGGCCCCGGGCGGTGAGCGACACGAGGCTCTTGCGGCCATCGCCGGCAGCAGCCGTCCGCCGCACCAGGCCGGCGCGCGCGAGGCCCTTGAGCAGCCGGCTGAGATACGCGGGGTCGAGGCCGAGCTCGCGCGCCAGCTCCGCGGCCGCGGGCGGCGGATCGCGATGGGCCTCGTAGAGCACGCGCACCTGCGAGAGGTTGAGCGGGCTGTGGAGGTAGTCGTCCTGCAGCACGCCGATGCGCTGGGTGTAGAGGCGGTTGAACCGCCGGACGGCGTCGAGGCGGGGATCGGGCCGGCTGGGCGTCGACATGGGCTGGCCTCCTGTAGTGGACGATGGTCCACTAACTGGTTGACCTGTGTCAACTACATCGGACGCCCGGCGCACGCCTGGCAGTGCGCTGTCAGCTCCGGCGGCCTCCCGGCTCCCCCGCCCGGTGCTCCAGCGCGACGTCCACCGCCGTGGGCGACAGCACGCGCGCCAGATCCCCGGGCGCGAGCGCGACGAGGAACCCGCGCCGGCCGCCGTTGATGTAGATCCGCGGCAGGTCCAGGATGCTGCGCTCCACGAACACTGGCAGCGCCTTCCGCGTGCCGAACGGCGAGGTGCCGCCCACCTGGTAGCCGGTGTGCCGCTCCGCCACGGCGGGGTCGCACGGCTCCACCGCCTTCGCGCCGATCTGGCGGGCGAGGTTCTTCGTGGAGACCTCGCGGTCGCCGTGCATGAGGACGATGAGCGGCTGCCGGCGCTCGTCCTGCATCACGAGCGTCTTGATGACCGCGTGCTCGTCCACCCCCAGCTCGCGGGAAGACACACGGGTGCCCCCCCGCTCTTCATACCGATAGGGGTGCTCGCTGAAGGGAATGCCGTGCTCGCGCAACTGGCGGATGGCTGTGGTGGCCGGCGCCGTACCCATTGAGCGATTGTAGATTGGTGATTGCCGCATCGGACGATTCCTCGGCGCGACAGCCGAATCGCTCAATCCCCCAATCACCAATCATCAATGAGCGCCGCCCCCCCCGGCCGCCCCCGCCCTCACTCCTGCCGCAGCAGCCTGGCCGGGTCGAGCCGTCGCACCCGGCGGGCGGGCAGCACCGACGCCACCACGGCGACGGCGAGCAGGGTGCCGGCCACCGCGGCATAGGTGAGGGGATCGTCCCCTGTCACGCCCCAGATGAGGCCGCGGACCAGGCCCGAGGCGCCCCACGCCGCGACGACGCCGATGGCAAGGCCCGCCAGGGCGAGGTAGATGCCTGGCATCGACACGCTGCGCACCGCCTGCCCGGTCGATGACCCCAACGCGAGGCGGATGCCCATCTCGCGCGTCCGCTCGGCAACGGCGCCGGCAATCAGCCCGTGAATGCCCAGGGCCGAGAGCAGCAGCGCGGCCGCGCCGAGCAGGCCGACGAGCGTCATCAGGAGCCGCTGGCGTCCAAGCGCCGCGGCGCGCAGCTCGTCCACCGCCCGGACCGATGCCAGCGGTAACCCGGCATCGACATCCGCCATCGCCGCGCGGAGCGCGCGCTCGCTCACCGCGCCGGGCACGGCCTCGCGCACGATCCACGCCGGCGAGAACCAGCCGTGATACACGCGCAGGCCGTTCGGCGGAAACTGCGCGAAGGGCACGTAGATGCCGGGCAGCGCGTCGATGGGACCGTAGCCGGCGAAGCCGCCCTGCTGGGGCACGTCGGCCACCACGCCGACGACCTGGCGGACGCGCCCGGCCATCCTTACCGGCTGGCCGACGGGATCCTGGCCCTGGAAATACCGCCGCGCGAAGGCCTCGTTGATCACCACGACCGGCGCCGCGTCCGATCCGTCGAACCGGTCGAAGCCACGCCCGCGCCGCACGGGCAGGCGAAGCGTCTCGAAGTAGCCCGGCGTGACGTAGGTCGCCGTGGAGAACAGGAACCCGCCCTCGGGCTGTCCCTCCGCGCCCACGCGCTCGGCCCCCATGTTCAGGATGCGCTCGTAGGGGAGGCCCAGCGAGACCGCCGCCGATTCCACCCCGGCAATCTCCTGCATCCGCGACAGGCTCGTCTCGAACAGCCTCGCGACGCTCGCGTGGTCGCTGTAGCGCGCATCCTCGAGAGAAGCGGTCGCGGCGACGAGGCCGCGCGGATCGAAGCCGGTCGGCCGCGACTGCAGGTGCATGAAGGTGCGGATCAGCAGGCCGGCGCCCACGAGCAGCACGACGCCGAGCGCCACCTCGCCCACCACCAGCAGCCGCCGCGGCCAGCCGCCGGCGCCGCCGGCCACCGCACGCGTGCCCGACGCGGAGAGCGCCCCCCGGACGTCCACGCGTGTCGCCTGCCATGCAGGAGCCAGCCCGAACAGCAGCGACGTCAGCACCGAGATCCCCATCGTCACCAGCAGCGTGCGTCCGTCGAGGCCGACCGCGCCCCACGGCGTGAGGACCAGGCCGTCGGCCATCGCCTTCAATCCGCCCAGCGCCAGGGCCGCAGCGACCACCCCGGCCAGCCCTCCGATCGCGGCAATCGCCAGGCTCTCGATCATGAGCTGCCGCACGATGGCGTGCCGACTGCCGCCAATGGCCAGCCGCGTGGCGATCTCTCGCGCGCGCGAGCCGGCCCGCGCCAGCATCAGCCCCGCGAGGTTGACGCACGCCACGAGCAGCACCAGCCCGACGGCGCTCCAGAGAAGCAGCAGCGGCCGCCGCACGTCGCTCGCCATCGCATCCTGCAGCGGCTGCACGCCGTGACGGAACGTGATCCCGCTCGATGCTGGTGGCAATCTTACGGCCGCGGCCGCCGCCGCCGCGATCTCGGCCGTCGCCTGGGCCCACGTGGCACCCTCGCGCAACCGCAGGACGATGGCGAAGTTCTCGCCTTCTCCCTCCCCGGTCCGCGTGGCCCGGACGGGCGTCCAGAGATCCGCCTCGGCCGCCGTGCGGAACGACGACGGCATGATGCCCACCACCGTGTGCGGCTCACCCTTCAGGAGGATCGTCCGCCCGACGGCGGCCGGGTCGCCTCCGAGCGCCGAGCGCCAGAGCCGATCGCCCAGGATGACCGCGGCCGGTCCGCCGGGCCGGTCCTCGTCGGCCGTGAACTCGCGCCCGAGGGCGGGACCCACGCCCAGGACGCGGAAGAACCCGGCGCCTACGCGTTCCGGCCGGACCGCCACGGCGCGATCACCTGTCACCAGGCTGACCTGCGCGGACAGGCCGAACTGCACGGCGGCGTCGACCGACGGCACCTGGTCGCGCACGGCCTCCCACACGGCGCCGGTATGGCTGACGTCCTGCCCGACCATCGCACCCCCGCGAAATACCTCGCGGGACACCACGGCCAGCCGTTCCGGCTGCGGATACGGCAGCGGCTTCAGCAACACCGCATCCACGAGCGAGAACGCCGCGGTGTTGGCGCCGATGGCCAGCGCCAGCGTCACGACGGCCGTGAGAGCAAACCCGGGGTTCTTTCCGAGGAGCCGTACTGCGAGGCGAATGTCGTTCATCTGAATGACCAATGCCCCAATCCCGCCCGTCACTCCGATCGGAGCGCCACGAGTGGGTTCACGCGGGCCGCGCGCAGGGCGGGCAGTAGACTGGCAGCGGCGGCCACCCCCATCAGTCCGACGACCACCGCAGTATAGGTCCATGGATCGGTGGGCGTGACCTCGTACAGCACCGACGCCATCAGCCGCGTCAGCGCCACGGCACCGGCCAGACCCGCCGCCAGGCCCAGCGCCGTGAGCGTGAGGCCCTGCACGAGCACCATCCGGACGACCTCTGATCGGTCGGCGCCGATCGCCAGACGGATGCCGATCTCGTGCGTCCGCCGGGAGACGAGATACGCCAGCACGCCGTAGATGCCCACCGCCGCCAGCACCAGGGCGATCGAGGCAAAGGCCCCCAGCAGGAAGCCGGTCAGCCGCGGCGTGGCCAGCGCGGCCGCCACCACCTCCTGCATCGGCCTCACGTTCGCCACGGGCACCGTGGGATCGAGCGCGCGCACCTCGGCACGCACGGGGCCGGCCAGCGCCATGGGATCCGCCGTGGTGCGCATCACCACGAACGCATTGCGAATGAGGTTGCCGCCGGTGACGAGGTGCCACTGGCTGTGCGGGATGTAGAACTTCTCCTTCACCAGGCCCGTGACGCCGTTGTGCCGCTCGTCGGCCACGACGCCGACGACGACGACCCAGGGGTTGCGCATGCTGCCCAGGCGGATGCGTCCGCCCACGGCGTTCCCGTCGCGAAAGTACTGCCGCGCCAGTGTCTCGTTGACCACCGCTACCAGCTGCGACTCGCTGGTGTCGATGGGCGAAAACCACCGGCCGCGCACCAGGCGCGTGCCCATGGCCTCGAACGCACCGTCGGAGACGATCTGCCAGTCGCCTTTGGCGTTCGCGCCAGGGCGCTCTTCATAGCCTTCGACGTCCAGCCCGTAATCGCCGATGGTCGTCGCCAGCGGCAGCACGCGCACCACGCCGGCCGCCTCCACGCCTGGGAGTGCGCGCACGCGCGCCATCAGATCGCGATAGAACCCGACCACGCGTTCCGGCGTGTCGTAGCGCGCCGCCGGCACGGAGAGGCGCATGGTCAGAACCTGGTCCGGATTGAACCCCAGATCGATGCGTCCGAGCGCGGAGAGGCTGCGCACCATCAGGCCCGCCCCGACGACGAGGACCACGGCCAGGGCGACTTCGGCGACGACGAGCGCACCGCGCAGCCGCTGGCGTGCGCCGCCCACCGTCGCCTGCTGGCTGCCTTCGCGCAGGGCATCGACGAGGTTGATGCCAAGCGCCCTCAGCGCCGGCAGCAGCCCGAACACCAGCGTCGTGAGCACCCCCACGGTCAGCGTGAAGGCCATCACCGCAGCGTCGATGGTGACCGGCGCCAGTGGAGGCAGGCTGGTGGGGTCCAGCGCAATCAGCGTCCGCAGCCCCGCGGCGGCCACCGCCACGCCGAGCACCGCGCCGCACACGGCCAGGAGCAGGCTCTCGGTGATCATCTGCCGGACCAGGCGCGACGGCGCTGCGCCAACGGCCGTACGGAGTGCCAGTTCCCGCACGCGCGCATCGCCGCGCACCAGCAGCAGGTTTGCGACGTTCGAGCAGGCGATGAGCAGCAGGAAGGTCACTGCGCCGACCAGGATCCACAACGCCGGCCGCACCCCTCCCCGGATCTCCTCGTCCAGCGGCACCGCGAACGCGGTGAAGCCCATCGCCTCGGGATAGAGACCCTCTTCGGTCCAGCGGCGGGTGAGCGCGCGTAATTCCTCCGTCGCCGTCGCCGCCGATTGACCATGGGCCAACACGGCGGCGCCGTAGTAGCCGTGGCTGCCTCGCTCGAGATCCGCCATGTCGAACTGGATGGCCCTCCACAGCTCCGTCGGCTCGGCCGCGTGCTCCGTGAAGTCGGTCGGCAGCCGGAAACCCTCCGGCATCACGCCCACCACTTCGTGCGGCACGTCGTTCAGCAGCACCTTGCGGCCGATGATGCCCGCATCACCGCCGTAGCGCGACTGCCAGAGCCGGTAGCCCAGTACGGCGACCGGCGGCCCGCCGGGCACGTCCTCCTCGGGGCGAATCGTCCGGCCGAGGAATGGCCTGGCGCCCAGGACGTCGAACGTGTTCGCGGTGATCTCGCCGATGCCGACGCGGATGGGGTCGCCGTCTCCCGTGAGGTTCTCCTGGCCGGTGTCCCAGACGGCAACCGCCGCAAGCGTCCGCGCCTGGGCGCGGTAGTCCATGGCCTCCTGGTTCGACAGCCACGTCTTCTCGAAACCCACCCAGCGGCTCCAGATGAGCACGCGGCGATCGGGCTCCGCGTACGGGAGCGGCGCCAGCAGCACGGCGCGCACGACGCTGAAGATGGCCGAGGTGGCCCCGATGCCGAGGGCCAGCGTGACGAGCGCGGCGGCGGCAAAGCCCGGGCTGCGGCGCAGGCCTCGAAGCCCGGTCCGGAGGTCCTGCAGGAGGGTGTCCATACGCGGCTTAGACGGGTGCCCGTGGCGGAATGTTGTCGCGCCTCTCACCGAATCTTCACGGATCACTTACGCCTTGCTGACGACTCGCGCCCGCCCGCCTCCGTATCGACGGGTTGCGGGAAGCGACTGCGGGACCAGCCACTCGAGGCTGTGGGCAGGTCCGTCGGATTCCCGGCAAAGGAGACTCGATGAAGGCTTTCGTGATCGTTGCAGGACTGTTGTGTGCCAGCCCGGCCCTGGCGGGCCCGGTGGTGCGGGAGGCGGCAGGTGCCAATGCCGCGGCCATCCAGGCGGCCGTGGATCAGTTCCGGGCGGACCTCGGCAACCCGAACAACGGCAACACCGCCGGATCGCAGCCCGGCGGGCGCCGGGAGATCAACTGGGACGGCGGAGGCGCGACGGCGCCGGTGGGCCTCTTCCCCACGCCGATGACGACCTTCCAGAACCGCGGCGCCACGTTCGTCACCCCCGGCAGCGGCTTCTCGATCAGCGGGCAGCCGACGCCCGAGTTCGCCGAGCTGAACGCAACCTACCCGAACCTGTTTGCGTCCTTCAGCAGCCCGCGTATCTTCACGGCGCTCAACAGCAACGTGTCGGAGACCGTCTTCCACGTGCCCGGCAATCCGGCCGTCGCGGGGGCCGTCACCGGCTTCGGCGCCGTGTTCACCGACGTCGACGGGGAGTTCAGCACGAAGATGGAGTTCTACGCGCCTGACGGCACCCTGCTGTACGAGCAGTTCGTGCCCTGGGTCGCCGGCGACGACACCCTCTCGTTCCTGGGCGTGTCGTTCGACGCGGGCGAGCTCGTCGCGAAGGTCCGCATCGTCAGCGGCAACGCGGCCCCGGGCCCGGATGAAGCCGGCAGCCTGGACCTCGTCGTGATGGACGACTTCATCTACGGCGAGCCCGTCGCGACCGAGGGGCTGGCCATCACGCCCGAATCGGGGCGCATCTTCCGCAGTGCCGATTTCGAGCTGGTCCTCGCCATCCAGCCGCCGGCCGGCACCTACCTCACCGGTGGGCGGGTGTGGCTGGACGGCGCCGACGTGAGCGCGTTCCTGCTCGCGTGCTTCCAGGGCGGATCGAGCAGCGAAGGCCAGACCTTCAGCTGCCCGGTGCCCGCCGGCGCGCTGGCTGCGGGCGACCACACGCTGCAGGTGGAGATTGACCTCAGCGACCAGACCAGGCGCCGGAACTCCACGCGCTGGACCATCGTGCCGTAGCGGATCAGGGATCAGGGATCAGGGATCAGCCATAAGGGAGCAGGGATCAGGGAGCAGGGAGCAGGGAGCAGGGGTCAGGGAGCAGGAGGCAGACGTGTACGGTGAGAAGTGAGAAGGGCCGCCTCCGGCTCTTCTCACTTATGATCACGGGCATGCCATCGGTCACCGCGCCCGCACTCTCGTCACTCGTCCGCGCCCAGATGTCCTCGCCCTCGCCCATCCGCCAGATCATGAAGATGGCGGAGCGCCAGAACATCGTCGCGATGGGCCTGAACCCGGACGACGTGATTTCGTTCGGCGGCGGCTGGGTGAACCACGAGGCGCCGGAGGAGTTCCGTCAGGCCTATGTCGAAGTGGCCAGCGACCCGGCGCTCTTCCACAAGAGCGGCGGCTACACCGCCACGCTCGGCGACATGGAATGCCGCGAGCAGATCGCGCAGTTCGAGGCGGCGCTCTTCGGGGTCCCGCGCCTGGGCGCGGAGCACGTCGCCCTCGGCATCGGCAGCACGCAGCTGACGCACGACCTGTTCCGGACGCTCGTGGATCCCGGCGACACGGTGATGCTGCTGGACCCGACCTACGCCAACTACGAAGGCCAGCTCGCCTTCGCCACGCCCGGCGCGAATATCGTCCGGCTGCGCGTCGTCGATCCGGCGACGTGGACGTACCTGCCCGAGGCGGATGCCGAGGGAACGGCGCGCGAGTTCCGCCGCCTCTTCGACCAGCACAAGCCGAAGCTCGTGCTCTTCGGCGCGCCCGACAACCCCACGAGCCAGATCGTCCCGCAGGCGCTGGCCGAAGCCATGCTCGAGCAGACGCGCGACGCGGGCGCGTGGCTGGCCATCGACTTCGCCTACAAGTGCCAGTACTTCGCGCCGTATCCCTCGTACTACGCGTGGTCGCCGGCGGACCACCCGAACCTCATCGGCATCCACTCCAACTCGAAGTGGGCGCGCGGGCTGGGCCGGCGGCTTGGCTGGATTGAAGCCGCGCCGGGCGTGATCGACGCCATCGAGCGCGTGCAGCAGTGCAGCATCCTCTGCCCGGACACGCTGGAGCAGATGACGATGGCGCGGTACCTGAAGCGTGCCATCCCGAGCGGCTCGCTGCAGCGCTACGTGGACCACGCCAATGCCCTCTACAAGAAGGCCGCGCAGGTGACCATCGACGCGGTGGACCGGCACCTGCGGCGCCCGCGCCTGGTGCCGGCCGGCGGCCTCTACACCGTGGTGGACGTCGGCCGCGACGCCGAGGCTTTCGTGCCCGAGGCGCTGAAGGCAACGGGTGTCCTGGTGGTCCCGGGCCGCGGCTTCGGGCCGTCACTCACCAACGGCGTGCGTATCTCCTTCGGGCCGTTGGTGCACGACCTCGCCAGAATCGAAGAAGGGTTGGAGAGGCTCGGGCGGGTGCTGTGAGCCCTCGCGCGTCCATTGGCGATTGCCGATTGCGGATTGAGCGATTCATTGGGTGATTGGCGATTGGGCATTGGGCATTGGATTGAGCGATCGGGTGATTGGGGCATCGGGCGATTCGTCGCTGCCAGGCGACCGCGCTGTCCGTGGCCGCCGGCCGCGAATGCCGCAATCGCGGAATCGGTCAATCTTCAATCCGAATGCGTCGATGCTTCAATCACCACTCACCCAATGAATCGCTCAATCACCAATCGGCAATCGCTCAATGGACGCCGCGAGCGCGCATGACGCCTGTTCGTGACGGCGCGAGCCACGGAAGGACAACCGTTTGCGACGCCGTCGCCGGCCCCGTCCCGCACGCGTTGGTCGCGGCCACGCTGATGACGTACTCACCGGGCCCCGCCACACCCGAGAGCGTGCGCGCGGTCGTCGTGAAGCCACCGACATACGCGCCGGAGACGAACACGCCGTACCCCGTCGCCGCCGGCCCACTCACCGGGGCGTCCCAGCTCGCGAAGATCGTGCTGCCGACCTTCCACGTCTGGAGATTGACCGGCACGCCCGGCACGCCCGTACACGGTCCAGGGAAAGTCAATGTCACCGCGTTCGAGAACGGGCTGGTCCCCACCGCATTTGCCGCGACGACGCGGAGGGTGTAAGTGCCCGGCGGCACGTTCGCGTACGTGAAGGTCTCTGCCATCGGTAGCGGCAACGCCGTCTCGATCGCGCCAGTGACGCTCAGCCACAGGCTCGTGGGCGCACCGCCGTCGAACGTGTTCGTCCACGACAGCGCGACGTCGGAGCCGTTGACGAGGCCGCGGAGGTTGACCGGCGCCGATGGTGGCGCTGCTACGCGGACGACGATTTGAATCTCGTTGGAGGGTGCGCTGCGCAGCGTGCCGGCAACCGCATGGACGCGTACGTAGAACGCGCCTGCCGGCGCCTCGAACGTGAATTGCGGTGCGATGCTCCCCGTGGGAATGCTGGCCAGGACCTCGCCGGGGTGAACGCCGCCTTCGAGGACGTACCCCGTCGGCGGGATGCCGCCTTGCGGAGCGATCCATGACAACGTGACGGTGTTGCCGACAATCGATGTGGCCGTCAGCTCTCGTGGCGCCAACGGAACCGGATGTGGCACCGCCAGAACGGACGAAGATGCCAGTCCAGGGCCGGCGCGATTGATCGCGACCAGCCGCACCCTGCAGGGAACGAAGTCCGTGAGCCCGGCGATCAACACCGGCGACGCCGCGGACGCCGGATCTCGCAGGTGCCACGTCGCGCCGTCATCGACCGAGTACGCGTAGTTGGTCGGAGCGAACAACGGTTCCGAAGTGGGCGGCGGCGAGAACGCCACGCTCAGCGAGCCGGCCCCCGGGCTGACGACGCCGATGGTGGGGGCCAATGGCGCGGCCACCCAACGGTTGCTCGCGATGTCCGATACCTCGGTGAACCTGTCGAACCGGTTCCAGGCCAGCGTCACGTTGCCCAGCGGATCGACGGCCATCCCCGGGGCAATGGCCAACACCGACGGTCCCGGCCCGACGGTGACGGATGGCGTCCACGCGCCCGCCGTCACCACGAACCTGGCCGCACGCGCACCGTAGGACCAGACGACGACGACGTTGCCCAACGAATCGACCGCGGTCTGATGCTCGGGGGCGCCCACCTCGAGGATGACGGCGGCGCCCCAGGATGCAGTAGCTGCCACGTATCGGGCCGCCTGGAGCGCGCTGCCGGGCACCGGCTCCTCGAAGGTCTGGACCCAGATCACAAACGCATTGCCCTCGTGGTCGGCGACGACTTCGGGGAAAGTACCGGGTCGTCCCCACGTACAAGGCGGACCGAGATCGACCGGTGCGCTCCAGCCTCCGGCATCAGCCGAGAAGCGAGTCGCCTGGACCCGCGCGACGTCGCCGTCCGGTGAGTACTGGAGCCAGGCGGCAAAGGCACCGCCAGTCCCGTCGGCCGCCAGCGTCGGCCAGCGCGCATCTCCCCCGGCAGCCGACAGGTCGACCACCGGCCCCCACGACCCAGTCGCCGGAGTGTAGCGACGCGCCTGAACCGTCGTGTAGGTCACGTCCTCCATTTCATCGAACTGAGACAGCGACCACGCTGCGGTCATCTGCCCCGTCGCATCGGAGACGATGCGAAGGTTGATACCAAACGGCGCGGCGCTGCCACCGGACGAGAGCTCGACCGCCTCGGTCCAGGCTCCGGCGCCGGCCACATAGCGGCGCGCGTGAACCACCCAGTCCAGGCTGGTGCCCACCCGGGCAACCCAGAGCACTGTGGCATTGCCGGAGGCATCCACGGCAATCCGTGGCTGCCACGCGTCCGTGGCCGACATCGGGACGACAGTCGCCCACGCGTTGCTGCCGGCGCTGAAACGTGCCGCATAGACCCCTGGGACGACGTCTGCCGACGCGTTTCTTTGCACCCAGACGGCGAACGCATTGCCCGCGGCGTCGGCGACCAGATCCAGCTCGTCCGCAAACAAGATGCCTGAATCGACCTCGATCGGGCCGGTCCATGCATTGGAGTCCCGCAGGTAGCGCGCGGACTGCACCGGACCATTGAACCTCCCCCACACGGCGAGCGCGTTTCCTCCGCTGTCGACCACGACCCGCGGTTCGGTGGGGATACCTGCCCCCGAAAGCGTGACCGGCGCTCCCCATGCGCGGGCTGCCGCCGAATACCGCGCGGCCTGGACGACGGCGGCGAACGCGGAGACCGGCTGGACCCAGACGGCGACGACATTGCCGGCCGGATCGGCCGCCAGCGCCGGCCGCTTTCGAAGCCAGACCTGCAACCCGTCGTGGTCCACCTGCGGCACCGACAGCGTCACCACGCTGCTCGACCACCCCTGCTGGCCATGTGCAGGCGTGGCGATTCCAAACGCGGCGATAGACACAGCCACGACGGCACGAACGAATGACAACGAGGGGGCGCGCATGACATTCCTCCTGGTCGAGCACCAGGGACCGAGCGCGCGGCTCCGCCGTCGTCAAATCAATGATCGTGCCACGGCGGTCATGCTCGCTGGCGCATGTCCCAGGGGGGCGCGCCGCCTGGCCGCCGGAGGTTCGGCACTTCGGGGCCGCGCCGGGCCGGGACCGCCGAATATCGGGCGCAGGAGGCTGCGCGAGGGCTGGGACATCGACGGTGCTGTGAGCCGTCGCGCGTCCATTGGCGATTGCCGATTGCTGATTGAGCGATTCCTTGGGTGATTGACGATTGGGCATTGGGCATTGGATTGGGCGACTGGGTGATTGGGGCATCCGGCGATTCGTCGCCGCCCGGCGACCACGCTGTCACTGGCCGTCGGCTCTCAGCCCCCAATGAGGCAATCGCTCAATCCCTGAATCACTCAATCCGAATGCCCGATGCGTCAATCGCCAATCACCCAATGAATCACTCAATCACCAATCTGCAATCGCTCAATGGACAGCGGTGCTCGGGAAGTCGGGCCGCGCGAGAACCCGGCGAGCCTGCCAGAGGTGGCGACGGTCGTGCGCGGGAATGACGAGGAGCACCGTGGAGGCCCTCATCCACACCCATTTGAAGAACGGGTTGGGCACGCGGACGCGGTTCGGATCGAGGCCCGCGCACAGCCGCACCAGCTCGCGGTAGCGGGTGTGGCTGTTGCCGAAGGCGGCCAGGGCGTCGGCGACCGGCATGTCGGAGGCAGGCGCCACGCGCGCGGCAGGGACCTTGAAGCGGCGCGTCACGGGCGGCTCCATCGACTCGACGAACTTGCGCCCGAGCCACGTCGGCGCCAGCGACTCGAAGGGCGCCACCGAGCCCTCGGCCGCCCGCCGCACGCGCGGCAGGACGGCCTCGACGTAGAAGCTGTTCATGCGCGCGAGGTGGTCCAGGCACTGCGCGATGCTCCACGCTTGACCACCATCCGGCTGCCAGTTCGCCTGGCGGTCGTCGAGCCCGCGGACCAACGTCCGCGCGTCGGCCTCGGCGGCGTCGACCTGGTCGATCAAGTCCTGCAGTTCAGCGGGAAGCATCGGGACAGCTTACTTTGGGACCCGGGATCCAGGCACCCTTGCACCCCTGCACCCTTGCACCCTTGCACCCTGCGCCCGCTCATCCCCGATCGTAGGCAATCCCGACGAAGTTCGGATCCTGCTCCGGCCTGAGCAGCATCCACGTGAACATGAAGCGGATGGCCATGCGGCCCTCCACGCGCTGCACCTCGATGGGCTGCCGGTGCTTCACGTGCCAGTCGTAGAGCTCGGTGAAGACGCCGTGGCCGATCTCGCAATAGTCGGGGTACTTCATGTTCGAGCGCAGGAACAACTCGAACGCCCGGCGGATGGGAGCAATGGCGCCGATGGCCAGCGAGTTCTGCCGGAGCGTGAGGTCGAGCGCCTCGCGCACCTCCTGCAGCTCGCGCAGGATGCCCCGGAGGGCTTCGGCGCTGATCGCCTCTGCCGACTGCGCCGAGGCGGCCGCCACGCCGCCACCCCCTCCGCCCGCCGCTTCCGCCGCAGCCGACGTGGACAGCACCCCCATCACGCCCGCCGTCACCACCTCTCGTCGCGTGACCATCACCTGCCTCCCCTCACGTCACCTGTTCGCACCCGCCCGCACCTGTTCGCACCCGCCCGCACCCGTTCGCACCCGCCCGCACCCGCCCGCACCCGCCCGCACCCGCCCGCACCTGTTCGCACCTGTTCGCACCCGCCCGCACCCGGATCCACGCCTGTCGGCCCTGCGTCCAACCAGCGGGTCCATGGTGTCCAGACGGCCTTTCCTTCAGACGTCCCTGGCGCTCGTGGCGGCCGCTATCGCCGTCGCTGGCGCCATCGCCTGGCGGCTGTCCATCGTGAGGCCTGTTTCGACACCCGCGGCTGCGTCGTTCTACGATCTCACGGCCCGCGACGGCCAGGGCCACAACATGGCCCTCTCCGCCTACAGCGGCCACGTGGCACTGGTCGTGAACGTGGCCAGCGAATGCGGTCTGGTCATCCTCGCCTTCCCCAGCGACGACTTCTGGCAGGAGCCGAACGACGATGCGGGGATCCAGCAGGTGTGTGATGCGCGCGGCGTGACATTCCCCGTGTTCGGGAAGGGGCACGTGCGTGGGGAGGGCCGGTCCGCCGTCTACGACTTCCTCACCTCCACCGGCGAAGCGCCGGCATGGAACTTCGCGAAATACCTCGTCGGCCGCGATGGGCGCGTGCGCGCGTTCTTCGGGAGTCTCGTGTCTGCGGACGATGCCCAACTCATCAGTGCCATCGAACAAGCGCTGGGCCAGCCCATGCTCATCGAGGCCGGGCGAGAATAAGCGGCGTGCCGGCACGTCTCCATCGATAGAATGTCGCCATGCCTCCGTTCACTTCGGTTCTTTGCGCACTGGACTTCTCCGATCTCGCTCCGCGCGTCCTGAAGCATGCCGCCGGCATGGCCGGCGCCTGCGGCGCCCGCCTCACGGTGCTCGCCGCCGTCGGCGGTGACACGCACGCCGCGGAGGCCACGATCAAGGGCCTGCTCGGCGACACGTTGCCTGCAGGCGCCGCCTATCTCGGCGAGCCCCGCATCCGCGTCGTGCGTATCACGCAGGGACAGCCCGCGGACGCCATCCTCGAGATGGCGCGCGAGGACACGGACCTGATCGTGACCGGCACGCACGGCAAGTCCGGCGTGTCGCGCTGGCTGCTCGGCTCCACCAGCGCCATGGTCCTCGAGCTGACGAAGACGCCGACGCTCCTCGTGCCTCCCGGCCACGGCGACATCGTCACGCTGACGGCGAGCGAGGTGAAGCTGCACCCCGGCACCGTGCTCGTCCCCGTGGACCTCACCGAGCACAACCAGGCCCAGCTCGACCTGGGCAGCCAGATGGCCGCCCTGGCACGCCAGCCGCTGGTCGTCATGACGGTGACCGGCGGCGGAGCCAGCGACGCCGACGCGGAGAAGGCGCTCCAGGAGCGGACGGCCGGCCTCGGCCCGTCGCCGGCAGACCGCGTGCTGGTCAGGCGTGGCGCCTCCGTCGCCGAGGAAATCGACCAGGCGGCAGTGGCCGAGCAGGCCGGGCTGGTCGTGATGGGCCTGCGCGAGCCTGGCCACGGCGTTCCGGGCGAGATCGCCTCGGCGGTGCTCAAGACGAAGGACGCCATTGTCCTGGCGGTGCCGTCGAGAACTTAGATGGGGCGCGGATCGGTGAGGTGAGAAGCGAAGGCAGGGACAAGGGACGAACGGAGGGATAGCCTCACTTCTCACGTCTCACCCTCCCCAACCACCACGGCGTCCTCTTCGTCTGATACCCGTTGAGGCCGCCCCATGCTCACCGATCTTCGATACGCGCTGCGCACTCTCTTCCACGCCCCGGCCTTCACGCTGGTGGTCGTGCTCACCCTGGGACTCGGCATCGGCGCCAACACGGCCATCTTCTCGTTGATGGACCAGCTCATGCTCCGGATGCTGCCCGTGGATCGGCCGGATGAGCTCGTCCAGCTGGATGGCCCGGGGCCCTTCAGCGGGCGGACGATGAACGATCGGACGTTCTCGTACCCGATGTACCAGGACCTGCGGGACCGCAGCGACGTGTTTTCCGGCCTCGTGGCCCGAGCGCCCGCATCAGCCACGCTGGTGCAGAACGGCCAGGCCGAGCGCGTCAGCGTAGAGATGGTCTCCGGCAACACCTTCGAGGTCCTGCGGGCCCGCCCTGCCCTCGGCCGCGCCTTGTCGCCGGACGACGATCGCGTGAGAGCGGGACACCCCGTGATGATGCTGAGCCACGCGTACTGGATGCGCCGCTTCGCGGGCAGTCCCCAGGTGCTCGGCCAGGCACTGACGATCAACACCACGCCGATGACCGTGATTGGCGTGGCGCCCGCGGGCTTTGCAGGTGTGGTCGCGCTCAGCAGCCCGGATGTGTTCGTGCCGCTGACGATGAAGGCGCAGATCACGCCCACCTGGGACGGCCTCGACGACCGTCAGACGCGGTTCGTGAACATCGTGGGGCGGCTGAAGCCCGGGCTCGAGCTCGAGGCGGCGCGCGCGCGGCTCGACGTGCTCTACAAGCAGATCAACGCGCACGACCTCGAGGCCGTGCCTGGGTTTGCCAGGGGCAGCGCGCTCTTCAAGGAGCGGTTCCTCGCGAAGAGCATCGAGATGGAGCCGGCGGGGCGCGGCCTGTCCGGACTGCGGCAGGGCTTCAGCGCGCCGGTGGTCGTGCTGATGGGCATGGTGGGAATGGTGCTGCTCATCGCCTGCGCAAACGTCGCGAGCCTGCTGGTGGCGCGGGCCGCCGCCCGGCAGAAGGAGATCGGCGTGCGCCTGGCGCTCGGCGCCAGCCGCGGCCGCATCGTCCGCCAGGCGCTGTTGGAGAGCCTGCTGCTGTCGCTCGCCGGAGGCGCCGTGGGGCTGGTGCTGTCGGTCTGGGTGGGCGAGCTGCTGGTGGGGCTGCTGCCGTCGACCGGTTCGACCACGCGGATGCTCTCCACCACGCCGGACCTCCGCGTGGGCCTCTTCGCCCTGGCCGTGTCGCTCGTCACCGCGGTGGTCTTCGGGCTCGCTCCGGCACTCCAGGCGTCCAGGCCCGACATGAACCGCACACTCCGTGAAGAGGCCGGGGCGCTCAGTGGCGGACGCGCGCACGCACGGCTGCGCAAGGGACTGGTGGTGGCCCAGGTGGCGCTCTCCATGCTGCTGGTGGCGGGCGCGGGGCTCTTCGCGCGCAGCCTGTACAACCTGAAGCACCTGAACCCGGGCTTCGACGCCACCTCCCTCGTGTCGTTCGCCATCAGCCCCGAGCTGGCAGGCTACTCGCAAGCGCGCATCAAGCAGTTCTATGCGGCCTTGCAGCAGGATCTGCAGGCCGTCACCGGCGTCGCCGGTGTCTCCATGGCAGCCGAGCCTGTGCTCACCGACAGCATCTCCAGCCGCACCATCCAGGTGCAGGGGTACGAGACGAAGCCCGACGAGAACATGAACCCGTGGACCAACGAGGTGGGACCGGACTACTTCCGTACCATGGGGCAGCCGCTGCTGCTGGGGCGCGAGTTCACGCCGAGGGACGTCGAGGGCGCGCCGCTCGTCGCCGTCGTCAACGAGACCTTCGCGCGGTACTACTTCGGGTCGGAGAACCCCATCGGGCGCCGCTTCGGCTGGCGCGTGCTGAACGACCCCGGCGCCATCGAGATCGTGGGCGTGGTGAAGGACTCGCTGCACGGCACCATGCGCGAGGGGACGACGGAGGACAACCAGGTCCGGCGGTTCGCTTACACGCCGCTGCAGCAGAGCACGGAGCTGACGGGGATGACGGTCTACGTGCGCTCCACGCCGGAGGGCCGTGCCGGCCTCGTCGAGCGAATCCGGGACGCCGTTGGCCGCCGCGACGCCAGCCTGCCGCTCTACAACGTCACGACGATGGAGCAGACGATTGACGAGGCCGTGTTCACCGAGCGCATGCTGGCGGTGCTCTCGGCGGCGTTCGGCCTGCTGGCCACGCTGCTGGCGGCGGTCGGCCTCTACGGCCTGATGTCCTACACAGTCGCGCGCCGCACGCGGGAGATTGGCATCCGCATCGCGCTCGGGGCGGAGCGCGGCAGCGTCGTGTGGCTGGTGCTGCGGGAAGTGGCCGTGCTCACCGGCGTCGGCGTGCTGATCGGCATCCCCGCGGCGCTGGCCCTGAGCCGCGTCGTGTCCTCGCAGCTCTTCGGCTTGTCGCCCACGGACCCGCTCACGCTGCTGGCGGCCGCCGCCGCGCTCGCCCTGGTGGGCGCGCTCGCGGGCTATCTGCCCGCGCGAAGGGCTGCCGCGGTGGAACCTGTACGCGCGCTGCGCTACGAGTGAGCGGTCGTGATTGGGCATTCGGTTTCCTTCCACTGCGTGGTCGATCGGGCTGGTTGTTGACCATCCTGGACGACAAGACCGCACTTCCGAGACGCTGACGGCCTGCCGGCGGCAGGAGTTCGGCAGGTCCTTGGGCCACGTCCGCGGAATTCACGATCCTGCGTCCGTCTGCCTTGGTGTGACACCGGGTCACCCCCTTCCTTCTTCACGCTTCCGCACCTCGTCTCCGCCCAGCCTCCCGCGCCTGCCGCGCGCCGCATCGCGGCCGGCTACCAGCACACGCTGGTGGTGAAATCCGACAGCACGGTCTGGGCCTTTGGCAGCAACAGCAGTGGCCAGCTTGGCGACAACACCCTCACGACCCGCCGCGTGCCGCAGCAGGTCGCCGGGCTCGCGGACATCGTCGCCGTCGCCGCCGGCACCGCGCACTCGCTGGCCTTGAGCAGTGCGGGCACGGTGTATGCATTCGGGAACAATTCCTCTGGTCAGCTGGGCGATGGGGCCACCACGAACCGGAGGACGCCCGTGGCGCTGGCCTTGACCTCGGTCGTGGCGATTGCCGCGGGACACACGCACTCCATGGCGCTGACGAGCGCGGGCGATGTCTATGTCTGGGGCGCGAACAGCGTGGGCCAAATCGGTAATGGGACGACCACGAATGTCACCGCGCCGTGGTTGCTCAGCACGGGAGCGCAGGCCATCGCCGCGGGAGGGGAGCACACGCTGGTGGTGAAGGCGGACGGGTCGGTGTGGGGGACTGGCGCCAATACCAACGGGCAATTGGGCGATGGCACGACCACACCGCGCACGACGCTCGCGCAGGCGATCGGTCTGACCACCGTCGTGGCCGCATCGGGCGGCTCGGGACACTCGATGTTCCTGCTCGCCGACGGTACCGCCATGGGCGTGGGACGCAACGCGTCGGGACAGTGGGGCGATGGCACCACGGCGTATCAGCGCACGACGGCCGTGTCCGTCACCGGGCTCTCGGGCCTCGCCGCCCTCGACGCGGGCTCGGACCACACACTCGCCGCTGGGGCGGACGGCACGCTCTGGGCCTGGGGCGACAACACTTACGGTGGCCTCGGGGACGCGACGACGACCGACCGGACGACCCCCGTGACGGTGGCCAACGTGGGCGAGGTGGCGGCCTTCTCGGCGGGACACGGCTTCAGTCTGGCTATCACCCCGCTTGGCTACGTGTGGGTGGCGGGCCGGAACAACTCCAGCCAGCTGGGCGACGGCGCGACGACCAATGTGTCGGCGCCCGTGTCGATCAGTGGCGCCGACTTTGCCTGGCGCGTGGCCACGCCCACCTTCAGCGTGGCCTCCGGCACCTACACCACCGAGCGGACCGTCACGGTGTCGGTCGTCACCACGGGCGCGACCATCCACTACACGCAGAACGGGGCGGAGCCGACGGAATCGGATCCCGTGGTGGCCTCCGGCGGCAGCGTGGAGTGACCCAGACGCAGACGCTGAAGGCCCGGGCGTGGAAGTCCGGCATGCCACCCGGCAACACCGCCAGCGCCACCTACACGATGCAGGTGGCGACGCCGTCGGTATCGCCCTCGGCGGGGACGTACACGAGCGCGCGCACGGTGACGCTTGCCACCAGCAGGGCGGGCGCGACGATCCGCTACACGGTGGATGGCACGGACCCGACGCCCGCGTCTCCGGCCTACGCGTCCGCGCTCACTATCGCGACGACGACCACGCTGAAGGCGGTCGGGTTCAAGGCGAACTGGTCCGACTCGGTCGTGCGGACGGCGACGTACACGATGAACTTCGGCACGCTGACGGCGCCGACCATCACGCCGGGGGCCGGCACGTTCACGGGACAGGTGATGGTGACGCTGGAGGCGCAGCCCTTCGCGGCCATCCACTACACGGTGAATGGCGGCACGCCGACCACCGGCTCGCCGCTCTATGGGGGCCCCTTCCCCGTGGACGTCAGCGCGACCGTGCGCGCCAAGGCCTTCCATCCCGATTACACGGCCAGCGCCGTGAGCACCCAGGCCTACAGCGTGGTCGCGAGCACGCCGGTGCTGAGTCTGCCCTCCGGGAGCTACGCCCCGGGCACCGCGCTGACGGTGACGAGCCCGGACCCCGGCGCGACGCTGCGCTGGACGCTCGATGGTACGGACCCCACGGCGAGCAGCCCCGCCATCCCGGCGACGCCAATCCTGATCGGCGAGTACACCATCAAGGTGCGCGCGTTCCGCACCGGCGCCGGCGATAGCGCGGTGGCGACGGGCACGTACAGCCTGACAGCGCCCCTCAGTGGCGGTGCGGGGTCGGCCGGGGATCGCCACACGCTGCTGGCCACGCCCGAGGGCATGGTGTACGCGTGGGGGTTCAACACCAATGTGCAGTTGGGCGACGGCACCAGCACCACGCGCCCGACGCCGGTGCTGGTGCCGACGCTCACCGGCGTCGTGGCGGTGGCGGCGGGCGGGCTGCACAGCCTGGCGGCCACCGCCGACGGCCAGCTCTGGGCGTGGGGCTACAACGCGTACGGGCGCCTGGGGGATGGGACCTCGTCGAACCGCAGCCGGCCGGTGCCCATCGGAGGGCTCCCGCCCATCGTCGCGGTGGCCGCGGGCGCCTCGCACAGCCTCGTGCTCGCGAGTACCGGCCAGGTGTACGCCTTCGGCTACGGCGCGAGCGGTCAGCTCGGCCAGGGCACGACGGGCTCGTCGTCCGTGCCGCTGCTGGTGAATGGGCTCGCGAACGTCGTTGCCATCGCGGCGGGGGCGAATCACAACCTGGCCGTGACGGCGGAGGGCCAGGTGTGGGCCTGGGGCGCCAACACTTCCTCCCAATTAGGTGATGGGACGACCACCAGCCGGCTGACGCCCGTGGCGATCGGCGGTTTGTCGGACGTGGTCCACGTGGCGGCCGGCGCGTTCCACAGCCTGGCGCGGACGCGCAGCGGCGCGCTGTGGGCGTGGGGGGATGGCGGGGGTGGGAAGCTGGGACTGGGCAGCCAGACGGACCATCCGGTCCCCGTCATGGTGCCCGGGACCAGTGCGGCGGTGCTGGCGGCCGGCACCAACCACAGCGGCGCGCTCAGCCCCACTGGGGTGTTGCTCGGCTGGGGTACGAACACGTCGGGACAAGTGGGGAACGGCACGACGTCGAGCGTGCTGACCCCGACCGAGTTGAGCGGGCCCACCGGCGTGACGCTGCTGGCGCAGGGCAGCGCGCACAGCGTGGCGGTGGCGATGGACGGCGGCGTGTGGACCTGGGGCGACGGCTACTACTCGCAACTGGGCGATGGCACCACGGCGGACCGGCTGGCGCCGGCGCTGGCGTGGACGGCCCCGGGGCGGTGGAGCCCGCCACCGCCCACGCTGAGCCTGGCGGCCGGCACGTACGCCACTGAGCAGATCGTGCTCATCACGAGCGCCGTGCCGGGGGCGACACTGCGCTACACGACGACCGGCGTGGACCCGACGGCGAGCGATCCCGAGGTGCCGGCGACCGGCGACGTGCTGATCACGGGCACGACGACGCTGAAGGCGCGGGCGTGGGTGCCGGATCGGGCGCCCAGCGTGGTGGCGTCGGCCACCTACATGCTGCAGCCCGCGGCGCCGACGGTGGCGCCGGGGACGGGGACGTATGTGGGTCCGCAGACGGTGACGCTGAGCGCGGCGGACCCGCAGGCCGTGCTGCGCTACACCGTGGGGCGAGGCCTACTATTCGCAACTGGGCGATGGCACGACCTCGAACCGACTGGCGCCGGCGCTGGCGTGGACGGCGCCGGGGCGCTGGAGCCCGCCGCCGCCCACGCTGAGCCTCGCGTCCGGCACGTACGCCACTGAGCAGATCGTGCTCATCACGAGCGCCGTGCCGGGCGCGACGCTGCGCTACACGACAACCGGCGTGGACCCGACGGCGAGCGATCCCGAGGTGCCGGCGACCGGCGACGTGCTGATCACGGGCACGACGACGCTGAAGGCGCGGGCGTGGGTGCCGGATCGGGCGCCGAGCGTGGTAGCGTCTGCCACGTACATGCTGCAGCCGGCGGCGCCTGTGGTGGCGCCGGGGACGGGCACATACGTCGGCCCGCAGACGGTGACGCTGAGCGCGGCGGACCCGCAGGCGGTGCTGCGCTACACCGTGGACGGCAGCACGCCGGACGAGGGTTCCCCGCTTTACACGGGCGCCATTGCCGTCACCACTACGACGACCGTGCAGGCGCGCGCGTTCCGGACGGGCTGGACGCCGAGCGCGGTGACGACCTCCGCGATCACGATCACCCAGGGCACGCTGGCGACGCCCACAGCCACGCCGCCCGCCGGGATCTATCAGCCCACGGAGGCCATTGTGCTCAGCGGCCCGGCTGGGGCGACGATTCGCTACACCACCGACGGCAGCGAGCCGACCGCGGCCTCGAGCGAGTACGTGTCGCCGCTCACGTTTGCGGCCGGGACCGTGACGCTGAAAGCCAAGGCGTTCCAGGCCGACTGGACGGCGAGCGCGACGCTCAACGAGAGCTACACCTTCGACGACCTGCCGCCCACCGTCTGGATCAACACGTTCCCCTATGCGGTCGCCCGGTGGGCGACGACGGGCCGACGTCTGCCAGCAACGAATCGCCCGATGCCGCAATCACCCAATCGCCCGATTCAATGCCCAATGCCCCAATCGCTCGATCTTCAGTGAATCGCCCAATCGCCAATCAGCAATCGCTCAATGGTAGTCTTGCCCATGCGCATGGCAGTCCTGTTGGCAGCTCTGGGCGCATGGGCCCTCCCCGCGGCAGCGCAGACCGCCACACCCGCGGCCGGCGTGCCACTGGACGTCGCGACGCGACGCGCGGCGGTCATCGCGGATCTGCGATACCACCTCTCGCTCGCCGTGCCGAAGGCGCTGGCCGATCCCATCACCGGCACCACGACCATCTCGTTCGAGTTGAAGGACAACACCGAGCCGCTGGTCATCGACTTCGAGACGAGCCGCGATCACGTGAAGTCGGTGACCGCCAACGGTGCCGCCACGCATTTCGACTACACCAACGGCCACATCGTCATTCCGACGACGGCCCTGAAGGTCGGGCGGAACGCGGTTCGGATCGGCTTCACCGCCGGCAACGACCCGCTGAACCGGAGCGCGGATTTCCTCTACGCGCTGTTCGTGCCGGCGCGGGCGCGGCAGGCGATTCCGGTGTTCGATCAGCCGGATCTGAAGGCGCGGTGGACGCTGACCCTCACCTACCCGCGCGCCTGGAAGGCCGTGAGCAACGGCGCCGAGGTGACCGGCGGCGGCGCCTTGCCGGACAGCTCCCCGGCGCCACGGGTCCAGCGCGCGCAGGACGCCGAGGTGGCCAGCATCGCGTTCCGCGAGACCGAACCCCTCTCCACCTACCTCTTCTCCTTCGTCGTCGGCGACTTCAAGGTGGAGACGGCGGTGCGCAACGGGCGCACCTTCCGCATGTTCCATCGCGAGACCGATGCCGCCAAGGTCGCGCGGAACCGGGATGCCATCTTCGATCTGCACGCGGCCGCCATCGAGTACATGGAGCGCTACACCGGCATCCCCTACGCGTTTGGCAAGTTCGACTTCGTGCTCGTTCCCGCCTTCCAGTTCGGCGGGATGGAGCACGCCGGCAAGATCCTCTACAACGCCTCGGGGTTGATGCTGGACGAGTCGGCCACGCAGAACCAGCTGCTCGGGCGCGCGTCGGTCATCTCGCACGAGACGGCGCACATGTGGTTCGGGGACCTCGTGACCATGCGCTGGTTCAACGACGTGTGGATGAAGGAGGTCTTCGCCAACTTCATGGCGGCCAAGATCGTGAACCCCTCGTTCCCGGAGGTGAACCACGACCTGCGGTTCCTGCTGGCGCACTACCCGGCGGCGTACGAGGTGGACCGCACGCCGGGCGCGAACCCCATCCGCCAGGTCCTCGAGAACCTGAACGAGGCGGGCCAGATGTACGGCGCGATCATCTACCAGAAGGCGCCCGTGATGATGCGGCACCTCGAGGCGCTGCTCGGCGAGGAGTCGTTCAGGGACGGCCTGCGCGAGTACCTCGCCGCACACAAGTTCGGCAACGCCACGTGGACCGATCTCATCGACGTGCTCGACCGGCGCACGCCCGTGGACCTGCAGGCATGGAGCAAGGTGTGGGTGGAGCAGCCCGGCCGTCCCACGGTCACGACGGAGCTGTCGGTCAGCGACGGGCACATCACGCGCCTGGCGTTCCGCCAGCGGGACACGTGGAACCGCGGGCGCGCGTGGCCGCAACAGCTGCGCGTGGCGCTCGGCGACGCCGCCGGCAGCACGACGACGTTGAACGTGGCGCTCGACGGCGCCAGTGTCGAAGTGAAGGAAGCCGTGGGGCTGCCGGCACCGGCCTTCGTCCTGCCGAACGGCGAGGGCTGGGCGTACGGCGGCTTCGAGCTGGACGAGGCCTCGCTGGTCCACCTGTCCCGGTCGCTCCCAACCATCAGGGATCCACTGACGCGCGGCAGCGCGTGGGTCACGCTGTGGGATGCCCTGCTCGACGGGCGTTTGGCGCCCGCGGCCTTCATGGACCTGGCCGACGCGGCGCTGCCGGTGGAAACCGACGAGCAGATGACGGCGAGAGTGCTCGGCTACGCCGGCCGTGCCTGGTGGCGCTTCCTGCCGGCGGAGGCGCGGGCGGAGCGGGCCGCAGCTTTCGAGAAGCTGCTCGTGGACGGCCTGGACCGGGCCAAGACAGCCAGCCAGAAGGCGGCGTGGTTCGGCGCCGTGCGGAACGTGGCCATCACCGGCCCCACCGTGGAGTGGCTGCGCCGCGTGTGGGCGAAGAAGGACGTCGTCCAGGGGCTGCCCCTCGCGGAAGCGGACTACACGACGCTGGCGCTGGAGCTGGCCGTGCGGGAGGTGGACGGCTGGCGCGACATCCTGGCCGAGCAGCTCACCCGCATCGAGAACCCGGATCGCAAGGGACGCTTCCAGTTCGTCATGCCTGCGCTCTCAGCGGATCCAAGGGAGCGCGACGCCTGGTTTCGCTCGCTGGCGGACGTGAACAACCGCCGGCGCGAGCCGTGGGTGCTCGAAGGGCTCGACTACCTGCACCATCCCCTGCGCGCGCGGGCGTCGGCTGGCTACGTCACGCCGAGCCTCGAGATGCTGTGGGAGATCCAGAAGACGGGCGACATCTTCTTCCCCAAGCGGTGGCTGGACGCCACGCTCGGCGGCCACAGCTCGCCCGAGGTGGCGAACATGGTGCGCGCGTTCCTCGCCGGGCTACCCGCGAACTACCCGGAGCGGCTGAAGAACATCACGCTGCAGTCGGCGGACGAGCTGTTCCGTGTCGAGATGACGCGGAAGAGATGACTGCGGAAGGGACAGCGATGATGCGGAGGGGTTCATCCGCTGATTGCGCCGATGGCACGGATGTCGGGCCGGCTGGTCCTACGCGGTCGAAGATGGGAGCGGCCTGGCCGTGAGCGCGGCCGCCCTCGCCACACGTCGCCGGCACGCCCCCCCTCAAGGAACATCCCCAGGCGCCAATCTGCCTAATCCGTGTAATCTGCGGATCCCATGCTCCGCGTCATCCCTTCGCACCTCCTGCGGCTCAGCGCCATCCTCCTCGCGAGCGCCGCCTCCGTATCGGCGCAGTCCGGCAGGCCCGCCACCGAAGTCACGCTGCGGGCCGGGACCATCATCAACGGCGACGGGCGCATCCTCCCCGGCAACACCGTCGCGATTCGGGACGGCCGCATCGTCCGCGTCGGCGGGCCGGACGCGCCGGTCACGATTGACCTCGGCAAGGCGACCCTGCTCCCCGGCTTCATCGACACCCACGTCCACATCGACTGGCACTTCAACGCCGAGGGCCGCTACCACACCGGACCCGAGCCGCCGGAGCAGAACGCGCTCTACGCGGCCGAGAACGCCTACGTCACCCTGATGGCGGGCTTCACCACCGTCCAGAGCGTGGGCTCGCCTCGCGACAAGCCGCTCCGCGACGCCATCGCGCGAGGGGTGCTCCCGGGGCCGCGCATTCTCACCTCGCTCGGACAGGTCAGCAACGCCAGGCTCACGCCCGACGAGCTGCGCGCCCAGGTGCGGCAGCGCAAGGCGGACCGCGCCGACCTGGTGAAGATCTTCGCGTCGGCCAGCATCCGCGACGGCGGCACCCCAACGCTGAGCCAGGAGCAGCTCGATGCCGTCTGTGCCGAGGCGCGCGCGCAGGGCCTCCGGTCCATGGTCCATGCGCACAGCCCCGAGTCGATGATGCGCGCCGCGCGCGCGGGCTGCACGGTAGTCGAACACGGCGGACTGGCCACGCCGGAGGCACTGAAGCTGCTGGCGGACCGCGGCATGTTCTTCGATCCGAACATCGGCCTGGTGACGCAGAACTACCTGGAGAACAAGGCGCGCTTCCTCGGCGTGGGCAACTACACGGAGGAGGGCTTCGCCGCGATGGAGAAGGCCCTCGGGATGAAGGACGCGATGTTCTCGGCCGCGCTGAAGACGCACGGACTGAAGATCGTGATGGGCACCGATGCCGTGGCCGGCGCGCACGGGCAGAACATGCGCGAGCTCTTCGAGCGCGTGAAGTCCGGCCAGTCGCCCGCGGAGGCGATCCGTTCGCTCACGTCCGTCTCGGCCGACTCCCTCGGCCTCGGCAGGGAGATTGGCACGATCGCCCCGGGCTTCTCGGCCGATCTCGTGGCCGTGGACGGGAACCCCCTCACCGACATCGATGCCCTCGCCCGGGTGGCCTTCGTCATGAGGGGCGGCACGGTGTTCCGGGGCGGGCAGCGCTAACTCGATGCCCGGCCGGATTCCAGGGCCGGCCCGGGCCCTGAGGCCGCGTGCGACGCCGGCCGCGTGGGGACGGGCGACGGGACGTATCGCAGGTACGGAGCGGGCGCGTGCCATCCCTGCGGGTAGCGCTCGCGGGCGGCCGCGTCCGAGACGCCAGGCACGATGATCACGTCCTCGCCCGGCTGCCAGTTGACGGGCGTGGCCACCTGGTAACGTGCGGTCAACTGCAGCGAATCGATTGCGCGCAGCAGCTCGGCGAAGTTTCGGCCCGTGCTGGCCGGATAGGTCAACGTCAGCTTGATGCGCTTGTCCGGGCCGATCACGAAGACCGATCGAACCGTGGCCGTGTCGCCGGCCTGCGCATCCAGCATGTCGTAGAGCGACGCCACGCGCCGGTCATGGTCCGCGATCAGGGGAAAGTTCGGCGCCGCTCCCGTCACCCTACGGATGTCCTTCGACCACTCGCGATGCGCGTCCAGGTCGTCCACGCTCAGGCCGATCACGCGCACACCGCGGCGGTCGAACTCGGGCCTGAGCGTCGCCAGCAGACCGAGCTCCGTCGTGCACACCGGGGTGAAGTCCTTCGGGTGCGAGAAGAGCACGCCCCACCGGTCGCCAAGCCAGTCGTGGAAGTCGATGACGCCCTCCGTGGTCTGGGCGCGGAAGTCGGGCGCGAGGTCTCCGATCTTCAAGGACATGGAACACCTGCCTGGGCCGCGTTGTCGATCCGCTCCAGCGCGGATGGATGCGCCCCTGCTTTGTTAGGCCGAAGTCGTGCCCGAACCGGCTCAGGGCCGGGCAGATGCGAGGCGGCGGCGCTGCAGCTCCTTCAGGAGGTCGCGCACATGAGCCGTGCCGGCGTGTTCGGGCCCAAGACGGGACTGCCGGATCTCCAGCGCGCGCCGCAGAACGTCCTCGGCTTCTCCGTACTGCCCCCGCGAGGTCAGGGTCCGGCCCAGCGTGGCCAGCAGCGTGGCTTCGGTCAGCGGATTGACTTCGCGCCCTCGCAGGAGGGCCAGGCTCTCGCGTGCCGTAGCCTCTGCTGCCGCCAGCTTCCCCTGCAGCCAGAGCAGGTGGGCGAGGTTACTCAGGGCCACGGGCCGCGAGACGCCCATGGCCACGTCGGGACGCCCCTCCCCGCGGGCCAGCACATCGCGCAGCAGCGCTTCTCCTTCCGCCGGCCGACCGGCGCGTCCCAGCACCGTGGCCAGGTTGGCCTTCGACAGGAGGGTCGATGGATGGTCCGCTCCGAGCAGCTCGGCCCGCATGTCGAGAGCCGCCCTCAGATAGGGAATCGCATCGGCATCCCGTCGGCGCCGACCTTCGAGCGTGCCGAGGTTGTTGAGCGTGGTCGCGATGCTCGGGTGCTTCTCGCCATAGACGGCTCGGTACACCGAGAGGGCGCGTGCAAATTCCTCTGCGGCCTCGTCGTGAAGGCCGGCCGTGCTGAGCGCGTTGGCGAGGTTCTGGCGCCCTCGGGCGACTTCGGGATGCCGTTCACCCAGACGGGCGAGCCGCAGGGCGAGCGCTTCCCGGTAGAGGTCCACCGAGTCGCGCGGCCGGCCCTGGCGGCCCCGCAGGAACGCCACTCCGGCCAGACTCGTGGCGATCTCCTCGTGTCCGGCGGGCAACAGCGCGCGCCGCATCTCCAGCGCGGCGGTAAGCCGGCGCTCCGCTTCCTCCAGCTCGCCCACCTGAGCAAGCGCGTAACCCAGATAGTGCAGGTCCGCTGCGGCTTCCACACCGGTGAGACCCTCGGTACTGCGCCGAACCTCGAGGGCCGTCCGGAACATCTCGACGGCCTCCTTCTGGCGCCCCAGCTGGCCGGTCGCGAGACCGAGCAACCGGTAATCCCGCGCGACATCCGGATGGATGTCGCCGACCGTGGCGCGGCTGATGTCCAACGCCCGCCTGGCAATCGCCTGGGCGTCGTCATACCGGCCCAGGTTGAAGTAGGCCCGCCCGATGGCGTTCAGGAGGCGCGCCTGCAGTTGCGGCTGGTGGCCGAGCGCGTCGGCGCGCTGCAGTCCGCGCTCCAGCATCTGCGTGATCGGGGCATCGCGGCGCTGGACCACGTCCGGGTCCGCCGCATCGAAGAGCGTGACCACGAAGTCCGCCACCTCGCGAGCCCGGGCCGCCTCCTGACGCTCCCGCTCGGCCGTGCGCTCGAGGTTTCTCGCGTGCTGGATGGCGAGGCCCAGGTACCCGGTGAGCGCGACGACGCCGAGGCTCGTGGCCACCACGCCGAGACGGTGGCGCCTGACGAAGCGCGCCACCCGGTACACGACCGAGGGCGTTCGGGCGACGACAGGACGGCCGTCCAGATAGCGCTCCAGATCCTCCGCCAGGTGCGCGGCCGACGCGTAGCGCTGGTTGGGGTCCTTTCGCATCGCCATGGCGGTGATGCGCGCCAGGTCGCCCCGCAGCTGGCGCGCCAGTCGTGACGGCGTGGTCTGCCGCGCCCCGGCGATCTCCTCCGCCGTCCCCGCCGTCCACTCGTCCGGGTGCCGCAGGGCTTCGGCCATCGGCAGCGGGTCGGTATGCACGATCACCTGCTCCAGGTGGGCCGCGCCGCGCGACGTGAACCGATGCGCGCGGCGGCCGCACAGCAGCTCGTACAGCAGCAGGCCCAGGGCGTACACGTCGGTCGCCGTGGACACCGGACGGCCGAGCACCTGTTCGGGGCTCGCATAGGCAGGCGTCATCGGCTGCCCCGCCGTCATCGTGTCACCGCGGTCCGCCGGGTGGGCCAGCAGCTTGGCGATGCCGAAGTCCAGCAGCTTCACCGAGCCGTCGGCAGTCACGAGCACGTTGGTCGGCTTCAAGTCGCGATGAACGACCAGCGCACGGTGGGCGGCCGCAACGGCACTGCAGATGGAGAGGAAGAGGCGAATCCGCGCGCGCACGTCGAGCCTCTCGGCGTCGCAGTGGGCGTCGATCGCGCGGCCGTCCACGTACTCCATCGTGAAGTACGGCAGGCCGTCGTCGGTGACGCCGCCGTCGTAGAGCGGCGCGATGTGCGGGTGCGCCAGGCCGGCGAGGATGTCGCGCTCGGCCAGAAAGCGGGCGCGCAGGTCCCCCTCCACCACCGGCGTGCGCGCCAGCTTGAGTGCGACCAGCCGCTGGTACACGCCGTCGGCCCGGCGCGCGAGGTAGACCACGCCCATGCCGCCCCGCCCGATCTCGCGAAGGATCTCGTAGGGGCCCACGAGCGACCGTGCCGCGTCGGTATGCCAGACCCGCGGCGCAGGGCCGATGGCCGCCATCAATCGCTCGACCGGCCCCGCCCGACGCGAATCGAGCGCGAACAGGGCTTGCAGCTCGTCAATTTCCTGCGGGCTCGCGCGTGCGTCCCGCAGATAGGCGGACCGCTCGGGTTCCGGATGGGCCCGGGCCCCTTCGAAGAGCGCGGCCAACCGCTCCCAGCGGTCGCCCAGCCGGCTGGTGGTCGGCGCGGAGGTCATCGAGGCGTGCATGCGTGCATCAGCTCCCGGGTCAACGTGGCGCGGGCGAACTCCCAGTACCGTTTGACGGTGGCCGGCGACAGGTCCAGCGCGGCGGCCGTTTCGTCAATCGTCATCCCGGCGAAGATGCGGCACTCGACGACGCGCGCCGCGCGCGGGTGCACGCGCTCCAGCCGGACGAGCGCCTCGTGAACGGACAGGACGTCTTCAACCCGGTCATCCGTGACCAGGCCCGCCAGGTCCATCTCGACCGCCGCACCGCCCCCCCGCTTCCGGGCCTTCCGTGCCACGGCATAGTCGATGAGCACGCGGCGCATGGCGCCAGCGGCCGCGGCGAAGAAGTGCGCGCGGTCACGCCACTCGATCCGCGTCAGGCCGATGAGCCTCGCATAGGCTTCGTGCGCGAGGGCGGTCGCGCTCAGCGTGTGCCCCGGGCGCTCGCGCGCCAGTTGCTGACGGGCGATCCTCCGGAGCGTGTCGTACACCAGCGGCACGAGTGCATCCAGGGCCTGGCGCCGATCGGTCTGCGCCAGGCGCAGGAGCGCCGTGACGGCGGGGTCGCCCGTCTGGTCCGACACGCCCGAATCGGGAACCTTGAGCATGGGACGGCCTGCGGTCAGCCCTGCCGAGCGAGGCGACGACCTCATGGCGGCGAAAGCGGCATCCACCGTGGAGAACGACAGATCGCCCTCGATCCCGCCACGTCGATCCGATCTTTTCCACGCCCGGCCTGAGAAGCCGGTCCCAGGCGAACATTCGGCGCAAGTCGCCCGCCTCCAGACGCCCGCAGTCGTCAGGATAGGCGGCAACGCGCGCCCGATCGGCTCAGCAGGTCGCATCGGTACCCGTCGCGAGCTTCACGCTCACCGCCGAACGCCACCGCGTCAGCGAGCCGGGGGTGTCAGCCGCACGCGCAGGCCGTGTGCATCCGGCGCCTGCCCGGGCTGCTGCCACGGATTTGTGAGCGGCACCACGGCGGCAAGACGACCGTCCCGTCCACCGCCCGTGACCTGGATGATACCGAGGCCCGGCGTCGTTCCCGTCGCGTTGTGGGGATCGCCGCTGAGGGGCACCGAGCCGCGAAGCGCGACGAACAGGCGGCTGCCATCGGGCGCGCGGTCTGCCAGATCCGGCGCCGGATCCTCGCTCAACCGGCCGCTGAGCGCCACCGTCTTCACCCAACGGCCGGTCTTCACGTGGACGATCTCGGCCACGTTGGCGTGGCGGTCCATGACCCACAGGTAGCGCTGGTTCGAGGCCAGCGCCGCGCCGTGCGAGTCGGACATGCCGGGCTTGGTCAGGAGCAGCAGTGGTGCGGGCGTGTTGGGTGGGTTCCCCGGCTCGAACCCCGACAAGGGGAAGCGATACACGTCGAATCCGTACAGGTCGGGATGATGCGGATCGCCGCTCGACACGTTGACCGGGCTCCCGCCGGAGTTGATGAACATGTGTCCGGCCGCCTCGATGCCGCCGCACCCGTTCCCGCGGACCGTCCCTTTGTCGTACTCGGCGACGATGGCCATGGGCGTGGCCCTCGCGTCGACGACGAACAGCCCGCCGCCGCGGAGCGTGACGAACCCGTAGCGGCTCGACGAGTCGATGATGGGACAGATGGGCCAGTTGATTGGACGGAGATCGGGGTGCTCGCAGGGCTGTCCGCTGGGTGTCGTGCACGTGCTGAGATCGAGCGTCGCCGCGGGGTTGTGCGAGAAGCGGTTGGCCTCGAAGTCGGCGTCGATCCGCTCGAGGCGCTTCCCGTTCTGGTTGGCGACGAGGATGTAGGAGCCGTCCGGGGCTGGAAACGCGGCGTGCGCCTGCCGCGTGCCCGTGCTGCCGATCGTGGTCTCGATGCACGACAGCGGCGTGCGGGCCGCCGCGTCCATGATGACCACGTGCCCGCTCGCCACGAACGACAGCACGGCGTGCGTGTGCTGCTCGTTGAACAGGATCATGTGCGGTCGGACCGGGTTCCGCCCCGTGGTCGCGCGGCACAGGTCAGCAGTCGCGCCGCCGAGATCGATCCGCTCGATCGGCTCGGCCCGGCCGGCCGTCTTTCCCATGAGATCGGCGCCCCGATAGATCAGCAGCTGGCCGCCGAAGCCGGGTCGAGTGTCCGACTGGTCGGCCAGCCAGACCTCGAAGCGGCCGGGGGTCCCGGCCTTTCCAGGTCCAGCGTGTCGTCCGGGTTGGCCGCCGGCGGCCTGCCCGGTACCGAGCGCACGGGACGAGGCGCTTCCTGCCAGTGTGATCGCTCCCGCGAGCAGGAGCACGAAACGAAGCGAAGTGCGAACCGTCATGGGTGCCTCCTGGCTCTCTAGGCCGAAGGGAGCCCGGGATCGGCTCAGGCTCTCGAGACTGGCGAGACGTGGTCCTTCCGAGGCGTGGGAGGTCGATCGCCACGGAGCGGCCCGGAACCGTCGGTGGCAGGTGCCCCCCACGCCGCGGCTGCCGTCGGGCCGCTACAATTCATCCATGCGACACACGGCGGACATCGTCATCGTGGGCGGCGGCTGCATGGGATGCAGCCTCGCCTGGCACCTGGCCCAGCGCGGCGTCACCAACGTCGTCCTCGTCGAGCGCGAGGCGCAGCTGGCGACAGGCTCCACCGGCAAGAACGCCGGCGGCGTGCGGCACCAGTTCTCCCACCCGGCGAACATCCGCCTGTCGATCGAGTCCATCGCGATGATGGCCGACTTCGAGGCGCGCGTCGGCACGCCGATCGACTTCCACCGGGACGGCTACCTGTTCCTCGTGTCGAAGACGGCGAACGTGGCCACGTTCCTCCGCAACATCGCCCTGCAGCAGGAGATGGGCGTCGGCGTGCAGTGGCTCTCGCCGAGGGAAGCGGCCGCCATCGCGCCGGGCATCGACCTCGAAGGCGTGCGCGGCGCCGCGTGGTGCGCCGCCGATGGCGTGGCGGATCCGAACGGCGTGACGATGGGCTTCGCGAAGGGCGCGCAGGCACGCGGGGTGGAGATCGTCCGGGAGACCGAGGTGACCGGCATCAGGCTCGACCACCACCGCATCGCCGAGGTGCAGACCTCGCGCGGCAACATCAGCACGCCGGTCGTCGTGAACGCCGCCGGCCCGTGGGCGAAGGCCATCGGCCGCTACTGCGGCGTCGACGTGCCCGTGGAGCCCGAGCGCCGCCACATCTTCATCGCCACGCCCGAGCGCGGAGGATCGTGGGACGCGCCGGAGTGGGAAGGCCGCATGCCCCGCTCCAAGGTGCTCGTCATCGACTTCGAGAGCACGTTCTACTTCCACCGCGAGGGGCCGGGGCTGCTCTTCGGCATGGGCGACCCGGACGAGACGCCGGGCTTCGACATCACCGTGCGCTGGGATTTCCTGCCGAAGGTGACCGAGGTGGCCGTGCGACGGCTGCCCGCCATGGCCGAGGCCGCGGTCTCGCACGCGTGGGCCGGCCTCTACGAAATGACGCCGGACCACAACCCCATCATCGGGCCGTCATCCGACGTCCAGGGCTTCTACACGATTGCCGGATTCAGCGGGCACGGCTTCCAGCACGCGCCGGCGGCGGGGCGCATCCTGGCGGACGTGATGACGGGGCGCGATCCGAAATTCGACCTCTCCCCCTTCGCGCACGACCGCTTCACCGCCGCCGCACGCAGCGGTGAGCTGAACGTGGTGTAGAGGGGGCCATGAGGTCTTGGGGCTTGGGGCTTGGGGCTTGAGGTCTTGACTTCGTGCCCTTCGTGATTCTCTTCGTGCCTTCGTGGTTTCTTTGTCACTGCTTGTAGACGCGGCCGTTCTTCATCACGAACTTCACACGGCGGAGCGCGGCGATGTCGGCCGTCGGATCCCCCTCTACGGCGATGAGGTCCGCCAGCAATCCCTCGCGCACGCGGCCGACGCGGTTCTCGAGGTGGAAGTGCGCCGCATTCCCTGACGTCGCCGCGACCGTGGCCGCCAGCGGCGTCATGCCCCATTGCACCATCATCTCCAGCTCGCGCACGTTGTCGCCGTGCGGGTAGACCCCGACGTCCCCGCCGAAACACATCTTCACGCCCGCGGCCAGGGCCGCCTTGAACGTCTCGCGCTTCTTCGCAATGCGCTCCGGCTCGGGCTCCACGCCCTTCTTCCAGCCGGCGTACTGCGCCGTCGCGTCCGGCGCGGCCAGCGTCGGGCAATAGGCCACGCCCTTCTCGACCATCAGCTTCCAGATCTCCGGCGTGCCCTCGTCGCCGTGGTCGACGGTCTCGACGCCGCCGAGGATGGCACGGCGCATCCCCTCGACCGTCCCCGCGTGGGCAACGACCGGCCGGCCGCTGCTCCTGGCCACCTCGACGATGCGGGTGATCTCGTCGAGCGTGAAGGTGGGCCGCGATTCACCGTTCGGGCCCCAGCGATAGTCCGCGTAGATCTTGATGAAGTCCACGCCGTGCCCAATCTGGTCGCGCGCCACCCGCGCGACGCCTTCGAGGCCGTCCGCTTCTTCCGCCCCCTGCGGCACCCGCCACTCGGAGGCGAAGCCCTTCGGCCCGTAACTGCCCGTGGCCACCATCGCTGGCCCCGCGACGAGCATGCGCGGTCCCGGCACGACGCCATCATCGATGGCGCGTTTCAACCCCACGTCCGCGTACCCCGCGCCTTCGCTGCCCAGGTCGCGCACCGTGGTGACCCCGGCCATCAGCGTCCGCTCCGCGTGCGTCACGGCCCGAGCCACTCGGTAGGCCACCGACTCCTTCAGCACCTGGTCGTTCCACGTCGTCTCGTTGTAGGGGTGCAGCAGCAGGTGCGAGTGCCCCTCGATCATGCCCGGCATCAACGTCAACCCGGACAGTCGCCGCGTCTGCGCGCCCGCAGGTGTGGGCACCGACGCCGAGGGGCCCGCCGCGACGATGCGCTCGCCGCGGATGACGACCACCCATCCCTTCTGGAGGCGCTCTCCATCGAACACCGAGTCGGGGATGAGAACCGTGGATGGCGCAGATACCTGGGCCGCAGATGGGACGCAGATGGACGCAGATACAGACAGAGCCAACGCAGGGGCCAGGAGGAGTCGCTTCATTGGCGCGAAGTATACTGCCGGGGCGCCGGCACACGGAGGTTCGAAGCACGAACGTTCAAGGCACTGGCGTTCAAAGCACGAGTGTTCAAAGCACGAGTGTTCAAAGCACGAGTGTTCAAAGCACGGGTGTTCAAAGCACGGGTGTTCAAAGCGCGGAGGTTCGGAGCGGGATGAAGAAGGTCGGAGTGGCGCTGGCTGTCGTGGTCGCGCTTGTAGCCGGCGCGATCTACTTGACGCGTGGTGCGGCACCCGGTCCCCCGCGAGCGCCGGCAACGGAAGCCGTCAACGCGCCCGAGCCGCCGCCGGTCGATCCCGCGCCGTATCTGGCCGCGTTTCCCCTGACATCCCTCGAGGCCCCACTCATCGCCGGCACCTCCCCCGCCGCGCGGGCGTTGAACACAGCGCTCGAGCCGTATCGAAAGGGCGATTACGTGGCCGCCGCCACCGCGCTCGACGGCGTGCGCATGGACTATCCGGACGATCCGACAGCGGCGCTCTACCTCGGCATTTCCCGGCTGTTCATGGACGAGCCGCAGAACGCCCTCGAGATCCTGCGCCCGCTCGAATACGGCACCCCGCCCGAGGTGGCCGCCGAGGCGGCCTGGTACTCGCTGGTCGGCATCGCCCGGCTGCGGGATCCCTCGTCGGTCGAAGACGAGGCAAAGGGCCTTTGCGCAAAGGGCGTCTCCTCGTCCGCCCGAGCCTGTGCTTCGGTCAAGTTGCTGGCAACGAGTCTCCCGGCTCATCCCTAGCCCAGCCACTCCTTGATATCTGCGTACATCTGCGCCATCTGCGGCCCTGCGCCATCTGCGTCCCTGCGCTGCCCTCATCTGCGTCTATACTTTTCCGTTGATTCCGCGCCCCTTGCGGACTTGTCCCATCCGTGTATGAGGTCCATCGTATGAGCTCCTGCTCCCTGGCGGTCCGTGTCATCACCCTGGCAGTCCTTGTCTCGGCGTTTGCCGCCATCGGTGGCCTCGATCGCGTGCCCTCCGTGTCGGCGCAGGGCGATCCCAACGTCATCGTCCCATCCGCGGCGTTCGACGACCTGAAGTGGCGCCTCGTCGGCGCCACGCGCGGCGGACGTGTCACCGCGTATTCGGGCGTGCGCCAGCAGCCGCACACCTTCTACTTCGGCGGTGTCGGCGGCGGGGTGTGGAAGAGCGAGGACGCCGGGATCACGTGGGCGCCGATGACCGACGGCAGCTCGCTCCGCACCGGCTCCATCGGCTCCATCGACGTGGCACCGTCCAACCCCAACCACGTGTGGGTGGGCACGGGCAGCGCGGCCATCCGCTCGAACGTCATCATCGGGCGGGGCGTCTACAAGTCGCTGGACGCGGGCAAGACCTGGCAGTTCATGGGCCTCGAGAACTCCGGGCAAATCGGCGGCATCAAGGTGCACCCCTACAACACCAACACGGTGTGGCTGGCGGCCCTCGGGTCGCCCTTCGGGCCCAACGACGAGCGCGGCATCTTCAAGACCACCGATGGCGGGAAGACCTGGAAGAAGACGCTCTTCGTGGACAACGAGCACGGCGGGCGCGACATCGAGGTGGACTGGGAGAACCCCGACATCCTCTACGCGGCCACGTACCGCGGCTTCCGCAAGGGCTGGGACATCATCAGCGGAGGGCCGGCCGACAAGGGCGGCATCTACAAGTCCACCGACGGCGGCGAGACGTGGAAGAAGATCACGGCGGGCCTGCCGGACGACCTGATCGGAAAGATCGACATCGACATCTCGCGCAGCAACCCGAAGGTGCTCTACGCGATGGTGGAGGCGCTCGGGCCCAGGGGCGGGCTCTACCGCTCGAACGACGCGGGCGAATCGTGGACGCTCGTGAACAACAGCCAGCGCCTGCGGGCGCGGCCCTTCTACTTCCACTACGTCACGGTGAACCCGAAGGACGAGAACGAGGTGTGGGTGAACGAGCTCGGCCTCCACAAGAGCGTGGACGGCGGCAAGACCTTCACCACCGTCCCGACGCCGCACGGCGACAACCACGGCATGTGGTTCAACCCGGACAACCCGGGCATCATCCTCCAGGTGAACGACGGCGGCGCCAACGTCAGCCTGAACGGCGGGAAGAGCTGGTCGTCCATCCTCAACCAGCCGACGGCCGAGTACTACATGGTGTCGGTGGACGAGCAGACGCCCTATCGCCTCTACATGCCGCAGCAGGACAACAGCACCATCATCATCCCGAGCGTGCCGCCGATGTCATGGGGCTTCGAGCATCCCGCGCAGGCGTGGCAGCAGGCGTCGGGCTGCGAGACGGGCCAGATCTGGCCGAAGCCGGACGGCCAGGTGGTGTGGGGCGCGTGCAAGGGCGAGGTGGGCCGCTACAACGTCCGCACCGGGCAGGAGAAGCACTACTGGGTGTACCCGCAGAACCGCTACGGGCACGACCCGGACGACATCAAGTTCCGCTTCCCGCGCCAGACCGTCGTCTACGTGTCGCCGCACGACTCGCGCGTCATCTACCAGGCCTCGCACGTGCTGCACCGCTCCACGGACGAGGGCATCCTGTGGGACATCATCAGCCCGGACCTGACCGCGCACGAGGCCGAGTACCAGTACCCGTCGGGCAACCCGATCACGCGTGACGTGACCGGCGAGGAGGTGTACTCCACCATCTACTCGATGGTCGAGGCGCGCCTCGAGCGCGGCGTCATCTGGGTGGGCGCCCACGACGGCCCCGTGCACGTGTCGCGCGACAACGGCAAGACGTGGAAGAACGTGACGCCCCAGGGCCTGGTGGGCGCACGCATCCAGACCATCGAGGACTCGCCGCACGCGCGCGGCCGCGCCTACATCGCCGCCTACCGCTTCATGCGCGAGCACGACCTGAAGCCGTACATCTACCGGACGGACGACTACGGCGCCACCTGGACGCTGCTCACTGACGGGAAGAACGGCATTCCGGACGACTACCCCACGCGCGTCGTGCGCGAGGACCCGAAGCAGCCCGGCCTGCTCTACGCCGGCACCGAGTTCGGCTTCTTCGTCTCGTTCAACGCGGGGAAGAACTGGCAGGCGCTGCAGATGAACCTGCCGGTGACGCCGGTCACCGACCTGCGGGTGCACAGGAACGACCTGGTCATCTCGACCATGGGGCGGTCGGCGTGGATCATGGACAACGTGACGCCGCTGCAACAGCTGGCTGCCATCGCGCAGGGCGGCTCGCCGCGCGCCTCGAACGGGTGGGGAATCGACTGGAGTGCCGGGACTTCAGTCCCGGCGTCCTCGGGCCCCTCCGCCGTCGAACAGGCCGCCACGTCCATGCCCGCCACCATCGTCTTCGCGCCGCGCGAGGCGATCCGCGTGCGCAACAGCTCGGCGCCCGCATCACCAGACGAGCCGGAATATCCCGGCGCGACAGCGCAGATCGATCTCTACTTCCAGAACGCGCCCGCGGCCGACACGAAGCTCGAGATCACCGACGCCCGCGGCCAGGCGCTGAAGGCGTGGACGGTGCTGTCGGCCAACGCGGCCGGCGGCGGGCAGGAGATGCGCGGCTTCTTCCGCCGCGGGGCCTCGAGCTCCCCCGGCATCAGGCCCGAGGCCGGCATGCAGCGGATCCTGTGGGACCTGCGCTATCCCGGTCCCTGGGCGCCCAACGCGCCCGAGGGCGGGCCCGGCGGGCCGATGGTGCCGCCAGGCAAGTACACGATCAAGCTGACGTCGGGCGGGCAGACCACCACGCGGACGCTCGAGGTGAAGTCCGACCCGCGCGTGGCCGCCGACGGCGTGGCCGACGGCGACATCGCCGAGCAGGTGCGCTTCCAGCTGCAGGTGCGCGACGCCATCAGCGACGCGCGAAAGCTGCAGGCCGACATCGAGGCGGCAATGAAGAAGGCGGGCGTGAAGCCGGTTGCGGCGCTGCCTCCGGGCAAGTCGCCGGGCGAGATCGCCTACGAGCACCCGCTGCAGGCGTTGTGGAGCCAGGTGGCCGATACCCCTGGCATCTACGTGCCGGGCATGCTCGCCACGCAGCTGAACAACGTCCAGCGGATGGTGACCCAGGCCGACCAGAAGATCGGCAAGGACGCCTACGACCGCTTCGGCGATCTGCAGAAGGAGCTGACGAAGCTGCAGGCGGAGTTCGCGAAGGTCAAGTAGGCCTCGCTTCGCTCGGTGGGCGGCGCTTCGCGCCGTGGGCCGGCTGCGCCGGTGGGCCCGAGGAGGCCGGCTTCGCCGGTAGGCCTCGCTCGCGCTCGGTGGGCCGGAAGGAGCCGGCTTCGCCGGTAAGCCTCGCTCGCGCTCGGTGGGCCGGCTTTGCCGGTGGGCGCCGCCTTCGGCGGCGTGGGACGGCCCCACGGGCCGCTGACGCGGCGAAGCCCTTCGCCACGCCCTGCACCCACGGCCCGGAGGGCCGCCTACGGCGCGAATCGCCGCCTACGCTCCGCGCCCACGGCCCGAAGGGCCGCCTTCTCCGAACGCCGCGATCATCTGTTCCTCACTCGGCGGCGCGAGCACATGGCTGGCCGCGAACTCCGCCGCACCTGGATATGCCGTGGCGCGGATGCGCGCAGCGGCAGCCTCCAGGTCGTACGGTGTCCACCGGAAGCGCGGGCCGCCCTCATCCAGCTGCAGCCAGTAGGCGCCGGGCTCGCCAAACGGCATCCCCACGCTGCCGGCGTTCACCACGCGCACGCCGGCAATCGTCCGATCGAACTGCATGTGCGTGTGGCCGCAGACGACCATCGCCGCCCGGGTTTCGCCAAACGCAATCGCAATGCGCCCCTCCGGCGTCGCGCGCGTGAAGATCTCCGTGTCGCTCCGGGGCGTGGCGTGGCAGAAAAGCACCGGGCCGATGCCGGGCAGCTGGAGACGAACCGTCGCCCGCCATGTCCGCAGCGACGCGACGTGCTCCGGGCGAAGCGCTGCGGCGCACCACCGGATGGGTGGCTGGTGCACCGGGGGCACGGTGATGAGCGCGTGCCCGTCCACCGCGGCCAGCACCTCGCGGTCCCCGTTACCGCGCACGTACTGCGCGGGGACATCGAGGGAGCCCAGCAGGTCCAGCGTCTCCGCCGGCATCGGCCCCGGCAGCACGTCGCCGCCCACGATCACTTCGTCCACGCCGGCGTCGCGCACCTCGGCCAGCACTGCCTCCAGTGCTGGGAGGTTGCCGTGGATGTCGTAGAGGGCGGCCACGCGCATATCGGTCTCCCGCCTGTGTGTCGCTCCGGCGCTACGCGAGGCGATGGAACGCACGGGCCCCACCGCTCACGGTCGGCCCACGGCGAGCCCAGCAAGCCGTCCCCAACCGCCGAAGGCGCGCCTACCCCGAGCGGAGCGAGGGGCCTACCGCCGCAGGCGGCCCACCCGAGCAACGCGAGGGCCCACCCGCCGAGGCGGGCCTATTCCCACTCCGCCGCAGGGCGCCCGAACCACAGCCACGCGATATAGTCCACGAGCGGCGGGGTACCGCCCAGCTCGCGCAGGCGCATGTTGACCTGACCGCGGTGGTATTGGCTGTGCAGCGCCACCTGCATCACCGTCTCTCCAAACGTGGTCGTCCCGGGCTTGCGGCCGAGCGCTTGCTCCACCATATCGGCCCAGGCCACGGGCATGGGCTCTGCGAGCCGCGCGTCGGTCAGCGTTCCGAGGAAGCCAGGCACCGCGGCGTGGTACTCGCGCGCCCAGGCCTTCAGCGGCGACAGCGCCGTGAACGCCGGGTACGATGCCTCGCGCGGCTCGCCCCGCCACTGGCGCAGGAACGCGTGCTGCACGAGGTGGAGGTGCGTCAGGAGGCCGCGCAGCTTCTCGTCCGTGCGCGCCGGCTCCGACGCCAGCACCGCCGGCCATACCGTCGCATCGGCCCACTCCATGTGACGGTAGAGGTCGCGAAGGCTGTGCAGGTCCATAGGGGGATTGTGGCACAGGAGTCTCCGCCTCGCCGCGGGCGTCCATTGATGATTGCCAATTGGCGAATGAGCGACTCATTGCATGGCGGCATCGGCGCAATCCGAATGGTGGCATTGCCTCAATCGCCCGATCGCCCAATGAATCGCTCAATCACCAATCGGCAATCGCCAATGGGCTCCCGGTGGCGGGGCGACCACGCGCTATCCTAGAGCCGCCAATGTTCCCGCGCCCGGCGCCCATCCTCGGCCTCGTCGTCCTGCTCCTCGTCGCCGCCGCTCCCGCTCGCGCGCAGGACCGCGCCCTCGCTTCGCCCGGCGCGCGCCGATCGCTGAGGGCGGTTGAAGTCGCCGAGCCGCCCAGCATCGACGGCGTCCTCGACGAGCCCGTCTGGACGGCAGCCGAGCCTGCCACCGATTTCGTGCAGGCCGATCCGCTCGAGGGCCAGCCCGCCACGGAGCGAACCGAGGTGCGCGTGGCCTTCGACCACGACTTCCTCTACATCGCGGCCCGCTGCCTCGACTCCGACCCGTCGGGTGTCATCGTCAACGAGATCCGCAAGGATTTTGTCCCGCGCGAGCAGGACGCCTTCGAAGTGCTGCTCGACACCTTCCTCGACCGCCGCAACGGGTTCGTGTTCTCCACCAATGCCGCCGGCGCGCGCGCCGACACGCAGATTGCCAACGAGGGGCGCGAGGTGAACACCAACTGGGACGCGGTCTGGTGGGTGGCCGCCGCGCGCAACGTCGAGGGATGGGCGGCGGAGTTCAAGATCCCGTTCAAGACGCTTCGCTACGAGGGCGGGCCCGGTCATGACTGGGGCATCAACTTCGCGCGCCGCATCCGGCGGAAGAACGAGGTGACCTACTGGTCGCCGGTCTCGCGGGCCTTCTCCATCTTCCGTGCCTCCTCCGAGGGCGACCTGACGGGCCTGCCGCCGCTCAATCCCGGCCGCAACATCCGCGTGAAGCCGTTCCTCCTGGGCGGGGCCACGCGTGCGGTGGGCGGTGAGGCCTTCGACGGCAACACCACGGGTGGCGTGGACGTGAAGGTGGGCGTCACGCCGTCCATGGCGCTCGACCTCACCGTCAACCCCGACTTCGCGCAGGCGGAGGCCGACGAGCAGCAGGTGAACCTGACGCAGTTCAGCCTGTTCTTCCCGGAGAAGCGCGAGTTCTTCCTCGAGAACTCCGGCATCTTCTACTTCGGCGACATTCCGAGGAACGCGCGGCAGCCGAGCCGCTTCCGGCCGCCGGAGGAGGATCTCCTCCTCTTCTTCAGCCGCCGCATCGGGCTCACCGAGAGCGGCGAGCAGCTGCCGCTGCACGGCGGCGTCCGCCTCACCGGACGAGCCGGGGCCTATGGTCTCGGCCTGATGACAATGCAGGGCGAGGCCTTCGGCGCGCGGCCCGGCGAGAACTACACGGTTGCACGCGTGCGCCGGGACGTGCTGGCCAACTCCGACATCGGGGCCATCATCGTGTCACGCGACGCGTCCGGCCGTGCGGACGACTTCAACCGCGTCTACGGTGTCGACGCGAACTTCCGCTTCGTCCGCTACTTCAACGTCAACGGGTTCGCTGCGAGGTCCGACACGCCAGGCGAGAGGCGCAACCAGGCGACGGGCAAGCTGGCGGTGGGCTGGGAGGACAGCCTGAAGCGCCTGCAGGCCTCGGTGATGCACATCGGCGAAGGCTTCCGCGACGACCTCGGGTTCGTCCGCCGGACGGGCGTGCTGCGCACGTTCTTCGACTGGGCATGGATGCCGCAGCCCGAGCGCCTCCGCCGGCGTGGCATCCGCCAGGTGCAGCCGCACGCGCGTGTGTTCAGCTACTACAACCCCTCCAGCGACATCGTCTCGCGGACGGGGCATGCCGGCGTGCAGATCACGTGGAACAACGGCGCCATCTTCGAGTACGCCTTCGAGCCGCGGACCGAGGCCATCACGACGCCGTTCCGGCTGCGCCCCGACATCGCGCCCATCCCGGTGGGGCGCTACGACTGGCGGCAGCACCTCTTCATCGTCGAAACGGATCACAGCCGTGCGTTCTCGGGATCGCTCCGCTTCACGAGCGGCGGGTTCTGGAGCGGGACGCAGAGGAACGCGCAGGCCAGCCTGCTCTATCGTCCCAACAGCCGGCTGGTGTTCGATGCGGGTATCCAGGTGAGCGACATCGCGCTCGAGGCGCCCGCGGAGCAGTTCACCACGACCCTGGTGAACCTGCGGTCGGGATACGCCTTCAACACCAACATGTTCCTGGACTCGCTGCTGCAGTACCGGACCGACGTGAAGCAGTTCTCGGCGAACATCCGATTCAACCTGATCCACCGCCCGCTGAGCGACCTGTTCGTCGTCTACAACGATCAGCAGTATCCCGATCGCGACATCGCGGCCGGGCGTGCCGTCGTCGTGAAGTACACGCACATGTTCGCCTTCTAGCGGGACGGGGCCTATCCGAAGACTGGCAGCGCGTTGAACCAGGCCATCGCGCGGCCCCACGCCTCGCTGGCGGCCACCGGCGCCATCCCCGCATGCAGCGCGACGAAGAACGCCAGCGACAGCGGATAGGCCAGCCGGCGCTGGCCCGCGCGCCAGTCGGACACGATGAGCACGACGAGGATGGCCTCGACCGTGTACAGGCTTCCGTGCAGCGCACCCATGAAGTCCACCTGAGGCGCGAGGACGCGGGCATACAGCCGCCCCAGAGCGGGGGGCAGGCCCAGCAGCACCGTCGCCGCCATGAATCGCCGGTGTGCCGCCGGCCGCCGGACGTTCCAGAGCGCCAGCGCCACGAGGACCAGGAGGAACGCGACGGACGGCAGGTCGATGAACGCCAGCTGCCGCGCGAGCCCCGGCGGCATGTTCGGGTTGAGGAACATGGCGTGCACCATCTGGAGCGCGCTCGCCACGAACACCGGCAGCAACAGCAGCGCGCCGATGGCCACGCGGCGATGCCACGCCCGGTGGCCTCGCGAGGCCAGCCATGACTGGACGATGAGCGCGACCACCCAGCCCGTGGCGGTAATGCCGTGCAGCGAATGGGCGACATCGCCCGCCCCGAGGGGCTGGAAGAACGACGGCCAGAAGCCCGCGACGATCGAGGTGAGGGCGGCGGTCAGGTACCAGTGCGCCTGGCCATAGGGCCGAGCCGGGCGGCGAGTGGCGGCAGGGGCGGTGCCGTGCGCGATGACAGACGGAGCGGTGGACACGCCGAGGTTGGCTCTGGTCTCGAAGGCTTCAGACATACGTGATCCACTGCTCGAGGATGGCCCGGCACGGTGCCGTCTTCGCCCGCACGTCGCTCAGGCTTTCGAAGGTGACGGTGGCCCGGTCGCCGGCCACCCACTTCAGGAGGCCGGCGGGGTCCTGGATGGATTGTCGAACGGCACCAACCTCGCGGGCCTTCGCGCCGAAGTGGAGCACCAGCACGACGCCCTTCTTCGCGCGCAGGTGCATCGTCGCGAAGTACTCGTGGGTCCTGAAGCTCGGCGCGTTCCACTTGACGCCCTCGGCGATCGACGGATGCGCCTCCAGCACCAGTCGCCGCAGTGCCTGGATCTCCTTCTTCGCGGGGTGCTCGAGCGACGCCATCAGCTCGTCGACGGCTTCGGTTGTGTCGGCCGGGGTGGTGTGCCTGGATGGAGTGGGCTTCGGCATCGTGGCGGGAGCTCGCGTCCCGCGCGGTCAGTGTAACCGACGCGCCCGGCCAGGGCGGAATGCCCCGTGGTCCTGGGAGAGCAGTCGCATGGCCGTCAGGGCGTACACCTCCGCGCACTCGAGGAGCTTGTCCACGGCGACGAACTCGTGCGGACCGTGCGACACGGAGAGGAGCCCGGGGCCGTACGCGAGCGCCGGGATCCCGAGCGCCGCGTAGTGCCGCGTCTCGAGCACGCCCGGGCAGAGCTCGAAGCGCGCGCTTCGCCCCGTCACGCCGCGAATGCTCGATGCCAGCGCCCGTCCCAGATCTCCATCGGCGTCCGTCGCGGCCGAACGGCCTTCCTGGAACAGCTCGGCCTCGCAGTCGATACCGCTCGCCTGCGCCCGCTTCACGATGTCGAAGAGGGCCTCTCGCTCCGCGTCGAAGTCCTCCTCGGGGTTCGGCCGCCGGTCCAGCGTGAACGATACGCACTCCGGCACCACGTTGAAGTTGTGCCCGCCGGCCATCTCGCCGCCGAGCAGCAGCACGGATCGCCGCGCCGCCTCGGGGCTGATGTTGAACGCGGTTCGGCGTTCGGACACGGCTTTCTCGAGGTCGGCGAACATCCCCGCCACCGTCAGCATGCCTCGGAACGCGTTGACACCCCGGAAGTGCAGGCCGACGTGCGCCGGCCTTCCGCGCACCACCACCCGCATCGACAGCACGCCGCGGTTCGCGTTCCACACCACACCGCTCGTCGGCTCCATCGTCAGCATGCCGAGGCTGTCGCGCTCGAGGAGCCCGGCGGCGGCGAGGGCCACGGTGCCGTTGGGCCCGGACGTTTCCTCGTCCGGCACGGACATGGAGACCAGGCGTCCCTTCGGCTCGAATCCGCAGGCGATGAGCGCGCGGACGGCAAAGGCCATGGCGGCGATGCCGCCTTTCATGTCGGCAGAGCCTCGGCCATGGAGATTCCGCTTGCGGACGACGGGGTCGAACTGCGCGCGGTCCTGGGCGGGGACGACGTCGTAGTGGCCGCTGAAGTAGAGGGTGCGGCCGCCCTCTCCGAAAGTGCCCGAGACGCACGGCCCCACGCCGGAGGGATTGAGCGTGCGCACCGACAGCCCCAGCTCGCGCAGTCGGCTGGCGATCAGCCTCGCGCATCGCGCGTAGGCGCGCCCGGGCGGGTTCTCGCTCGGGATGCGGATGAGATCGGACGCGAACGCGACCATGTCCGCTTCGTCGCGCTGCAGCTGATGGCGAATGGCCGCGGCCAGTGACTTCGGGTGGGCAGGCTTCATCGGCCCATTCTCCGTCAGGCCAGCGCCTTCGACGCGTCGATCCGGAGCCACAACAGGGCGCCCACGACGAGCAGCACGGCCATCGGGACGAACGGCGCATCGTAGTTCCCGTAGTGGTCGACGATGTAGCCGTAGGACACCGACGAGATGAGCCCGCCGACCTGTGCCGACGTGTTCATGAGGCCGACCACCGCCCCCGCGTGGCGGCGCCCGAGATCGAGGCACACGCCGAACACGCCGGACTGCTGGAACGTGATGGCGCCGTAGGCGAGCGACAGCCACACCACGGTCAGCAGCTGGTGGGTCGTCAGCATGGCGGCGAGGGTGAAGAGGCTGGCCGCGCCCAGCGCGACGACGCCGATCGATCGCCGGCCCCACGTGGGCCCCAGCCGCCGGACCAGTGCATCACTGGCGGCGCCCCCGGCGATGTTCGCGATGGCCGCGATGGCATACGGCAGGGCGGACAGCATGAGGCTGCCCTCGCTGAAGCCGCGCCCGCGGACGAGGAACGTGTGCAGCCACGTCTGGAAGAACGAGTACGTGAAGATGTAGCAGAAGGCCATCCCCATCAGCGCGAGAACGCTCTCGGACCGAAGGGCGAAGCGCCAGGGGAACCCATGCGCCGGCGCGGGCTGAGCGGTCGACAATTCCGCGAGCTCCGCCCTGCTCACGCCGTGCTTCTCCGCCGGGGAATCGCGGAACCACGCGTACCACGCAGCGGCCCAGACGACGCCCACGGCGCCGAACACGAAGAACGACGCGCGCCAGCCGTAGCGCATCTGGATGGGAACCACCAGGAGCGGCGCCATCGCGCCGCCCAACTGGCTGGCCATCAGCATGACCCCCGACATGCTGGCCCGCTGGCTGGCGGGGAACCAGCGCGACACGACGATGGAGGCGTTGGGGAACGCGCCGGCCTCGCCGGCGCCGAAGCAGAAGCGGACCAGGAGCAGCAGGTAGTAGTTGGAGACCACGCCGGTGAGCGCGGTGAAGGCCGACCACCAGGCGACGATGCGCGTGAGCACGCGGCGCGGGCCCAGCCGGTCCCCCATCGTCCCGGTGGGAATCTCGAAGAGGGCGTAGGAGAGCGTGAACATCGCCGTCACCCAGCCCCAGCCCACGGGGTCGATGCCCAGGTCCTCCTGCATGCGGGGCCCGGCGACGGAGATGCAGACGCGATCGATGTAGGTAATCGCGAAGAGCAGGACGAGGAAGCCGAGGACGCCGTGGCGATGTCTCACGCGGTGCGGGGCATTATGCCAGCCGCGCCCGGGGCATGGCCACATCGGCCGCCAGCGCCACGGCGGCTACGGCGAGCGCGAGGTCGGCCGTGATCCCGAGGACCAGGGCAGCCGACGTTCCGACCGCGGCCCACAGGATCGGCACGACGGCGACAACGCGGGGCTGCCGGGCCGTGCCGATGAGGACACCGGCTGTCACCGCCCGGACGCGCGTCGTTTGCGCGACGTGTGGCTCAGCGCTTCACCAGCGCCACGCGGAACCCGATGAACGCCCGCCGCGCGCCCGGATCCGCGGCGCCCCGCGCGGGCGTGCGCACCTGCCGCGCCGGATCGCCGAAGGATCCGCCCCGCATTACCCACAGTGCATCCGCGTCGAGGTTCGCGCGATCGTCCGACGCGTCGTAGGGATACGGCTGATACGGGCTGCTCGTCCACTCCCACACGTTGCCGCTCATGTCCGCCAGGCCGTGCGCACACTCGGGGCACGGGTAGGTCCCCACCGGCGCCGTCCCCTGGTTCTGGTAGTTCGCCCGATCGCGGCGCGGCTCGCTCCCCCACGGATACCGGCGCCCGTCCGTTCCGCGTGCGGCCTTCTCCCACTCCGCTTCGGACGGCAGCGTCACGCGCCACCCTTCGGCGAGCAACTGCCTCACGCGGCCAGGGACCTCGGGAGCGCGCTTCAGTTCCCCCTCGAGCCAGCGGCAGTAGGCCAGCGCGTCGGGCCACGAGACGAACACCACCGGGTGCGCGGGCGGTCCCGCCAGCGCCTGCGGATCCACCCGCCACGAGGACGCGCGCGCGAAGGCGGCGAACTGCGCGACCGTCACCTCGTGACGCGCCAGGTAGAAGGTGGGCACGTCCACCATGCCGGTTCCCTGCGAGGGTGACCAGCGCTCGTTGTCGAACGCCATCGGATCCGCGGAGGGATCCGCACCCATCACGAACGGGCCGCCTGGAATCTCGACGAGCTCGGGAAACGCCGGGCGCGAGGCCGGAGCCTCTGCCGCGCCCTGCGCGCGAAGCGGAGCCACATGAGCGCGCGCCCCGACCAGGAGCAGCAGAAGGACAGCGGCCGCCGCCGCGCGCCACCTCATCGCGACGCCGACCGCTTCTCGCACGCGAAGCTCCAGCCGTGGCGGCACGCCCGCGCGTAGAGAGCCGGCTCCGGCATCTCCAGCAGGTTCGGGCCGCCCTCGCGAACGAGCAGGCGCAGGTCCAGCGGGCGCGGGTCGGCCGCGACCGGCGCCGAGGGATCCAGCAGGTTCACGCACCCCGGCTGGAACCGCGCTTCGCACGCGCGCGAGAAATACGCGAGCGCCCGGTCCGTGTCGGTCGGCACGAGCCGGCCATCGAGGTAGTGCCGCCCGAGCTCGTTGCACGCCCAGCCCGCGTTGTCGGCACAGTACGAGCCCTCGATCATCAGCAGCCGCTCGCACGCCCGCGGCCGATCCTCCGCGCACGCCTGCTGCCAGAACGGGAGCGCGTCGCCGCGGTGCATGCCGTCGGTCCGGCCCAGGGCCGTCATCGCGGCGAAGAACAGGATCCACGCGCCCATGTGCGCCAGGTTCATCCGCCCGAGCGGGCCCACCAGGCCCAGCCGCGCGAGAATCGGCTGAGAGCCCAGCCTGGCCACTGCGCGATCGATAGACGGCACCGTGAGATTCAGCAGCGGCACCACCATCAGCTTGTCGTAGAACGTCGGCAGGCCCAGCGCGCCCAGCAGCGCGTAGAGCGCGAACACGCCCAGGCCGTACATCACGCCGAAGACGGCGCGCCCGAACGGCGTCCGCGGCGACGTGGACGGGTCGGTCACCAGCAGGTGCATGCCGAGGAACACGGCGGCCGGGATCTCCGAATCCACGAAATACGGCACGCCCGTCACGGCGTAGTACGCGGCGCTGGCCCCGAACAGCGTCGCCGCCGCCGAGGCCGTCACCGGCGTGATGGAGAAGAAGTACATCACCACCAGCCCGATGCCGAACAGCATGAGGTAGATGCGCGGGCCGAGGCTGAAGGTGGTGTTGATCTCCTGCGCCCAGGTCAGGTCCGTCGTCCCCGTCACGAGCAGCCCGACCGAGAACAGCGCCAGCGAGAAGGCCGACGGGTTGAAGATGTGCACCCGCCTGCCGTCCCGCTCCCACTGCACGAAGGCCTTGCCCAGGAAGCCGACGGCGAGCAGGATGAACTGCAGCGCGAACCAGTCGTCCTTGAACCACAGGAACAGGTTCGTGCTGAAGACGATGGGGAACGGGCCGAAGCCCGGCACCCACGCCTGGCGCTTCGACCAGGCCAGCAGCATGTCGAACACGTAAGCGAAGAACAGCTGCCCGGCCAGCAGGGGCATGAAGTCGTAGACCGGCGGCCAGTACCAGCCCCAGTACAGGAAGACGCCACTGTGGCAGAGCGCCTGGACGTAATGCTGGGCCCGCGGGGTGAACGGTCCCAGCGTCGGGGCCCCCTCGGTGCGCGCGCGGAGGGCCAGCACGGCCTGCCAGGCCAGCAGCAGCATCGCCGCGCCCCAGAACGACCAGGTCAGCGGCTCGCTCTGGCGGATCCGGGGCAGCAGGCTCACGGCCAGCAGCCCAGCCGTCAGCGCCAGCGGCGCGAGGAACACGCCCATGTCAGCGGATGCCGACGGCGGTGGAATGGCGGCGGAGCCCGGCTTCCCGGGACGGCGCTCGCGACGCCGGGCGGGTGTATTCGAAGCGCTCACGGTGCTCTCGCTTGTACACCAGCGCTACAACCGGCGCAACGCCGGCCGGGCTGGACCTCACATCCGCCGGATCGTGGTTGACGGCTGCCCCGCCTCGCAGCATACTTTGGCGCGCCTTTGCGGCCCGTGGTGTCTCTGCCACGGTCCGAACGGGCTTTGGATGTGCGCTGGTGGAATGCGTAGGACATCCCGCTAGACCCTGTAATCCGAGGTGCTCATGAGGACAGGACAGACGCGAAGCTGGACCACCCCCGCCCTGATCGGGGCCATGGCCGTGGTCGTCGCCCTGGTCGTGGCCGGCTTGCCGGGCAGCGCCCAGCAGGCGGGTGAATGGCCGGGCATTACCGGAGGTCACACCTCGACGCGCTACTCGGCGCTCGACCAGATCAACGCCTCCAACTTCAACACCCTGACGACGGCGTGGGAGTGGAAGGGCGAGGTGCCCGGTTTCGAGATCGGCGAGATCAACGGGCGCGGCCTGCCGATCTACGTGGACGGGATGCTCTACACCACGTCCGGCCCGAAGCGCACCGTCGTCGCGATGGACCCCGCCACGGGCAAGACCGTGTGGGCGTTCCAGGAGCCCTCGACTCCGCGGCACGACTACTCGATGCGGTCGAACCACGGCAAGGGCGTCACCTTCCACCGCCTGAACGGGCGCGGCGTCATCATCATCGTCACACCCGCGTTCTTCGTGCACGTGCTGGACGCCAAGACGGGCCAGCCCGTGGAGAACTGGGGCTCGGGCGTGCCCATTCAGGGCTTCCCGAAGGGCGGCTCCATCGACCTGCTGAAGGACCTCATCGCCGACTGGGAGCCGTGGACCTCGTCCAAGCAGACCTACGACCCCGCCAAGGGCCTGCCGCTGGAACTCGGCTACATCACGAACTCCTCGCCGGCCATCGTGGTCAACGACGTGCTGGTCGTGGGCAACTCCGCCGAGCAGGGCTACAACCAGACGCGCATCGAGAACGTGCCTGGCGACATCCTTGGCTACGACATGAAGACCGGCAAGTTCATGTGGAAGTTCCACGTCCTCCCGCGGCCGGGTGAGTTCGGCCACGAGACATGGGAGAACGACGCGTGGAAGTGGACCGGCGACATCTCGTCGTGGGCACCGATGTCCGCCGACGATCAGCGCGGGATCGTGTACATCCCGACCAACGGCGCCACGATGGACTACTTCGGCGGCTTCCGGCCGGGTGACAACCTGTTCGGCACCAGCCTCATCGCCCTGGACGTGAAGACGGGCAAGCGCGTGTGGCACCACCAGCAGGTGAGGCACGACATCTGGAACTACGACAACCCGAACGCGCCCGTGCTGCTGGACGTCAACGTGAACGGCCAGCGCATCCCCGGCGTGTTCAGCGTGACCAAGCAGTCGTGGGTCTACTCCTACAACCGGCAGACCGGCCAGCCGATCTGGCCCTTCGAGGATCGACCGGTCCCGCAATCACAGGTGCCAACCGAGAAGCTGCCGGCCACCCAGCCATTCGTCACCAGGCCGGCGCCCTTCGACCTGCAGGGACGCACGGAAGAGCACGTCATCGACTACACGCCCGAGATCAAGAAACTGGCGCTCCAGCGTGCGCGCGAGTGGGATCTGCTGGCGCCGCTCTTCGCGCCGCCGCGGCACCGCGGCAACGCCGAGGGCAAGGGCCACGTGAACATCTGCCCGGGCGGCGGCGGCGGCGCCAACATCACCGGACCACCAGCAGCGGACCCGGCAACGGGCATCCTCTACATCACCTCGACGAGCGGCTGCTCGCCGACGCTGCTGGCACCGGCCATCGAGCGCGACAACCCGCGCATGACCGGCAAGACCGTGGCGGCCTGGGCGACCACCCGCGGCGCCGCACCGCCACGTCCCAAGGTGGAACCAAACGATCCGCTGGCGGGCATCCCGGACCTGTTCAAGGGCCCGATTGGCCGCATCACGGCCATCGACATGAACACCGGCGAGCACCTCTGGATGATCCCGCACGGCGACATGGACGCGAAGGCACAGGACGCCTTCCGCAACAACCCGCTCCTGAAGGGGATGAACATCGACACGAACTGGGGTCGCCGCGGCCACGCCGCGATGGCCGCCACCTCCACGCTGCTCTTCGCCACGGGCCAGACCGCCGATGGCCGGCCGCACCTCTTCGCCATCGACAAGAAGACCGGCAAGCGCATCGGCGCGGTCCCGACCACGCGCCTCGGCACGTACGGCCTGATGACCTACCTGCACCAGGGCAAGCAGTACGTCGTCATCCCGATGAACGGCGGCTACCAGGCGATGGCGCTACCCTAGCAAGTAAGAAGCGAGAAGTTAGAACTAGAGGTTGAAGTCGCGAGGCCGGGCTCCTTCGGGTGCTCGGCCTCGTTGCTTTTTGCATCGTGGCTGCTCGCGGCTCTTAGAGCTCAGGGCGTGCGGTTCGCGCGCCGCGTGGCGAGCCGCCGATCCACCGAGCTGCTCGTCAGCTCCCGCAGCGCGTCCTTCCCCACCCACTGTGCGTTGGCGCCTGCCGAGGCAGCCAGGCGACGCGCCACGTCGACGGCGGCAGCGTTGAGCGCGGCGTTGCGCTTGCCCACGGCGCGGAGCGCCATGTTCACGGCCTTCTTCACGTAGTGCCGCTCGTCGGCGGCCGCCCGCTCGATGAGCGACAGGCCCTCGAGAAACGGCGCGTCGCCGGCCACCTTGTCGTGAACGGTCAGGCCCCACAGCAGGGCGAAGGCCGCGCGCTTGACGTACTCCTCGCGCCGTCCGGCCCAGGCGTTCACCTTCGACCACGCGTGCGGCGTGCGGTCGAACAGGACGAAGCACACCGTGTCGCAGATGCCCCAGTTGTCGAAGTCGCGGCACCAGCGGTCCATCTGCGCCGTAGTCACCCGGGCGGGCTCGTCCACGTATGCCGCCAGCACGCGCGCTTCGTACCAACCGGTCGTCCAGAGGTCACCGGCCAGGTCGTGACTGCGGCCGATCCGTTTGGCCAGTGCCTGGATGTCCCGCATCGACACGCCGAACGCCCTGTCCGTGGGGATGGCATAACGCGCCATGCCATCGCGGCCGGCCTGGCTGCCCCGGCGCTTCAGCCATCCGACCACGCCCGGGGCGTCGGTCGGGACCTTCGGGTGGTCCTTCGCCATGGTGGCCGCACGCGTCGAGCGAGGTGGCGACATGAGATGCGCGATGGCTAGGCGTTCACCGCAACGGGCGTGAACTCCGGGAAGAGCTCCGCGGCTTCGGGCACCTGCGCGACGGGGACGTAGTCGCACACCTTCGCGTACTCGTCCCACATCTTCAACACCACGGGGTGCCCGTGCGCCGTCTCGATGGCCTGGCGCGAGGCCCACTCGAAGACCTCGACGAAGGTGCCGTCGGCAGCCCGCATGGTGATGGGCGCCCGATCGGTCACGAGGCCAAGCAAGCGGAGCGTGGCCACGTGCTGCTCCATCAGCCTTGCGAGCGCTTCGTGCTGGCCGGACTTCGGGCGATAGCAGGCGATGACGATGATTCCCATGCGCGGCTCCTTTCGCGGGCGGATTGTGCCACAGGCCGTCAGTCGAGCGACCAGAACGGGCCCGTCAGGCCGTGGCGCGCGAAGATCGCGGCCACCTGGTCCTTGTCCGGTCGCGCCCAGTCGCGGTCCAGGCGCGTGGCGTACCACTCGACGCCCAGGTCGTAGACGACCTGCGGCGACACGACAGCGCCCGGCGTCACGCCCTTGCGGCGGGCCCATTCCTGCACCTCGCCTTCCGACCGGAAGGCGCAGATGTTGGCTCACGTGTAGCCGATGTCGTCCCAGAAGCGAGCGGCGGGTACGAGAAAGTGGACGACGCCTTTGCCGTGGACCACGCCGTTCGCGACTTCGAACATCAGGGGCTCGCCCGTCCCCGGCACGTGCGTCTCCAGCCGCCCTTCCCCGAGGAGTCCCAGGATGGACAGGCCGTCCCACGCGCAGTTGGCGAACCAGCGGCGGCTCCCGATCGAGACGACGAAGTCCGTCGGGACGCCTGAGAATGGATGCGCCATCCAGATGGACTCGCCGTCTGGTTGCAGCACCAGGCCGTGCTGATCCGCGAGCGCGCCGAGCGCCGCGACGACGGCGGGCCGTGAGGCACGCAGGGTGGAGGCCAGCGCCTCCGGTGTCGGGGCGGAACCGGTGTCGCGAAAGCCTGCGTAGACGGCCGCCCGCACATCGCGTTCGAAGGTGGTGATGCTGCCCAGGGTCTCCTCCTCTTCCCACCGACGCCGAATCTCCGCCGCACGCTGGCGCCGGCGCCGGCGCGCCAGGCCGGCGACCCCGATCACCGCCAGCCACAACACCGTGGAGGACGCGATCAGCGGCACCCATGTCGTCCACGTGCGCTGGCGACTCCAGAAAGCGTCCTCGAAGGTCGGGATGGACTGCGCGGTGACGCTGGCGAGCGCGTAGGCGAACGTTCGCCCCTTCGCCACCTCACGCAGGATGCGCGCCGGCGCCTCGCCGCCGTGTTCGCGCATGAGGTCGCGCACGACCGCGGCGGAGAGTGAATAGCCCCGCGCCTGCTGGCCCTGGTTCCCGAGAAAGAGCGCGTCGATGTCGTCGAGGGCGAGGCGCGGCCCGAACAGCAGCGCCGAAGCCAGCCGCGTGCGGTCCTCCATCGCCCAGGGCCGCTCGACGGCCATCGCAAAGCCCTCGTGGAACCAGCGGGGTACGGCCCGCCCACCCGCGGCGCGGCCGATGAGGATGTGCGCCACCTCATGGCGCAGCACGTCCTCGAGGGTGTCGTGCGGATACATCGGCGAGCGAGAAGGGAACAGGACGACGAGCCCCTCCTCAACGACCGCGTAGCCCGCGGCCCACGGGGGCACGGGCCGGGCCCAGTCGCTCAACGGCAGCGCCAGGACAATACGCATGGGCGCCCCCGGCTCTGCGAGGCCGACGAGGCGCACGATGGCGGAAAGGGGGCGGAGGTCCCAGGACTCCAGCCTGGCACGCGCGGGCGCCAGTTCGGCCGGCGCCTCGATCTCGAGTGTGGGTGGTGACTGGGCCAGGACTGGCGCGGCCGCCAGGACGAAGGGGACGAGAAGGACCGCCGCGAGGCGCATGGGCTATTGTCGCCGGTCCGATCGGCGACACGGCCAGCGGCCGCCCCTGCGGGCCGGGCGTCCCGGCCCGCAGGCAGGTTGCGCCTACTTCACCACGACGCCGCAGGCGAGGCGGTCGCCCGCGTTGCCCGTCGGGTCGGTCTTCAGGTCGTCCGCCGACGCGTGGACGACAATCGCCGTGCCTCCGCCGGTGAACACCGAGTTCGCGCCGGTACCCATGCTGACGAGCTTGTTGGTGACGGACCCCTTGGCCGTGCCGTTGGCCGCCACGGTGATGTTGGGCATGTCACCGGCGTGCGGGCCCTCGGGGTTCTGCAGCCCGTGCTTCTTGCCCTCGGGGTTGAAGTGCGGGCCGGCGGAGGTGAATGGCGGCTCGCACTTCGCCACCTGGTGGATGTGCAGGGCGTGCTCGCCCGGCGGCAGCCCCTTGAGGTCGTAGGCGATGGTGACGCCGCCGCCGGCGGCCGGCGAGAGCATCACCATCCCGACGTCCTGGCCCTTTGCGTCCTTCAGGGTCACGTGGGTCATCTGCGCGCTCACGGTGATCGCAGCGGCAGCAAGCACGACGGCAACGAGCGAAAGCGTACGGGTCATGGCTCTCCTGTGTGTGAAGCAGTGAAGCAGATCTCGATTGTGGCACAAATCTCAGAGGTCGATCAGCAGCACGTCGGGTGGGGCGAAGGTGCGGAACGGCACCTCGACACCGCCGATGCCGCGCGACACATAGACGTCGGCGTCGTTGATGCGGGCGAAGCCGCCCGGATACTGCCGGCACAGCGTCCCCTCGGGCATGAAGACAGGCCCCCACGGCGTGGCAACGTGCCCGCCGTGCGTGTGCCCGCACAGGAAGAGATCGAACGCGAACGGGCCGGCGGGGCGGAGGCCATCGGGGCCATGGCAGAGGACGACGCGCACCGGCTCACCATTGGTCCCGGCAAACGCGGCGGGCGCGTCGCACTGGCCGGTCCACGGGTCGTCCAGCCCGACGACCACCACGTCATCCCATGGCTCAGGCAGCGGGACGGCCTGGTTGACGAGCACCGTGGCCCCGGCACCCTCCAGCGTCCGGACGATGGCCCGATCGTCCGTCCAGAGGTCGTGATTGCCGAGGACGGCCAGCTTCGCGGTGCAGGAGACGGACGACACGAGCCGTCCAAGGACCTCGAGCCGCGCGGGCGTCGCCTCGAGGAAGACGTAGTCGCCGCCGAGCAGGAGCACATCGGGCTCGGCGCGGCGGATGATGTCGAACGCGCGCTCGAGCAGCGGCACCGGGGTGGTAGGCCCGATGTGAAGATCCGAGATGAACGCCATCCTGCCCGGCCGCGCGGTGCTATGCGGGCGCGCGATCCGGTGCCTGGCGACCGAGATATCTGCCGTTCCCGCCATGCGATGCCAGACGCGCGCCGGCCAGTCTCCGGCATAGGCGACGTTCAGCACGGACTCCAGGAGACGGCGTCGCGGGGGAATGCGGCCCCGGCGGACGGCAGCAGGCATGTGCTCATTGTGACCGGGGCCCGGGACGCGGGTCCAATGCCTCCAGTGGGGCCCCAACGCGGACACCCCGCATCGCGAACAGACACGGCACGGCCACGAGCCACGACACGGCCACGGTGATCCAGCCCACCAGCGAGCCGTCGAGGGACAGCGAGTTGTCGGCGCCCGGCACCGCCGCAGGCACGATGCCCGTGGTGTTGTTGACGGCCGCGTGCATGAGCATGACGAGCAGCAGGCTGCCCGCGGCCCTCCAGTAGAGCCACGCCATCGCGACCGAAAGAGCCATCACGTGCAGCAGATAGAGCGGAAACGACTGACCGTCGCTGCCGGTGCCGGGAATGAAGAAGAGCGGCAGGTGCCAGAGAGCCCAGACGAGACCGAGCAGGATGCCGGCGGGGCCGAGGCCGATGCGCCGGGCGAGCCGCGGCAGCGCGTAGCCACGCCAGCCCACCTCCTCGCCCGCCTGGGCCCAGGCCGTCGCCACGGCGGCGGCCAGGAGCAAGGGCCACGGCGTCTGGCCAAAGGCCGGCCACGCCCCGGTCGCCAGCCGGACGATTCCCGCGGCCGCCAGTTTGGTCACCGTCATGTAGCCGAGCGCGAACACATAGAGCGGCCATGCAACCCGCCAGCGACCGATGCGCGCCAGCAGCCGGGCCACGCCGTCGATGCCGTCGACGCGTGCGGTCAGCGCAAGCGCCACCAGCCCAGGCGCGAACACACCGAGGAGGAACACCGGCCCCCCCAGCGCGAAGATCCCGGTGCGGCCCGATGGAAGCACGCCGGGCAACAGCCAGATCGACCAGGTGACCGCGAACGTGAGGAGAAGGAAGGTCAGCGATCTCACGGCACGATCAACATTGAAGCCGCCGGCGTGCCCCGCGAACAGCCATGTGTCGGCACCCTATGCTGGCGCGGCGCGAACCGCGCCGCGCTCCAACTCCACCAGGTGGGGCAGCAGTTCCGAGTGCCGCTGCACGTGGAAGATGAACCTCGGCACGTCGCGCTCCGTGGACTGCGCCATGAACGGCTCGCCCCAGAAGCTCAGGAGCGCCTCCGGGCCGCCGCTCACCTGGCTGTCACCCAGGATGAACGAGGTGGTCCGGCTCAACCGGCACCAGCGCGGCTCGCGCACCTTGGCGTGGCCGGCACATCCCGCGATGGCGGGCTGGATCACGCGCTCCCACAGGCTCCGCTGGCTCTCGTCCAGGACGAACTGGATGGACGTGACAGCCGGGTTCTCTACGGCCGGGCGCAGCAGGGCGTCGAAGAGTGGGGCGGGCTTGTACATCGACAGGCACAGGTTGAACCAGACGGTGTCGCCGCTCATCGCGCGGACGAACTGCTCGTTGGCCGATCGAATGTGCCGTGGCCCGACGAGCAGCACCTCCGGCGGCGTCAACCCCGCCTGCATGCGGCGCACCAGGTGCTCGGTCCGTTCCAGCTGTCGGGCGGTCAGCTCGTTGCCGCGCGCGTGGCGCATGAAGTTCAGGAACAGCAGCGCCATCAGCGCCAGCACGATGGGCAGGATGATCTCCTGGTCCACCACGTGCAGCAGGTGAAGGACGATGGCGACCACGGCCGCGACAATGCCGGCAATGGCCTCCCATTCGAGGTTGAGGACTCGCTTGATGTCCATACCGCGGCCTACGGCGGGACGTCAGGGCCTGCCCGCGAACGGGCCCGCGACGACCTTGCCCTGCGTATTCGCCAGCGGCCCCAGCTCCGCGGCCACGCCGCGCGCGATGGCTGCCGTCTCGCTGCCCGCCTGGAAGCAGGTGAAGTCGGGCCGATCGCGCCAGGCGAGGGGCCCGCACAGGCGCACGCCCGCGTTGATCGCGGCGTCGTGGACGATGTTGATGACGCGCTCGTAGTCGGGCTGCCCCTGCCGGTAGCCGGTGAAGTTCGCCAGATCTCCGCTGGCGGCGAAGACCGCCGTGACGCCGGGGACCTTCGCGATGGCCGCGGCGTTCTTCACGCCCTCCAGCGTCTCGATCATCAGGATGAGCACGATGTTGTCGTTGGCCGTGGCGCGATAGCCGCCGGGCACACCGCCCCACATCGACGCGTCGAAGGCCTGCCCGCCGCCGTTGCTGCGCCGGCCGAGGGGCGGGAAGTAGGTCCAGTTCACCACCTCGCGCGCCTCCTCCACCGTGTCGACGGTCGGGACCACCAGTACGAGCGCGCCCGCGTCCAGCGCGTGCTGGATCTCGCGCTCGTCGGTGTAGGCCACGCGCACGCCGGGCACGGCCTTCGCGTGCGGGCAGGTGCGCCACATGCGCGCGGCCTGGTTCCAGTCACGCTGGTCGTGCTGCATCTCGGTCCAGATGAAGTCGTAGCCGGCGTTGGCCATCGCGCAGTACGTGCTGGGATCGGTCGCCGCGAAGAGCGTTCCGCCGGTGACCTTGCCGCCCTGCAGCATCTTGGCCTTCACGGGGTTCCAGACCGTGGCGCCCGCGGGTGGGTCGAAGGCGGTGCCGTACTTCCAGGTGGCCGGATCGAAGGGCCCTGCATTGGTGGCAAACGGCGGCGGCGTGTCCGTCGCCTTGCTGTCGACGCCGGCAGGCGCGGCCAGCGGGAACTTGCTGGCGCCGGGCGCGGCATTGCCGGCGTAGGGATCGGCCACCGGGGCCGGCGTCTGCGGCTTCTGGCCCGACGCGGGCGGCTGCGGGCTGGGCGCCTGCGCGCGCGGGGCCAGCGGCAGCAGGGCCAGCAGGCCGGCCAGGGTGAGTCCGACGAGCGCGTGTCTCATGTGCATCCTCCGAGGCAGGGTCCGCCTGGGTGGGCACAGTGTAGTGGAAGTGGGCGCGGGAGGGCGGCGCCGAGACGAGGGCGGCGCTCACGCGCCGTGGGCGCGGCTCCGCCGCATGGGCGACACTCACGTGCCGTGGGCCTCGCTGCTGCGCGGCTCGGTGGGCGGCGCTTCGGGTAGGCGCGGCTGCGCCGCGTGGGCGGCCCCAGAGGGCCGTGGGCCTCGCTGCTTCGGGGCTCGGTGGGCGGCGCTTCGCGCCGTGGGATCTCACCGCGCGTGAGCGAGGCCCACCGCGCGCAGCGAGGCCCACTGCAGGCGCCGCCTACTTCTCCACCGGGTAGTCCTTCCGCGACCACTCCTCGAAAGACCCGTCGTACAGCAGCACCCTGTAACCCAGCGATCGCGCGGCAAGGATGACCTGCGTGGCCTGCTGCCCGATGTGGCAGTACGCGACGGCGGTGTCGCCGGGCTCCACGCCCGCGCTCGCGAACAGTTTCTGCAGCTCTGCCGCGGGACGCAGCCGGTTGGCCGCGTCCACCGTGTCGCCGAACGGCACGTTCCCGGCGCCCTGGATGTGGCCGGTCTTGTGCTTCGCATTCGGGCCGCCGCCCGTCTGCGTGCCGTGGTAGAAACCGGCGTTCCGGCCATCGACGATCGCAATCCCGCGGGCCGCCAGGTTCGCCTTCACGAACTCCGCGTCCACGACGAGCGGGCGCGGCGCCAGAGGTGCGAGCGTCCCGGTGCGGTCGGGCGGCGCATCGGTCGACAGCGGGTGTCCGTCCTTCACCCACGCCTCGAGGCCGCCGTCGAGCAGAGAGGTGCGATCCCCCAGCCCCGCGTAGTCCAGCGTGAACATCACGCGGGCCGTGGGCGAGACGAACGGGTTCTCGCGCCCGAAGTACAGGACGATGCGAGAGGTGTTCGAGATGCCGAGGGAGGCGAGGCGCTGCCGCAGTTCCTCGGCCGGCAGCATCTGCAGGGTGAGGCCGCCCGGTGCTCGGTCCGTCGCGGCCAGATCCTGGTAGTTGAGGTATCGGGCGCCGGGGATGTGTCCCGCGTCGTACTCGGGCCTCGGGCCGACGTGCAGCAGCACGAGATCCGGGTCGTCGAGGTGCTGCGCGAGCCACGCGGGCTGCACGAGCAGGCGCTCGCGCGCCTCCGGCGCCTGGGCATGCAGGCTCCCGGCGGTCAGCAGCAGTGTGAGGGCGAGTGTCTTGTAGGCCATCGACAAAAGAGTGGCCGCGCTTTTGTCGGATGTCAACAACAGTGGCGCGTTCTTGCGGGACGAGCCGAGGGACGGGCCGGCCGGCGTCAGCCGCCAGCCGAGTCCTGCTCGCGGGCGCGCTCGTAGACGGCCACCATGCGCGCGTAGCTCCGGAGCACGGGCCGTTCGATCAGCTTCCCGCCGACCACCAGCAGGCCCGTCTCGCCGGCAGCGAACGCGTCCAACACCTGCCGCGCGTGCGCCACGCTCGCCTCGTCTGGCGTGAAGACGCGGTTCAGATCCGCAATCTGCTTCGGATGAATCGCGCCCTTGCCGGTGAAGCCCAGCTCGGCCGAGAGCGCGGCTTCACGGAGCATGCCCTCGCGATCCTCGAGATCCAGGAATGGGACGTCGATGGCGTCCACGCCCGCCGTGGCCGCCGCGTGCACCACGCGCGAGCGCGCGTACTGCAGGGCCATCCACGTCCCCCTGCAGCGAAGGTCCGCCGCCATGTCCACGCCACCGAAGAACAGCGCCTCGATGCGGTCGCTGGCGTGCGCGATGTGGTGCGCGGCTTCGAGCGCCTCGTTCGTCTCGATGATCACGTGCAGCCGCGTGTCCTTCCGGTATTCATCCAGCAGGTCCGACAGGTTCCGCACCTCTTCGGGCCCCTTCACCTTCGGCAACATCACGGCTTCCACCCTATGCGCACAGGCCAGGAGGGCCTGCACGTCCGCCATGCCGTCCAGGGTGCGCAGGCAGTTGAGGCGGATGATCCGCTCCACGCGCGCCGGGCCCGCGGCCACCGGCAGGTGCGCGAACGCGGCCTCGCGGGCCGCCCCCTTGTCCTTCGGCGCCACGGCGTCCTCGAGGTCCGCGCAGACGATGTCGGTGCCGCTCGCGAGGGCTTTCGGGAACATGTCCGGGCGCGTGCCGGGGGCGAAGATGAAAGTGCGGCGCGGGCGGATCGGGCGGTCGGCGGTTGTCATCGCGTGGAGTGTAGCGGATGCGAGGGCAGGCCCGGGGTCGGCCGCGCTGCCCGCTCGGTCGGCCGGCGGCCGGGGGTCCATTGGCGATTGCCGATTGGCGATTGAGTGATTCATTGGGTGATTGGTGATCGAGGCAATGGGTCATTCGGATTGGCCCAATGCCGCAATGGCCCATTGCGACAATCATCAGTCGGCAATCATCAATGGACGCCACGCCCGGATGCATAATGCAACCCATGTGCGACTTCGCCTCCACCCCGCACGACCACCGCGGCTCACCCGGCGCCGGCGGCCAGCCGCCGCGCTTCGGCTTCCTGGTCGACACGCCCGAGATTCGCGCGCTCGTGGCCGAGACCGTGCGCCTCACGGCCGCCATGCCCGACGCGGCCGCGCGCGTCGAGGCGCTGAAGCCCGCCTTCGCCAAGCTGCTGGCGGCCGACCGCTGGCTACCCGAGGAGTACGCGTCGCCCGACACGACGAGCGGCATGGGCGGCGGTATCGGGCAGTACGCCCTCTACCGCGCCGAGGACGGGTCGCTGTGCCTCTTCTCGCTGGTCATCCCCGCCGGCGCCGAGACGCCGGTCCACGACCACCTCGCGTGGGGGCTCATCGGCGTCTATCGGGGCAGGCAGGATGAAACCGTGTATCGCCGGCTGGACAATGGCGCGGACGAAGGGCACGCCCGCCTCGAGGTGGCGCGCCGCCAGACGATGGAGACAGGCGAGTTCTACGCGCTGCTGCCGCCGCGCGATGACATCCACTTCGTGAAGACGGTCTCGGACGTGCCCTCCATCTCCATCCACCTGCTGGCCAACGACACGGCGTGCGTGTGGCGCCACCGGTTCGACCCGGCGGCGGGCACGGTTCGGGCGTTCCGGTCCGGCTACAGCAACGCGGCGTGTCCCGAGGACACGCCGCGGACGTGAGAAGCAGGGAGAACGGAGAAGGAAAAGAACGGCCTCACGCGCTGATCTCAGCGCCTCCGCCCCGCGGCCTTCTTCGTGCCGCGGCGCGCGGGCGCCTTCTTCGCCGGGGCCCTCTTCGCGGAGGCCTTGTTCCTGGCCGCCTTCACTACGGGCGACTTCCGTCCTGCGGGCTTCGTCGCCGGGAGCGTCTTCCTGCCCGCCTTCGCCGGGGCTCCGGCGCGCGAGCCCGCCTTCCGGCTCCCGGCGCGTCTCTTTCCACTCCCGGCAGCGCCTTCTTCGCTCCCGCTCGTGGACGCCACCCTCCCGACACTCCGTTCGTACGCCCCCTCCATCGCAGGCGCCCACTGCTCGCCGTCCGGCGACACCTCCATCAGGAAGGAGTAGCGGCCCGGCGTGCCGATGTCGAAGATGCTCCGGCAGTAGCCGCCCTGCGGCATGTCCGAGACGAGGACGAGCCGATCGCCGTCGAAGCGGCCCCGGAAGTGCGACGCGCTGCCGCCCATCGTGTCCCACCAGGTCATCCCGTACTCATCCGCCGACGGGTCGTACCAGAACACGCCGTGCCCGGCGAAGTTCCGCGTGCCGTTCCGGATCTGCGCGTACTGCTGCATCACGGCGAAGCCGTCGAGAATCCACGAGTTGACCACTTCCCCCATGGCTTCACCGCCCGCCGGGTCCCATGGCGCCGGGTGCACCGTCTCGGGTCCCGTCCACTCACCCACGAGCGCCTCCAGGCGCTTGTGCGGATCACCAGGCTTGGGCATGTCCATGTCGCACCTCCCTCGGGAACCGAGACCGTAGCACACATGGGCCGAGTTGGGGGAACCTCCTGCGGCGGACTACAATCGTTCCCGCCTTTCATCCCTCGATTCTTCATCTCATGACCAAGAAAATCAGCGACACCATCCTCGACACGATCGGCCACACGCCGCTCGTCCGCATCAACCGCCTGACGAAGGGTGTTGTCGCGGCCGACGTCCTGGCCAAGATCGAAACCTTCAACCCCGGCAACTCCATCAAGGACCGCATGGCCCTCAAGATGATCGAGGACGCCGAGCGGGACGGCCGGCTGAAGCCCGGCGGCACGATCATCGAGGGCACGTCGGGCAACACCGGCATGGGCCTGGCCATTGCCGCCGTGGTGAAGGGCTACAAGTGCATCTTCACCACCACCGACAAGCAGTCGAAGGAGAAGGTGGACGCCCTCCGCGCCTTCGGCGCCGAGGTCATCGTCTGTCCCACCGACGTGGATCCGGAGGACCCACGGTCCTACTACTCGGTTTCGTCCCGACTCGAGCGCGAGACGCCGAACAGCTGGAAGGCCAACCAGTACGACAACCCGTCCAACGCGCAGGCACACTACGAGCAGACCGGTCCCGAGATCTGGGATCAGACCGAAGGCGCGATCGATCACCTCGTCGTCGGCGTGGGCACGGGCGGCACCATCTGCGGCGCCGGGAAGTTCCTGAAGGAGAAGAAGCCGTCGGTGAAGGTGTGGGGCATCGACACCTACGGCTCGGTGTTCAAGAAGTACAAGGAGACGGGGATCTTCGACAAGAACGAAATCTACCCGTACATCACCGAGGGCATCGGCGAGGACTTCCTCCCGAAGAACGTGGACTTCTCGGTGATCGATCACTTCGAGAAGGTCACGGACCGCGACGCGGCCATCATGACCAGCCGCATCGCGCGCGAGGAGGGCATCTTCGCCGGCAACTCCGCGGGGTCGGCCATGGCGGGCCTGCTGCAGCTCGCGGATCGCTTCAAGGCCGGCGAGACCGTCGTCGTCATCTTCCACGACCACGGCACGCGTTATCTCGGGAAGATGTACAACCCGGACTGGATGCGCGAGAAAGGCTTCCTCGACAAGAAGGGCCTCACCGCGAAGGACCTGGTGGCGGATCGGCAGAAGGCGCGCCTGACGACCATCGACCGGAGCGAGCCCGTCTCGCGCGCGGCGAACCTGATGACCGAACACGCCTACTCGCAGCTGCCGGTGACGGCCGACGGCCGCCTCGTGGGCTCGGTGAGCGAGAGCCACCTGTTCGAGCAGATCGTGGAGAACCCCGAGCTGCTGAAGGGCCCGGTGGAGGCGATCATGGAGCACGCCATCCCCTTCGCCGACATCTCCACGGGCGTGGACGCGCTGGCGGGCATGCTCACGGACCAGAGCCCGGCCGTGCTCGTCCGCGACTTCAAGAGCGACGAGACCTACATCATCACGCGCTGGGACGTGATCAAGGCGCTCAGCTAGGCACGGGGGTTCGAAGCACGCCACGAGGGGTTCGAACCACGAGGGTCGAGGCACGGATGCCCGAGGCACACGTACGGGGCGCCGGGACTGAAGTCCCGGCGCCCCGTGAGCTCCTCTGGCTGTCCCGGCCCCGGGACCAGCCGCCTACCGCTCGCCTAACCCCAGCACGACTCCCGCGTAGAAGCGGTACTCATTGCTGTCCTCGCCGTCGTCTTCCTCGCTGACGAAGATCCTGCGGTAGTCACCGCCGACACGGATGCCGAAGCGAGGACGGAGCCAGATGTCGACCCCGCGCCGGGCTGAATCGCGAACTCCGTCGAGCTCTCGGACTCGCCCAGTGCGCTCACGGATCCGCGAACGCCACCAAGCAGTATCTGCCCGAACGGCGTCACGCCTCCGGCCTGCCGCGCCGAGAAACGCACGCCTCCCATGAACGAGTGCACGCTGAAGTCGACGTCGACGAGGATGTTCTCGGTCCTGTAGTTGCCACCGACTTCCCCGACGACGCCCATCCAGCGGTTGAGGTTCCCGGCGACCGATGCCACCCACCCGTGGAAGTTCTCCTCGAGATCCTGATCACGAAGGAATGAATAGCCTCCCCCGATGTCCACCGCCGGGACCGTGTCCTGGGCAAACGCCGGAACTGAGAGACACACTAACAGAGCCGCAACGCCGATGGTCGCGCGCATACGATCCTCCTCTCAACCCGGGGGGACTACGGACAGGTGGCCCGCAGACTGAAACGGCAGGCTGCAAATGGTGCGCCAGCCGGGACCGGTCGCAAACCGCAGGACATTGCGGGGTTGGGCGGGCATCGGCCAGCGACGTGCCGAAAGGCCGACGGGCCCGGGGCGGCCACGGGCGCCTACAATACTCCCATGAGCAGGACGCTGACTGTGACCACCCTGGCGGTGGCGGCGCTGGCGATGGCGGCGCCCGGGCTCGCGCAGGAGACGCCGACCGAGCGCGAGGCCGCCAGGGAAGTACTGCAGAAGATGGACGCCCTCGAGCGCTCGCTGGACGTGCCCACACTGGTGGCCCGCCTCTCGTCCGCCAGCGCCACGCGCGACGCCGTGGCCGCGCGCGCGAAGCAACTCGTGGAAAGCGAGCTGCTCGCCCTGTCGGACGACATCTGCACACACCCCGAGGTCGGCTACAAGGAGACGCGCTCGGTGCAGAAGCTGGCCGAGGCGCTCAGGGAGCACGACTTCGGCGTGGAAGTGGGCGTGGGCGGATTCGACACCGCCTTCCTGGCGCGCCGCAAGGGCGGACGAGGCGGCCGGCCGCACATGGGCGTCATCGTGGAGTACGACGCCCTCCGCGGCACCAACGGCGCCTTCCACGGCGATCAGCACTGCTCCCAGGGACCCATCGGCATCGCGGCGGCCGTGGCCATCGCGGAGTTCCTGGAGAAGGAAGGCCTGCCCGGCACCGTGACCGTCTTCGGTACTCCCGCCGAGGAGCTCCTCGAACCGTCCGCGAAGACCCAGATGCACCGCAACAACGTGTTCGACGGCATGGACGTGATCGTGCGGAGCCACGCGAGCACCACCACCTCCCGCCCCGCGCCCGGCTTCGGCACCTGCTGCCTGAACATCGACGGCGTGAAGTACACCTTCAGCGGCGCGCCGGCCCACCAGATGACGGCCTGGAACGGGCGCAACGCGCTCACCGCCGTGATGACGCTCTTCCAGAACATCGACAGCGTGCGGAGCAACATGCGGCCCGAGGCGCGCATCCAGGGCATCATCACCGAGGGCGGCGCGGCGCCGAACGTGGTGCCGGACCGCACGCAGGCCGACTTCTACATCCGCTACCCGGACGAGGTCTACCTGCGGCAGGTGCGCGAGTTCGTGGACAACGCCGCGAAGGCCGCGGCGCTCGCCACCGGAACGAAAGTGAAGATCGACAACTACGGCAGCAACCGTGACGGCATCTCCACGGCGACGCTCGCCGAGCTGGCGTTCGCCTACATGAAGAAGTACGGCGCCGGCAAGGTGCAGGAGGCCCCGGGCAAGCCGCAAGGCTTCGAGGAGAGCGGCAGCGTGTCGCGCGACATCCCGGGTGTCGGCTTCTCGGCCTACACCTCGGACTGGCCGAATCACACCTACGAGATGGACCAGGACAACCTGAAGCCGGTCGGACACGACGGCTTCAAGGTGCAGGCGCAGGCCATGGCGGCGCTGCTCCACGACTTCGCCACCGATGCCAGCTACCGTGCGGCCGTGGAGAAGGAGTTCGCCGGGATCAAGGCGCTGTTTGGCGAGTATTTGCGGGCCCTGGAGACGGTCTATCAGACGCCGGCGGTGACGGACCCGAAGTGATTCGAGCAGTGCACCGAGGACCGTAAGCGCCCCGGTGTCAGTCGATTGCCGTCCCACCTGGAATGCACCTACGTTCCACGTGATCCCGGGCCGGCATGCGCCGATCCTCGGCGCATGCCGAAACCACGCACCTGGTTACCTCTGCTGGTGGCCGCGATCCTGATAGGCATTGCGGCCGGCACACTGGGCGCCGACTACCGCCCCACCTCGCGCCTGGCCTGGGCCTTCGAAGGGGTGTTCGATACCGCACGTGCCGGCGACATCCTGTACCTCGCCGGCGACTTCACCGCGGTGGCGCCCATCGGCAACGTCGCGTCGAAGCTGGTGGAACTGCAGACCACCGGGAGCGCCACGCCGAGCCGTCCCTTGCCCGGAGCGGATGGCCAGGTCAGCGTGGTCCTGCCCGACGGCGCCGCGGATACTTCCTGGGTGGGAGGTTCACGACCATCGGCGGCGCCGCCCAGGCGGCCCTGGCCCATGTTCGGCCGAATGGCCAGGTGGATGCGTCCTTCACGCCGACGATTACACCGGTGGGAAACACGGTGCCATCGATCTCGAGTCTCGCCGTCTCCGGCAGTGTCCTCTACATCGGCGGACATTTCGCACAGGTCGATGGCGCGACTCGCACGGGCGCCGCGGCAATCGACATGACCAGCGGGACGCTGCTCCCGTGGGACCCCGGGTTCCCGATCGGGTCGGGGGTGACGACACTGGCGACGGGGGGCACGACGGTCTATGTCGGCGGGAGCCCGGGCCTGAGGGCGGTGGACGCCACGACGGGCGCGGCGGTGCCCGGCTTCTCGGTTACCCTCGACTCATCGCCCACCTCCCTGCTCGTCAGCGGCTCTATCTTGTACGTCGGCGGTTATTTCAGCACCGTCAACGGAAGCGCGCGCAGGGGACTGGCGGCTATCTCTGTCGCAACCGGCAGCCTGCTGCCATTGGGCGCCGACGTTGGCGCCGGCGAATGGGTCAACACGCTGGCGCTGGACGGCACGACGCTGTACGTGGGCGGGGACTTCAACTCGCTCGGCGGGATTGCCCGCCGCAATCTCGGCGCCCTAGACGTCGCTTCCGGCTCGGCGACCGCCTTCGACCCGGGTGTGAGCGGCGAGGTATTCGCGCTGCTCGTGCAGGGATCGACAATCTATGCGGGGGGGGATTTCTCGCACGCGGGCGGGCAGGCGCGCGCCAACCTCGTCGCGCTCACCGCGACGGCAAGCGCGCTCAACTGGAATCCGGGGCTGAACGGGTCGGTCACGTCCCTCGCGGCGAGCGGCGGCGTGGTGGCCGCGGGAGGATACTTCACGCACTTCGGAGCCGTGCCCCGCGACGGGCTCGCCGCGGTGGATCTCGTCACCGGCGATCTCACCTCGCTGGCGCCCTCCATCGTGGCAGACGACTTCAGCCTGACCGTGATCTCCGCGCTGGAGATCGCCGGCGACACGCTCTATCTGGGTGGCGCATTCACCAGCGTCAACGGGGTCGCGCGAACCAACCTCGCCGCACTGGATGTCCGGACGGCGACCCTCCTGCCGTGGAATCCTGTCGCGAACGACTTCGTCGAGAGCATCGTGACCGTCGGCGGCACGGCCTATGTGGCGGGGCAGTTCACCACCATTGCCGGCGTGGCCAGGCACAGCCTGGCTGCGCTCGACGCCACGACGGGCGCCGACCTCGGATGGGACGCGGGCGTGACGGGCGGGGTCCACAGGCTCGAGGTCGTCGGGACAACGCTCTACGCCGGCGGCAGCTTTTCCCAACTGGGCGGGCAGCCGAGGTCGAACCTCGGCGCGTTCGATCTCGGGACACGCGCCCTGACGTCGTTCAACCCCGGCGTGACCGGGACGAGCGCGTTCGTGTCCGGGCTCGACGCGGAGGGCAACGCCCTTTACGTCAGCGGCCGCATCAGCGGCGTCGGAGGCCAGGGGCGAACCTTCGCTGCCGCCGTGGACCGCGTCAGCGGGACGCCCCTGCCCTTTGCTCCCGTGGTGGCGGGAATCGTCTCTGAAATCGCTGTCAGCGACGATGTGGTGTATCTCTCGGGCTTGTTGGAGTCGGTCAACGGCGAGGTCCGGCGCGGGCTCGCGGCGGTGGACGCGGCAACCGGCTTGACCACCCTGCCGTTCGACCCCGCGGCCGGAGTCACCGACGCCGGCGCCTTCCACTTACGGGCGGATCACGATCTGCTCTTCGTCGGCCTGCTCTCCAACGAGGTGCCCCTCCGGCCGGGCTTGTTTCCCGCCGCGTCGATGGGAGGGGCCCCCGGCCGACCGATGCCCCCGGTCCCCCTCGTCAGCGCTGGGACGGCGATCGCGATGCACTGGCGGCCGAGCCCCATCGGCGGAGAGCCCACGAGCTACGTCGTCGAGGCGGGCACCACCCCGGGGTCGGCGAACATTGGCACGCTGCCCACGAGCGGCCCGCTGTTCTCCTTCGCAGGTGTGCCGCCGGGGCGCTATTACCTGCGTGTCCGCGCGAGGAACGGGTCTGGCACCAGCCCCGCCTCGCCGGAAATCGCCGTGGTATTCGGCAACGTCAGCTGCGGGACGGTGCCCCTGCCGGTGACGGCAGGCGCCACCGTGTCGGGCAGCACGGTGACCATCACCTGGCCGGACGCGGTGGGCGCGAACGGCACCTATGCGCTCGCCGCGGGCACGGGGCCAGGCCTCTCGAACATCGCGACGCTCGGCATGGGCGCGACGCGCGAGCTCGTCACGGACGCGCCGGCCGGCCTGTACTACGCGCGCGTGGTGGCCGACGGCGCCTGCGGGCAGGCCGCCCCGGGCCCGGATACGGTGATCTCCGTCGGGGGGGCGATGCCCTTCCCGTCGCCTTCGATTGGCGGGCAGGTGGCCGGGGGCACGGTCACCATCTCCTGGCCCGTCGTGCCCGGGGCCACCCGCTGTCGCCTGGACGCGGGGAGCGGGCCGCTGCTCGCGAACGTCGCCAGCGTGCCGACGGCCGCGACATCGCTGGTCGCCAACGGCGTGCCTGCCGGCACCTACTACGTGCGGGTGTACGCGCTTGCCGGCGGCAGCGTGTCTCCGGCGTCGAACGAACTGGTGGTGATGGTCCCATAGCGCGCGCCCGCAGTACACTTCCGGGATGCTCGCCTATCACCGTCGCATGCTGACGTTCGATCACTGGGCCAACACCGTGTCGCTGGACGCGGTGGAGCCGGTCGCGGAGCGCGTGCCCAGCTCGCTGGCCTGGCTGAACCACATCCTCGGGGCCAAGCGGATCTGGCTCGCCCGCGTCACCGGGACGGAGCCGCCGTTTGGCGTGAACCCCTCATTCGGTCCGGCCGAGCTGCGCGTGGAGCTCGATCTCGCCAGCGATGGCTGGTCGCGCTTCCTTGCGACCCAGTCCGACGCCGACGTCGCGCGCGTCATCCGCTACGCGAACCTGAAGGGCGACCCGTTCGAGAGCGTGCTGGGCGACATCCTCGCGCACCTGCCGGTGCACGGGCAGCACCACCGCGGGCAGGTGAACGCGGACCTCCGCGCGGCCGGACTCGCGCCGCCGGCCATCGACTACATCCACGCGGCGCGCACGGGAGTGCTCGCGTAGGTTCAAGGACGAAGGTTCAAAGCACGGAGGTTCAAAGCACGACAGGTTCACAGCACGACAGGTTCACAGCACGAGGGGTTCACAGCACGAGGGGTTCACACCCCGAGGGGTTCGAACGCCAGCGTGCGCTGAACGCGCGTGTCTTGAACCCCCGTGCTTTGAACCCCCGTGCTTTGAACCCCCGTGCTTTGAACCCCCGTGCTTTGAACCTCCGTG
>JADZCN010000113.1 GCA_020851565.1 Acidobacteriota bacterium | reverse complement strand
TGGACGTGCCGCGCATCGGCTACGTGCACGCGTGGCAGCGGACGCAGGACGAGGGCTGGGTGCGCGCGGCGCTGGACACGTACAAGGTGCCCTACACCTACTTCGGCGACATCCGCCTGCGCGAGGGCAACCTGCGCGCGAAGTACGACGTGATCATCTACCCGCACGTCGGCGGGTCCGCCCAGGCGCAGGTGAACGGCATCGCGAAGACCGGCAACCTGCCGCTGCCCTACCGGAAGACGGAGGCGACGCCCAACCTCGGCGCGCTGGAGGAAGCCGACGACATCCGCGGCGGCATGGGCCTCGAGGGACTGCTGGAGCTGGTGAAGTTCGTGCGCGAGGGCGGGACGCTCATCACCGAGGGCTCGACCGCCACCATCCTGCCGGAGTTCGGGATGACGCCCGGCGTGAGCATCGAGCGGCCCACGCAGCTCTTCGCGCGCGGGTCGATCATGCGCAGCCAGTGGGCCGACCGGAAGAGCCCAATCGCCTACGGGTTCGAGAACACCACCCTGCCCGTGTACTTCAACCAGGATCCAGTCATCAACGCCGGCGGTGGCGGCATCCCCGCGGAGTTCGCGGGGTTCTTCGGCGGCGGAGCGCAGATTCCCGGCGTGGGACAGAACACGACGCCGATGGCCAACTCACCCAACCGGCTGGCGCCGCTCGAGCCCGGCGAGGCCGAGCCGCGGGATCCGCGGCCGCAGGCCGACGCCGCGGCCGAGTTCCGCTCCATGGCGCGCGCCTTCGGGATCAGTATGGACGAGGCGCGGCCGCGCGTGGTGCTCTCGTTTCCGCAGAACCCGAACGACATGCTGCTCTCGGGCACGCTCGTCGGCGGCCAGTCGCTCTCGGGCCGGGCGCAGGTCGTGGATGCCACCGTCGGGCAGGGCCACGTGGTGATGTTCGCCATCCGCCCGTTCTGGCGCTGGCAGACCCAGGGGACGTTTTTCCTGGGCTTCAACGCCATCCTGAACTGGAACGACCTGGGTGCCGGCAGGGAAACCTCGCCGGCCGAGACCGGGCGCGGCGGCGCGGCCGGCGCTGTCCATTGATGATTGCCGATTGATGGTTGAGTGATTCATTGGGTGATTGGCGATTGGGGCATTGGGCATTGGATTGAGCGATTGGGGCATTGCCGCAATCGCCCAATCGCGCAATCACCCATTCCAATGTTCAATGCCCCACTCGCCGGATCGCCCAATGAATCGCCCGATCGTCAATAAGCAATCGCCAATGAACACCCTCCTGCCTCGTGCAGCCCTGTCCGCCGCACTACTCGCCACCTCAGTGCCAGCCCTGGCGGCACCGGACTTCTCGACGTCGGAGGTCCGCGTCTCCTCGGAGTCGCCGCTCGAGGCGGAGATTGTCACGTTCACGGTGGTACTGCGAAACAGCGGTTCGGAGGACGCCGGGTCGGTCTACTTCTCGACGGAATGGCCGCTCATGGGCTTCCTGGTGGATGCCTCCGGGTTCGACGGCGCGGAGGTCGATCACGAGGCCCGCACCCTGACGCTGTCGTTTCCGCTGGAGGCTGGCGCCGAGCGCGAGTTTGCCGTCCGCGTGCTGGCGCCGCGTGACTCAGGGGGAGACGCGCTGACCCTGGCCATCAGGGCCGCCCACTTCACGAGCGGCACCGAGCATTGGGACCGGCGCACGGTGACGATCGAGACGCGCACGGGCACCGGAGGGGTGATGGTCGCGGGCCTTCGCATCGCGCCTGCGGGCCTCGCCACCGGAGCCGTGCTCGCGTTCGGCGCGATCCTGTGGCTGATGGTCAGGCTCGTCACCGCGCGTGTCCCGTCGGCGGGCGTGGGGGCCGGATTCGCCCGGCTCGTCGAGCCCCGCGGGGCGGTCATGGCGGTCACGGTCTCGATCGGCTTCTGGATCCTCTTCGGCGCCATGGCCTGGCGCGACTACCGTTCGCTCACGTCGTGGCCGGAGACCACGTGCACGATCCTCGGCGGCCGGCTGACGGCGAACGGCACGACACGCCCGGGACGAACCGGCGTCAGCGGTGGAGCGCCGCGTGACGACACGAACTATGTGCCGGTGCTCGGCCTGAGGTACATGGCCGGCGATCGCCTCACCTACTCGTCCGGCTACGACACCGGCTCGAGGCTGGGCGTGGGAGGGCGCGGCGGCCGCCTCGACGAGCTCAGCACGTGGACAATCGGCGACTCGGTGCCCTGCTGGTACGACCCCGACGATCCGCTCGATGTCGTCGTCGTGAACGGATTCGGCGGCGCCTACCTCTTCGCGTTGCTGCCGCTGCCGGTGTTCCTCATCGGTGCCGCACGGCTCCGCTCGCTCGTCCGCGGCCGCGCCGACGCTGATGATCGGCGCTGATCATTGATGATTGCCGATTGGTGATTGAGTGATTCATTGGGCGAATGACGATTGGGGCATTGAACATTGGATTGAGCGATTGGGTGATCGAGGATTGGGGCATTGGGCGTGTCGCGCGGCACAGGGTGGCCGCATCGCGAACTGGCGGCCCCTCCTCGCAGGAAGGAATGCCGCAATCATCCAATCGCCAATCACCCAATCCAATGTCCAATGCCCCAATCGCCCGATCACCCGATGAATCGCCCCATCATCAATAGGCAATCGCCCATGGACAGCGGCCCGCACAGCCTCCTCTTCGTACACCCCTCGGCCGAGGCCCGGCTGGCGGCGGCCGAGGCCTTCGTCCTGGGGCACGCCGGCCGTGGCGAGCCCGTCCTGGTGGTGGGCGCGTCGCGCGCAGCAGCGGACGAGCTGGTCGCGCGTGTTGCCATCCGGTGCGGCGGGCTGGTCGGCGTCTCGCGCGCGGGAATCGGCGAGCTGGCCACGCGCCTGGCGCTCCCGATCCTGGCGGCGAAAGGCCTGCTGCCGACACCCGCTCTTGGCGACGAAGCCGTCGCGGCCCGAGCGACGTTCGAGAGCGTGGCGAGCGGGGAGCTGACGTACTTCGAGCCGGTGGCCGGCATGCCCGGCTTTCCGCGCGCGCTCGGGCGCACCCTGGCCGAGATCCGCATGGCCGGCCTCGGGCCCGACGGCCTCGGAGGCGACGAGGCCGTCACGGATCTGGCGCGGCTCCTCGATCGCGTGAACGCGGAGCGGCAACGGGCCGGTGCCGTCGATTACGCGGCGCTGCTCGCCACCGCGGCCGAGGCCGCCGGCCGTCCGGACTCGCCGATCAGGGACGTGCACGCGCTGCTGCTCGACGTGTCCGCCTCGTCCGCAGTGGAAGCCCGGTTCGTCGAGGCGCTGGCGGCCAGCGCGACGTCATTCCTGGCGACAATCCCCGAGGGCGACGCGCGCACGCGGCAGGCGCTGAGTTCGATTCCCGTCGCGGCTGCGGAGCCACCAGTGCCGGCACGGCAGGTGAAGCCCAGGGGCCGCCGCGGGAAGGCCGGTCCGGATGCGGAGCCGGCGGCTGCCCCCGAACGGGCCTTGCACCATCTCCAGCGATACCTGTTCTCGCCGGATGCGCCACCTGCGGGCGCCGAGGACGACTCGGTCGTCATCTTCTCCGCGCCCGGGGAGGGCCGCGAGGCCGTGGAGGTGGCGCGCCGCATCCTCGAGGAGGCCGCGCGCGGCGTGCCCTTCGACGAGATCGGCGTCCTGTTGCGCGCGCCGCAGACGTACCTGAGCCTGCTCGAGCACGCGCTCGAGCGCGCCGGCGTGCCCGCCTGGTACCACCGTGGCACCAGGCGCCCCGACCCATCAGGACGCGCGCTGCTCGCGTTGGTTGCGTGCGCGGAAGAAGGGCTGTCGGCCCGCCGCTTCGCGGAGTACGTGTCCCTGGGGCAGGTTCCCACGGGTGCGGCAGGTGCGACTGGGCGCGGGCAGGTGTCGACAGGTGCGGCGGGTGCGATTGGGTGCGGGCAGGTGCCGACAGGTGCGGCGGGTGCGATCGAGCCCGGGCAGGTGCGGACAGGTGCAGGCACGCCGGAAGTCGAGAGACGGGAGCCGGGAGTCGGCGGCAACCCAGGCGCCGCCAGTTGGAGTCCCGCGCTGGACGAGTCGGTGGACGCTCTCGTCCCCGCACGCGACCGGGTGGACGACATCCAGCCCGAAGAGGAGCGGCGTGTGCAGTCGGCGCGCGGTGAGACGCCGCGCGACGTCGCGGGAACGCTCCGCGCGCCCTGGCGCTGGGAGGACCTGATCGTCGAGGCGGCGGTGATCGGCGGAATCGACCGCTGGCGCCGGCGGCTGGCGGGGCTCGAGCAGGACTACGCCGCGCGGCTGCGCGAGGTGGAATCCGAGGACCCGCAGTCATCGCGCACGCGGGCGCTCCGGCGCGACGCCGAGCAGCTCCGCGCGCTGCAGGCCTTTGCGCTGCCCGTGCTCGGCGAGATGGCCGCCTGGCCAGAGGAGCAGCGTTGGGGCGACTGGCTGCACGCGCTCACCACGCTCGCGCCCACCGTGCTGGCCCGGCCCGCGAGGGTGCTGCGCGCGCTCCAGGAGCTGGCGCCGCTCTCGGCGATCGGTCCGGTGACGCTGCGCGAGGTGCGCGAGGTCCTGGCGCCGCGCCTGTCCACGCTTACGCACGAGCCGCCCCGCCGCCGCTTCGGCCGCGTGTTCGTCGGGACGCCGCACGCGGCGCGCGGGCGCGCATTTCGCGTGGTCTTCGTGCCGGGGCTGGCCGAGCGGATGTTCCCGCAGCGCATCCGCGAGGACGCGCTGCTGCTGGACCACCGGCGAGAAGGGCTGGGCGCCGTCCTGGCGCGCCAACCCGCGAGGGCCGCGGACGAGCGCCTGCAGCTGATGCTGGCGGCCGGCGCCGCGCGCGAGCGGCTCTACGTCTCGTATCCGCGCATCGAGCTGAGTGAATCGCGGCCGCGCGTCCCGTCCTTCTACGTCCTCGACATCGTCCGCGCCATCGAGGGGGTCATCCCGTCGGCCTCGCGCGTCGCCGAGCGGGCGTACCGCGAGGGCGGCTCCCGTCTCGCATGGCCGGCGCCGGACGACCCCTCCCGCGCCATCGACGCGTTCGAGCACGATCTCTCCACCATCGGGGCGCTGCTCGCCTCGCGCGACCCGCTGGCCGCCAGGGGCCGCGCGCGCTATCTCTACGAGCTCAGCCCCGAGCTGCAGCGATCGCTCACCACGCGCTGGGTGCGGTGGCATCGCCGCCAATGGGAGACGGCCGACGGCCTCGTCCGCAGCGTGCCCGAGACCACGGCGCCCGCCCTCGCGCGCCACCGGCTGGGCGCACGCCCCTACTCGCTCACGGCGCTGCAGCGCTTCGCGGCGTGCCCGTACCAGTTCATGCTGGCCGCCATCTACCGGTTGGCGCCGCTCGAGGAGCCCGCACCGCTGCAGAAGCTGGATCCGCTGACGCGCGGCAATCTCTTCCACCGCATCCAGACGCACGCGCTCAGGAAGCTCCAGTCCATGCACCTGCTGCCGCTCTCGCCCGAGACCCTGCCGCGCGCGCAGAAGATGCTGGAGTGGTCGATGACCGAGGTCGAGAAGGCCGCGTACGACGACCTGGCACCCGCCATCGAGCGCGTGTGGCGGGACGAGATGGCCCTGATGGGGCGCGACCTGAAGATCTGGCTCGAGAACCTGGCTGTCGAGGGCGCGGAGTGGACCCCGGAACGCTTCGAGCTGGCATTCGGGCTCGAGGATCGCGGCGACCGGGATCCGGCCAGCTCGCCCGAGCCGGCCCGCGTGGACGGGCGGTTCCTGCTCCGCGGATCCATCGACATGGTCGAGCGGCATCGCCAGACCGGGATGCTTCGCGTCACCGATCACAAGACGGGGAAGAACCGCACCGAGCCCGGCACCACCATCGTCTCCGGCGGCCGGGTGCTGCAGCCGGTCATCTACGGGCTCGCGCTCGAGGCGATGTCGCCGGAGAACAAGGTCTATTCGGGCCGGCTGTCGTTCTGCACCGCGGCGGGCGGTTTCACGTACCACGAGATCCCGCTGCTCGACGCGGCCAGGAGAACGGCGCTCCAGGTGCTGGAGATCGCGGACCGCGGCATCGAGCACGGCCTGCTGGCCGCGCGGCCGGACCAGGAGGCCTGTCGCTGGTGCGACTTCACGGCGGTCTGCGGGCGCGACGAGGAGCGGCGCACGCGGCGGAAGGATCCGTCGCGGTTCTCGGATCTCGACGCGTTGAGGGAGCTGCCGTGAGCCCGCCCCTCGAAAACCGCGAGGCCATCGCCAACGCCCTCGATCGCACGCTGGTCGTGGAGGCCGCGGCCGGCACCGGGAAGACCACAGAGCTGGTCGGCCGCATCGTCCGCCTCCTCGAGGACAGCGTGGCCACCATCGATCAGATCGTGGCGGTCACCTTCAGCGAGAAGGCGGCCGGCGAGCTGAAGCTGCGCCTCCGCGAGGAGCTGGAGCGCGCGCGAGGGCGCCACGCCGCCGGCACCCCGGAAGCGGCGCGGCTGGCGCAGGCGGTGTACGACTTCGAGGAAGCGCACGTCAGCACCATCCACGGGTTCTGTGCCGACCTGCTTCGGGAGCGCCCCGTGGAGTCGCGTGTGGATCCCGCCTTCGCCGTGCTCACCGAGACGCAGGCTGCGCAGCTCTTCGACGAGGCGTTCCACTCGTGGCTGCACGCGCAGCTGGCCAATCCCGGGGAGGGCGTGCGTCGATCGCTCCGCCGTCCCACGCGCTGGAGCCCCGACGAAGACGCGGAGAACGGGCCGATCGATCGCCTGCGGCGCGCGGCCTGGGACCTGACCGAGTGGCGCGATCACGATGCCCCCTGGACGCGGCCCTCCTGGGATCGGCGCACGAGCCTCCTCGCGCTGGTGGACGAGCTGCGCGACTTCGCACGGATGACGGGCCGGCCGCTGAAGCGGGGCGACAACTTCTCGGTGGACACGCTGCCGGCGCGCCGCGCCAGCGCCGAGATCGAGCGCGTGCGCGACATCGGCCACGAGGAGCTGGACGCCTGGGAGGCCGCGCTTGTGACGCTCGCGGAGGATCGGAACTTCGCGAGGCCGCGGAAGGGCTCGGGCGTCGCATTTGCGCAGGGCGTCAGCCGGCAGGCGGCGCTCGACGCCCACGCCCGCCTCCTCGACGGGCTGTCGCGGTTCCGCGCAGACGCCAACGCGGATCTCGCGGCGTTGCTGCGCGAGGAGATGCGCGACTGCCTGGCGCAGTACGAGGCGCGGAAGCTCAAGGCTGGTGCGCTCGATTTCCTCGACCTGCTGATCAAGGCGCGTGACCTGGTCCGTGACAACCAGGACGTGCGTGCGGCGTTCCAGCGCCGGTTTCGCGTGCTGCTCGTGGACGAGTTCCAGGACACCGATCCCCTGCAGGCGGAGCTGCTCCTGCTGCTGGCCGGCGAGGCTGGCGCCACCGGCCGTCGCACGCGGCCCGGCGCGCTCTTCATCGTCGGCGACCCGAAGCAGTCCATCTACCGCTTCCGGCGCGCCGACGTGGGGGCCTACGGGCGCATGGCCGGGGGCCTGTCACTGGAGGGCGCGCTCCGGGTGACGCTGCAGACGTCGTACCGGGCGGTGCCCGCCATCCAGCACTTCGTGAACGCCGCATTCCGGCCCGAGATGACCGGGGACACCGCCACGCTGCAGGCGGACTACGTGTCGCTCAAGGCGCACCGGAAGGATCATCCGGATCAGCCGGCCATCGTGGCCCTGCCGATGTCGGCGCCCTACGGCCGTCGCGACGTGACGCAGGGTGCGCTGGCCGCGTGCCAGCCGCGCGCCATCGGCGAGCTCGTCCGCTGGCTGGTGTCGCCCGAGTGCCCCTGGACCGTCGAGGTGCCGGACCCCGCGAACGGATCCAGGCGCATCCGCCGGCCCATCGCGGCGCGCGACATCTGCCTGCTCTTCCGCCGCTTCCTGCACTTCGGCGAGGACGTGACGCGCGACTACGTCGAGGCGCTCGAATCACGCGGCGTGCCGCACCTGCTCGTCGGCGGCAAAACGTTCCACGAGCGCGAGGAAGTGGACGCCATGCGCACGGCGCTCACCGCGGTTGAATGGCCGGAGGACGAGTTGTCGGTGTACGCCACGGTCCACGGCCCGCTGTTCGCGGTGGGCGAGGAGGAGCTGCTCGAGTATCACGCCGCGGCGGGCGGCTTCCATCCCTATCGCGTGCCGAAGGACCTGCCCGAGCGGCTGCAGCCCGTGGCGCGGGCGCTCGAGACGTTGCGCGAGCTGCACGCCTCGCGGAACTTCCGCCCCGTGGCCGACACCATCGGGCGGCTGATCGCCGCCACGCGCGCGCACGCGGGCTTCATCCTGTGGCGCGGCGGCGAGCAGGTGCTGGCCAACGTGCTCCACATTCCGGATCTCGCGCGGCGCTACGAGGCTGAAGGCGGGCTGTCGTTCCGTGGCTTCGTGGACCTGCTGCGCGACGCGGCCCGCTCCGCCGAGGCGCCCGAGGCGCCGATCCTCGAAGAGGGCAGCGAGGGCGTGCGCCTGATGACGGTCCACAAGGCGAAGGGGTTGGAGTTCCCGGTGGTGATCCTCGCCGACATCGGGTGCAAGCTGAGCCTCGACGAGGCCTCGCGACACCTGGACTCGTCGCGGAACCTCTGCGCGATTCGCATCGGCGGATGGTCGCCGCTCGATCTCATCGAGCACAACGCCGAGGAGGCTGCCCGCGACGCCGCCGAGGGCGTCCGGCTGGCCTACGTGGCCGCCACACGCGCGCGCGACCTTCTGGTGGTGCCCGCCGTGGGCGATGGCCCGTACGACAAGGGCTGGCTGCGCCCGCTCAACCGCGCGCTGTATCCGCCGGTCGACGTGCGGCAGGATCCCGGCACCGCGCCGGGCGTCCCGGCATTCAAGGGCAAGGACACCGTGCTCGTGCGCCCCGACGGCCAGCAGCCCGACGCGTCTACGGTGAGGCCGGGCGCATATCGGCTGCGCGACCCCGAATCGGGCGAGGAGTACACGGTCGCCTGGTGGGACCCGCTCCTGCTCGAGCAGGTGGCAGACGACGGGCGCGGGTTGAGGCGAGAGGACCTGATCTCGAAGGACGCCGCGCCGGAACTCGTCGCGGCGGACCGTGCGGCGTACGAGTCGTGGGTGGCGCAGCGCGAGGCCGCCCGACAGGTGGGCGCCGCGCCGTCGCTCCTCGTGCAGACGGCCACCGAGTACGCCGCGCTGGCGGCCGCCGCGGGCGTCGCCGACGAAGCGGCGGATGCGGTTGTGGTGGAGGACGCTGCCTCGCTGGACCTACGGCCCTCGGGCCGCCGCTTCGGCACGCTCGTGCACGCGATGCTGGCCGCCGTGCCGCTGGACGCGGGCGTTGACGAGGTCCGTGCCCTGGCCGAGCTGCACGCGAAGCTGCTGGGCGCCACGGACGAAGAGCGTGGCGTGGCGGCCATCACGGTTCACCGCGTGCTCGCGCATCCGAGGCTGGCCGCCGCACGTGAGGCCCGCGCCGCCGGCCGCCGCGTCTGGCGTGAGGTGCCGCTGTCGATCGTGGTTTCGTCTTCGCTCGCTTCCGGATCCGAGGCGAGCATCGGCGCGACAAGTCCGTCCGCACCCGATCGCACCCGTCCGCACCCGATCGCACCTGCCGCACCCGATCCCGCCCGCCCGCACCCGATCGCACCTGCCGCACCAGATCCCACCCGCCCGCACCCGTTCCCACCTGCCGCACCCGTGTTGGTGGACGGCCAATGCGACCTTGCCTACGAGACCGTGGACGGCTGGGTGGTGATCGACTTCAAGACCGACGTGGTCCTGGCGACCGATGAGGCCTATCGTCGGCAGGTCGCGCTCTACTGCGAGGCCCTCGCGCGCGCGACCGGCGTTCCCGCACGCGGCGTGCTGCTGCGCGTGTGAAAGGAAACCACGAAGGGCACGAGGGACGGCACGAGACGCCGGGGTGTGAGGCCTTGAGGCCTTGAGGTCTTGAGGTCTTGGGGTCTTGAGGTCTTGAGGTCTTGGGGTCTTGAGGTCTTGGGGTCTTGAGGTCCTGGGGTCTTGAGGTCTTGGGGGTCTTGGGACTATCCGACTTCGTGCGTTCTTCGTGTTCTTCGCGTCTTCGTGGTTTCTCTTAAGATCACCTGATGCAGCGTGTCTGTGTGTTTTGCGGTTCTTCCGCCGGATCGAATCCCGCCTATGCCGCGGCCGCGAGGGCAATGGGCCGCGAGCTCGTCGCGCGCGGGATGGGGCTGGTCTACGGCGGTGGCCACGTGGGCCTGATGGGCGTTGTCGCCGACGCCGTGCTCGAGGCCGGAGGCGAGGCGATTGGCGTCATCCCTCATGCGCTGGCCGCGCGCGAGATCGCGCACCAACGCCTGACGACGCTGCACGTGGTCGCGTCCATGCACGAGCGCAAGGCGATGATGGCCGACCTGGCCGATGCGTTCGTCGCCATGCCGGGCGGATTCGGCACTTACGAGGAGCTGTTCGAGGCCATCACGTGGACCCAGCTGGGCCTGCACAGGAAGCCCTGCGGCCTGTTGAACGTGGCGGGGTTCTACGATCCGGTCGTCCGGTTCATCGACCACGCCGTGGCGGAGCAATTCATCCGCCCCCAGCACCGGGCGGCGCTGCTGGTGGAGCCGGAGCCCGCTCGCCTGATCGATGCCCTGCAGGCGGTGGCGCTGCCCGAGGTGCCGAAGTGGATCCGGCCCGATGAGACCTGAGGGGCCGCGCTGCCGCGCGGTGGGCGCGCCTCCGGCGCGTGGGGTTCGGCCCACGGCGCGCAGCGCCGCCTACCCGAAGGGCAACGCTGTCACGCACCCGCCCGCACCCGCCCGCACCCGCCCGCACCCGATCGCACCCGCCCGCACCCGATCGCACCCGATCTAACATCTAACGGAGCGATGCCCACTCCCTCACCCAGCGCCCCGGCTCGTGCGTTCCTGGCGGCGATGTTGCTGTTGGCCACGGCTGGCGTGGCTACGGCCCAGCTTCGACGGATTCCCGCGGAGATCACGCCCCTCGTCGAGAGCGACGGCGTGCGCGCGGGCACCACGGTGCGCGCCGCCATCAAGGTGGCGCTCCCCGAGAGCTTCCACGTCCAGTCGAACAAGCCGCGCGACCCGTCGCTCATCCCGACCGAGTTGACCGTCGAGGCGCCCGCCGGCATCCAGGTGGAGGAGCTGGTGTTCCCGGTCGCGACGGACTTCAAGCAGGAAGGCCTGGACGAGCCGCTGCTGGTCTTCGACCAGGAATTCACCATCGGCGTGCGATTCACCCTGCCCGCCGCGTTGCCGCCCGGTGAAGTCGTCGTGCCGGCGCGCCTCCGCTATCAGGCGTGCGACGACAAGATGTGCTACGCGCCCAGCACCGCGTCGTTCGAGTGGAAGCTCAACGCCGTGGCGGCGGGCGCCGCGGTCAAGCCACAGCACGCGGACGTGCTCGACACGATCGCGTTCGGCACCGGCGAGAAGCCCACGCAAGCCGCACCCGCGGCTTCCACGCCCGCCGCGCCGGCGGCCGGCGGCGCGGACGACGGGATCGCGCAGCTCGACAAGTTCACGGTGGTGTCGAGCACGGGTGGCTATCTCGGCACCGACGACTTCCTCACCTTCATCCGCAACGCCGAATCCGGGGTCACCGAGAAGGGGCTCCTCGAGGGTCGAGGGCCGCTGGCCATCCTCCTCATCGTGCTGCTCGGAGGGCTGGCGCTCAACCTGACGCCGTGCGTGCTGCCGATGATCCCCATCAACCTGGCCATCATCGGCGCCGGCGCGCAGGCGTCGTCGCGCAAGCGCGGGTTCCTCCTGGGCCTCACCTACGGTGGCGCCATGGCCGTCGTCTACGGCGCGCTGGGGCTCATCGTGGTGCTCACGGCGAGCACGTTCGGCACCATCAACGCCTCTCCGTGGTTCAACCTCGGCATCGCGGTGCTGTTCGTGGCGCTGGCGCTCGCGATGTTCGACGTCTTCGAGATCGATTTCTCGCGCTTCTCGGGCAACATCGGCGCGGGCGCCGGCCGCGGCACCTTCCTGCTGGCGTTCACGATGGGTGCGGTGGCGGCGCTGCTGGCGGGCGCGTGCGTGGCGCCGGTGGTCATCCAGGTGGTGCTCTTCTCGAGCAACCTCTACGCGACGGGCACGACCATCGCGCTGGCGCTCCCGTTCTTCCTCGGCATCGGCATGGCCATTCCGTGGCCCATCGCGGGCGCGGGCCTGGCATCGCTGCCGAAGCCGGGCCCGTGGATGGTGCGCGTGAAGCAGGCGTTCGGTGTGCTGATCCTCGGCACCGCGGTCTATTACGGTTATCTCGCGTACAGCCTCTTCGCCAACCGCTGGGTCGACGAGGGCGCCGTGGCATCGAGCGTGGAGGAGATGCTGAAGGAAGGCTGGCACGCCTCGCTCGCCTCGGGCCTGGCGCAGGCGGAGCGCGAGGGCAAGCCGGTGCTCGTGGACATGTGGGCGACCTGGTGCAAGAACTGCCTGACGATGGACAAGACGACGCTCGTCGATCCGTCGGTGAAGCAGGCGCTGGACGGGTACGTGAAGATCAAGTTCCAGGCCGAGCAGCCCGACGAGCCGCCCGCGGTGGACGTGATGAAGCGGTTCAAGGCGGTGGGCCTGCCGGCGTACGTGATCCTCAAGCCCGGTGCCGCGTCACCGGCCGCCAGCAACTGAAGCCGGGAAGAAGAAGAAACCACGAAGGCGCGAAGTTCACGAAGGACGCACGGCGTCGAGCATCTCCCGCACGGCGGAGGGCTTGCGCGCCATCGCGTAGCGCCACACGCCATGCTGGCCGTCGGCGTTCACGGCCGCCACCCAGCGCTCGGCGGCCGCGGCCTTCACCTCAGCCAGCTCGTCGAAACCCTTGGTTTCCAGAATCAGGTGCACGGTCGGGGCGCCTGTCAGCCGGACGATGAAGTCGGGCACGTAGTCGTGCGACTGCCCGTTGTGCACGTACGGAATGGCGAAGCCGAGGCCGGCGTTCTTCACGAAGGCCTCCACCCCGGGGTGTGTGTCCAGGACGTACGCGGCCGACTGTTCCCACACCCTCGTGTCGGCCACGACGTAGTTCAGGTGGCTCTTCACCACTTCCCGCACGTCCTTGCTGGTCCAGTAGTCGACGTCCGCCGTCGATCCCGGGCCGCGCGAAGCCTCGTAGGTCGGGACCTCCGGCGCCTCGCCGGCGGTGGCGTCCGGCTTGATCGCGGCCGTCAGCCGCTCGATGGCCCAGCCGTAGTACGGCGAGAGGAACGCGTCCACCTTCTCCGCCGGCTTCACCGGGACCACCTTCTCGTCGAAGTAGCGCTGGACGATCCTCGTGACCTGCGGGAAGAGCGCGTGGGCCGGCGCCTCGCACTGGCCGCCGCCCACGTAGCTCCGAGTGAGCGCTGCCGCCATCTCGAACACCAGGGCCTGCAGTCGTTTCCCTTCGCGGTACGGGCTCAAGTCCACTCGCTCGAGCCGGCCAGGCCCGGTGAGCGACGCACGCCCGGCGTTGTCCGGCAGTGACGCCTTCATCTCCACCTCGGGCGGAATCTTCAGCGGATCCAGGAACAGCGGCGGCACCGAGGTCCAGTCCACGGTGACCCGATTGCGGATGGCCTGCCGGTAGCCCTCGACGCGTGGGAAGCGAATCTCCAGCTGCTTCCTTGCTGGCAGCGCGTACACGTGGTGCCGCTCCTTCGGCTTCGGCGGCACCGCCGTCGGGTTGGCCTTGAAGGGCACCACCTGGAACGGCACGCCGAAGATCTTCGAGACCTCCTCGACCATCAGCCCGTTCTCGCCGACCTCGTAGGTCCGCCGCCGCAGGCCGCGGCCGACCACCTGCTCGCACAGCAGCTGCGACATGAACGGCCTGAGCCCCACGATGTGCGTGACGGTGTTGCAGTCCCAGCCCTCGGTGAGCATGCCGACGGAGACGATGCAGCGGACGTCGCGGCCGGGCGGATGGAGTGGCGCGCCGCGCTTCGCGGCCAGTGCCTCGAAGCCCTCGGGGTACACAGTGCGCCCCTGCCGGTCCGTTGGCCATGCCGTCCGGCCCACCGTGTCCAGCGTGAGCCGCATCCAGGTGGCCTCGTCCGACTTCGCGTGCCCGGTGTCGGTCTCGTGAACCACCTTCGAATCCACGCGGATGGTGTTGATGCGATCCGGCGTGTTGAGGAACGCCGCGATGTGGTGAGCCGGGACGCCGGTCGGCGGCCTGTTCTCCGCCAGCCACTCGTAGAGCACCTTCGCGATGGCCGTGTTCTTGGCGACCACGATGAACACCGGCGGGCGCGGGTCGTCCTGGTGCGCCTCCCATTCCGCGCGCACCTCGTCCCAGAGGCCGGCCAGCATCGCGATCGGCGTGTTCGAGTACTTGAGGATGGCCTCCGGCTTGGGTGATCCCTTCTTCCCGCCGCGCTCCGCCGGCGTGAGCTGCGGAAGGATCCACTTCCACACGTTGAAGTAGCCGGGCACCTCGGCGCCGGTCGTGTCCCGCACGGCCAGCTGCGGGATCTTCACCAGGCCCGACTCGATGGCGTCGGTGAGGGAGAAGTCCGAGACCACCCAGGGGAACGGCCGATTGGTGTCCTGCCCGACCCGCCCCAGGAAGTACGGCGTCGCGGACAGATCGATGCAGGCGTTGATGCCACGCAGCTTGTGGATGCGGTCCAGCCCCTCGACCCAGACGGTGGCCTCCTTGTAGAAGTCGTCGGCCTCGTCCTGCTCGCCGAGGAGATCGGCTTCGTCCGCATCCGGCTCGTCGCGCCGGATGCGGTAGGCGTGGTGCGCCTCGTCGTTGAACACGAGAATGTTCTGCTTGCCGCCCACTTCGCGGCCGAGCACGCGGGCGACGAGCGCCGTGTCGCTCTCGACGTAGCGCTCGGCCTCCACGTACGCCTTCACCAGGTTCCCGTCCTTGTCGGTTTCCTCGTCGATGACCGCGAGCATGCCGGCGTTCACCTGGCGATCGAACTCCTCCTTCGTCAGGTAGCGCCGCCCGCGTGCCGTCGTCGTCTTCTGGCCGATGCTGATCAGCTCGCGTGTGCGCTTCAGCACACCCGCCCGCGTCACCTTCGCCGAGACGCCGCCGGTCTGCATGCCCTGCGGCTCGAACACGTGCCAGTTGGTGACGAGCACGCGCCCCTTCATCAGGTCCGGCATCAGGTGCTCGGGCACGAGATCCCGCGTGCGATGGATACTGGCCGGCCCCTCCTGCGGGTCGATCTCCCGAAGGCGGCTGCGGATGGTGACGTTCGGACAGACCACGAGCACGACGTCCGAGTACTTCGCGCTGGCGCGGTCGTGCACCTTGTTGAGGATGCTCCACGCGGACAGCAGCGCCATCACCGTCGTCTTGCCCGAGCCGGTGGCCATCTTGCAGGCATACCGGCGGAACGCGCGGTAGCCGAGCTCCGCCTTCTGCTTGTCGCCCGGCTCGTCGGACGGCACGTCGATGCCCTGGAGGAAGTCCCGGCGCGCCTCGGTGAGGAAGACGATGGTCTCGGCGGCTTCGAGCTGCGCGAAGAACAGCCGGTGCTGCCGGCCGTCGCGCCGCCAGTAGTTCACCAGTTCGAGCGTCGTCCGCGTCGCGCCCGGATAGCCAGCGGCGCGCCATTCCTTGACTCGCTCTCGCACGAGGTTGACGAGCGGCAGCGGCACCGCGACGCCTTCGGCCTCCCCGTCGGCGTTCTGCCGCGACGGATCGCGATAGAAGTAGTGCGACGGCCGACGCCCCTTCGCCCGGGTCGGCGCGGCGCCCCGTTCGAGGCGCCAATGCACGGCCGGCTCGTCGTAGGGCGAGCAGATGATGGGCTCGGGGACCTCGAACTGCTCGCTCATCGCATCGCTTTACTTTCTGGCACAATAGTAAAGGAGTCTGCCATGGTCGAAGAAGTCACGCTGTCGAGCAAGAACCAGATCGTCGTTCCGAAGGAGGCGCGTGAGGCCCTCAAGTTGAAGCCGGGCGACAAGATTCGCGTTATCGTTCTGGACGGTCGGGTCATTCTGCAAAAGCCGATCAAGGATCCGGTTGCCGCGTTGCGTGGGGCGTCACGGGGCCTGCGCTACCCCCCGGACTACCTCGACCGCGAGCGCGAGGACTGGTGAACGACCGGCTTGCCGCGTTCCTCAGACGCCACCGGCGAGTTGGCGTCGACACGAGTCCGTTCATTTACCAGACCGAGGACCACCCGATCTACGGGCCCGTCTCCAACACCCTGTTCCGGTGGATCGCCGCCGGCCGCAGCGTGGGCATCACGTCAACCCTCACGGTCACCGAAGTGCTCGCGCTCCCGTACCGGCAGGCGCCGCCGGGTGTGGCGGACGACATCCTCGGCATTCTCATCCAGATGGTCAACATCGAGTGGCTCTCTCCATCCATCGGGATCGCCGATCGCGCCGCCCATGCTCGTGCCGCCTATGGGCTCCGTACACCCGACGCCGTCCAACTGGCCACGGCCATCACCGCCGGCGCCACCGGCTTCATCACCAACGACAAGGACTTTCGCCGCGTCACCGATCTCGACGTGTTGATGCTGGATGACCTGCTGGCATAGCCTCGGGTGCGCCATGCCCCAATGCCCCAATGCTCCAATCCGAATGCCCCAATGCCACCAATCGCCGAATCACCCGATGAATCGCCCGATTGGCAATCAGCAGTCACTCAATGGTCCCCCGTCAGCTTCCTCACCACCAGCAGCTCATTCCCCCGGTCGTCAATCACCTTCACCGCCACCTGCCCATGCTCCCCCGCCTCGAAGGGCGCGCTCATCGTCCCCGCCAGGTGGTCCCAGACGCTGTCGTCGTAGTCCCCCTTGAGCGCCTTGCGGAGGTCGTTCCACGCCCCGGTGCGCGGGAAGAACGCCTGCGAGACGTGGAACGAGAGGTCGTTGTAGTCCTGGTCCAGGAACCACGCTGGCACGTCGTTCCCCTTCCGCTCGTCGGTCTTCATCGTCGTCGGGTCGAAGGTGTCGAGGCCGATGAGTTCCACCTGCCAGCGCGGGGGGCCGTCCTTGGACGCGGGCTCCGCGCGGTGGACCTTGATCTCCGGCAGGCCGCAGACGCTGAAGATCTGGCTGGAGCGCATGTTCTTCAGCAGGTCGCCCATCATCAGGTCCGGCGTGGCCTGCACGTACGTCGCCGGAACGAGCCCCATCGCGTCGGCGCTCTCGATGAGCGTGCGGGCGTGCGGCTGGATGGCGAAGCCGACGACGTAGAGGTGCGCGTAGCCCTTCATGCGCGCCTCGGTGAGCGCGGCGTTGACGAGCTTCTCGCTCACGGCGCCGTTCTCGGGGCCAAAGACAAATGCCACGGGTGCGGGCGGACGGTCGGGTGCGGGCGGGTGCGAACGGGTGCTGTCGGGTGCGGGCGCGTGCGAGGTGCTCGCCCCGGTACGGAGCGCCGGGGCTTCAGCCCCGGTGTCACCAACGACAACCGCCTCCGCTGACAGTGACAGACTCTTCGCCGGGGGCCGCACGTTGGCGACCGTGACGGTCTTTCCGCCGCCGACATGGAGCACCGGCGAGCGGCGGAGCACCTCGATCATCCGCTCCACGAACGAGCCGTATGCCTGCGCGGCGTCGGGGCTCGAGTCCTCGACGCCGTCGCCGTCCCAGTCCACCGGGGTCGGGATGGTGGCCTCCACCCAGAACGGGCCGCTGACGCGGACGAAGCGCTTGTCCACCTCGGGCCGGTCCACCAGCACTTCCTCCTCAGGCGGCTCGTCGTTGGCGATGCTCTTGAGCGTGACGTGGGGGACGATGCCGCCGACCTCTTCGCCCTTCCTGTTCTGCCTGCGCTTGTAGACGAAGCCGCCGGCCGGTCCTCGGGCCGGGTCCTTCAGCTCGTAATAGTCGAAGGTGGCGGTGAGCAGGCGCTGGCGGGCCAGCGCGAGCGGGACGCGGCTGGTGTCCACGGTGATCCAGCGCCGGCCCCACTGCTCAGCGACGTAGGCGGTGGTGCCGCTGCCGCAGGTGGGGTCCAGGACGAGGTCGCCGGGATCGGTGGTCATCAGGATGCAGCGCTCGATAACCTTCGTGCTGGTCTGAACCACGTAGAGCTTCTGATCGGTGAAGCTACCAGTACTAGTGTCGTCCCACACGCTGCTGATCGGCGACACTCGAAAGTCATCAAGAAATCGCACGTATCGCAAAGTGTTGCCGGTGACAATGAGCCGCCTGTTGGCTCTTAGTCTGTCAAGTCCTTCAAGTGACGTCTTCCAGTTCTGCTGAATACCCGGATCGAACTCTCGTCCTTCGAACCGGTATGGTGTCGATGTGTTTGTTCGGAATCCTTGAGACACCAAGTTGTCGGCTGCGAACACGCGCCATCCCGATGGCAAAGCTTCGATATGCGACCTCTCATCCGGTGTGAGGCGTCGACGCGAGCCGTCGGGCATCTCCACCCATGCAAGGCCGGGGCTGTCCAGCGACTTGGCCAGATAAAGCTGTCGATACCTCAACTGATTCACATCCCGCGCGTACCACAGAATGTAATCAGCGACAGAAGAGAGCAACGCGTCCGACTGACCAGTCGTTGTGGAGAAGGTCACAACCGAGACATAGTTCTCTGCCCCGAACACCTCGTCCATCACCTCCCGCACGTGGTGCAGGTTCTCATCGCTGATCTGCACGAACACGCTGCCGCTCGGCGTCAGCAGTTCCCGCGCCAGGAGCAGCCGGTCGCGCATGTAGGTGAGGTAGCTGTGCAGCCCCAGCTCCCACGTGTCGCGGTAGGCCTTCACCATCTCCGGCTCGCGCGTCAGGTCCTCGTCGTCGTTGTGACTGACGTCGCGCTTGCGGACGAAGGGCTGGAAGTTGCTGCCGAACTTCACGCCGTAGGGCGGGTCGATGTAGATCATCTGGACCTGCCCGCCCAGGCCCTCGTACTGCAGCAGCGAGTTCATCACCACCAGCGAATCGCCGAGGATCATCCGGTTCACCCAGCGGTCCTGGTGCTCGTAGGCGCGCATCACCTGGTCGGCGATCGAGTGCTGCGGATCGGCGAAGAGGTCGAACAGTGACTGCTGCTTATCGGTCTTGTGCCCGACCAGCGTGTCGACGATGGCGCGGGTGGAGAGGCGCTCGTGGACGAAGAGGGGGAGGGTGGGGACGTCGAAGGAGAGCCGCTCGGCCTTGCCGGTCCAGGTGAGGAACGGCTTGCCGACACGTCTCAGTGCGTCGACCGCCTCGTGCAGCGTGCGCACGGCGACCTGGACGCGCCCGTCGGCGCCGGTGAAGGTGCGCGGCTCGGCGAACGCGTGCGGCGCCGGGAGCCTGGCCGCCTCCTCGATGCACGCGAGCAGCCACTCGCCCAGCTCGCGCGCGCCGTTCTGCCCGTCCCACTCGAGCGCGGGCGACAGGGAGGAGTCGTAGCGGTACGTGGTGGGTGGCCGCTTCTTCCGGAACTTGTCCTGCGTGCCGACGTCCGGTCGCATGGCCGACTGCGGCTCGGGGTGCGTATAGGAGCTGGCGGGCTTGCCGGCGCGCGACGGGGCGGCCGTTGTCGATCGGGACGATTTCGCTCTGGCCACGCGCGCCGATTCTAGCAGCGGGCGCGCGCCACACCTTGCACAAGCTTGCAGCAGAACAGGTAGCCATCCGCGAAACGACGGAGCATCCATCTCGATTGCAGATGTCGAAATCGGCCGTTTCCACAGGAAAACCGCGCGGAGACATCCGTTGACACTGGGCAAGCCCGGACAATTGACAACCTTACTTTAGTTATGTAACAGTCCCGCCCACTTGACTGGGTCTCCTATGAGCTTCGAGCCCGACGCGCGAGAACTCGGCATGAACCGGCGCATCCTGCGCCGCGACTTCCTGAACGGGGTTGCCATTGGCGTCGGCGCCGCGGCGGTCGGTGTGCACGGCCGCGCTGCCGCGGCCGAAGCGCAGCCCGGCGGCCCCACGCCCGACACCTACCCGCCCCGACGCCTGGGCCTTCGCGGTGAATACGACGCCGCGGTTCAGCCGCTCGTTGCGCTGGAGAAAGGCGCATCGTCGTCCTTCCCCGGCATCGACGTCGAGACCAACGAGACCTACGACCTCGTGATCGTCGGCGCCGGGATGTCGGGGCTCTCGGCCGCGTACTTCTGGCAGAAGGCGCTCGGCGCCGACCAGCGCGTGCTGATCCTCGACAATCACGACGACTTCGGCGGCCACGCCAAGCGCAACGAGTTCACGTATGGCGGGCGGACGTTCATCAGCTACGGCGGGACGATGGGCATTTCCACGCCCTACCCGTACAGCTACATGGCCAAGTCACTGGTGGCGGACCTCGGCGTGGACGTCAGCCGGAACGTGGAGTTCCTGAACCGCGACCTCTTTCAGAAGTTCGAGCTCGGGCCCGCCACGTTCTTCGACAAGGAACACTTCGGCGAGGACCGGCTCGTCGTCGGCACCGGCCGGCTGCCCTGGCCCGAGTTCTTCGCCAAGGCGCCGCTCACCGACACCGCCCGCCGCGACCTCATCCGTCTCTACGGCAAGAACCCGGACTACATGGCCGGGATGACGGTGGAGCAGAAGAAGGCGGCGCTCGCGAAGATCAGCTACCAGGACTACCTGCTCCGCTACGCGAAGATGAGCCCCGAGGCCCTTCCGTACTTCCTCGGGCAGGGAGGGCGGAACAACAAGCGGGTGGACACCACCCCGGCTCTCGAAGCAGCCCAGCGCGGGTCGGTAGGCTTCGACGGGATCGGCCTCACGTTCGAGAAGTCGTTTCCACAGGGAAGCTACGCCTTTCACTTCCCGGACGGAAATGCCTGCATCGCCCGGTTGCTCGTCTCGCGCCTCGTGCCGAAGGCGATTCCGGGCAAGCACGACATGTCCACCATCGTCCAGGCGCCGGTCGCTTACGACCGTCTGGATGATGCGGCGTCCTCCGTGCGCATCCGGTTGGAGAGCACGGTGGCACGGGTGCAGCACGACGGTCCGTCCAGTCAGCCGACGGGTGTTCGGGTGGCCTACCTGCGCGGCGGGCGGATGCACCAGGTGCGGGGGCGCAACGTGGTGCTGGCGTGCTTCAACGCCGTCATCCCGAAGCTCGTGCCCGAGCTTCCGGACGCGCAGAGGCAGGCGCTCGCCTATCCGGTCAAGGTGCCGATGCTCTACACGAACGTGCTGCTCCGGCGATGGGCGCCGTTCAAGGCCGTGGGCGCGGCCAGCGTCAGCGCGCCGGGGATGTATCACACGAGCTGCAGCATCGATGCCGGCTCCACGGTCGGCGGCTACCGCGGCATCACCACGCCGGACGAGCCCGCGGTGGTGCACATGACGCGCAACCCGAACAAGCCGGGCCTGCCGAGGAAGGAACAGAACCGGGCGGGGCAGCAGGAGCTGCTCGGCATGACCTTCGCGGACTTCGAGCTGTCCATCCGAAGGCAGCTGGCGCGGACGCTGGCGGGCACGGACTTCGATCCGGCCGCGGACATCGTGGGCATTGCGGTGAACCGCTGGCCCCATGGGTACGCGTACACGTACGACAGCCTTGGCGATCCCGACGTGCCCCCCGAGGCTCGCCCCCACGTGATCGGCCGGCAGCGGCACGGCTTCATCACGATTGCCAACTCGGACGCCGGCGCCGCCGCCTTCACGAACCAGGCCTTCGACGAAGCGCACCGCGCCGTGCAGGAGCTCCTGGTCGCCCGCGGCCTCGCCTGACTCCTGCCCCGTTGAAGACATTCTGGAGTTGAACATGAGCCACGTGTCTGTTGAAACCGACCTGTCGACCGGCGCCGGGATGGTGGAGGCCTGTCGGCGCCACACCCTCTTCGAGTGGTCCGCGCAGAGCCACGTTGATCCCATCCCCATGGCGCGGGCGAAGGGAGTGCATTTCTGGACCCCGGAGGGCAAGCGCTACATCGACTTCAACAGCCAGTTGATGTGCGTGAACATCGGGCATGGCCACGAGCGGGTGATCAAGGCGATCCAGGAGCAGGCCGCGCAACTCGCGTATGCCAATCCGTTCATGGCCTCCGAGCCGCGGGCGCGCCTCGGCGTCAAGCTCGCCGAGATCTGCCCTGGCGACATCGGCGCGTTCTTCTTCACCAACGGCGGGTCGGAGGCCAACGAGAACGCGGTGCGCATTGCCCGGCTCTACACCGGCCGCCACAAGGTCCTGGCGCGATACCGCTCGTATCACGGCGGCACCGCTGGCAGCCTGACGCTGACGGGCGACCCGCGACGCTGGCCCTCGGAGCCGGGCATACCCGGCGTCGTGCGCCTGCCGCATCCCTACCACGGCGTGGAGCGCGGCTGGGACGCCACCGGGAAGGCGCTGGCCGATATCGAGGAGATCATCGAGCTGGAGGGGCCGAAGACTATCGCGGCGCTGATCCTCGAGCCGGTCACGGGCACCAACGGCGTGCTCCCGCCCCCACCCGGGTATCTCGAAGGCATTCGCGAGCTGTGCACGCGCCACGGCATCGTGATGATTGCCGACGAGGTGATGTCCGGCTTCGGGCGCACCGGCGCCTGGTTCTCCGTGGACCACTGGGGCGTGGTCCCCGACATCCTGACCATGGCGAAGGGGCTGACGAGCGCCTACGTGCCCCTGGGTGCGGTGGGCATCCGGCGTCCCATCGCGGAGCACTTCCAGTCCAACGTCCTCTACGGGGGGCTCACCTACAACAGCCATCCGATGGGGTGTGCCGCCGCCCTGGCGACCATTGCCGTCTACGAGGAGGAGGGGCTGATCGAGCGAGCCCGCGAGCGGGGTGTGCTGATGGCCTCGCTGCTCGAGGATCTGCGGGCGCGGCACCGCTCGGTCGGCGCCGTCCGCTCGATCGGTCTCTTCGGCATCGTCGAGCTCGTGCGCAATCGCACCACCCTCGAGCCGCTCGCGCCGTTCAACGGCACGTCGCCCGACATGCAGGCGCTCGGCCGATTCTTCCGCGAGCAGGGGCTCTACACCTTCGTCCGCTGGAACACGTTCTTCACGAACCCGCCGCTGTGCATCACGGACACCGAGCTGCGCGAGGCATTCGACATCATCGACCGCGGGTTGGCCATCACCGACCGCGCGGCCACGGACTGAGGAGGGCACGTGAGCACTTCGGATCGCGAACTGGGCATGGACCGCGACATCACGCGTCGCGACTTCCTGAACGGGGTGGCCATCGGCGTGGCCGGGTCGGTGGTGGCCCCGGCGCTGCTGCAGGCGGCGGCCGCGGAGCAGGCGGCACAAGGTGCCGAGTCGTCGCCCGGCTACTACCCGCCCGGGTTGACCGGCATGCGGGGCAGCCATGCGGGCTCGTTCGAAGTCGCGCACCAGATGCGCGACGCCCGTGGATGGAAGACGCCGGCCACCGACACGGGGGAGGCCTACGACCTCGTCATCGTCGGCGGCGGCATCAGCGGTCTGGCGGCCGCGCAGTTCTTCCGCGAGGCGGCGGGGCCGCGCGCGTCCATCCTCATCCTCGACAACCACGACGACTTCGGCGGTCACGCGAAGCGGAACGAGTTCCAGCTGGACGGCCGCGTCTTCATGCTGAACGGCGGCACGTTGAACATCGAGGCGCCGAAGCAGTACAGCGAGGTGTCGATGGGGCTGCTCCGCCGGCTGGGCATCGACATCGAGCGCTTCGAGCGCGAGACCGAACAGGATCGGGGCATCTATCGCCGGATGGGACTCCGGAACGGGGTGTTCTTCCCGAAGGATCGGTTCGGCGGCGACCGGCTCGTCGTGGGGACGCCGGGCGGCGGGCAGGCGACCGACGATGCATGGGCGGAGTTCCTCGCGAAGACACCGCTGCCCGCCGAGGCAAAGAAGGACATCGCGCGCGTGCAGAGCCGGAACCAGCCCGACTACATGGCCGGCCTGTCGGACGAGGAGAAGAAGCGGCAGCTCCTGCACATGAGCTACCAGGACTTCCTGCTCAAGGTCGCGAAGGTGCATCCGGACGCGGCGTGGTTCTACCAGTCGCGGACGACCGGGTTGTTCCTGATGCAGGCCGATGCCGTGCCGGCCTACTACGGGTGGAACTCGGGGTACCCGGGGTTCCAGGGCATGAAGCTGGAGCCGACGCCGCGGGAGCAGCTGATCTACGAGCCGGGTGGTCAGCACGGACGGGAGAACCAGGAGCGGGCAAGCGAAGGCGGGCGATCCATTCACTTCCCGGACGGCAACGCGACGATCGCGCGGCTGCTGATCCGTGCCCTGCTGCCCGACGCGGTGCCCGGCCAGACGCAGGAAGACGTGGTCACCGCCCGCGTGGATTACGCGAAGCTCGACCGGGCTGGTTCATCGACCAGAGTGCGCCTCAACAGCACCGTCGTGCAGGTGCGCCACCTGGGTGAGCCCGCCTCGGCGCGGGAGGTGGAGATCGCCTACGTCAAGGGCGGGCAGACGCGCAGCGTCCGTGCCGGGCACTGTGTGATGGCGTGCTGGAACTCGGTGATTCCCTACATGTGCCCCGAACTGCCTCAGGCGCAGCGGCAGGCGCTCCTCTACGGCATCAAGGCGCCCATCGTCTACACGAACGTGTTCATCCGGAACTGGACAGCGTTTGCGAAGCTCGGCGTGGCGAACATCACGGCGCCGAGTGGCTATCACCCGAGCGTGCAGCTGCCGGAGCCGGTGAGCATCGGGAAGCACCAGTGCTCGCGGACGCCGGACGAGCCCACGGTACTGCACCTGGTCCGGACGCCCTGCGCGCCGGGCAAGCCGAGGAAGGAACAGCATCGCCTCGGCCGGGCGGAACTGCTCGCCACGTCGTTCGAGACATTCGAGCGCGAGATCCGGGACCAGCTCGCGCGGACGCTGGCGGATGGCGGGTTCGATCCCGCGCGGGACATCGCGGGGATCACGGTCAACCGGTGGCCGCACGGATACACCTACAACTACAACACGCTGGAGGACCCGGTTGCCTGGGCGCTGTCGTCGCCGGAAGACCGGGCGTTCGTCGTGGGCCGCCAGAAGTTCGGTCGCATCTCCATCGCCAACGCGGATGCGGCGGGCAGCTCGCACACCGACGCGGCCATCGACATGGCCCATCGCGCGATTCGTGAAGTGGTGGAGTCGCGAACCAGTCTCTCGACAGCAGCGCTTTCGAAGTCGTGAACGGAAGAACCCCACAGGGCAAGAGCGGTAGAACACAACAGGTTCGATGAGGCGCGGAACGAAGGAACCATGCGAGGAGTGTTCGCTATGAGCATTGCAGTTCGAATGTTGGCGTGCGCGTGCGCGCTGCTGATCGCCACCGGAGTGGCGATGGCGCAGACCGGTGTGGGCACCGGCGTGATTACAGGAGTGGTGCTGGACGAGACCAAGGGCGTGATGCCCGGTGTGACGGTGACGGTCTCGGGTCCTGCCGTCATGGGCACACCGTCCACGACGACGGGGGCCAATGGCAGCTATCGCGTGACGAACCTCCCACCAGGCGAATACCTGGTGACGTTCGAGCTCGCGGGCTTCGGCACCGTCATCCGGGAGGGCATCCGGGTGGGGTCCGGCTTCACCGCCACGGTGAACGCGGAGCTCCGGCCCGCGACGATTGCCGAGACCGTGACGGTCAGCGGCCAGTCGCCGGTCGTGGACGTGACCTCGAGCCAGGTGGTGACGCGGTACGACACGGAAGTCCTGGCCAGCCTGCCCGGCGCGCGTGATTACTGGGCGGTGCTCGCCCAGACGCCGGCGGTTTCGATGGGGCGCGTGGACGTCGGCGGCAGCGGTGCGCTGACGCAGCAGCCTTACACGGCGTATGGGCTCTCCAGTGCGGGCGGCGTGAACCGTGCCGAAGTGGAAGGCATCATGGTGAACGAAGGCGGCGGTGGTGGTGGCAGCGACATGTACTACACCGACTACGGCGCCTTCGCGGAAATCGGCGTCAGCGCCGTGGGCAACGGCGCCGATATGCCGAGCCCTGGTGTGCTCAGCCAGCTCATCGCCAAGTCGGGCGGCAACGAGTATCACGGCAACGTCTACTTCGACTTCCAGAACGACAAGATGGAGGCGACCAACATCAGCGACGCGCAGATCGCGGCCGGCGTGACCGGCAGCGACGTGCTCGACCCGCGTGACACCAACCGGCTGAGCAAGTTCCAGGACTTCAACGTGGACCTGGGCGGCTTCCTCGTCAAGGACAAGCTGTGGTGGTACGGCGCCTACCGGCGAAGCGAGACCGGGCAGCGCTATCCGACGCTGCTCGACGGCGTGCAGGACACCTGGGTGCCGGTCGCCACCGCCAAGGCCACCTATAACCTCACGCAGGCACACCGGCTCACGGGGTTCTATCAGTTCCAGACGAAGGAACAGCCGAGCTATCTCGGGGCCATCCGCATCGGCGGAGGCCGGCAGAGCCCGGCACTGATGACTCAGGACACCGTCTGGTACTCCACGTTCCCCCTCCATGTCTGGAAGGCGGAGTACAACGGCGTGCTCTCCGACTCGCTCTTCTTCGAGGTACGGACCGGCGCCTATCACTCGGTGTGGGGCCGCGACGGGAAGTCCGACGGCCCGCGCATCGAGGACATCGGCAACAACTTCGTCGCTGGCGGCGTCTGGGGCACGGACCTTCGCCGGCACCGGCCGCAGGCCAATGGGTCGCTCACCTACGTGAAGTCCGGCTGGGCGGGCGATCACAACTTCAAGTTCGGCGGCGAGGTGATGCGCGACCTGCTGGTCCAGCCCTTCCGGGGGTTCACGTACCCGACGCAGGCCCTGTCGGTTCTGAACAACGGCGTGCCGACGCAGGTGGACATCTACCAGCCCGGGTCGGAGTCGAAGAACGGGATCTGGACCTATTCGCTGTACCTGAACGACACCTGGCGCGTGAACAGGCGCCTCACCATCAACGCGGGGCTGCGGTTCGACCGGCACGCCGCCTACCTGCCGGAGCAGCAGGGGCCAGCGGGCCAGCGCTTCGATCGCGTGGACGACATCGTCACGTTCAACAACTGGGGCCCCCGCCTCGCGGCCAGCTACGACGTGACGGGTGACGCCAAGACCGTCGCCAAGGCCAGCTTCGGCACCTTCTGGCTGTATCCCGCCGCCGACCTGGCGTCGGGGCTGAACCCCAATGCCACGATGTGGTGGCAGCGGTATTCGTGGTCGGATCCGAACCGCAACGGCGTCTACGATCTCGGTGAGGAGGGGAACCTGCTGGCCGTGAACGGAGGCCGAGCGAGCCAGGTGTTCGACCCGGACCTCGAGAACACCTACGTGCGTCAGTTCACGGCCTACGTGGAGCGCGAGATCGGCAACAACTTCGGCGTGAGGACCGGGTTCGTCTGGAACGGTCGCCGTCAGGTCCGCGGACAGATCAACGTCAACCGTCCCCTCGATGCGTACACGGTGCCCGTGACGTTCCGTGATCCCGGCCCGGACGGCCGCTTCAACACGGGAGACGACGGGGCCACGCTGACGGGCTACAACCTCAGCGCGGCGGCGCTGGCGTTGCCGGTGGTGAACATCACGACGAACCTGCCAGGCGCCGATAGCGACTACTACACGTGGGAGATCACGGCGACGAAGCGCGAGACCAGCATGTGGTCCATGCAGGCCAGCTTCGCGCAGACCTGGTCGCGGGAGACCGCGCTCGGTGCCGGCGCGGGCTTCACACCCAATGCGTTCATCAACGCCGACGACGAGATGCTGAACTCCACGACCTGGCAGGGGAAGCTCCTGGCCACGCTCCGCCTGGCGAAGGGGTTCCGCCTGACCCCGACACTGCGCCACCAGTCAGGGACGCCGTTCGCACGCGTCTTCTCCCAGAGCTTCAACTGGGGTGTCGCCACCATCCGTTCGGAGCCCATCAGCGCGCAGCGGTCGCCGAACCTCACGGTGCTCGACATCCGCAGCGAGAAGGGCTTCGACACGCGGTTCGGGAGGCTCACGGGCTTCTTCGACGTCTATAACATCTTCAATACGAACGCCGAGCAGCAGATCACGACGACGTCGGGCAGCTCGTACCTCCGGCCGATCGCCATCACGCCGCCGCGCATTGCGCGCGTGGGTGTGAAGTTCGTGTGGTGAGATCGCGATGACGGGACGGGCCGTGACCTCACACCGGACGGGCTCGCCGGAGACGCGCGAGTTCCGGCGCTCGCTCGGGCTGTTCGACTCGACCATGGTCGTCGTGGGCGCCATGATCGGGTCGGGCATCTTCCTGGTGTCGGCCGACATGACCCGGCTCCTCGGGTCGGCCAGCTGGGTGCTGGTCGCCTGGGGCATCACGGCCGTCCTGACCCTGGCCGCCGCGCTCTCGTATGGCGAGCTGGCGGCGATGATGCCTCGCGCGGGTGGGCAGTACGTCTACCTGCGCGAGGCGTTTTCTCCCATCGCGGGCTTCCTCTACGGGTGGACCCTGTTCGCCGTCATCCAGACGGGCACGGTTGCGGCGGTGAGCGTCGGGTTCGCCCGCTACGCCAGCGTGCTCTTCCCGGCGATCGGCGAGGACCGCTATCTCGTTCCGCCGATCCACCTCTCCGAGGGCTACGCGGTCTCGCTCTCCAACGCGCAGCTGCTCGCCATCGCCGTCATTGCCTTCCTCACCTGGACGAACACCAGGGGCATCGACTACGGGCGGATCATCCAGAACGTGTTCACGTCGGCCAAGACGGCGGCGCTCGTCGGCCTCATCGCCATCGGCCTCGCGTTCGGTGCGAATGCGGGCACCATCGACGTGAACTTCGGCCGCGCCTGGGTGCCGGTCGCGCCGGCGGCCATCGCCCCCGGCCTCGATGCGACTTCGCTCTACGGGCTCCTGGTGGCGCTCGCCATCGCCCAGGTGGGGTCACTCTTCGCGTCGGACGCCTGGAACAACATCACCTTCACCGCCGGGGAAGTGAAGAACCCGCGCCGCGACGTGCCCGTGTCACTCGCGATTGGCACCGGCATCGTGATGACCCTCTACCTGGCGGCGAACCTCACCTACTTCACGACGCTGCCGCTCGACGCGATCAAGACCGTGCCGGCGGATCGCGTGGCTGCGGCATCGCTCGAGGTCGCGTTGCCGGGCATCGGGGGCGCCCTGCTCGCCGTCGGCATCATGATCTCGACCTTTGGATGCGCCAACGGCATGCTCCTGGCGGGGGCGCGCGCGTACTACGCCATGGCTCGCGACGGCTTGTTCTTCAAGTCCGCCGGTGTGCTGAACGAGCGGCACGTGCCGGCCTGGGGCCTGGCCCTGCAGGGGGTGTGGACCGCCTTCCTCGTCCTGCCTCGCACCTACGATGCGACGACGGGTACCTACGGGAACCTCTACGGTAGCCTGCTGGACTACGTGGTGTCCGCCGCGCTCTTCTTCTACATCCTCACCATTGCCGGCGTGTTCCGGCTCAGGTGGACGCGGCCGGGCGCGCCCCGCCCCTACCTGGCCTTCGGCTATCCCCTCGTGCCGGCCCTCTACATCGTGGCCGCCACGGGCATCCTGGTGGTGCTGGCCGTCTACCGGGCCTCGACGACATGGCCCGGGTTCGTCATCGTGTTGCTTGGCGTTCCGGTGTACCTGATGATCCGCCGCGGCGCGGCGCGGGTGGCGCCGGCGCTCAGCCCTTCGGAGACAACCTAGTTCCTGGTGCCAAGGCACCCGTGAGGAGAGACATGAACGGCAAGGATCGCGATCTCGGCATGGACCGGACCATCGGGCGGCGGGACTTCGTCAACGGCGTTGCGGTGGCGGCCGGGGCCAGCCTCCTCCCGAAATGGAGCTGGGCACTGGACCTGGATGCGCAGCAGGCGGCGCTGGAGCAGTCCTCCCCCGACTACTATCCACCCCGCCTGACGGGCATGCGCGGCAGCCACGCCGGATCGTTCGAGGTGGGGCACCAGCTGCGAGACCGCCGCGGCGTCGACCTCTCCGCTGTCTCGCACACGAACGAAACCTACGACCTCGTGGTCGTCGGCGGTGGCCTGAGCGGCCTGGCCGCCGCTCATTACTACGTCAAGAACGTCGGCCGATCCGCCCGCGTGCTCGTGCTCGACAACCACGACGACTTCGGTGGACACGCGAAACGCAACGAGTTCGTCGTCGACGGGAAGCTTCTCGCGTTGAACGGCGGGACGCTGAACATCGAGTCGCCCCTCCGCTACAACCTGCCCTCCCGCCAGCTGCTCGAGTCGATCGGCGTCGATCTCGATCGGTACATCAAGTCGAACGAGACGAACCGGAGCCTCTATTCGTCGCTCGGGCTTCGGAGCGGCCACTTCTTCGACAAGGAGACGTGGGGCGTGGATCGCCTCGTGGTCCGCCCGCCGGGTCAGGCCGGGGGGCGCGGCCGCGGCGGCTATCCGAAGGAGTACCTGGACCAGATGCCCATTGCAGCACAGGCGCGGGAGGACATGCTGCGGCTGCAGGACGCGAACCAGCCGGATTACATGCCGGGCCTGACCTCGGGCGAGAAGAAGGAGCAGCTGGCCCGGATGAGCCTCGAGCACTACCTGCTCAACGTGGCCAAGGTCCACAAGGACTGCCTCTGGTTCTTCATCACGACCGGCCGGGGGAACTTCTGCGTGGGCGCCGATGCCGTGCCCGCGCTGTTCGGGTGGGAGATGGGCGTGCCGGGGTTCGCGGGACTCAAGCTCGACCCGACGCCGGACGGCGTGCTCGCAGACCTGCCGGGCGGCCACCACGGGAGGCAGAAGGCGGCAGGTGGCGGTGGCAGCATCCACTTCCCCGACGGCAACGCCACCGTGACGCGGCTGCTCGTGCGCTGGCTGATTCCCGACGCCGTCCCGGGTGGCTCTCAGGAGGACGTGGCCACCGCCCGCGTCAACTACGCCTTCCTCGACCGGCCCAACCAGACGGCCCGTGTCAGGCTGAACAGCACGGTCGTGAACGTGCGCCACGACGGAAGCCCCGAGTCCGCCCGCGAGGTCATCGTCAGCTACAACCGGGGCGGGCGGCTGTACGACGTGCGCGCCAAGGCCTGCGTCATGGCCTGCTGGAACATGTTCATCCCGTACCTCGTGCCGGACATCCCGGCCGCACAGAAGGAGGCGCTGGCGTACGGCGTCAAGGGACCACTGGTCTACACGAGCGTTGCCGTGCGGCAGTGGACGGCGTTCGAGAAGCTGGGCGTGAGCAACATCTCGACGCCGACGATGTATCACGACAGCGTGGGTCTTTCGGAGGCCGTGGACCTCGGTGACCTGCACCACCCGCGGACACCCAGGGAGCCCGTGGTGCTCAGCCTGGCCCGGCACCCCTGCGCGCCGGGGAAGCCGCGCAAGGAGCAGCACCGCATCGGGCGCGCCGATCTGCTGGCGGCCTCGTTCGAGACGTTCGAGCGGAGCATTCGCGACCAGCTGGGGAGGGTCCTCGGTCCGGGTGGCTTCGACCCGGCCCGTGACATCGCGGCGATCACCGTCAACCGGTGGCCGCACGGCTATGCGTACACCTACAACAGCCTCACGGATCCCATGGAGTGGGTGTTCACCTCGACCAACGATCGGCCGTGCGTGAAGGCCCGGCAGCCGTACGGCCTCATCACCATCGCCAACTCGGACGCGGCGGCCAGCCCGCACACGGACGCTGCGTTCCTGGAGGCCAATCGGGCTGTCGGTGAAGTCCTGGAGCGCCGCGCGTATCCCTTCCTCACGAAGGGGACGACGACGTCGGGCAATTAGCGGAGAAGGAACATGTCAACGACGGCAGTGGCAGCAATCTCTCACTGGATCGGCGGCAGGAGCGCCGAACCGCTCGGGCCGCGGCGGCTCGACGTGACGAACCCGGCAACGGGCGCGGTCATCCGATCGGTCGCGCTGGCCGGCGCGGAGGACGTCGATCGGGCGGTCAAGGCGGCCCACGCGGCCTTCCCCGACTGGCAGGCGACCACGCCCTTGCGACGAGCGCGCATCCTCACCCGGTTCAGGGAATTGCTCGAGCGGCATCAGCTGGAGCTGGCCACACTCGTGAGCGAGGAACACGGCAAGGTCCTCGCCGACGCGAAAGGCTCCGTTCAGCGCGGCATCGAAGTCGTGGAATTCGCCTGCGGGGCCCCGCACCTCCTCAAGGGCGAGCATGCCGGGGGCGTCGGACGTGACGTCGACGCCTACTCGCGCCTCCAACCGCTTGGTGTCTGTGTCGGCATCACGCCGTTCAACTTCCCGGCCATGGTGCCGTTGTGGATGTTCCCGGTGGCGCTGGCCTGCGGCAACACGTTCATCCTGAAGCCATCCGAGAAGGTGCCGTCCACCAGCATGCGCATGGCGGAGCTGCTCCGCGAGGCCGGTCTGCCCGATGGGGTGTTCAACATCGTGCACGGCGACAAGGAGGCCGTGGACGCGCTCCTGGTGCACCCGCTGGTGCGCGCCGTGTCGTTCGTCGGTTCGACGCCCGTGGCCCGTCACGTCTACACGACGGCCGCCTCGGCAGGCAAGCGGGTGCAGGCGCTTGGCGGTGCCAAGAACCACGCGGTCATCATGGCGGATGCCGATCTGGAGTTCACCGCCGATGCCTTGACCGGGGCCGCTTTCGGGTCCGCGGGTGAGCGCTGCATGGCCATTTCGGTGGCGGTGGCGGTCGGCGAGGTGGCCGACCCGCTCGTGGCGCGCCTGGCCGAGAAGGCACGAGCACTGAAGGTGGGCCCAGGCACGGTCGCGACGTCGGAGATGGGTCCGCTCGTGTCGCGCGCGCACCGCGACCGCGTTCGCGGGTACGTGGACGACGGCGTCGCGTCGGGGGCGACGCTGGTCGTCGATGGCCGGGGCCTTGTCGTTGCTGGGCACGACTCCGGGTTCTTCCTGGGCCCGACGATCTTCGACCACGTGACGGAGGACATGAGCATCTACCGCGACGAGATCTTCGGGCCCGTGCTCTCGGTGGTGCGCGTGGCGTCGCTGGACGAGGCGATCGGCCTGCTCAACCGGAATGCCTACGGGAACGGCTGCGCGATTTTTACCGGTTCGGGTGCCTCCGCGCGCCGCTTCGAGGAGCACGTCGAGGTCGGCATGGTCGGGATCAACGTGCCAATCCCGGTGCCGATGGCCTTCTTCTCCTTCGGAGGCTGGAAGCAATCGCTGTTCGGCGACCTGCACGTCCACGGCATGGAGGGGGTGTACTTCTACACGCGAACCAAGGCCGTGACCAGCCGGTGGCCGCACGTGGATCGCGCGTCGAGCGGGCTCGTCATGCCGACATTGGCGTGAGCAGTGATGTCGACTTCGTTCTGGAGGTGGTGATGAAGCAGTACGTCCGCATTGCAGCAGCGGTGGTCGTGGCCCTGGGCGCCTTGTCGGTGACGCTCGGCGCGCAGCAGCAGATGTCGCCCGCAGAGGTAGACGCGGTCAAGAAGGAGGCGACCGCGCACATCGACAAGTACTACCGGCTGTTCTCGGAACAGAAGCCGGACGTGCTGGCCAGCGAGGTCTTCAACATTCCGTGGCTCGTGATCGGAGGCAGCGGGCCGCAGGCCGACCTCACTCGGGAACAGGCACAGGCCCGCTTCCAGGCGTCGATGAAGCAGCTCGTGGCGAGCGGGTGGTCGCGCTCGGTGTTCACCACCGAGAACGTGTGTGTCCTGAACGCCAACGCTGCCATCGCGAGCGGGTACAACACCCGCTACAAGACGGACGGCAGCGTCATGTCGGTCGGCGGCGTCACCTACATCCTCGGCAAGTCGAAGGACGGCTGGCGCATCGTGTCGTACAGCGGTCATCCACGGGGCAAGGTGGTGCGCTGCGACTGATGCGGAGGCGGCTGCCCGCGGGCATTTGCCCTCGGCGCCTTCCTTGATATCGTTCCCATGCCTCGTCTTCCGTTGGTCCCCACGAGCATGCCAGTGGCGGAGATTTCGGAGGGCGAGGTGTGCGAGCTGACAGCCAAGGGAGGTTTCCGGTGAGGAAGAGTGCAGTGAGCGGCGCCGACCGGGTCGGACTGCTGACGGTTGGCCAGACGGCGAAGATCCTCGGGGTGAGCCCGTCGACGCTTCGCCTGTGGGAGAACGTCGGCATCGTGACACCGGTCCGTAGCAACGGCCATTACCGCCTGTACAGCCGCGAGCTGCTCGAGGTCCTCAAGCGCATCAAGTACCTGCGTGACGTCAAGCGCCTCAACCTTCCGGGCATCAAGGAGATCCTGGGCAAGTCCCAGGAAGTGGCATCCCGACGTCTCGATGGCGGGCGTCCGACCGATGTCGGGCGCAAGCTGCGCGAGATGCGAAAGAAGCAGGGGCTCGGTCTCACGGAAGCCGCGCGGCGGGCGAAGATTTCCGCGGGATTCCTGAGTGCGATCGAACTCTCGCGGGCCAACCCGTCGGTCGCGACGCTGCAGCGCCTGACGGCGACCTACGGCACGACGGTGCTCGATCTCTACGAGATGCCGAGGCGTCCCAAGCGGCTCGTGCGACCACGGGAGCGGCGCGTCATCGAAACAGCGTCGGGCATTCGCATGGAACTGCTCTCGGTCGGGGCACGGCAGCTGCAGAGCATGCTGTTTCGTGTCCCGCCGGGCACGGGGAGTGATGGCGCGTACTCGCACGAGGGCGAGGAGTTCATCTACATGCTCTCGGGTACGCTCGAGCTGTGGCTCGACGAGCTCGAATGCCACACGTTACGTGAAGGGGACGGATTCTGGTTCGAGAGCCGGCAAGGGCACCGGTGGTTCAACCCGCTCAAGAAGGATGCCGTCCTGCTCTGGGTCAACACCCCACCGACGTTCTGAAGCGCGGGCGTTGAGATGAGACAACAGGAGGTTTCGCCGATGGTGACATGGCGTCGAGGATGGGCCTTCGGGCTGAGCGTCGTGGTGGTTTGCGTGTGCGCCGGCCTCGTCGAGGGCCAGGGCGGCTTCGTGGGATGGTCGAACTACGGTGGTGACAAAGCCTTCACGCGCTACTCACCGCTCGATCAAATCGGGCGCGACAACGTCAAGAACCTCCGTATCGCATGGCGTGCCCCGGCCGTGGACCCCGCCCTTCGCAAGGCCAACCCGGAGCTGCGGATCAACGCCTACCTGCGGTCCACGCCCCTCATGGTCGACGGCATCCTCTACACGCAGGATGCCCTGGGGCTGACGATGGCCCTCAACCCGGAAACCGGTGTGCGTCGCTGGACCCAGGCTCTCCCGGATCCATCCGAAGGGCAGGGGCAGGCCGCACGCGGGATCGACATGTGGACCCGGGGCGACGGCCGTCTCGTTGCCGTCCGCGGTGAGTATCTCTACGCCCTCAGCAAGGAGACCGGTGCGGTGTATCGCGCGTTCGGAGAGGCCGGACGCGTGAAGCTGGAGCGCGACTCGCCCCGCGCGGGGCCGTACCGCCTCACATCCGGTCCGCTCATCGTCGGTGACGTCGTCGTCCTGGCCGGCAATGGAGGCGGTGGGGGAGACAGTGCGTCGATCAAGAAGGAAGCCGCCCCGGAGGACATCCGCGGCTACGACATCAGGACCGGCCGCCTGCTCTGGACCTTCCATGTCATTCCCAGGCCCGGTGAATTCGGCGCTGATACCTGGGATCCATCGTTCCTGCCCGATGCCGGTGACCTCGGCGCCTGGGCTGCCCTGAGCGCCGACGAGGACCTCGGATACGTCTACGTCCCGCTGTCCGTGTCGACCGCCGCCTACTACGGCGGGCACCGGAAGGGCGACAACCTCTTCTCCGCCAGCCTCGTTGCGCTCGACGCGAAGACCGGCAGGCGCGTGTGGCACTTCCAGATGGTGCACCACGACCTCTGGGAGTACGACAACATCAGCCCCGCCACGCTGGGTGACATCACGGTGAACGGGAGGCGCATCAAGGCCGTGATGGCCGCGAACAAGAACGGATTCCTGTTCGTGCTCGATCGCGTGACGGGCCGTCCGGTCTGGCCGATCGAGGAGCGTCCGGTTCCGCAGTCGACCGTGCCCGGCGAGCACAGCTCCCCGACACAGCCCTTCCCGACCAAGCCACCTGCGTTCGACCGGCAGGGGATCACCGACGATGACCTGATCGACTTCACGCCCGCCCTCAGGCAACAGGCGCGTGACATCCTGAAGGATTACGTTGTCGGCCCGATGTACACGCCGCCGTCGCTCTTGACGGAGACGAAGAAGGGCACCTACTTCGTGCCCGGGAACTGGGGCGCTGGGAACTGGCACACCGGGGCGTTCGATCCGGAGACCGGCATGTACTACGCGGTCTCGCACACCATGCCGGGCATGTACGATCTCATCGAGGCCGCGGGCGTCGAGAAGGACGCCACGATGCGCTACGTGGCGAAATCGAAGGGCCGCAACCCGCCGACCATCGATGGCCTGCCGCTGGTGAAGCCGCCGTACGGCCGCGTGACGGCATTCAACCTGAACACCGGCGAGCTGGCGTGGATGAAGCCAAATGGTGATGGTCCCCGGAGCCACCCGCTCCTCAAGGACCTGAACCTGGGACCACTCGGCATTCCGAACCGCCCCGCTCCGTTGCTCACGAAGGCGCTGTTGTTCCTGGGTGAGGGGAGTGATGCCATCACGGGGGCCTGGCCCTATCCCTGGGCGTGGGGAAAGAAGCTGCGCGCCTACGACAAGGCCACCGGCGCCGTGGTGTGGGAGATGGAGCTGCCCTCAGGCACCACTGCCGCGCCCATGACCTACATGAGCCGCGGCAAGCAGTACATCGTCGTGGCCGTCGGCGACCGGAACATGGAACCGGAGTTCGTCGCCCTCGCGCTGCCGTAGCCGGGGACCAGCGCCTGCCCGCAGGGACGAAGGCACGAAGCAGCACGAAGAGGATGAACCAGTCGGGTTCTCGATCCCTGCCCCCGGGCTTCGGGCACGGGATCGCGGGCAGGCCTCGGCCTCATGATCTTCGTGCTCCTTCGTGCCTTCGTTCCCCGACCACAGGGACGCTCCCACGCGCCGAAGCCCACGGCGCGAAGCGCCGCCTGCCGGCAAGCCGGCCCACGCGAGCACAGAGTGCTCGCGCCTTTACCCCGCGAACTTGTAGCCCATGCCGTGCACGGTGAGGATGTACTGCGGCGCCCTTGGGTTCGGTTCGAGCTTCTGCCTGAGCCACGCCACGTGTACGTCCACCGTGCGCGTGGAGGGCATCGCCGTGTAGCCCCACACGTCCTGCAGCAGCTTCTCGCGTGAGAGCGTCGTCCCGCGGTTCTCGATGAAGTAGCGGAGCAGCTGAAACTCCTTCGCGGAGAGCTCGAGGGGCTCGGCGGCCTTCGTCACCTCCGCCTTCCGCACGTCCACCACCACCTCGCCGAACTGGTAGCGCTCGAGCGCAACTCCGGACGTGGCCGGGGCGCGCCTCAGCAGCGCCTCGAGCCGCGCCAGCAACTCCATCGTGTCGAATGGCTTCGTGAGGTAGTCGTCCGCGCCGAGCTTCAGCCCGACCACGCGGTCCACGACCTGGGAGCGGGCCGTCAGCATGAGGATGGGCGTCTTCACGCCCTGCTGCCGGAGCGCCCGGGCCACCTCGAAGCCGTCGCGGCCGGGCAGCATCACGTCGAGCACGATGAGATCGAACGGCTCGCCTCCGGCGCGCCGGATGGCGGTGTCGCCGTCGCCGGCCGTCTCCACCGCGTAGCCTTCCGCCGCCAGGCGATCGCTCAGGGCAAGCTGCAGGCCGGGTTCGTCTTCAACGAGCAGGAGGCGGGCGGACGGCATGGGAAGTGGGAAGTGGGAAGTGAGAAGAGAGAAAGGAAGCTTCGTGCTCTTCGCGCCTTCGTGGTTTCGTTTCGCAGGATGCTATCCGGCGTCGGCGCTGTTCGGCACGAGGCTAGGGTTCGTCTCCCCGGCGGCGCGGCCACGGGCAGCGGGCAGCACCAGCGTGAACGTGCTGCCCTTCCCGGGCTCGCTCGTCACGTGCACCGTGCCGCCGTGCGCCTCGGCGATGCGCGACACGAGGTTCAGGCCGAGCCCGCTCCCCTTGATCTGTCGCGACACGGCCTCCCGTCCACGGTAGAAGGGCTCGAAGATGTGCCGGCGATCCTCGGCGGCGATGCCCAGGCCGCGATCGGTCACCGAGATGGCGACGTACGGCGCACGCGAGGACGACGCCGGGGCTGAAGCCCCGGCGCTCCGTACCGTGGCCCCGGCGCTCCGTACGGCAGGGGCCGACTCGACGATCGCCTGATCGACGGCGCGCCGGGGCTTCAGCCCCGGCGACGGCGTGGCTTCGACGCGCACCCATCGCGCGTCGCCACCATACTTCACCGCATTGCTGATCAGGTTCTGCAAGGCCGACCGCAGGGCCGCGCCGTCGCCGGGCATGGGAGGCAGATCGGCGGCAACCGCCACCTCGAGGGTGACGCCCTGCGCGTCGATCTCGGGCCGGCACGCGGCCAGCGACTGCTGCACCAGCTCCGACACCGCGACCGGGGCCTGCGCCGCCGCGCTGTTGCCCGCCGCGATGCCCGCCAGCTGCAGCACGCGCTCCACGGTCTCGCCCAGCCGACGCGCCTCGCCCTGGATGGTCTCGCCGTACTTCCGCACCCGCGTGGGATCGGCCACGACGCCGTCCGCCAGGTTGCCCGCCGCGGTGCCAATGACCGCCACCGGCGTCCGCAACTCGTGCGAGACGGCGGCGACGAACTCCATCTGCTGGCGGGCCAGTGTCTGCGCGCGCCGTGCCGACACGACGAGCAGGCCGATGGCGGTGCTCAACAGCAGCAGGATGCCCGAGCTGAGCATCAGGTTCCGCTTGCGCACGCCGGCCACCGCCGCCTCGAGCGATCCCGCGCGGTGCGTGGCCACGACCCGCCAGCGGCCCTCGAACATGCCCAGGACGCGCCCGCGCTCGAGCGGCGGCGGCAGGCCCGTGGTCGCTTGCACCTCGGTGCCGCCTTCCCGCCGATCCTGCAGCACCGAGATGACCACGCGATCGCTGGTTCCGGGCTCGCCAGGAGGCGGCAGCCGATCGACTCGCCCTCCCCGTCCATTCCGCGTGATCATGAACATCTGATCCGGGCGCGGCGACATGAACGCCTGCTCGACATCCGGCGTGCCGCCGATGGCTGCCGCGGCGCCCGGCTCCGATTCCCAGATCACCTTCGACGGGTCCTCGCGATCCGTCACGGCCATCCGGAAGTCCACCGCGCCATCGTCTCCGTGGAAATGGCGTGCGGCGAGCGTGGGAAGCAGCGTGTCGCGCACGTAGTCGCGGTCCAGGCGGATGAGGGTGAATCCCCGGACCTCGATGCGCGGCGGCGACTTGTGATCGTCCGGGAAGTCGAAGAGGGTGACCGGCGTCACGACCGTGTGATCGTCACCCGTGATCACGGTGAGCGAGCCCTCCCGCCGGAACCGGCCGTTGCCCTGCGTGCGCATCACCCTGATCTCACCAAGGTGCTCCGCAAGCGCCGGGCGCATCGCGGCCAGGTCGCCGGACCAGTCCGCGGGCTCGAACACCATCTGCTCGTCGTTCCAGCGACGCAGGCGCAGCCGTGACACATCCACCGTCGAGCCAGTCGCGCCGGGCCCCGCGTCCACCAGCAGCACCTCGCGGACCAGGCGCGTGTCCATGGCGCGTTCCGTCCACGTGGAATAGCGCTGGGCGTACGCGGTCCAGTTCTCGTCGCGGGCGACGGCACCCTCCACCTGCAGCCCCGCCACGGCGCGCGAGAGCTCGCTGTCGAAGGCGGTGGCAAACTGCACGGCGGACGTGCGGAGCGTACGCTGCATCCGCTCGCGCTCGGCCTCGCTCACCTGGCCCACCCAGCGGTACTGCAGCCAGGCCAGCGCAGGCACGAGCAGCAGCACGACGACCACCAGCGCCGTGACGCCGGAGACGCGCGGGCGGAGGGCCTTCATTTGAGCGCAGTCTAGCACGCGAAATTCGGCGTAAACCCCTCGCGATCAGGCATTTAACATCGTTAACAAACGCTTTGCCCAGCCTTAACGTCTGATCCGAGTCGGGCGTCGTAATAATCACTGGACGACAGGAAGCAGGGATCAGGGATCGGGGATCAGGGGATCAGGGATCAGGGGATCAGGGATCAGGGATCGGGGATCAGGGATCAGGGATCAGGGGGGCAGGGATCAGGACCCACGCCCCAAGTCCCACGCCCCAAGTCCCACGACCCAACCGAACAGGACTCACCTATGAAGAGACTCGCAGTAGTTGCGGCCGCGGTGGTGCTGGCCAACGTGGTTGACATCGAGCAGGGCGTCGTGCTGCCGCTCGCGGCGCAGGACCAGGTGGCGCAGGTGGTGGCCGACGTGAAGAAGGCGCTCGGCAGCGACAAGCTGACGTCCGTCAAGGCGCTCACCGCCGAGGGGCCGTTCCGCCGGACGATGGGGCAGCGGGACATGGAAGGCACGCTGATCCTCACGCTGGTCAGGCCCGACAAGTTCAAGCGCAGTGAAGAGATGGGCATGGGCGGCATGGTGGGCGGCCCCACCGTCGAACGCATCTCCGCGTTCAACGGGACCGAGGCGTGGGACGACATCCAGAACCGCGGCGGCATGGGCGGCGGGATGCGCATGGAGATCCGAGGGCCTGGCGGTCCCGGTGGTCCCGGCGGCCCCGGCGGCGGTCCCCTCACCCCCGAGCAGATCGAGCAGCAGCGCGTGCGCCGGATGAAGATGGAGCTGCAGCGGTGGACCGTCGCGCTGTTCGCCGAGAGCGCACAGCCGTTCACCTACGCCGGCGTCGCCGAATCGCCCGAGGGCAAGGCCGACATCCTCGAGACGAAGGACGAAGCGGGGCGCGCCGTGCGCCTCTTCGTGGATCAGTCCACGCACCTGCCGCTGATGGTCCAGTACATGGAGATTCGCCCGCGCGTGATGATGATGGGCGGCCCGGGCGGTCCTGGTGGACGGCGCGGCCCGGGTGCCGGTCCCGGCGGCGGCCAGCGTCCCTCCGAAGAGGAGATGAAGCAGCGCATGGAAGAGATGCGCAAGCAGGGCCCGCCCCAGCCCTCGCAGTTCGCCATGCACCTGGGCGACTACAAGAAGGTGGACGGCGTCATGCTGCCGCACAAGATCGGCATCTCCATCGAAGGCCAGCCCAACGAGGAGTGGACGATCGAGAAGTTCAGGGTGAACCCCTCGGTGAAGGACTCGGAGTTCGAGAAGCCGAAGCAGTAGATCGTGTCGGGAGTCGGGAGTGAGTTGCGTCTGGAGTGAATTGCGACGGGAGTCGGTTACGAGCCCCCGGACTTCTCTTCGTGCGTTCTTCGTGTTCTTCGTGCCTTCGTGGTTTCCTGCGGTAGCGTGGTTTCGAAAATGACGAGAGCGATCCTTGCGGTGATGTTCGTGCTCGGCGCGGCGATGTCGAACTCGTGGGCCCAGACGGCGCCGGCCGGGCCGTCCACGCTGCGCGTGACGGTGAAGGACGCCACCGACCTGGGGCTGCCACACGCGACGGTGGTCCTGACCGACGCGCAGGGCGTGGAGTACCAGGCGGCGGTGGACCCCCAGGGCGTCGCCACCTTCACGAGCCTGCAGCCCGGCGCCTACCAGGTGAGGGCCAGCGCCGAGGGCTTCCGCGAAGTGCTGCTGCAGGTGGAGGTGCGGCGCGGCAACAACGCCGTGTCTGCCACGCTCGCCGTCGCCATCTCCGAGGAACTGACGGTATCCGAGCAGGGCGCCGACAGCCGGCGTGACAACGGCTTCACGCAGACCCTCACCGCCGACGAGATCGACGCGCTCTCGGACGACCCCGACGAGATGGCAGACCAGCTGGCGCAGATGGCCGGGCCCGGCGCCCAGATCTTCGTGGACGGGTTCAGCGGCGGCCGCCTGCCGCCGAAGGACCAGATCCAGCAGATCCGCTTCAACAGCAACTCGTTCTCGGCCGAGTATCACGAGGCGGGCATGGTGCGCGTGGAGGTGATCACGCGGCCGGGCGCCGGCGGCTGGCGCGGCCGGGCGAACTTCGGCTTCCGCGACGAGTCGCTCAACTCGCGCAACGCGTTCTCCAGCACCAAGGAGCCCACCCAGCAGCAGCGGTTCAACGTCAGCTTCCAGGGGCCGATTGTGAAGGGGAAGACCGGCATCTCGCTGTCGGTGGATGGGAACAACGCCTTCGACTCGCGCACCATTCGCGCACAGTCGCCCGGCGCGGGCACCGTGACCGGGCTGGCCAGGAACACGACCGACGGGCTCAACGCGAACTTCCGCCTGGATCACGCCATCGGGCAGGGCGGCCAGATCCGCGCCGAGTACCAGCGTCGCGGCACCGACCGCGGCAACCTCGGCGTCGGCGACTTCGACCTGTCCGATCGCAGCTACGACACCTCCACCGTGAACGACACCTTCCGTGTCCGCAACACCCGCGTGCTGGGCAAGAAGGTGTTCAGCGAGCTGAAGTTCGAGCTCACGAGCAGTGAGTCCACCACCACGCCGCAGTCCTTCGCCCCGACCATCCGCGTGAACGATGCCTTCACCTCTGGCGGCGCCGGGCAGATGGGCTCGCGCTCGAGCCGCGAGGTCGAGATCGCGCAGAACTTCGACTTCACCATCGGCCGCAAGCACTCGATGCGCGCCGGCGTGCTCTTCGAGGCCGGATGGTGGAGCAGCGACCAGCAGCAGAACACCAACGGCACCTACGTGTTCACCAGCCTTGAGGCGTACAACGCGGGCCTGCCCGCCACCTACACGCTGCGCGTGGGCGATCCGCTGGTGGAGTACTCGCAGGTGAAGGCTGGTTGGTTCCTGCAGGACGACTTCCGCATCGGGCGCAACCTTTCGGTGAGCCTCGGCCTGCGCCAGGAAATCCAGACGCAGGTGAACGACGCCTTCAACGTGGCCCCTCGCGCCGCCTTCACCTGGACCGCCAACCGCCGGACGACGATCCGGGGCGGGTACGGGATCTTCTACGACTGGTACGACTCGAACCTCTACGAGCAGACCATCCGCGTCGACGGCCGGCACCAGCTGGACATCGTGGTGCAGGACCCCGGCTTCCCGGCAGACGCGGGCGGCGGCATCGTGCTGCCCTCCAGCATCATCCGCTCGTCGTCGCTGACACAGCCCATCATCCAGCAGGCGTCCATCGGCATGGAGCGGACGCTGACGCCGTGGGCGAGCCTGCGGACCGACTACATGTGGACGCGCGGGTCGAACACGCTGCGCTCGGTGAACGTGAACGCGCCCATCGACGGCGTGCGGCCGGACCCGGCCGCCGGCAATGTCTCCGAGATCCAGTCCACGGGCCGGCGCGCGAGCGATCGGCTGACCGTCGGGGTCAATGCGCGCCACGAGCGGCTGCGCCTCTTCAGCAACGTGATGTACCAGCTCCAGAGCTCCCGCAACTACGCGGACTCGGCGACCAGCCTGCCGTCCGACAGCACGAACCCCGACGTGGACTGGGGGCCGTCCGCGCAGGACATCCGACATCGGCTGTTCGTGATGGTCAACGCGCCCATCTGGAAGGGGATCCGCGCGGGTTTCAACATGCAGGTGTCCTCGGCCGCGCCCTACACCATCACCACGGGGCGCGATGAGAACGGCGACACGGTCTTCAACGACCGGCCCGCCGGCATCGAGCGCAACAGCGAGCGAGGCGCGGGGATGGTGAATGCCAGCCTGCGCCTCAGCAAGGCCATCGGCTTCGGCGGCCCCTCGGGTGGCGGCCCGGGCGGGATGCCCATGCCGATGCCCCCGGGCGGCGGTGGCGGCGGCGCGATGAACCAGCGCGGCCCCGGCGGGCCCGGTGGAGGCGGCGGCCCGCAGATCATGGTCATGGAAGCAACCAACGCCCGCTACCGGCTGGACTTCTACGCCCAGATCTCGAACCTGTTCAACAACGTGAACTACAACACCTTCGTCGGGAACGTCCTGTCGCCCTTCTTCGGCCAGGCGACCTCCGCCGGCCCTGCGCGCCGCATGGAGGTTGGCATGTCGCTGGGCTTCTGAGTTGCGCTCATTGATGATTGCTGACTGGCGATTGAGTGATTCATTGAGTGATTGGCGATTGGAGCATTGCGCATTGGATTGATGGTTGTGGCATTGGCGATTGACGTATGGGGCCCGTATCCGCCAGCCAGGACGGCGCTCGTTGTCGCGGCGGGGAGCGCGGCGAGAAGCCTTGGCAGAAGCCGGCCCGATGGTCGATCATGAAACGATCGGGACCGCCCAATCGTCCGGATTTGCCCAATCACGCAATCGTCAATCCAATGCGCAATGCTCCAATCGCCAATCACCCAATGAATCGCTCAATCGCCAATCGGCAATCGCTCAATGGCTAGCGCTCCCGCTATCACAGTCATAGGTGGCGGCATCATCGGCGCTACCTGCGCGTGGGAACTGGCCGGCGCCGGCGCCCGCGTCCGCCTCATCGACGCGCGGCGCCCAGGCGACGGCGCGACCCGGGCCTCTGCCGGGGTCCTGGCGCCGTACATCGAGGGGCACCCGGCCTCGCCGCTGCGCGAGTTGGGGCGCGAGAGCCTGGATCTCTACGACGCGTTCATCGCCCGTCTCTCCGCTGACAGCCACCGCGCCATCGTCTACCAGCGCAACGGGTCGCTCGAGGTCGCACTCACGATGGAGGAAGCCGAGCGGCTGAGCGCCGCGTCGGCGGTGCTGTGGCGCGAAGGCGTCGAGGCGCGGTGGGTGCCCGGCCCCGTGATTCCGGACCTCGAGCCAAACGCGGCGCCGGATGCGCCTGGCGCCCTGCTCATCCCCATGCACGGCTTCGTCGGCGTGAGTTCCCTGACCGTCGCCGCCGTGGCCGGCGCGCGGCAGCACGGCGCGGAGGTCGTGGAGGCCAGCGGCGCCATCGAGGTGAGCCGCGTGCCCGGCGGCGGCGTGCGCGTGCGCACCGATGCCGGGACCTGGGAGGCAGACATGGCCGTGATGGCATCGGGCAGCTGGTCGTCCCGCATTACGGTGGAGGGCGCGGAGCCGGTGCCGGTGCGGCCCATTCGCGGGCAGCTGCTGCAGCTGGCCGCGTCGCCCGGCACGGTGCGACACACGCTGTGGGGCACGGCCGGCTACCTGGTGCCGTGGCCGGACGGCTCGGTCCTGGTCGGCGCCACGGTTGAAGACGTGGGTTTCGACGAGAGCGCCACGGAGGAGGCGCGCCACGAATTGCTCGAGATGGCGGCGGCGCTCGTGCCTGCGCTGAAGCACGCCACCGTGGCAGACGTGCGTGTCGGCCTCCGCCCGCGAGGCCCCGACGACCTGCCCATCGTCGGGCGGTCCGCGGCGGTCCCAGGGCTCGTCTATGCGACCGGGCACTATCGCAACGGCGTCCTCCTGGCACCGCTCACGGCACAACTGGTGCGGCGGCTCGTCCTCGATCCCGCGGCGCCCACCATCGCGGCCCTCGACCCGGGCCGGTGCGGAAGGCTGTGACGAGGTTCTGGAGGTTCTGAGGTTCTGGAGGTTCTGAGGTTCTCCTGGCACAGAACTCCGGACTTCAGCGCGACCGAACCTCAGAACCCGAGAACCTCAGAACCCGAGAACCTCAGAACCCGAGAACCTCAGAACCCCAGAACCTCAGAACCCCAGAACCTCAGAACCCCAGAACCTCACTTCCCTGCCTCCACGTTCCCGCTGTCGTCTACCGCGCGGCTGCGGATGGCCACTGGCTTCTCGCCGGCGGCGGATGTCCAACGATAGCGCCACCGCATCGTGCCCTCCGCGGGGTGCCACGTCCGGCCGTCATCCGTCGAGACCTCCACGCCGGCGACCACGCCGCCACCCGCGTCGCTCGCCGTCCCGCTGACTTCGAACGCACCACCCGATAGCGCGCGAGGGCTGCCCTCCACGCGCGACGTGGGAGTGGTGCGGTCCGTAGACGCGGAGGCTCTGACCAGCCCGGGCTGCAGCGTGGCTGGCTGCACACCCATGTCGGCGAACAGGTTGACGGTGGCCTGGCGGATGGCAGGCACCGGACCCTTGAGGTCCTCGCCGATGCGGATGTTCGTGGACTGGGCACGCTCGGGCGGCACACCGGTTTCGGTATCGTGATGCGGATCGAGGCCCCACGACCATTGCACCGTCCCCGCGCTGAAGACCAGCGCGCCACTCGGGGCGCGGTAGAGGGTCAGGCTGTGCGTGGCCGTGCCGGAGGCATAGATGGTCCCGTAATCCTGGATGTACGCCACGTTGTTCACCGTCGTCCGCGACATCCGCATGAGGCCCGCGGGCCGGAAGCCGTTGTCCAGGTCCTCGTTCCACTCGTGGCCGAGGATGCCCGAGCCGAGCACCGCGCGCTCGCCCGGCTTCAGCCGCGCCACATCGGTGTCGCGCCAGAAGCGCAGCCGGCCGTACTCCGCGGGGACGACCAGGGGATCGTTGCGCCACGCGTTTACCGTGAAGATGGTGCCGGTGAGCGCGTTCTCCGGCTTCGAGCCTTCGGGGTTGAACGGCCGCGCGTCCCGCCACGTGCCGGTCCAGACGTCCTTCACCGGGTCGATCTTGGCGTTGGCGTGCGTCTCCTTGTAGGTGACGAATGTGCGGTACGGCGTGCGCGAGTCGTCCGTGCTCGGCTCCCAGCGGATCTTCCAGAACACATCGTTGCCGCTGAAAAAGGCGAGGTGCACGCCTGCGTCACGCGCGGCCTCCACAGCGGCGCGCTGCGGACCCGACCAGTACTCGTCGTGGCCCACCGAGAGGAACACCTTGTGGTTCTTGATCAGCGCGCCCCGGCGGTCCCCGTCGAGCCCCGTCGTGTAAGCCACGTCGTACCCGTTGGCCTCGAGCCACCGGATCATCGGGTACTCCGCGTTGAACGGCATGTTCACGGCCCGGTAGTCCCGCGTGACGTAGGGGCGGTTCAGGCTGACCTTGTAGGCGCGCTCCATGGGGCGCGCAGGATCGAAGCTGCCGTATGTGCTCGTGATCCCTTCACGGTTGTACGCCGTCCAGGTGTTGTCGGAGGTCTGGAACAGCAGGTCCGCTCTCCGCGCATCGTCGCGCACGACGAAGTAGATGAGGCTCGCGCGCGGTTCGCGCAGCGCGTTGGCGAGCCTCCCCAGGCCGAGCGCGCCGTACGCATGCGGCCCCGGCTCGGGCCTGCTCGCGTCGGCCTGGCCCACCCGGCCGTTGTCCGGGCGCCACGTGGGCGGGTCGTTGTCCTCGCGCACCAGGCGCGCGAGGTACAGGCCCGAAACGGCGTCGGCCGGCACGGCCCACGACGCGGACACCGCCCAGTTGCCGCAATCGTACAGGCGCACCGACATGTCGGTCAGGCACGGCGGCTGCTGCTGCGGGAGCGGCACCGAGGGTTCGATGGTGGTGATGCGCCGCCCGCCCGCGCCGTTGTAGTAGCCCAGGCGGTAGATGTCGATGCGGTAGGCCGGCGACGCGGTGTTCACCTTGAACGAGATCGTCTCGCCCACGTTCACGCTGATGTCGGTGGCGAAGCCCTGGATCTTCGGATCGCCGGAGCCGTTCACGTCCCATTCGGTTTGCGGGTGCCCCGGCTTGCAGTTCTCCGCGACGATCTCGTTGGCGGGAGCGGCGCAGCCAGGGGACTGGGAGGTGAAGCCCGGGGCACGAGCCTGGAGAACGGCGACGAAGACGACGAGGCAGGTCATCAGGCGCATCGGGTCCTCCTGGCGGGCACAACGCCTGCCGATATCGAGACGCCACAGCATATCTGCCCCGAAAGACGCCTGGCGAGCTGCGGCGGGCAGGCGCGCGCGCACCCGCCCCGCACCTGTTCGCACCCGCCCGGTGAACGGGTCGATTCCGCCGGTGAACGGCTCGCGGGGCACGGAGCGGTGGACACCGCCCCAGCCGCGTGCCACCATGCGGCCGAGGTTCTGTCGTCGGTATGGGCTGGGTCGCATACGGCGTGGCGTGGACGGCGGCCGCGCTGTTCTGGGCGCTGGCCAGCGCATCGGGCGCGGGCGTGTCACCCGCACAGACGCTCCCGTATGCCGCCCTCGCCATGGGATCTGCGGCGGTGATGGGTGTCGGCGTGTGGGCACTCACGGGGCGCCTCGCATGGGATTGGCGCTCGCCCGCAGTCATCCTCGTGCATGCCGGCGCGCTCGCGGCGTTCTGCGCCGTCTACGCCACCTCGTGGATGTGGCTCGACATCGCGCGCGGGGAGTTCGCACGCGCCCTCCAGGAGCTTCGGCAGTCTCCCGTGCTCGTGTGGAACCTGCTGATGGGCTCGTGGCTCTATCTCATCCTCGTGGGCGTCTCTTACGCCATCCGCGCCCAGCGCAGGGCGAGGGCGCTCGAAGCCGCGGCGGTCGAGGCGAGGCTGCTCGCGCAGCAGGCGCAGCTGGCGGCGCTTCGCGCCCAGATCAACCCGCACTTCCTCTTCAACGCCCTGCACTCGGTCGGCGCGCTGGTCGGGTCCGACCCGATGCGCGCCGACCAGGCGCTCGAGCGACTGGGGGACCTGCTTCGCTATGCGCTCCACGCCGGCGAGGAGGTTCCGCTCCGCAGCGAGCTGGCGTTCACGAGGGACTACCTCGCGCTGGAGCAGCTGCGGCTGGGCGACCGCTTGCGGATGTCAGAGCAGATCGACCAGGCATCGGAGGCCGTGCTCGTGCCCCCCCTGCTCCTGCAGCCGCTGGTCGAAAACGCGGTGCGACACGGCATCGCCAATCGCGTCGACGGTGGGTCGATCCACCTGCGCGCTCGAGTCGAAGGCAACCGCTGTCGGGTCACCGTGTCCGACGATGGGCCCGGAGCCTCCGGGAACGTCGACGGCGGCGTCGGCCTCGAGTCCATCAGGCGTCGCCTCGCCGTGCACTACGGCGAGAGCGCCTCCCTGCTGGTGTGTCAACGGGACCGCGGCTTCGAAGTGATGGTCGAGTTGCCGGTACCCGCCGCGGCCATTGAGGAGGATTGAGCGCATGCACGCGACGAGAACCGTCACGGCATTCGTCGTCGATGACGAGCCGCTGGCGCGGCAACGGCTGCGGGAGCTGATCGAGGCGGCGGACTGGCTGGAGTTCGTCGGCGAGGCCGCGACAGGCCGTGCCGCGGTCGGGGCCATCGATGAAGCGCAGCCCGACCTCCTGTTTCTCGACGTGCGTCTTCCCGACGTATCGGGCATCGACGTGCTCTCGAGGATCGCGCACCGGCCAGCCGTCATCTTCACGACGGCATACGATCAGTTCGCCGTGACCGCGTTCGAGCTCGGCGCCGTCGATTACCTGCTGAAGCCGTTCGGGCGCGAGCGCTTTTCGAAAGCTGTCGAGCGGGCGCGCCCGCAGCTCGAGCGGGAGGCCGGGAGAGGCGTGGCTGACCGTGCCGCCGAGGTGCTCGAAAAGGACACCCCGCGACGCCTGTACGTGCGCGACGGCAGCCGCATCGTGCCCATTCCCGTCTCCGCGGTCGAGCGGGTCGAGGCGTGCGACGATTTCGTGCTCATCCACTCGGGCCGTCGGGCCTTCAGGATGAACCTGCCGCTGGCCGACCTCGAGGACCGGCTCGATCGCCGCACGTTCGCGCGCGTGCACAGGTCCCACCTGGTGAACCTCGATCACGTGACGTCGATGACGCCCTACGATGGGACACGCCTCGAGATCACGCTCCGGAGCGGGGCCACGCTCGTGGCGAGCCGGCAGCGGTCGCGCACGTTGCGGGACCTGGGACGCTGACGCAGCCGTTGGCCGGCCCCCGGCGCCCGTTGACCGGCGATTCGACGCGTTGGCCGCATGTGCATTGGCCTCCAGTGGCCCCGCGGGCTAGCGTGCCCGCATGAGCCACTCGAGAGCCAGCACCATCGCGGCGGGCCTGGGCCTGCTGATTGCCGGGTATCCCTTCGCGTGCGAGTGGGAGCCGCGCCCCGATGCCGTCATCGTCGCCGACATCATCCGGGCGGACTACGAGGCCGACCTGCCCCTCCTCCTTCTGCTGTACCACGAGCTTCCCGAGCCGGCCGGAACGGCGCCCGAGGCCTCGCGGGTCCGGTACTGGCGCGGTTTTGCACGCTGGCGGCGCGCGATCAACGGATTGAACGACGGCGCGCCGGTGGCGCAGATGCTGGAGGACCTGCAGATCGCCTCGCGCGAGTTCGAAGCCGCGCTCTCCATCGCCCCGGGCTTCGTAGACGCCAGGGCGGGCCTGCTGTCGTCCCTCGGCACCCAGCTGTTCCTGCTGAATGGCGACACCGTGCGGATGCAGCCGATTGTCGAACGTGTTCGCCCCATGATGTCCGCGCTCCGGTCGAAGCCGCAGGACAACCCACGGATGCTGTGGGTGCTCGGACAGGCGGAGTGGCGTACGCCATCCGGCTGGCCGCGGAAGCGGGTGCTGGCGCACCAGGAACGCGTCATCGCCAGCTACCTGCGCGCGCTCGAACTGGCGCGCGCGCAGGAGATCCCGTCCCGGGATGACCTCGAGCCGCGGTGGGGGGAACCGGAGCTGCTGATGAACCTGGCCTGGTCGAACCTGAACAAGGTGACGGCAGACCTGTCGGCGGCGGAACGAAATGCGCGCGAGGCGCTGAGGCTCGTGCCCAACTGGCACTACGTGCGCGACATCCTGCTGCCACAGATCCTTGCGGCCAAATACGAATCGTCGCAGCGCGCCATCGCCGGCGCACCGGGGCGCGATTAGGGCACAAGAATCGGAGTGCGGCTGCGATGTCGAAACACCGACGATGCCTGAATGCGTCAGGTCGTCTGTCTGTCGTTCTTGCTGGCGGCGGCCCTCCCGGGGATCGCGTCCGGCGAGCCAGCTCGAACCCTTCCTGCAATCCGGGCCGAAGGGCGCCTGGCCATCGACGGCCGGCTCGATGAGCCTGACTGGCAGCGGGCGCCGGTAGCCGCCGGCTTCACCCAGAGCGAGCCCGATGCCGGCGCGCCCGCCTCGGAGCAGACCGAGGTGCGCATTCTCTACGACGCGGAGACGCTGTACATCGGCGTCCATGCGCGACACCGGAACCCCGCCGGCATCATCGCCAACGAGCTCAGGCGCGACTTCGACGGGACCTCCACCGACTGGGTGGCGGTCATCGTGGATCCCTTCCTCGACCGGCGCAACGGCTACCAATTCGGTGTCAACCCGGCCGGGGCCAGCTGGGATTCGCAGAAGTTCAACGAGGGCCGAGAGCGAAACCTGAGCTGGGACGGGGTCTGGGAGGTACGCACGTCTCGCGACACCTCCGGGTGGTACGCGGAGTATGCGATCCCGTTCCGCACGCTCCAGTTGCCCGCGTCGGACCCGCAGACCTGGGGCATCAACTTCCAACGGCACCTCCAGGGGCGTCTCGAGAACAGTTACTGGTCCCCGGTGCCGCGACAATGGGCGCTCGATCGCCTTTCGCTCGCGGGCACGCTCGAAGGGCTGCAAGGCATCGGGCGTGGCGCGAACCTCCGCGTGAAGCCCTACCTGGCCGCGCGCGCCACGCGTTCGGGACGCGCCGATACGGCCACCGGAGATGCGGGCTTCGACCTCAAGTACGGCATCACCCCCGGCCTGACGGCCGACCTCACCGTCAACACCGACTTCTCGCAGGTCGAAGCCGACGTGCAGCAGGTTGGCGCCACGCGCTTCAGCGTGCTGTTCCCGGAGAAGCGTGAGTTCTTCCTCGAGAACTCCGGCCTCTTCCAGTTCGGGCCCGGCACTGATCGCGGGTCGCAGATCTCCTCCGCGCCCGGCACGAGCGCCGGCGGGCGCGACAACAGCGTCCTGAACGACCTGGCCCTGTTCTTCAGCCGCCGCGTCGGGCTGTCGCGCGACGGTGAGAGCGTGCCCATCGCCGCGGGCGCCCGTGTGAGCGGGAGGGTTGGCGGCACCGGCCTCGGGGCGCTCGTCGTGCAGCAGCGCGAAGCCGGTGATGAGCCCGCGGCACGCTATTCGGTGCTCCGGCTTCGTCGCCACCTGATGGCGGCATCCGACCTCGGCGTGATGTTCGTCGAGAAGCGCTCGGCGGGCGCACAGAATCGGGTTGCCGGCCTCGACCTGAACCTTCGCCCGACGCGGGACGTGACGGTGTTTGCCTACGCCGCCCGTGCCATCGACGTGGAATCCCACCCGCCGGCCGGGCGGCAGATGGCCGCGCGAGCCGGCCTTGCGTTCAACGATGGGCGCTGGGTGGGCGAAGGCAGCTACGGCGTGATTGGAGCGGCGTTCGTCGACGAGGCCGGCTTCGTGCCGAGGGCCGGGATCGAACGCACGCAGTTCCTGCTCGGCCGCCGCTTCAGGCCCAGTGGGACCTCTCGCTGGCTCCGAGAGATCTACCCGGCCGTCGGCTTCACCGACGTGAGGCAGGAGGGTGGGTCGTTCGACTCTCGCTACTGGGAACGGCGGCTCGTGTTCACGCTGCAGAACGGGGCGACGCTCGAGGTCGGCGACAACCCCAACGAGGAGGATCTGGTCGTCCCTTTCGTGGTCAATCGGGCGCGTGCGGTCGTCGTCCCGCCGGGCCGCTATGTGTTCACGGATCGTTTCATCGCCATCGGCAGCAGCCGGGCACGCCGGCTCTTCCTCGATGCGCGGGCCGTCTCCGGCGGCTACTACGACGGGCACAGGAACCTGCTCCAGGCCGGCGTCACCGCGCGAGCCAACGTGCACCTCAGCGGCAGCGCCACCTACTCACGAGACGACGTCGAACTGCCATCTGGATCCAGCGTCACGCACCAGCTGACGGCCCGCGGGAACATCGGGTTCTCGAGCCGCCTCTTCCTGAACGGCCTCGTGCAGTACGATTCGTCCTCGCGCCAGTGGAACTCCAACCTGCGCTTCAACTTCCTCTACCGGCCGTTGAGCGATGTGTTCGTGGTCTTCAGCGACCGCCGTGCGGAGCGCGTTACGGACATCGGTGGGCGATCGGTGGCGATCAAGGTGACACGCCTGCTCGCGTTCTGACCCGCTTTCGCTCGCATGTATTGCTACGCGAGCTACGGCGGACAGGCCTGTCCGCACCTGTCCGCACCCGCCCGCACCCGTCGCACCTGCTCGCACCCGCCCGCACCCGCCCGCACCCGTCCGCACCTGTTCGCACCTGCCCGCACCTGTTCGCACCTGCCCGCACCTGTTCGCACCCGCCCGCACCCGTGCCATAGTGTCCCAACGGATGTCTGACGATCGCGCACGGTGGAAGGGCTGGCAGCAGGCGCACCAGCAGGCGCTGGAGGCGCTGCAGACGGCCGCGCAGGAGTATCATCGCCTCGTCCTCGACCAGGCCTTCGCGCGTGACGATGACGAGGCGCGCGGCCGGCGGCAGCAGGCGCTGCGGCGGCTCGAAGAGCTGGGGGCGAGGCTCGACGAGATCCGGGAGCAGCAGCCCACATGGCCACGATGACCGCCGCCGAAATCGACCAGCAGCTGGCCACTCTCGATGGGTGGACGCGTGCCGGCGAGGCGATTCGCAAGCAGTACACCTTCCAGGACTTCCCCGAGGCCGTGCTGTTCGTCAGCGCGCTGGTGCCCTCGGCCGAAGCCGCCGACCATCACCCGGACATCGAGATCCACTACAAGCGCGTGACGCTCACCTACACCACGCACTCCGAGGGCGGAGTGACGGCGAAGGACTTCGAGGGCGCACGTGCGGCCGATGACATCGCCGCGCAGGTGCCGCACCTCAGCGAGTTCGGGGACGGATAGGGCCGGCCTGCGGCCGGTGGGCCCTGGGAGGCGTGCCTTTGGCCCGTGGGCCTGACGGCGGGCGGGCCCCGACGGCGCGTGGGGCGGGTCCGTGGGCCTTACCGGGGGCGGGCCTCTCGGCCCGTGGGCGCTCATCGCTGAGGCGACTCGCGTGGGATGGCCCACCGAGCGGAGCGAGGCCTGCGCGCCGAAGGCGCGCCCTTACCGCGCGAAGCGCGGACCGCCGCGCTGAAGCGGCGCCCTTACCGAGCGAAGCGAGGCCCAATTGAAGCTCAAGAAGCTCTACAGCTCGCGTGAAGTGGCCGCCATTACCGGGCTCACGGCCCGGCAGCTGCAGTGGTGGAACACGCGGGGCATCTTCGCGCCCGCGATTCCGTCGCACCGCACCGAGCGCGGCGGGTTCACCGAGCGGCGCTACACGCCCATCGAGCTGCTGGAGCTGATGGTCCTTGCCGACCTGCGCCGCCGAGGGTTCTCGGTGCCGCGGCTGCGGCGCCTCCTCACGGTACTGCGGACGCGGTTCAAGGTCCGCCTCTACGAGGCCATCGAGGGCGGCGGCCCGCTGACCCTCTTCATCGACGGCGACAAGATCTACGCGCGGACCGCGTCGGGTGACCTCTTCAACGTGCTCGAACAGCCGCGCCAGCCCCTCCTGATGCTGGGCGAGAACGTCCGCCTGCGCGAGCTGACCGTGCGGGAGTCGCCCGCGAAGAAGAAGCACAGGAGAAAGACTGAAGAGCCGTGAACCGCCGCGGTCGGCATACCATCCATGTGTGGGCCAACCAACGGCGGATGAGGGCGAGGGACGGGACGGTGGCGCGGGGACCAGGCATGGCGTCGCCGCCGCGTACCGTGCGCGCCTGGCCGCGCGCGCCGAGGTCGTGGCCGCACACGAGCGCCGTCATGCGCAGCTGGCATGGTGGCGGTTCGGCATCGCGGCGACAGCGGTCGGCTTGCTCGTGTGGCTTGGCCGTCCGGGCTTGCCCTGGTTGATCGTCCCGGGACTCGCGTTCGTCGGCGTGGCTATCCGCCATGCCCTCGTGCTGAACGCACGCGACCGGGCGGCGCGAGCCGTCACGTTCTACGAGCGCGGGCTGCAGAGGCTGGACGACACCTGGCCCGGCACGGGCGAGACCGGCGAGCGCTTCCGCTCCGAGCACCATCCCTACGCCGACGATCTCGACCTGTTCGGCCGCGGGAGCCTCTTCGAACTGCTCTCCTCGCCGCGGACCGCGGGCGGCGAGTCCACGCTGGCTGCCTGGCTGCTCGCCCCGGCGCCTCCCGCAGTCGTGCGCGAGCGCCAGGAGGCCGTGGGCGAGCTGCAACCGAAGCTGGACCTCCGCGAAGGCCTGTTCGTGTTCGGCCCCGACGTGCGCGCGGTCGTGGATACCGGAGCGCTGCGCGCGTGGGCGCAGTCGCCGCCGCGGATGGTCTCCGCATGGCCTCGCTACGTCCTGCCCGTCCTCGCGGCCCTGACAACCGCTCATGTCGGGTGGTGGGTCTGGGCGGGCGAGCCTCCCCGCTGGCTCGGTGCCCTCCTCATCGTGCAGGTGGCGTTCGGCTGGTGGTATCGGAGTGCCGTGCGCGAGGTATCGGAGCAGGTCGAGCGCCGGGCCCAGGAACTGGGCGTGCTGCGGGACCTGCTGGCCGTGATCGAGCGCGAGCCCGTGACAGGCAGCCGCCTGACGGCGCTGGCGCGCGGGCTGACGGCGACGGGCCACGTCCCGTCGGTCGAAATCGGGCGGCTCGTGCGGCTGGCCGACATCCTCAACACCCGGCAGAACCAGTTCTTCGTCCCCATCGCCGCGCTGTTCCTGCTGGGGACGCAGACCGCGATGGGCATCGACCGCTGGCGGGCACGCTGCGGGGCTCACGTGCCGCGCTGGCTCGAGATAGCCGGGGAGTACGAAGCCCTCGCGGCCCTCGCGGGCTATGCGGCCGAGCATCCGGGCGACCCGTTTCCGGAAATCGACGCCCAGGGCCCCCTTCTCGAGGCCGACGACCTGTCGCATCCCCTGATTCCCGCGGCGCGCGCCGTGCCGAACAGTGTCCGCCTGGGCGGCGATGGGCCGCACGTGATGCTCGTCAGCGGCTCGAACATGTCGGGGAAGAGCACGTGGCTGCGCACGATCGGCATCAACGTCGTCCTGGCGCAGGCGGGTGCGCCCGTTCGCGCCCGGCGCATGCGCCTTTCGCCGCTCCACGCCGGGGCCACACTTCGCATCCAGGACTCGCTGCAGGCGGGGCAGTCGCGTTTCTTCGCCGAGATCACGCGCTTGAGCGAGATCGTCGCCATGGCGCGGCGGCACTCCGCCGATTCGTCGGCGCCCTCCGTGCTCTTCCTGCTGGACGAGGTGCTGGCCGGCACGAACTCGCACGACCGCCGCATCGGCGCCGAAGCCATCGTGCGCGGCCTGGTGGACATGGGCGCCATTGGGCTGGTGACGACGCACGACCTCGCGCTCACCGACGTCGTGGCCGGGCTGGGCGCACGGGCGGCGAATGTGCACTTCGAAGATCGCTTCGAAGGTGGCGTCCTGCACTTCGACTACCAGCTGCGCGACGGGGTGGTGAAGACCAGCAACGCGCTGGCCTTGATGCGGTCGGTGGGGCTCGACGTGGGCGACGACTGACGCCCGCCTAACATTAGTCCGGCGCCAGCCCCGTGGCGCGCTCGAGCGCCTCGATGCGCTGGAGGTGGTGCGCGAGGATGCGGTCGGTGTCGTCGCTTCTGGTTCGCCATTCCGCGCGGAACTCGCCCAGGTCCCGCTCGATTCGTTCCAGCGTGCCCCCATATCCTTCGGCGGCCACCCTCACCAGATCGCGGAGCTCCTCGGTGTGCACCTGCAGGCGGTCGCCCAGTTTTTGATCGAGGCGCGCTTCAGCCTGGGCGAGCTGGGTTGTGAGGCGATCCGACAGGCGCTGGTCGAGGCGCGCTTCGGCCTCGGCCAGCTGGGTTGTGAGGCGATCGCCCAGACGCTGCTCGAGCTGTTGTCCGAGCGCCGTCATCTGGTCGGCGATCTGGCGCCCGAGCCGCTCGGACAGGCGCTGCTCGAGTTCCTGCCCAAGCGCCCTGATCTGGTCCGCGTTCTGGCGGCCCAGCCGTTCCGACAGGCGCGTCTCGAGCCGTTCGGACAGCCGCGTCTCGAGCCGCTCGGACAGCCGCGTCTCGAGCCGTTCGGATAGCCGCGTCTCGAGCCGCTCCTCGGTGGCCAGCAGCTGCCCGCGAAGCTCGTCCGAGAAGGCCTGTCGAAACCGCTCGAGCGCCTCCTGCATCTCCATCGCCCAGTCGCCGGCCATCGTAGCATCGTCCTCCGCGCTGGTCCGTGCGAATCGCGGGCCACAGTGAAATAGGGCTGCAACCCGAGGATTTCAGCGACGCCGGCTCGCGCAGGTCGCAGGTTCTGCAAACGCTCGCGCCGGCTGAGTGTGCAGGTGTTGCGTCGTGGCGTACGGCTAGAATGCCGAGGTTGCCGAACCGCCCCGCTGCCGACTCCGCGCCGATCCTCGAGCTCCGCAGCGCCAGCCTCGCGCGCGAGCACGCGCGCGTGCTCCATGATCTGACCTTCACCATCCACCGCGGCGAGCACGTGGCCATCGTCGGTCCGAACGGCGCGGGCAAGTCGTCCCTGATCCGGATGCTGACGCTGGAGGCCTATCCGCTCGCCACTGCCAGCGACGAGCCACCGCTCCGGCTCTTCGGCCGCGTGCGGTGGGACGCCACCGAGCTACGCGCGCGGATGGGGGTGGTGTCTGCCGACGTCCACGAGCGCTTCACCGGCGGCCCGTGGGTGTCTCAAGTGCCGGCCATCGAGGTCGTGCTCTCGGGCTTCTTCGCCAGCCGCGGCGTGTTCGATCACCACGAGGTGACCGAGCAGATGCGGGAGCAGGCGCGGGAGGCGCTGGCGCGCGTGGGCGCGATGCACCTGGCGGCGTCACGGCTCGATCGGCTGTCCACCGGCGAGGCACGTCGCGTGCTGATCGCGCGCGCGCTCGTCCGCACGCCCGATCTCCTGGTGCTGGACGAGCCCACGACGGGCCTGGACATCGTCGCTCGCCATCGCTTCATGGAGCACGTGCGCCAGGTGGCGCGCGTCGGGACGACGGTGCTCCTCGTGACGCAGCACGTGGATGAAATCATCCCGGAGATCGGGCGGGTCATCGTGTTGAAAGAGGGCCGGATCATCGATGACGGCCCGACGGCGCGCGTCCTTTTGGGACCGGCCTTGCCCGCGGCCTTTGACGGGCCCATCCGCGTGACGTGCGAGGAGGGCTACTACTACGTCCGGCCGGGGCCCCTGAGACCGGTATCCTCGCAACCGGCATAGCGCTTGCTTCGGCAGGTGCCGGCGCAGGCGCCGTCGTCCCCACCGGCGGACAGTCGGCGCATCGCGACGGCGAGGGTGCCCTCGCGACCACACACAACTCGGGAGTCACTCGTCATGTCACTCGTCACCAAGGCGCCGCTCGTGGCGCTGGTTGCCCTGCTTTCCCTCACCCCTGTCACGGCCCATGCCCAGGACACGCGATTCCGCGTCTCGTTCGGCGCGGCGGCCGCAGCCATTTCCGACGATGCCAAGCTGGCCTTCAACGGCTCGTTCGGCTACCGCTTCTCCGAGCGTTTCTGGTTCGAAGCCGATGTCACCGGCCTCGACTCGCCCGCCGACCACTTTCGGATCCTCCCTGCTGAACTGCCCGGCGGCGCGCAGTTCACCGCGCGTGTCGGCAACGTGATGGCGCGCGGCTCGCAGCTGTTCCGCGGCTCGGGGCGCATGCCCTTTCCCGACCCCGCGCAGCTCTCCATCCTCGCGCCGTCCACGGTGGAGGGCAGCACCTTCATCGGGACGCTCGGCCTGCGCTACGAGCTGCCCGTAGAGGGGGATCGCTTCCGGCCCTGGGTGGCCGGCGGGCTCGGCCTCGCGCGGACGGAGGAGGAGTTCACCTGGGATCCCTTGTGGCTTCCGCGCGTGCCCATCACCGAGAAGGTGACGCATACGGGCTTTGCGGCCAGCGCCGGTCTGGGCGCCAGCGTGCGCATCTTCCGGCAGGTGTCGCTCGATGCGGACGCCCGCTATTTCCGGCTGTCGCGCGAGCGCAACCTCCTGCGGCTCGGTGGCGGGGTGAGCGTGCGTTTCTAGCGTGTTGGCGGTCGAGGGAGAATCCCGGCCGTTGCACTCGTAAGGCGACCCGTCAGCGCGGGCCGGGCCCGGCCGGCTTGCGCTCCACCGCCCGCTGGCCCCTCAGCATGTTCTCGAGCGAGTAGTTGCCTTCGTGGCAGGCGAACTCGTAGATGCGCTCGCTCGATCGGGTCATCGTCAGCTCGCCCTTCCAGGGCCGGGTGTACGCGGTCGGGTCGTCGATCTCGAACTGGTAGAGGAGCGTGTCGGCGTCCATCAGGCTGAAGCGCTCGACCAGGTGCAGGTTCTCGTCCCACGCGAAGTTGCCGCCGGCATCGCCGTAGAAGCCGCGGCCTGCCCTGAAGTTCGTCGTGTCCACGACCAGCGTGGCGCCCTCCCACCGGCCAATTGAATCGCCCATCCACTGGCGAACCGCCGGCGGGGGGTGCGGGCGCCCGTCCATGTGGATGATCCTCGCGTCGTGGATCATCTCCGCGTGCACGACGACCGCGTCCTTCGTCACGACGATCTGGTAGTTGCTGTTGTAGGTGTACGGCAGCATCGGCGGCCCGGCCGTCAGGAACGTGAGGCACTGGTCCTGGAGCCCCAGGTCCTCGGGATTCTCGGCGGCCTTGATGCGCTCCACGCGCCGGCGCCTCATCTCTTCCGCCGCGGGCGTGAGCGCGGGGATGCGGCCGTCCGGCGGATCGGTCACGATGGAGGTGCGGCGCGTCTTCACCACGCTCGTGCCGAATTCCCGGTAGAAGGTGTTGTAGGTGCCCGTGCCTCTCCGTTCTGTCCCGGGCGCGGGCTCCTCGTTTCTCTCGGCAACCTGGCGTTCCCACTCGGCGGCCTCTTCCGGCGTGAAGAACGCCTTGTTCGCGAGCGCCGAGGGGCGCTCGATGGGCGTCACGGTGGCGGAGTTCCAGATGCCTTCGAACGCAAGGCGTGGGTCAGCGGCCGCGCTCTGGCTCGAGACGAGGCTGGGGCCCGCGCCCACCGCGGCAAGTACGGGGATGAGGAACAGCGTCCGTCGTGTCATGGCTTCGTGCACTCGACCTTTCCACCCATGCAGGCGACGAGTCTATACTGTCCCCCTTTCCGGGAGGTCCCCCTATGCGTACGGTCCTGCTGGCATCGGTCCTGGTTCTCGGCGTGCCGGTCGTGCATCACGCGGGCCACGCCCAGTCGAAGCGGCCCGCCACCTTCGACGATGTCCTGCAGGTGAGGGTAGCGGCAAGCCCGGTGCTGTCCCCTGACGGCACGAAGGTCCTCTACACCGTCCGCGGGTGGGAGCCGGCCTCCGAGCGCGAGAAGGACCGGCTCGAGGCCCGCACGCGCATCTGGATGGTGCCCGCTGACGGCTCCGCGCCCGCGCGGCAGATCACCTACGGTGAGCGGGGCGACACGCAGCCGCAGTGGTCGCCGGACGGCCGGTTCATCAGCTTCGTGTCGGCCCGCGGCGCGGCGAGCGGCGAGAACGGGGCTCCGAAGGCGCAGGTCTACGTCATGCGCGCCGATGGCGGCGAAGGGCAGAAGCTCACCGACGCGAAGGAGGGCGTCACCTCCTACGCGTGGTCACCGGATTCCACGCGTATCGCGTATCTGACGATGGACCCGCGGACCGAGGACGAGGAGGGAGCCATCAAGCGGCGCGACGACGAGCGTGTGTTCGAGGGCGATTTCCGGTACACGCACGCGTGGGTCGTCGATGTCGGCGCGGGGGGCGCGGGTGGCGAGCGGACGTCGGCCCGTCGGCTGACCCGGGGCACCGAATACACGCTGAGCGGTATCCCCTCCTGGGCACCCGACGGCAAGCGGTTCGTGATTGGCGCGGGTGCGACGCCGATGCTTCGGGACAACCGGCGCGATGTCTACATCGTGGACGTCGAGGCCGCGACGGCGGAGAAGATCAGCACGAACTTCGGCAACGATGGCGCGCCGCGCTGGTCCCCGGATGGCACGACCATCGCGTGGACGTCCGAGCCGTACAGCGGCCCACCGGTGGCCGACGGCACGGCGCCCTCGGTGATCACGCAATCGCGGCTCATGCTCTACAACGTGGCCGCGAAGACCATTCGCGACGTGTCATCGCCGTCGTTCGATACCGACGCGGGCGCCCCGCAGTGGACCGCCGAGGGCAACCGCGTGGTGTTCCTGGCCGGTAAGCGCGCCTACACCGAGGCCTTCGCCTACGACCTCACGAGCGGACGCTACACGCAGCTCAGCGCACGGCGCACCCTCCAGGCGTCCTCGCTCAGCAAGGATGGCCGCACCATCGTGGTCGCGATGGACGCCCCGGACGCCGCGACGGAGATCTACGCCACGGATCCCCGCTTCTCGGAGTTCCGGAAGCTGACCGACACCAACCCGCAGATTCGCGAGCTCTCGCTGGGCCAAACCGAGGTCGTCACCTGGAAGAGCACCGACGGCGCGGAGGTGGAGGGCGTGCTTCTCAGGCCCGTGGGATACGAAGCCGGCAAGCGGTATCCGATGCTGGTGGTGGCCCACGGCGGGCCGTCGGGGGCCTACGTGAACAATAACCGCCTCGGCGGCCTCGAGGGCGGGCAGGTGTGGGCCGGCAAGGGATGGGCCGTGTTCTACCCGAACCCGCGCGGCAGCACGAACTACGGCGAGAAGTTCCTGCGCGCCAACATCAACGACTGGGGCGGCGGCGACTACCGCGACATCATGTCGGGCGTGGACGCGCTGGTCGCGCGCGGCATCGCCGACCCCGACAGGCTGGCGCACATCGGGTGGAGCTACGGCGGCTACATGACGGCGTGGGTGATCACGCAGACCACACGGTTCAAGGCGGCGATGGTGGGGGCGGGGCTCACCAACATGTGGAGCATGTACGGGACCAACGACATCCCCAGCGCGCTCATCGCCTACTTCGGCGGAATCCCCAACGAGAAGACGCTGCCCCTCTACCTGGCCAAGTCCGCGATGTCACACGTGGACAAGGTCACGACGCCGACGCTCATCCTGCACGGTGGGAACGACGAGCGCGTGCCGGTGGGTCAGGCGCAGGAGCTGTACCGCGCGCTGAAGGACCGCGGCAAGCCCACCGAGCTGGTCTTCTACCCCCGCGAGGGACACGGCATCCAGGAGTACTACCACCAGAAGGATCGGCTGAACCGCATCTACGACTGGGTGGCGAAGCACACGCTGGGGGAAGGCCGCGCCGGCACGCCGTAGGCGGGGTGGCGCTGGGCGTGGGCCGCGCTTCGCGCGGTGGGCGCGGCTTTGCCGCGTGGGCACGCCCTTCGGGCGTGTGGGTGGGTTCCACGGCGCGAACGCGCCGCCTCCCCGCATCGAGGCCGTCGGGCGCGCGGGCCCACCGGGTTGGCGATGACCGCGAGGCCCACGCCGCCACAGGCGGCGCCCGCTATCGCTTCGGCACGATCGGGAAGACCTTCTCGAGGTTCTCGTCCGGGCGCGGGATGACGTGGACGCCCACCAGTTCGCCCACCTTGCGGGCCGCGGCGGCGCCGGCGTCGGTGGCGGCCTTCACGGAACCGACGTCCCCGCGCACGATGGCGGTGACCAGGCCCGCGTCCACCTTCTGCCAGCCGACGAAGACGACGTTGGCGGTCTTCACCATGGCGTCGGCGGCCTCGATCATGCCGGTGAGGCCCCGCGTTTCCACCATCCCGAGCGCTTCGCCGTAGTCGTTGTCCGCCACGGACAGCATTCTATCCGGTGTCCAGGCCTCCTGTGCCTGGTGACGGTCGCGGCATCCCGGCCAGGCGCCCGCAGCCTGGCCAGCGTGGTGCACGCCGATGCGTCGCCGTCCCACCGAACGCTGGCGGTCGTGCGGCACAGATCGGCGCCATCACGTCGTCGGGCGGCGCCGCTTCGAGGCTCGGGACATGCCGCCGCGCGCCTTCGAGACGCGCCCCTTGGCCGGGGTCGGGAAGAGGCTGCGGTACGTCTCGCGTACGGCGAACCTCACGGTCCGCGGGGACGGCGCCGCCCCGCCCGTGCGGCTGCGCAGATGCGCCTGCGGAACCGCCAGCAGGAGGTCGACGGCGATGGTGCGAGGCACCGCGCAGGTGCTGGCGCCGGTCGTCACCGCGGTGCGCAACGCCGCCAGCGACAGCGTGGGTCCGCCGGCGGGGCACTCGGTGAACTTGAGGCAGCAGGGCCAGCTTTCCGAGATCGCCGGCGGGGCCGTCCCGGACGGATTGACCCGATAGCCGAAGGTGGCCGAGACGTGGTCCGCCGCCTTCAGCACGGAGGCCTCGACCCCGGCGTCGGACGCCGTCGCGGACAGCCGATGGGCGAGCCTTTCGTCCAGGTGGCGGACGGCGGTCGCCAGCATCTCGGCCTTGGTTCCGAAGTGCTGGTAGCAGGTCCCCTTCGCGATGCCGCAGGCCCTGGCGACGTCCTCGACGCGGACGGCGTCGCAGCCGTGCATCAGCATCAGCCTGGCGGCCTCGTCAACCAGCTGTCCACCCCGCCGTTCGACGATGCGTTCGTGGAACCGCGCGGGTTCGTTCTGCCGGATGCCGGAGTCGTGTCCCATGCCGGCCACCCTCCCGGTGGCGTCCGAACGATCGTTCGTCAACGCGGGGACTGATGGGTCCGTATTTTTGCACGAAATCTTTGCGTGCGAGGGCCCGGATTCGTTGACCCCGCGTGACCGATCGGTCATATTTCGACCCGAAAGGTCGATTCGTTCGAACGAGAAGGTCGATTCCCCCGGATCGCACTGACCATGACCACACGCCAACCTGTCCCCCAGCGAGGCGCCGAACGTCGAGACGATCTGACCGCATCCACGCTGAAGGTGTTCAGCGCGGGAGGGTGCTTCCGCACGCCCGTCGATGCGATTGCGGCAGACGTCGGCGTCGGCAAGAGCACCCTCTACGCCAATTTCAGTTCGCAGGGCGACCTCTTCGCAGCGGCCCAGCGCGCCGCGAGCGAAGGGCTCACCCGGCGCTGTACGCAAGTCGTCGACCAGGCCGCGACCGGCGGCGACGGCGGGCTGCGCGAGGTCATCCGTGCGCTGGTGGGCCTCACGCGCGAGTCGGCCGCCCTGTCGCCCGACACCGTCTCCCGCCTGACCTGCTGCAATCGCTGGATGCACGGCCAGACGTCCGTCCATGACGGCGGCGGCTCCCTCGCCCCCGTCGTGAGCCGATGGCAGGAGGCGGCGCTCCTCGACCGGGCCGCGGACCCGCACTGGGTGTCCACGGTCATCATGGCCATCGTCTCGTCGCCGCTCATGGTGGGCACGCTCACCAGGAACGAGGCCGACGACCTCGTCGAGCGGATTGCCACGCTGGTCGAGGCGACGTTCGGCGCCGGCGCATCGGACCACTGACGACGATGCCTCGTCCGCGCCGTTCATCGAGCCGCTCGGCTCGCGATCCGGAGGCACCGGCCGCGGCCGCCTCGGCGGGCTCGGGCCGTCTGCGGCTCCGCGGCCGGCCCGCGCCAGGAACGCCGAAGATGCCGGCGACGCTCGCCATGGCCACGCTCGACGCCATGACCTCGCAGGTCGCGACGCTCGATCGCACGGGCCGTATCGTGATGACCAACGAGCCGTGGCGCCGCTTTGCCGTCGAGAACGGCGGGGACCAGCGCGTGCTCGGCGAGGGCGTCAGCTACCTGGCGGTGTGCGACGCCGTGAGGGGGCCCGAGCCCGACGCGATCGAGGCCCGCACCGTGGCGCAGGCGATCCGCGACGTGCTCGCCGGGCGGCTTCGCGTGTTCGTCCATGAGTACGCGTGCCATGCGCCGTCGATCCGGCGGTGGTTCCAGGTACGGGTGACGCCCATCGGTCACGCCTCGCCCGGACGCGTCGTCGTGACGCACACCGAGATCACGCACCGCCGCATGGCCGACGAGGCCCGCACCGCGGCGCAGCGCCGCTTCGAGGCGCTGTTCCAGTTCGCCCCCGACGGCCTCGTCATCGCCACGAGCGAGGGCACCATCACCCAGGTGAACCACCAGGCCGAGCGGCTGTTCGGCTACACGGCGGCCGAGCTCGTCGGCGCCCCCGTGGAGGTGCTGGTGCCCGGCGACACGCGATCGGGCCATCGCGAGCATCGCCGGGCGTATTCCGCGCTGGCCCACCCGCGGCTGATGGGATCGGATGCACAGCGGCTGCGGGCCGTTCGCAAGGACGGGACGGAGTTCTTCGCGGAGGTTGCGCTCGGCCCGATAGAGGTGGACGAGGGCCTGGCCGTGATCGCGGCGGTTCGTGACGTGACCGCCCGCTGCGAGCTCGAAGACCAGCTGCGGCAATCCCAGAAGCTCGAGGTCGTGGGCCGGCTGTCCGGAGGCGTCGCGCACGACTTCAACAACCTGGTGCAGGTGATCGGGACGTCGGCCGAGTTCGCGCTGAGCCACCTGCCTCACGGGGCGCCCCTGCGCCGGGACATCGAGGTGATTCGCGAGGCGGGTACGCGGGCGGCTGCTCTCACCCGGCAGCTGCTGGCGTTCAGCGGACGGCAGGTGTCTCAGCCGGAAATGCTCGACCTGCGGGCTCACGCGTTGAGCCTCGAGCCCATCCTGCAGCGGTTGCTGGGGCCGACGATCACGGTGGCCATCACCTCCCACGAGCCGTTGTGGCGGGTGTACGCGGACCCGACGCAGGTCGAACAGGTGCTTCTCAACCTGGCGGCCAACGCGCGGGATGCCATGCCTGCGGGCGGGAGCCTCTCCATCGAGCTGTCCAACGTCACGGCCGGCACGACCCGCGCCGACCGCGGCGAGACGGCGTCGCACGGCGAACTGGTGCAGATCGTGGTGCGCGACACGGGCCTCGGGATGGATCCCGCCACCCGCGCCCGCGTGTTCGAGCCCTTCTTCACCACCAAGGCGCCTGGGAAGGGAAGCGGGCTGGGCCTCTCCACCGTGTACGGCATCGTCAGGCAGTGCGATGGCGACATCCAGTGCGACAGCCAGCCGGGGGAGGGCACGACGTTCACCATCCGGCTGCCGGGCGTCGATGCCGCCGGCACTGCACAGGCCGGCACCGCCGGGACCACCGGCGACGAGGAGGAGCGCGGCTCGGGGACCATCCTCGTCATCGACGACGAGGAGTTCCTGCGCGTTGCCATCGGCCGGATCCTCGAGCGGAAGGGATACCGCGTGCTCTCCGCCGGGTCGGGTGAAGAGGCCCTGCGCCTCGTGGAGACGCACGAGGGGGCGCTGGATCTGGTCGTGAGTGACGTCCTGATGCCGGGCATGGGCGGATGGGAGGTCGCGGCGCGCATCCGCGAGCGGCGGCCGGTCCCGGTGCTGTTCACGTCGGGCTACGCGGACGACAACGGGTTCGAGCATCGGCTCGGTCAGCTCGACGCGCGCTTCATCGCCAAGCCGTTCACAGGCGTGTCGCTCCTCCGCACGGTTCGCGAAGTGCTCGCGACGCCCGATCAGGCGCTGGCCTGACGGTCGGCGGCGTTCGTGCCGCCGCATGCCGCGGCGTCAGCGCCGCAGCAGGTCGCGCGTGAACGGACGGGTCTTGCACACGACGCGATGGCGCCCCGCGCGCTTGGCGTCGTAGAGGGCCTGATCCGCTCGTTCGTACAGGCTGGCGGCGGTGTCGCCAGCAGAGAGTTCAGCCAGGCCGCAGCTGATGGTCGGGCATGCCGGCATTCTCGCTCCGGCCATCGCCGACTTGAGCGCGCTCAGCACGGTCGTGAACCGGGCCTCGGCCTGACGCAGCGTGACGTTGTCCATCAGCACCGCGAACTCGTCGCCGCCGACGCGAGCGACGAAGTCGCCATCGCGCAGCTCTTTCCGGAGGCCCTGGCCCACCGTCGTCAGCACGCGATCGCCGGCGGCATGGCCGTGGGTGTCGTTGACGGCCTTGAAGCCGTCCACGTCGAGAATGGCCAGGACGAGGCGCGAGCCCGCGCGGCGGAGGCGGGCCTGGCATTCCCGCTGAAAGCTGCCCTGGTTCGCGACACCGGTCAACGGGTCGAGCGACGCCTGGTGGCGCGTGGCCTGCAGCTGCTCCTCGAGCATCGCGATCCGGTCGCTGAACGTCCGGCGCTGCGTCTCCCATGAGGCGCGCCGCTCCGCCACCAGCTGCTTGAGCTGCGCCACGTGGACCTTGACCAGGTCGCGCACCTGTCTCGGATCCTCCAGCGACGCGATAGCCTCGAACCGATCGCCCGACGCCTCGATCTCCGAGTGAATGGACTCGAGTTCGACGCCGGCCGTGGCCACCGCCTCACGGACGAGTGCGACGATGGCGGTCAGTTCGCGGCGCTGCTCCTCACGCCGCCGTCTCGTCCGGTTGGCCACGGGCTGCGTGCGCTCGAGGCAGTCCATTCCCGCCCGCGCTGCGTCGCGGGCCGGCGGCTCGATGTTGTACTGGGCCGCCAGCTGCTGCAACTCGGCCAGCAGCTGCGCGTCCTCGGGCTCCTCTTCCGCCGAGACGAGCTCGTACACGACCGTCAGCGCCCGCGCGATCAGCCGCCGGAGATCGACCGACGCCTCGTCCTCAGGCGACTTTCCCTTCAGGTCCAGCGCAATCAGGTCCGACAACGGCATCGTGCAATTCCAGGCAACAGGGCTCGGCCGGGGGGACGCGCCGCCAGCGCTCTAGGGCCCAATCGGCAGGTCGGCGAACTCCTTGAGGCCTCGGCTGCCGGGCCCTCAAGTCGCGCCCTCCCTCGCCGATTGCACGGGCGGATGCTGAAGTACATCGCCGGGCTCTCGTTTGCGCGGAAGATCCAGCTCGCGGTGGGGCTGGTGACCATCGGCGGCGCCGGCGCCATGCTGGTGATCTACGTCGAGGCCTGGACCGTCCGCGACCGGTATCGGGAGCTCGTCGCCAGCAATGCGATGACGGCGGACGCGTTCGACCTGGCGGTGAGCACGGCCGCCTACAGCCAGAGCACCGTCGAGTACATCGAGACGCCCATCGCCAGTCAGCGGGCGCGGATGGTCGAGAGCGCGCGGGGGCTGGCCCACCGGTTGCGCGCCATCCGGGGACGGGCGAGCTCGGACGACGAGCGCCGCTGGGGCAGCGAAACGCAGGCCATCCACGAGCGGCTGATCGCCCAGGGGGACGAGCTGGTCGCGCTGCACGATCTGGTCCGGGTGAGCCATGATCGCGTGAACCAGCGTCTCGCCGGCGCCGCACGGACGGCAGCAGGACACGCCCGAGTCGTCCGCGCCATCGACGGCCTCCGGCTGGCGGCGGCCGACTACGTGCGGACGCGCGGGGCCGTCGAGCGCGATCTGTTCCAGCAGGCACGCGCCGATCTGATCGCGTCGGCGCGGGCCGAAGGGCCGGCCTCGCCCGCCCTCCGCGTTGTCGAGCTCGCCGAGCGCGAGGCGCAGACACTCGCCCATCACGTGGAGGGGCTGGGCGGCGGATGGTCCCGGTTCGTGGTGCTGCGGGACCAGCTGAGCTCCAACCTGGCCGCGTCGCTGAAGGCCCAGCTGATGAGCCGATCGCAGGAAGCGGCAAACGACGTCGGCACGTCGATTACCCGGCTCTCCGTCGCCGCCATCCTGCTGACGGCCGCCGGCGTCATCGCCGGCCTGGGCGCCGTGCTCATCCTGCGGGCCCTGGTCCTGCGGCCCCTGCGTGAGCTCGCGGAAGGCGCCGCTGCGATCGGGTCGGGTCGCCTGGATTACCACATCCGGGCACGGACCCTCGACGAAGTGGGCCAGGTGGCCATGGCGTTCAACGACATGACCGCGCGTCTCCGCGCGCACCATGGCGCGCTCGAGGATCGGATCGAGGAGCGCACGCGCGAGCTGATGTTCCTGGTCAACCACGATGCGCTGACCGGGCTGGTCAACCGCGCCGGCTTCGGCCAGTCGCTCGAGGACGCGCTGAAGATGGCGCAGCGGCGCCGCGAGGCGCTCGCCGTGCTGCTGCTGGACCTCGACGGCTTCAAATCGGTGAACGACACGCTCGGACATGAACAGGGCGACCACCTGCTCCGGGAGGTGGGGCGCCGCCTGCGGGCCCAGTGCCGGGAGGTCGACGTCGTGGCCCGCCTGGGCGGCGACGAGTTCTGCATCCTCTTGAGCGCCGTCGGCGGCATCCACGGTGCGGCGGAGGTCGCCGAGCGGCTGCTCGCGGCGCTGCTCGCGCCGGTGGAGCTCCTGGGCCGATCCGTCACGCCGCGGGCGAGCATCGGCATCGCGATGTTCCCCGACGATGCGCGCGACGCGGTGGGCCTGCTTCGTACCGCTGACACCGCCATGTACGCGGCCAAGCAGGCGGGAAAGCACCGCTACCAGTTCTACGCTCCCCGGATGACCCGCGAGGTCGAGGAACAGATGGCCGTGGAGGCCGAACTGCGCGCCGCCGTGGACCACGGCGCGTTCGAGCTCCTCTACCAGCCGAAGATTGCGCTCGCCTCAGGCCGCCTGACGGGTGTCGAGGCCCTCATCCGATGGCCGCGGCACGGGCGCGGGCTCGTGGCGCCAGATGCCTTCATTCCCACCGTCGAGCGCCTGGGCCTCATCGAGCCGCTCGGCGACTGGGTGCTGCGCACGGCGTGCGATCAGGCGCGTGCCTGGCAGCAGGCGGGTCTCGCGCCGTTCGACATCGCGGTGAACATCTCGCCCACGCACTTCGGCTCGCCCACCTTCGTCGAACGCGTGGAGAAGATCCTGACGGCGACGGGCCTCGACCCGCGGTGGCTGGAGATCGAGCTCACGGAGAGCGTCATGCGCGATTCGCCGCTTCTCGGCGACGTGTGCCGCCGGCTGCGGGAGCTCGGTGTGCGCATCGCCATCGACGACTTCGGCGCAGGGTTCTCGTCGCTCACCGCGCTGAAGCACACGCCGATCGACACGCTGAAGATCGACCGCCAGTTCGTCCAGGGGCTGCTCGATGATGGCGAAGCCCCCCTCCTGCTCGGCACCGTGCTCGGCATGGCGGGTGGGCTGCAGTTGACCACGGTGGCCGAAGGCGTCGAGACCCTGCACCAGGTGCAGGTGCTCCAGGCTCTCGGCTGCGCGGCGGCGCAGGGGTACTTCTTCTCGCCGCCCGTGCCCGCCGACTCGATCCCCGCACTCGCGCGGGCGGCGTTCTTCCTCCGGGTGGCGGCCGGATGAGCGCCGCGCGCAGCGGTGTCCGCCGCCCCGCCGGCCGGGCCGGGGACACGGCGTCGCTCGGTCCGCCGGCCGTGCCACCCGCCGTGGTGGGCCTGCTCGCCGCCATCGGCAGCGACGACACCGGGATTCGGGTCCTCGCCTCGGCGGTGAGCGAGTTCCCCTCCGTCGCCGCGCGCCTGTTGATGCTGGCGAATTCGGCCTGGTCGGCGCCTGCCAGGCCGATCACGAGCGTGCACGACGCGTGCCTGCGGCTGGGCCTGCGCGTCGTGCGGAGCGTGAGCCTCGCCATGGCGGTGGCGCGCCCCTTCGATCCGAACCGCTGCCGCGGCTTCGACGTCGTCCGCTACTGGTCGACCGCCCTGCTGACCGCCGAGGGGGCGGCGCTGCTCTCGTCCCGCCTGCTGCCGCACGATCCGGACTGCGACGAGGGCACCTTGCGCAGTGCGGGACTGCTCCACAACCTGGGCCTGCTGTGGCTCGCCGATCGGTGGCCGTTGTTCACGTCCGAGGCGCTTTCCGCTGCCGCCAGCGGCGCGTGCCTCGAGGACGCCCTTCACGCGTCGGTCGGCATGGACCACCGTGAGGCCGCCGGGGCGCTGGGCCGAGCCTGGGGGCTGCCCGCCCCGCTCGTTGCCGCCATGCGGTACCATGCGACCCCGGGCTACCGCGGCGATCACTGGCGTGTCGCGGCGGCCTGCGGGCTGGCCTCCTCCCTCGCCGAGCGACTGGAACGGGCCCCCGAAGGCCCGGCAGACGTCGAAGGGCTCGACCCCGCGGATCTGGTGGACCCTGGCGCCGTGGGCGAGATGTGGACCGCGCTGGCTGCACGGCGTGAATCGGTGGCCGCGCTCACGACGTGCCTGTTCGGTGAAGCCTCGCTTCGGAGGTGACAACGGTCCCGCGCGAGCCACCGTTGGGCCGCCCCCCCGTGTGACGTGACCCCGCCGCTCAGTGACGTGAGCGTCGCTCGTGGGCGACGGCGCCATGGGCGCTCGCCGCCGGGGGCGTCCGGGTGTTGAGCACCTCGCGGACCTTGCCCGTCAGGGTCTGACGGGTGAAGGGTTTGGGCAGGAACGCCGTGCCCGGCTCGAACACCTCCCCGCCGAACATCGAGTCGCCGGGGTAGCCCGACATGAACAGCGCCAGCATGTGCGGCATCCGCCGGCTGAGCTGCTCGGCGAGGGCCGCGCCGTTGATCCCCGGCAGGACGACGTCGGTGATGAGCAGGTCGATGCGCAATCGGTTGTCGGCAAGCAGGCCGAGGGCGTCCTCGGCGCTCGGCGCCTCGATGACCGTGTAGCCGTCTGCCCGCAGGAAGTCGCGCACCAGCTCGCGGACGAACTCCTCGTCTTCCACCAGGAGCAGCGTTTCGTGCCCCCGTTCCCCCGGCCGCGGCAGCGGCGAGGGCTGCGGCATCGCGTTCCCGGCCCTCACGCGCGGCAGGAACACCCGCATCGACGTCCCTTGTCCGGGGCGGCTCTCGACGGCCACCCGGCCGCCGCTCTGGACGACGATACCGTGGACGGTGGAGAGGCCGAGGCCAGTGCCCTGGCCCGGCGCCTTCGTCGTGAAGAACGGCTCGAAGACTTGCGCGGCCGTCGCTTCGTCCATGCCGTGGCCCGTGTCGTGCAGGGCCAGCTGAACGTAGCCGCCCGGCGGCAGGGAATACGGGGCGGCAGGATCGTCGGTCGCCACATCGAGGTTCGAGGTCTCGATGGTGATGGTGCCGCCCTGCGGCATCGCGTCGCGTGCATTGATGGCCAGGTTCATGAGAACCTGCTCGATCTGTCCGGGGTCGGCCTCGATGGCGCCCAGTCCCGAATCGAGGACGGTGATCACCGAGGTGCGTTCGCCGAGCGCGCGCTCCAGGATGCCCATGGCCTCGCGCACGAGGGCGTTCAGGTCGATGGGACGGATGTCGGGCGTCTGCCGGCGGCCGAACGCGAGCAGTTGTCGGGTGAGATCCGCCGCGCGCCGGCCGGACTTCTGGGCCAGGTCGATGTCGGCGCGGAGCGGGCTGTCTTCGTCCACCGCGGCGATGAGGCGATCGCAGCACCCGTTGATGACCGTGAGCAGGTTGTTGAAGTCGTGCGCGATGCCGCCGGCCAGGCGTCCCATCGCTTCGAGCTTCTGCGAGCGGCGCTCGTGGGCATCGCTCATGCCGGCACACCCGTCCGCGGCAGGAAGGCGGCCTGGCTCGCCGGGCGCGGCTGCCCGCAGGGCAGCGCGACGAAGAAGGTGGCGCCTTCCCCGACGGCCGCCGTCGCCCATACACGGCCGCCGTGGCGATCGACGATGCGCTGGACGCCGGCGAGGCCGACGCCGGCACCGTCGAACTCGCCGGGTGCGTGCAGGCGCTCGAATGCGCCGAACAGGCGCCCGGCGTGCCGCATGTCGAATCCCACGCCGTTGTCCTTGACGAACACGACCACCTCGGCGGCATCGGCCGTTGCCGCCGTGCCGATCTCGATGCAGGCCCGGGCGCGCGGCTGCGTGAACTTCACGGCGTTGGCCACCAGGCTGGTGAACACCTGGCCGAGCAGCGTCGCGTCGCCGCGCACCGCCGGCAACGTCCCGATCACCCAGTCGATGGCGCGCTCGGGCGACTGCCGCGCCTGATCGGACACGATCTCGTGCACCACGAAGTCGAGATCCACGATGGATGCACGAAGCCGCGCACGGCCGGCGCGCGACAGGTCCAGCAGTGCCCCGACGAGCCGGCTCATGCGCGCGGCCGCGCCCGTGATGTCGTCGAGGTGCTGCCGGGCCGTCTCGCCCAGCGTGGAGCCCGCCTCGCACGCGAGCAGCTCGGCGGATCCGCATATCTCGCGCAGAGGTGCCTGCAGGTCCTGCGCGACTGCGTCGCTGAAGGTTTCGAGCTCGCGATTGGCTGCTTCGAGCTGCACGAGTCGACGTGCGAGGTCGAACCTCGCGACCCGTGCGGCGGGTACGGACGGGTGCCGGCGGGGGGCGGCGGGGGCAAGAGGACCGGGCAAGCGGTCCGCACCGAAGGGCGACCTCCCGGGAGGGGGCGGCATCAGCATCGCCGCGGGCAGGGCGAGATGCGTGCCATCCGCCGGCGTCCTGCCCCCATATGCCGGTGTGTGCAGCGGCGCCGACACCAGCACATTCGCGGGTGTCGCCACGCCGACAACGGGGGTCGGCGCGGCGATGGCCGGCGGGCGCGCCTGCCTCCGGGGCCGTGACACTCATCCCTCCATGAGCGCGCGGACGCGCTCGACCAGCTGCGTTGCGGTGAAGGGCTTCTCCAGGAACGTCACGCGAGCCGGATCGAACGGGACGGCATCCGCCGGCGGTTCGTCGGGTGCCCCCGAAATCCGGAGCAGCCGCACGTTCGGCAGCGCACCGAGCAGGGCGGCCGCCATGTCGTCGCTCCGTGCCCCGTCGAGGAGCACGTCCGAGATGACGACGTCGACGGGCCTGGTGTGGACGACCTGCAGCGCCGCATCGGCGCTGGACGCCTCGAGCACGGTGTAGCCCTGCTGGCCGACGATCCTGACCGCCAGACTTCGGAGGACGTCGTCGTCGTCCACGACGAGGACGGTCCCAGGCGACGTGTCGGCCGGGAGCGGCTCGGGCGTCCCGCCCTCCTCGGCCACCGCCGGCAGCAGCACCGTGAAAAGGGTCTCGCCGGGGCGCTCGCCTTCCAGCCACATGTAGCCGCCGGTCTGCTTCACCAGGCCGAAGGCGGCGGCGAGGCCCAGGCCGTCACGGACCACGCTCTTCTCACGGAAGAAGGGCTCGAACATGCGGATGTGCAGGTCGGCATCGAGCGTCATGCCCGTGCAGCTCAAGTCGAGCCGGGCGTAGCGCCCAGGCTTGACGAACGCCCGTGTCGGCGACCACTCGGGGCCGATGTCGGCGTGCGAGACGCGAAACACCAGGGTTCCACCGTCGGCCATCGCCTCGACGGCGTGTGCGGCAATCGTCGACACGGCGCGCTCGGCCTGTGCCGGATCGACGCGCACCGGCCATGCCGGCGACGCTGCCTCGACATGGATCGAGACACGGGTGCCCACGCGGCGGCCGAGGTCGGCCGCGACGGTCCGCACGAGTCCGGCCGGGTCGATGACTCGGGGGTGCAGCACCTGCCGCCGTCCGAAGGAGAGGAGCTTCTGGGTCAGCGTGGCCGCTCGGGTCGCGGAGACCTGGATGGCGGCGACCGATCGGTTCAACGGACTGTCGTCCGGGATACCCAGCGCCAGGCACTCGGCGTGCCCGCTGATGATGGTGAGCAGGTTGTTGAAGTCGTGTGCCACGCCGCCTGCCAGCCGCCCGATGGCCTCGATGCGCTGGCCGAAGAGCGTGCGCTCCTGGGCGCGCCGCCACTCGCCGATGTCGAAGAGCTGCGCGCGCACCGCCGTGAGGAACCCGCCTTCGAAGTCGCCCGCGAGGTTGACGACCGCGTAGACGGGCCAGCCGTCGAAGGCCACGAGGTCGGCATCCCAGCTGTGAACGTATCCGGCGGCCTGAATGGCCTGGACGGCCTCGGCCAGCCGCGTCGGCTGGCGGCAGAACCGCCGGAAGTTCAAACCGCGCGCGGTCTGGCCCTCGGGGAAGCGGAAGAGGCGTCGCGCCGGCACGTTGGCCTCGGTCATCCACCCGTCCGGCGTCATCAGGATGTCGCCCGCCGCCCGCTCGGCGAGCCACGTGGCGGCGTCGAACTGGATGGGGCCTGCCGATCGCGCTGCTGTCGTCGTCATCGTGTGCTGTCCGTCCTGCACGGGGGGAGAGGCAGGAGCCCGGCTTCCAGGGAATCGGCCGTTTCCCCGCCGGCTTGAGCGGCGGCGACATCGGCGGCCCGGCGCTCAACCTCCGGGGCATCAGTGCCGATTGACCTGGCGTATGCCTACCGATTCGGCGACCGTGCCGGCCGAAGGTCTCGCGGTCGCGCGGCAGCCTCTGCTGGACGCCCGAGGCGACGTCCACGGCTACGAGCTCCTGTTCCGGGAGACCGTGCACCACACGTCGTGCACGGGCTCGTCGTCGCGGGCCAGCGCCATGGTCATCGACACCGCGCTCCTGTCGATCGGGCTCGACACGCTCACCGCCGGCCGTCGAGCCTTCTTCAACATCACGCGCGACCTCCTCGTGGACGGCAAGGCCTCGCTCCTGCCACGGGAGGCGAGCGTGCTCGAGCTGCTGGAGGACATTCCCGCGGATCCCGAGACGATCGAGGCGTGCCGCCGCCTGCACCAGGAGGGCTATGTGCTGGCGGTGGACGACTACGAGCCCGGCTCCCCCAGCGAGGCGTTCCTGCCGTACGTCACCTACGCCAAGGTCGACCTGCTGGCCACCCCTCCGGAGCGGCTCGGTTCCATCGTGGCCTCGCTCAAGGGCCGTGGCGTGACCGTCGTGGCAGAGAAGGTCGAGACGCGGGAGGCCCACGACGCCGCGAAGGCGGCCGGGTGCGCGCTGTTCCAGGGCTACTACTTCTGCCGCCCCGAGACGCTGGAGTCCGGCTCCATCCCGCCGAACCACCTGGCCCACATGCGGCTGGTGTCGGCCCTCAACCGCCCCAACGTCTCGGCGATGCACGTGGAAGAGCTGCTCAAGCAGGACTCGCGCCTGAGCTACCGCGTGCTGCGCTGCGTCAATTCGGCCGGCTTCGGCCTCCGGCGCGAGATCCAGTCCATTCGAGAGGCCGTCGTCCTCATGGGGCTGAACCGGATTCGGCAGTGGGCAGCGGTGTGGCTGCTCACCAGTATGAACAGCGGGCCGACCGAGCTGGCCAACATGGCGGTGCTGCGCGGGCGGTCGTGCGAGCTGCTCGGCGCCAGGCTGGGCGGGCCCGACCACGCCGGGGAGCTCTTCCTCCTGGGGCTGGCGTCCCTGCTCGACGTGATGCTCCAGCGGCCGATGCCCGTGGCGATTGCGGAGCTGCCGCTCGGCGGCGAGGTGCGGAGCGCGCTGCTCGGCGAGGACAACGCGCCCCGGCGCGTGCTCGACGCGGTGGTCCACTACGAGCGCGGCGACTGGGAGCCCGCCTGGGCCGCTGCCGCGCGGGCATCGCTGGACATCGCGGAGCTGGCCGACGCCTACCAGGACGCGCTGCAGTGGGTGAAGCAGTTCACCACGGCCAACGCAGGGAACTGACGGCGAGCTCAGCCCGCTGCACACGGCCCGGCAAGGGTCCGATCCATCCCGGCACAAGGCAAAAAGGCAGAAGGCAGAAACGCGATCGTCCCGGGCGATCTGCGACGTTGTGCCTTCTGCCTCTTGCCTTCTGCCTTCAGGTTTGCGGGCTTCTTCAGCAACCCTAGGCGATGGTCGACGCCGGTGTTTCTACCGGCGGTGCCGCGTCGCCCTCACGTGCGTCGGCGACGGTCAGACGCACGGCCAGGCGGAGGGCTCCGTCGGCCGAGGCGAAGCGCAGGGTGACCGGCGCGCCGGCGACCTCCTCGTCTGGCGTCACGGTGCGGAGGCTGGGGATGGTGAACGCCATCGTCCCGCCGTCGGCGCTGATCTGCGACTTGACCCGCCCCGCGATGACGTTGAGCACCTCGCCGAGCGCCGACAGACCGTCCTCGGGCGAGACGTCCTCGTCGCCCACGCCGACCATCCGCGCTGCGATGCGGGTGGCGGCGCCGGTCTCGCTGACGAGCGCCATCCGGATGGCCGCCCGCTCCATCTGCAGGCTCATCACGACCGACGCCTCGAGTGTCCCCACCGGCGAGCCGTCGTCACCGCTGACGAGGGCCACGTCGGTGCCGGCCATCATGCCGAGCGCCTGCTCGGTGGCCGAGATCACGGTGGCGCGCACGATGTCGATGACGCCCGCCTCGCCGGACTGCGAGCGGGCGAACAGCTGGCGGAACTGCTGCGCGAACTCCTCGGGCACGAACGTGCGGTGCATGATCGCGTCGAAGGCGGTGGGGTCGGCCAGCTCCTTCGCGGCGCCTTTCGGCGCCACGAGCACGACGCGCATGTCCCCCAGGCTCGATTGGCGGCGCAGCCGGCGCGCGAGCAGCCGCGGCGTCAACAGGCCCGTGTCGCTTCCCATCACCAGTACCGAGAACTTGCGCACCTGGCAGGCGCGCAGGGCGTCGAGGCCGCTCTCCATCTGGGTGGTCGCGTACGTGGCCATCAGGCAGTTGGCCACGAAGTGCCGGAACTCGGGATTCTTGTCCACGATGAGCGCGGACCCCGACGTGCCGGGTCCCGAGCTGGGGGTCGTCGGCAGCGCCCCCGCCGCCGAAATCGACTTGATGAGGCGTTGCAGGCGCGTCTTGATGAGCTCGACGTCGAACGGCTTGGTCAGGCAGTCGGCGGCGCCGAGCTTCACCATCTCGGTGACGGTGTCGCGATCGGCGCCTGTCGTGACGATGACCACCGGCAGGTTCGCGTACGGTTCGGACTCGCGGAGCACCCGCAGGAGGTCGATGCCCGAGAGCAGCCCCGCCTCGGCCTCGATGACCGCCAGGTTGATGTCGGTGGACTGGAGGACCTCGACGGCCTCGCCGCCGTCCGCCGCCTCGTGGGTGACGCAGTTGAGCGAGCGGAGGACGCGCGCAAAGAGGCTGCGCACGCCGCTGGCCTGGTCGACGATGAGTGCCTGGGTCGGCATGGCTGATCGCGCCTTCTCGTGCGAGTGGCCGGCGTCAGCCGATGAGCCCGCCGAGCACGTGCTTGAACGCCTCGGGCGTGAAGGGCTTCTCGATCATGCCGACCGCACCGGCGTCGGAGGCGAGCGCCCGCATCTCCGGCGTGCCCTCGGAGGTGACGAAGACGAACGTCACGCCGTTGCCGGCGGACCTGAGGGACCGCAGCAGGTCGATGCCGTTCATGTTCGGCATGTTCCAGTCCGACAACACGATGTCCACCGGGTTGCCGGTCAGGTAGTCGAGCGCGGCCGCGCCGTCGGGCGCCTCGGCCAGTTCATGGCCGGTGAAGCCGGCCTGGCCCAGTGTGCGCTTGACCATGGCGCGCATCATGTTGCTGTCGTCGACGATGAGGATCTTCACGGTAGTGTATTCGGCTGCCGGGATGGGAAGCTTGAGACCCGCACGGCTCAGTCCTGGGGGGGCGCCGGCACGGGAGCGTCCGTCGCGGCCGGCGGCTCCTGCCCCGCGCGGATCGCCGCGTCGAGCGCCGCCGCGGCCTGGCTCCGGACGACGATCGACACGCGCCGGTTGCGCGGGTCGAGCGGGCTGTCCTTCAGCCGCAGCTGGGTGTCGGCGAACCCACGCACGCCCCGCACGTGGCTCTCGGCCAGGCCCGCGCGCTGCATGGCACGGCGGGCGGCGTTGGCACGATCGGCCGACAGCTCCCAGTTGCCGTAGCGCGCGCCGTCCGCGTAGGGCCGCCGGTCGGTGTGCCCCTCGACCACCACTTCGTTCTCGAGCGCTGCGAGCTCGCCCGCGATGATCTGGAGGATGCGCTCGCTCTCGCCCCGCAGCTCGGCGCTGCCGCTGTCGAAGAAGCTCGAGTCGGCCCGCTCGACGAGGTCGATCTTGAGGCCCTCGGACGTCAGGGTGAACTCGATCTGGTCGACCAGCGTGGCCAGCCCCGGGCTCTGGGCCAGGCGCTCGCGGATGTGCGCGGCGGCGCCCGCCAGGATCCGCTGCTCCTGGAGCAGCGCCTGCGCGTCGGGCGGCGGCACCGGTGTCGGCGCGCCGCCGGGCTCCACACCCGGCCGCCCGCCCGGCAGCATGCCCGTGGATCGCTGATAGTCGAACACGCCGGGGTCCCGGAAGTAGCCGGCGACCGAGGCCCGTACCTCCTTGCTCTGTGTCACGAGCCACATGACCAGGAAGAACGCCATCATCGCGGTGACGAAGTCGGCGTAGGCCACCTTCCATGCCCCGCCGTGGTGGCCGCCGTGGTGGGCCGCCTTCTTCTTGACGATGACGACAGGTGTGGACTTCATCGTCAGGCCGCCGCCTGCTCGGAGCGCGAGGCCCGGCACAGCCGCTCGGTTTCCTCGAAGCTCGGACGGACATCATGGGGCAGCACGCGCCGCGCAAACTCCACGGCGATGGCCGGCGGCAGGCCCTTGAAGGTCGCCATCACGCCCGCCTTGATGCAGAGCTCGTAGTAGCCGTCCTGGTGCACGCGGTGCTCCAGACTCGTGGCGATGGGTTGCGCAAAGCCGTACGACATGAGAATGCCGAGGAACGTGCCGACCAGCGCCGCGCCGACGTGATGCCCGATCTCCTCCGGCGGGCCGTCGATGGCCTGCATCGTGATGACGATACCGAGCACCGCGGCGACGATGCCAAGGCCGGGCAGCGCGTCGGCCACCTTGGTCAGCGCGCCCGCGGGGCTGGTCTCGCTCGCGTGGTGCACCTGGAGGTCCTCGTCCATGAGCGCCTCGAGATCGTGCGGGTGCATGCCGCCGACGATGATGACCTTGATGGAGTCGGCGAGGAACGCCACCGAGTGGTGGCGGGCGAGGAACCGCGGGTACTTCGAGAGGATACTGCTCTGCTCGGGGTTCTCGAAGTGCGGCTCCAGGGTCATGATGCCAGACTGCGCCTGGCGGAACACCTGGTACAGCATCGCCAGCAGGTCGGCGTAGTCCTTCGCCGTCAGCCCGGGTGCGAGCAGGAGGCGGCACTGGGCCAGCAGCTTGGCCAGGACCTTCGGCGGCGTGCTGATCAGCAGGCTGCCGGCGGCGGCGCCGCCGATGATGACGAACTCGGACGGCTGCAGCAGGAGGAGCAGGTGGCCGCCTGCCATCAGGTATCCACCCACCACCGAGCCCACGACGACGATCAATCCCGCGATCAACAGCATGTGATCCCCTCGGTCTGCCGCGCGCCCACGCTAGTTCCAGCGGGCCAGTGACGACCACCATGGCACGAGCGGCGGGGGCACGGCCTCCTCGCTCCTGAGCCACGCGGAGACCACGTCGGGGTCGAAGCGGGAGCCGGCCTGTCGCACCACCTCCACGCTGGCCGTCTCCGCCGGTGCGGCGAGGGCCTCGCAGATGGTATTGAGGGTATCGAGCGTGTCGGCGAGATGCAGGACACGCGCCGGCAGTGGGATGTCTTCGCCGCGGCGCCCGCCGGGATACCCGGTGCCGTCGAAGCACTCGACCGACGCCTCCAGGATGGCCGCCGCAGGGGCGAGGAACGGGATCGTGCCCATGATGGCGCAGGCCACCTGCACCTGTGCGGCCCGCCGCTGCAGCGTGGTCGCGTCCTGGCGCGTTGCGGCCAGCGCCGGCGGGTCGGGCAGCACCGAGCGGCCGATGTCGTGAAGCAGCGCCGCACGTTCGAGATCCTCCAGCGGCCCCTCCGGGATCCCCAGCTCATCGCCAATTCTCGCGGCCAGCGCGGCGACGCGGTGGAGGTGCCCGAGACCTTCGACATCGTCGCGATACAGGCGGGCCAGCAGGCCCTCGAGCGCGGTTGTCGATCCCACGCCTGTCTCCGCAAATGCCGCCGTCAGACGCCACGCCAGGTCGGCCTGGTCCATCACTCCCTGCGAAACGCGCCCGTCCACGCCTTTGCCTCCCTGCGTGGGGGGAATCGGCGCCGGCGCGAAGTTCTTGAAGCGGCATGCGGCTTGCCCACACCGAGGATGGCGGGCCGAGGCAGCCCGGGCTGGACGGTGATCTCGGGCCGCCGGCGCGGGCTTCAGCGACGGCGGGCCGACCACAGGTGTCGGCACGCCGACGCCACGTGCCCGCGCGGACCACGGAGATTCGATGTCGACCGTCCATGCCGACAACGCCCAGGCGCTCGAGCGCCGCTTCGGTATCCGTCTGGACGCGGATGGAGACGAGCGCGTGCGCGTCCGGTCCCCGCTCGCGCCCGGCGCGCACGTGGCGGTGGAGCTCGACGCCGGCGACGGTCGATGGCTGCGCCTGTTGAGCGCGCGCGATCCAATGGCCGAAGCCGCGCGCTGGGCCGACGAGACCGTGCTGGACGGCCAGCCGGAAACGGTGGTCCTGATTGGTGGCGGCCTCGGCTACATCGTCGACGTGATCGAGCGGCGTGGCTCGCCCGCACGCGTCGTCGTCGTCGAGCCGCATGCCGGCCTCGCGCGCCTCCTGCTGGAGCGACGCGACTGGCGTCCGTTGATCGAGGCCGGTCGGCTGGCGCTCATGACGGGCCCCGGCTACGGGGGGACGTCCGCCGTGGCCCAGCAGGTCGAGGGCGTGGATACCGCGCCCGTGCACGTGCACCCGGCCCTCGCACGCATCTGGCCCGAGGCCGTCCGCGACGCGCGCGCGGCCGTCGAACGGCTGCAGTTCGAGGCCGCCTCGAACCGCCACGCGCGGCGCACGCTGGCCGGCCGCTATCTGCGGCACACGCTGGCGAACGCGGCCCGCGTGACCCGCGAGGGCGACGCGGCCGCGCTGGAGGGACTGTTCACCGGCACCCCGGCCGTGATCGCGGCCGCGGGACCGTCGCTCGATCGCAACATCAACGACCTGCACCTCGTGCGCGACCGCGCGCTGGTCGTCGCCTGCGACACGGCGGTGCGGCCCCTGCTCTCGATCGGGATCGAGCCGCAGCTGGCCGTCGCGGTCGATCCGAGCGTGGCCAACGCCTGTCACCTGGGCGCGCTGCACGAGCCGCGCCGGACGTGGCTGGCCGCCGAGGCCAGCCTCCATCCGGCGGCGTTCGCGCACTTCGAGGGACGCACGTTCTTCTTCCGCATCGGCGACCACGCGCCGTGGCCGTGGCTGCAGGCGGCCGGCGTCGATCGGCTGCACCTGAACGTGTGGGGCTCGGTGGTGACGGCGGCGCTCGACCTGGTGCTGCGCATGGGGTGCGACCCCGTGATCTTCGTGGGCGCCGACCTGGCTTTCACCGACAACCGCCCGTACTGCCGCGGCACTACGCTCGAGGCCCAATGGGCCAGCTGGGTGGCTGGCGGCGACACCTACGAGCGCGCGTTCGCCCTGCTGATGGACCGATGGCCCCGCACCGACGAAATCGACGTGCACGGGCTCCCCGCGCGCACGGCCGGCCACCTGGTGTCGTTCCGGGACTGGATGCGGACGCGCGCCGCCGGCGCGGCACCGGTGCGCGTGGTCAACGCCACCGGCGCGGGGATCCTGCACGGCGCGGCCATCCATCCCGCCAGCGCCGCGACGACGCTCGCGTCTCATCCGACGCTCGATCCCGACGCCGTGCAGGCGCGGCTGGCGGCCGTCCATCGGCCGGCGCCGGGGCCGGCCACGTTGTTCGAGCGGATTGACGAGCTCGCGCGTCGGGAGTGGCGGCTTCCCGACGACTGGACCATGCCGGACCCGGCCGGCGACGTCCAGGCGCTTCGCGCCGCCCTCGACGGGCCGGAGTACGCGGTCTGGCAGCTCGCGCGGCGCGCCATGGCCACCGCCCAGTCCCCATCGCGACCATCGACGCTCACGCCCTCGACGGACCTCCCATGACCATCTGCATCGTCACCTGCGACATCGTCGGCCCCATCAGGAACGGGGGGATCGGCACGGCCTACTACTCGCTGGCGCGGCTGCTGGCCGACGCGGGGCACCGCGTGACGGTGCTCTACGCGCTCGGCAGGCACTGCGAGCACCACACCATCGATCATTGGGTCGAGGAGTACCGGCGCATGGGCATCGAGTTCGTGCCGGTGCCCGACGACCACGACGTCCGCGGGCATTCGTCGATGAAGATCGCGCATGCGGTCTATCGCTGGCTGCAGGACCGCCACTTCGACGTCGTGCACGCGCACGAGTGGCGCGGCATCGCGTTCTATGCGCTGTCGGCGAAACGGCAGGGCCTGGCGCTGCAGGATTCGCTCGTCTGCGTCGGGGCCCACAGCCCCGTGCTCTGGCACAAGGAGGGCATGAACGAGCTCGCGTCGGCCGAGGAGCTCGAGGTGGACTTCATGGAGCGCCAGTCGGTGGCCCTCGCCGACGTGCTGTGGAGCCCCAGCGCGCACATGATCCAGTGGATGCGGCGCGAGGGCTGGCGGCTGCCGCGCCGCGTGATGACGCGCCAGTACGTCGTCCTCGGGGCGGGCCGGGACGCGGCGGCGCAGCCGCCGGCGGCCCCGGTGCGGGAGCTCGTCTTCTTCGGCAGGCTCGAGACCCGCAAGGGACTCGACGTGTTCTGCGACGGGCTCGATCGGCTCGTGAAGGGCGGCGTGGCGGTGCCGCGCGTCACGTTCCTCGGCAAGCCCGCGTCGGTGGGCGGCGTGCCGAGCGAGACGTACCTGCGACAGCGCGCCCATCGCTGGCCGTTCCGCTGGCACATCATCGGCGATCGCGATCGGGACGAGGCGCTGGCGTACCTCGCGGAGCACGGACGGCTGGCGGTGCTCCCCTCGCGCATCGACAACCTGCCCTACACCGTGCTGGAGTGCCTGGCCCAGGGCATTCCGTTCCTCGCGTCGAACACCGGCGGCATCCCGGAGACGATCCGGGACGAAGACCGCGCATCGGTGCTCTTCGACCTGACGCCCGCGTCCCTGGCGGAGCATCTCCAGCGCGCGCTGATCACCGGCGCCCGGACGGTGAGGCCGCGCGTGCCATTCGAGCTCGCCAATCGCGACTGGCTGGACTGGCACTCGCGCGCGCGGCGCGGCCGGCCCGTCAGGCTGCGACCGGCGTTCACGCCCCTGGTCTCGATCGTGCTCACGCACTTCAACCGGCCGCAGCTGCTCGCGCAGGCCCTCGACTCGATCCGCCGGCAGGACTATCCGCATCTCGAGGTGATCCTCGTGGACGACGGGAGCGACGCGCCGGAAGCCGTCCGATTCGTGGCGTCGCTCGAGCAGGAGTTCGAGACACGCAGGTGGCGCATCGTCCGGCAGGCGAACCGTTACCTGGGCGCGGCGCGCAACCGGGGCATCCGCGAGGCACGCGGGAGCTACATCCTCTTCATGGACGACGACAACATCGCGGAGCCGCACGAGGTGAGCACCTTCGTCCGCGCGGCGGCGGCGAGCGGCGCCGACATCCTGACGTGCTTCCTCAGGGTGTTCCAGGGCGCCGAACCCCGCCTGTCGGACGAAGGAACCTACTGCTGGCCGTTCCTCGGCGCGGCGGTGTCACCCGGCGTGACCCGAAACAGCTTCGGCGACGCCAACGCGTTCGTGCGGCGGACGGTCTTCGGCCGCGTCGGCGGCTTCACCGAGGACGTGGGCGTCGGATGCGAGGACTGGGAGTTCTTCGCGCGCGCAACCCTCGGCGGCTGCCGCCTGATGGTGGTGCCCGAACCGCTGGTGCGCTATCGCCACGGCCAGGGGATGCTGAACTCCACGTCGCAGCACGCCAACCGGATGCGCGCCCTTCGGCCCTACTTCGCGCACGTCCCTCCGCCGCTCCGGGGCCTGCTTCACCTGGCGCATTCCCCGGCACAGGGTCCCGCCGGCCCGCCGCCCGCGGCGCGGCTGGATCACGTGCGACGCGCGGTGGTGTTCGGCACCGGCGAAGGAGGACGCGCCGCGCTGACGCTGGCGGCGCGGTGCGGCTGGAAGGTGGAGTACCTCGTGGACAACAACGCCGCCGTCTGGGAGAGCGAGGCCTACGGGCTGGGCGTGCGGCCACCCAGGGCGCTGGAAGCGAGGGACTACGACCTGGTGATTGTCGCGTCTCAGGCGGGCAAGGCCGCCATCTTCCATCAGCTCGAGGAGATGGGCCTGTCGCATGCCGAGCACTTCGTGCACTTCCTCGAGCCGGTGTCGGTGTCGGGCGTGACCGCACAAGTGGTGCTCTCGTGAACGGCTGGGCGGATCGCGCGGGAATCGACCGGGTGGATCGCGTGTTGGCGGCCTGCGGGGGTGGCGATGTGCTCGTCATGGGCCACGACATCGGGGCCACGGTGCGGGCATGGCGTCAGCGCGGCGTGCCCGCACGCGCCAGCGCACCAGACGACCTGTGGGACGGCGACCCGTTGGACCTGATGTGGGTCGAGGGCCTGGCGCCGGCGCCCGGAAACGGCGACCTCGAGAGGCTGCTCGCCGGCGTCCGCGCGCGATCGCCGCGTGTGCTGGTGGCTGCGGTGCAGGGGCCGCGTCACCCCTGGGAGCAGGCGATCCTGCGGCACGGCTGGCGGAAGCACCCGCTCTACCAGCAGGTGACCGACTACGCCGCGCTCGAATGCGAGCCCGAGGCGCTGCTGCTCCTCGAGCCCGTGCCCGCGGCGTCGTGGGGCGCCCGGCTCGACGACCTGATGCCGGGCCGCGATCTGCACATGGACATGCTGCGCGAGGCCGGCCGGCGGGCCGACGCGCACGTCGCGCGCTACATGTGGGCGCGCCGGTTCGTGCGCCCGGGCGACCGGGTGCTCGATGCCGCCTGCGGCCTCGGCTACGGCAGCCGCGTGCTGGCCGACGGCACGCTGGCCGACTCGGTCCTGGGCCTCGACGTGGATGCTTCGGCCGTCCGGTACGCCGCGGAACATTACGGCGCCGTGCGCGCGCGGCTCACGTTCGCCGCCCGCGACCTGGCCACGCTCGGCGAACTGCCGGATGCCTCGTTCGACGTGATCGTCAGTTTCGAGACCGTCGAGCACCTGCCCGACCCCGACACGTTTCTCTCCGACTGCCGCCGGCTGCTGACGCCCGGTGGGCGCTTCGTCTGCTCGGTGCCGAACGAGTGGCTCGACGAGCACGGGGTCGACCCAAACCCTCACCACCTGCACGTCTTCGACCGCGGGCGCCTCGAAGCGCTGTGCCGCCGCCACTTCATGCTGGAGCACGTGTTCGGACAGACCGCAGGCGGCGGGATGAAGCTGGGCGGCGCGCCGCGCGCGCTCTGGGATGCCACCACGTGCGCGGACGACGCGGAGTGGTGGCTCGCGGTCGGGATGACACCACCCGTGGGCGCGGTCGAGGATTCCGTGGCGACGCGATGGCAGCCCGAGGCGCCGCCAGGGCCGCCGGCGGCGCCTCCCGTCATGATCGACTTCGCACGCCACTACGAACACCCGTGGATGGTGCCGGCGCTGGTTTCGATGGGACTGCGCACCGAGTCGAAGGCGCTGCGCGACGAGCTGGCCGCCCTGCTGCTCGAAACCGCGTCGCCGGCCAGCGCGGATTGCGGCGCGGCGTTGTGCGTCCGCGCCTACGCGGAGCTGTCGGGCGCCGAGGGCATGACATCCGAGACGCTCGACGCCATCGATCGCTACTGTGCTGTGCCGATCGGGAACCCGCATGTGGCGCGGTGGCACATCTCGCTCCGATACGTGGAAGGCCTGGCCGCCCTGGCCGCTGGCAATCGCGTGGGCGCCGTGCGCGCGCTCAGGGCCTGCGCCGGCGCCGATCCGCTCGTCTTCAGCCCGCTGCTCGCCACCAAGAGCGTGAGCGCGTGCTGGCTGCTCGGCTGGCTGGACGCGCAGGCGCACGACTTCACCAGCGCCGCCCGGTGGTGGCGGGCCGGCCTCGACCACGCCGAACGCGCCCTTCACCGGCCGTGGAGCGAGCTGCTGGCCGATCGCGAACGCCCGGTCCTCTTCGGCCTGCGCGAAGCGGCGCAGGTCGTGGATCTGGCCAGCCAGTGCGCGGCCGGCCTGCACCTGCTGCCGCACGCGCTGGCTCGTCCGGGCGTGTTCTGGTCGCAGATTGCCGAGTCGATGGCCGGTCGCCTCGACCGACAGGCGCGCGCACTCGACGGGCTCGACGATACGTGGCGGCGCTGCCAGGCCGCGGAGGCGGAGGTCGAGCGGCTTCGAGGGCAACTGGCCATGCCGTGGATCCTACGAGCGCCGGCCGAGGCACGCAGCGGCCTTCGCGTGGCGATCTTCGGCACCGGACGAGGGGGCCGGAACGCCCTGGCCCGCTTCCGCGCCTTCGGCGTCGCCGTCGCGTGCTTCGCCGATAACGACCGCACGCGGTGGAACCAGCGGATCGACGACGTGCCGGTGGTGGATCCCGCCACGCTGCCGGCGCGCGGGGTGAGCTTCATCGCCATCGCGTCGGTGCCGGGCCGCGACGCCATCGCGCGACAGCTCACAGCGCTGGGGTTCCGGGCCGAGCGAGACTTCGCTGCCGTCGCGTGACGCATCGTTTCTCTCGGCTTCGTCGTTCTGCCTCGTCTGCTTCCAGCCTCGGGCGACCTGCGCCCGGCGCTCCCGTCACCCAGGTCAAGCCGTCCGCGCCCGCGCCGATTAGGGGAGTGATCGTGAACCCCTGACGGCCGCGGGGAGGCGGCGCGAGTGGCACGAACCTTCACAGATCCCTACATGCGCGCCGCGCTGGCCGCGGTGCTGTCGACCGGCATGTCGGCCGGCGCATCCGGCGCGCCGGAACCCGTCGCCGCGCTGTTCGCGCTCAAGGCCGGCAACGTCCGCTTCGTCGGCACCGAGGGCGAGGCGCCCGGCGGCGCCGCGCCGCAGATGTCCATCAAGGGCGGGAGCCCCCTGGCCGCCGTGCTGTCGTGCGCAGAGGCGCGCGTCCCTCCCGAGCGGGTCTTCGACGTCGCCCCGGGTGACCTGTTCGTCGTGCATGCCGCCGGCGCGGTCGCCGACCGATCGGCGCTCGCCAGCCTCGAATACGCCGCCCAGCACCTTCGCGTGCCCCTGCTGGTCGTGATGGGCCACGCGTCGTGCGACATCGTCCGGTCCGCCGCGCGCGAGCGCGCGGTGGGGCGCGGGCCGAACTTCGACTACGTGGCGGCGGCCATCCGCCCTGCGGTCGAGCGTGCGGCCGGCAAGGCCGGCGCCGATCCGGCGCGGGCGGCCGTCCTCGCCAGCGTCGAGCAGGTGGTCAACGACACCTTGAAGCAGAGCGCCGCCCTGCGCCGCCTCGTGCGGGACGGCGCCCTGCAGATCGTGGGCGCCTACTACGAGCCCTCGAGCGGGCACGTCACGTTCTCGGCGCCCGTCGGCGCCGCTTCGCTCGGAACCACTCAACACGTTGCCGGGGGGATGCAGTGAACGCCATGACGAACACGGATCGAATCGCGCGGTGCGCGCTTGCGTGCGCGCTTGCGTGCGCAGGCGCCGTGACCGGACACGCGCAGTCGAAGCCGGACGCCGAGATCTGGCCGGCGGCGAAGCGAAGCGCCACGGGCGCAGCCTGGACCGGGTCGACGTCGTCCGCGAGCCGAACCAGCGCTGGCGCCGCCGAGAGCGGATGGGAGGCGTCCCGGTCCCGTCCCGCGCCCCGCCCGGCGCGCACCGCGCCGAAGAAGGCGCCGGCCCCGGCGCCGGCCCGCGACGCCTGGGTGGCGCTGGCGTGGGACGCGCCGGCGCTCACCGCGGCGCCCGCATCAGCCGTGGTCCCGGCCTCCGCTCCGGTCGTCGCGACGCCCGAGACACCGGCCGCGGCGCCGACAGCGGCAAAGCATGAAGAGCCGGCCCCGGCCGCACCGGCGGCCGCGCCTGCTCGGACCGAGTCGCCCGCTCCCGCCGGGCCCGCGGTGGCACAGGGCACGGCGGCGCCTGCTCCCGGAGGAAAGCCGGAGGCGCCCCGCCCGGTGCCCACGGGCCTCGAGCGGCTGAGCGACGAGTGGCCGAAGTGGGTGAAGGTCGGCGTGCAGTACCGCGGCCGCGCGGAAGGCACCGAGGGGCTGGCCGCGGTCAACGGCCGCGACGACGGCTATTACCTCAATCGCATCCGGCTCGACGCCACCGTCGTCGCCACGCCATGGCTCCGCACCTTCGTGCAGGTGCAGGACTCGCAGACGCTCGGCTTCAACACCGCGACGCAGCCGCTGACGATGACCAACACCTTCGACCTGCGCCAGGCCTATGTGGACGTCCAGCCGCGCGCGGCGAGCGGCCTCGCCCTCCGCGTCGGGCGCCAGGAGCTGGGCTACGGCGAGCAGCGCCTCATCGGGTCGCTCGAGTGGACCAACACGGCGCGCACCTTCGACGCGGCGCGCGCCACGCTCTACGGCCCGCGCGGCAAGGTCGACGTGTTCGCGGCCTCGGTCGTCCGCGTCGAGCAGGACGGCTTCGATCGGCGCCGTACCGATGAACGGCTCTACGGTGCCGCGGCCACCGTGCCGGTCACGCGGTTCAAGGGTGTGGTCGAGCCCTACGTCTTCGTCAGGGACTCCGACCTCGTCGCAGGCGAGCTCGGCGCGCGCGGGGAGGGCCGCGTCTACGCGCCAGGCGCGCGTATCGCCGCCGTGCTGCCGAACCGCGTGGACGTCGTCGCGGAGGTCGTCGTCGAGCGCGGCACGCTGGCCGGCCAGGATCTCTCCGCGTGGGCGGGGCACTACGCCCTCGGGTGGCTGGTGAGCCGGTCGCCCGTGAAGCCGCGGGTGTTCGTCGAGTTCAACCACGCGTCCGGTGACACCGACGCCGCCGACGGGCGGCGCCAGACGTTCGACCAGTTCTACCCCACCAACCACGCGAAGTACGGCCTGGTCGATCAGGTGGGGTGGCGCAACATGCGCGATGCCGTCGTCGGCGTCGACCTCTCCCCCGCGGCGAAGGTGAAGCTCACCACGACGCTGCACCAGGCCTACCTGGCGACGACGGCCGACGGGCTCTACAACGCCGGCGGCGCCCGCACCGTGTTCAACCCCCAGGCGACCAGCCGCAACGTGGGCGCCGAGCTGGGGATGGCCGTGAGCTACGTGTTCTCCAGGGAGCTCTCGCTCGGCGCGGGCTTCGGCTACCTGATTCCGGGCGCGTTTCTGGAGCAGTCCACGACGGCCTCGCCGCTGTGGTCGCCCTACGTGATGTGGAACGTGAAGTTCTAGCGCCCGGGCACGGATGGACCGCGGGCGCATGAGGAGGTGGATCGTGTTCGGACCGGGACTCCGTTCGTTCGGGCAGGTGCGCATGATGCGCGTGATCGTCGTCGTGGCGGCCACGGCCGCGACGATGGCGGCGGGGGTGCGCGGCGCGCACGCGCAGGGAACACCGGCCGCATCGGCCGAGTCGTCGTCGGCCCAGGCGCCGGCGTCGCAGCCGGCGCCCGAGACGCTGGCCGAGGCCCTGAGGCGGGTGAAGATCACGGCGGGCACCGACCTGGTTGCGACCAGCGCCTACATCTGGCGCGGCTTCGTCCCAACCGACGCGTTCAGCCTGCAGCCGACGTCGTGGATCAGGGTGGGAGGGCTGACGGTTTCGTCGTGGGCCAACGTGGCGGGTCGCCGCGCCGGTGGCCCGCTCACCGAGCACGACGTGATCGTGGACTACTCGGCATCGGCCGGCCGCCTCACGCTGTCCGCCGGCTGGATCAACTACGTGTTCCCGCCGGCGGAAACGGGGCGCCATTCCGACGAGGTGTACGCCGGCGTCGCGCATGCGTCGTACATGAACCCGGCGGTGCGGGTCTACCAGGACGTGCACGCGGGCTCGGGCACCTACGTGAATGCGGGCGTGGCCCACGAGTACCCGATGGGCCACGGCATCGCGGTCACGCCAAGTGCCAGCATCGGCTACAACCATCACCAGTGGATCGATCGCTCGACCTTCAGTGACGCCACGTTCGGCGTCAAGGTGAAGGTGCCGACGCCGCTGAAGCATTTGAGCGTGGCGCCCTTCGTCAACTACTCGCGGACGCTGGCGAGCGAGCTCTTCCCGAGCCGCGTCTATGGCGGCCTCGGGATCTCGGTGCAGTAGCGCCCGTGCGCCGTTCCTGTTCGACACGCGGGACCGTGGCGCTCCCGGGCGGATCCCTTCGCCTGTTCGTTCTCGCGTGCGCCGTTGGCGCCGCACTGCCGGCGTCTCCGGCGCTCGCGCAGGATGCGGCGGCCCCACGAACCGACGCGCCGCCCATCGCCGCCGACCGGCCCGGGTTGAGCGATCCGCCCACGGTCCTGGCCCGCGGGGTCATCCAGGTGGAGATCGGCGTCACGGCGGAATCCGGCGTGGATGCCACGACGCTCGTGGCCCCGCAGACCGTGCTGCGCATGGGGCTGGGCCGGGGTGTGGAGGCGCGAATCGGTTCTGACGGTCTCGTGTCGGAGGTACACGCGCACGTGCGGCACACCGGCCGGGCCGACCTCACCGCGGGCCTCAAGATCCGGCTGGTGCGCGAACGCCGGGGCGAGCTGGAGATCGCCATGATTCCCGCCGTGTCGCTGCCGGCTGGCAGCGCCGCGTTCTCGTCCGGCGCCGTCGATCCCTCGCTCACGCTCGCGTGGCAGCACACGCTGCCCGCGGGCCTGCAAGCCGGCGGGAACGTGGCCGTCTCGGCGTCGAGCGACGGGGCCGGCCGCGTCTGGCAGCGTGGCCTGGCCGGGTCTCTCGGCCGCGACCTCGTCGCCGGCTGGGCCGCGTTCGCCGAGGTGTCGGGCACGAGGCCGGCCGCGCGCGCGGGGGGCGGCGCGTGGACGGTCGACGCCGGCGTCACGCGACTGATCGGGCCGGACCTGCAGCTGGACGCGTCGGCCGGGCGAAGCGTGAGCGCGGGAGCGTCCGCGTGGTTCGTGTCCGCCGGCATCGCCGTTCGTCACGTCCCGCGACCCCGCACGCCATAGCGCGATCCGTCAGCATTTCGACGAAGGCGGTCGGCCCGCCGACACCGCGGTTCACGACTCCTTCCGATTCAAGCGATGCGACGCAACTCCGATTGCGTGGGTGTAGCGGCGGGGCCGGCCCTTGCGCCTGGCACCGTTCGTGCACAGTCCGGGTTCGATCGCGGCCGGCATGCGACCGGCCGCGCTCACGACGCAGGACGGGGATGGGGATTCGGCAGTCGGTGATCCTGGCGCACGGGGATGCGCCCTTGTGGAGGAACTTCAGATGTCCAACTGGACGATAGGCAAGAGGCTGATGGCGGGGTTCGCCGCCGTGCTGACCGTGATGATCGTGGTGGGCGGCTTCGCCATTTCGCGCGTGCTGTCGATTCAGGCGGACGCCCGCCTCATCGCGATGGACAGCCTGCCCGGCACGGCGCTGAGCGGAAAGATGGCGGCGCTGGTGAAGGACAACTACGCCCTGACGCTGCGCGCGGCGCACGCCGCGTCTCCTGCCGAGATGCAGGAGATCGAGGCCGAGATCGGCAAGACGAAGGACGCCATCGACAAGGTGATGGCCGAGTACGACAAGACCATCACGCAACCGGACGACCGGCGGAACTTCGAGGCCATCACGCCGGCGCGCGTGACGTTCCTCCAGGGCAAGGATGCGGTCATCAAGGCGCGCAAGGAGAAGGGCGAGGGCGAGGCCGTGGCGGCCTTCGCGCAGAAGTTCGTGCCTGCCTACACGCCGTTCCGGGACGCGATGGAGACGGTGAGCGAGTGGAACATCGAGAACGGCCGGAAGGCCGGCGAGCAGATCGAGGCCAACGTCGGCTCGACGATCACGGGCATCGCGATCGGGCTGTTCATCGGCGTGCTCGTGGCGGCCGGGCTGGCCTGGGTCATCGTGCGCAGCACCTCCAGCGTGCTGTCGACGGCGGTGTCCGAGCTGCGCGAAGGCGCCGGCCAGGTGGTATCCGCGGCGGGACAGGTGTCCACCTCGGCGCAGTCGCTGTCGCAGGGGGCCACCGAGCAGGCGGCCTCGCTCGAGGAGACGTCCGCGTCGATGGAGGAGATGGCGTCGATGACGCGCAAGAACGCCGAGAACGCGCAGCAGGCCTCGGCGCTGGTCACCGGTGTCGCGCAGCAGGTGGACGAGTCGAACGCCGCCCTGACCGAGATGGTCGCCTCGATGAGCGCCATCAAGGAATCGAGCAACAAGGTGGCGAAGATCATCAAGACGATCGACGAGATCGCCTTCCAGACGAACATCCTGGCCCTGAACGCCGCAGTGGAAGCGGCCCGCGCCGGTGAGGCCGGCATGGGCTTCGCGGTGGTGGCCGACGAGGTCCGCAACCTGGCCCAGCGCTCGGCGCAGGCGGCCAAGGACACCGCGGGGCTCATCGAGGAATCGATCGCGCGGTCGCAGGAGGGCTCGACGAAGGTGGAGCAGGTGGCGGCGGCCATCAGCGCCATCACCGGCTCCGTGGCGCAGGTGAAGGGCATCGTCGCCGAGGTGCGCGAGGCCAGCCAGCAGCAGACCCAGGGCATCGACCAGGTGGCCCAGGCCATCCAGCAGATGGAGAAGGTCACGCAGACGACGGCGGCGACGGCCGAGGAGAGCGCGGCGGCGAGCGAGGAGCTCAACGCCCAGGCCGAGCAGTCGATGGGCGTCGTGCGCCGGCTCGATGCGCTGGTGGGCGGCGCATCGGCGGCCGTGGCACCCGCACCGCCGGCGCGCCTCGCGGCCAGCGATCCCGCCCGCGTGGTGTCGATGCGTCAGAAACCGGCCCCGCGAACGGCGGCCGCCACGCCCAGGTCGGCCGAGGACGTGATTCCGCTCGGCGACACGGGCACCTACGGATCCTTCTGACCCGGACCCGAGGAGCATCGACATGGTTGGCACCGTGGCTGTCGAGGAAGCCGGGACCCAGGCGGGTTCCGCCGCCCCTGCCCTGGCGGGCAAGTACCTGACCTTCGCGCTGGACGCCGAGGAGTACGGGCTGCCCGTGCTGAAGGTACGGGAGATCATCAAGGTGATGGACATCACGCAGGTGCCGCAGGTGCCGCCCCACGTGCGGGGCGTGATCAACCTGCGGGGCAAGGTGATTCCCGTCATCGACCTGCGCGCCAAGTTCGGCCTGCCCTCGCAGGAGGCTACCGAGCGGACGTGCATTGTCGTCGTGGACGTGGCCCTGTCGGACACGACCGTGAAGCTGGGGATCGTGGTGGACGCCGTGTCCGAGGTGCTCAACGTCGCGGCGCCGGAGATCGATCCCGCGCCCGAGTTCGGCGATCGGGTCTCCACCGACTACATGCTGGGCCTGGCGAAGGTGAAGGGCACGGTCAAGATCCTGCTCGATCTGGACCGCGTGCTCGGCGCCGACAGCGCGCTCGGCGGGCGCATCTTCTAGGGCGCGCCGGCGTCCCGGTGTCCCGTGTCCCCGGCGCCCGCGGGCGCCGGGGACCAGCCGTCATCCAACGATCATGAGCCTCCACACCTTCCTGGCGCGCCGACCCGTTGCCGAGCGGCTGATGCTGATCAGCGCCGCGTTCCTCGTCCCCCTGGCGACGATGACCTTCCTGATCGCGAAGACGGCGACCAAGGACATCGACTTCGCCGAGCTCGAGCTCGCCGGCGTGGAGATGCACCGGCCGCTGGACCTGCTCGTCGATGCGCTCGGCGAGCACGCGGTGCTCGCCCGGCGCGCCGCCAGCGGGGACGCCGCGGCGGCCGCCGAGATGTCGCGGCACGCCGAACGGATCGACCGTGCACTGGCCGCGCTCGAGGCGGCCTCCGCGGCCCACGGGGCCGCCCTGCAGTTCACCGGCGAGGGGCTCGCAGCGCGCAACCGTCGACACGTCGCCCTCGAGACCGTGCGCGCGGAATGGGACCAGGTGCGAAACGCGCCCCCCGGCACGGCCTCAGGTCCCGGCCACGCGCACCTGATGAGCGACGTGCGCACGATGATCGCGCACCTGGGCGACACGTCGAACCTGATTCTCGATCCCGATCTCGACAGCTACTACACCATGGATGCGGTGATCGTGGCCCTGCCGCAGACGCAGGATCGGCTGGCGTCGATCATGGACACGGTGGACCGTCCGGGTGGCCCGCCGCCGGACGCGGCGACGCGGGCCGGCCTGGCCGTGGCGGCCGCCATGCTCAAGGAGACCGACGGACAACGGATCGTGTCGGACCTGCAGACCGCGCTCGCCGAGGACGCCGCCTTCCACGGCACCAGCCCGACGCTCGCTGGCCTCGCCCCGCTGCTGCAGCGTTACACCGAGGCCAACGACGCGCTCGTGGTGGCCCTGCAACGGTCCGCGGACTCGGCCGACGCCGGTCTCGAGGATGCGGCGCAGGCGGCACGCGCCGCACGCGACGCGAGCTTCGCCCTCTCCCGCGCGGGCGCCGACGAGCTCGCCGCGCTGCTCGGCCTGCGCCTCGAGGCGCTCCGGGCCTCGCGCCTCCAGGCGCTGGGCTGGAGCGCGCTCGCCATCGCCGCGGCGCTGGGCCTGGTGTTCTTCATCACGCGCAGCATCACCGGCCCGCTGGCCCGCATGACCCAGGAGCTGCGCGCCGGGGCCGCGCAGGTCACGTCGACCGCGGCGCAGGTGTCCGCGTCGGCCCAGTCGCTGTCGCACGGCGCCGCCGAGCAGGCCGCCTCGCTGGAGAACACGTCCGCGTCGATGGAGGAGATCGCGTCGATGACGACGAAGAACGCGGAGAGCGCCACGCGGGCCACCGCGCTCGTCGCCGACGTCGCGGCGCAGGTGGACCAGTCGAACGCCGCGCTCGCCGACATGGTGTCCTCGATGGACGCCATCCAGTCATCGAGCGGCGAGGTGGCGAAGATCATCAGGATGATCGATGAGATCGCGTTCCAGACCAACCTCCTCGCCCTGAACGCCGCCGTCGAAGCGGCGCGGGCCGGCGAGGCGGGCATGGGCTTCGCCGTTGTCGCCGACGAGGTGCGCACGCTCGCGCAGCGCTCGGCTCGGGCGGCGCGGGACACCAGCGGTCTCATCGAGGAGTCGGTGGCGCGTTCACAGGAAGGCTCCGAGCGTGTGGCGCAGGTCGCCGCGGCCATCCGCGCCATCACCGGCAGCGTGGCACAGGTGAAGGCCATCGTGGCCGAAGTGCGCGAGGCGAGCCAGCAGCAGTCACACGGCATCGACCAGGTGACCCGGGCCCTCCAGCAGATGGAGAAGGTCACGCAGGCGACGGCGGCGACCGCCGAAGAGGGCGCGGCGGCGAGCGAGGAACTCAACGCGCAGGCCGACGCCTCACGGGAGGTCGTGGGCCGGCTCGCGGCGCTGCTCGGGGCCGGCGCACACGGCGACGCACCGGCGGCGGAGGCCCGGGAGCCCTGGGAACCGATCCGGACCGCGGAGCCGGCGCCGGCCACCGCGACGGCGCCGGATCGGACGGCGACTATGGCGGCGGAGCCGCGGGGCCTCGCGCGGCGGTCTCGGCATCTGAGGCAGGTGCCGCGGCCCCACGAGGGCTGAGAGGTGGCACGGCCCGGCTCGCGGCGCACACGAGCCGGGACAGGGTGCCCCGGCACGGCTCAAGCAGCCGTCCGGGGCTGACGATTACTCCAACGGCACCGAGACGACCTGGCATGGACTCGACAGCATGGAACCCGGAGGACGAACTGGCCACCCTGGCCAGCGATCCCGAGGTGACGGGCATGTTCGTCACCGAGGCGCTCGACCACCTGGGCACGATCGAGAGCGTCGTGCTGCAGCTCGAGTCCACACCCGGCGACGTCAAGCTGCTCAACGACGTCTTCCGCCCGTTCCATACCATCAAGGGCAACGCCGGGGCGCTCGGGGTCACCTCCGTGCAGGAGGTGGCACACAAGGTGGAGAACCTCCTCGACCTGGCGCGTTCGGGCAGGCACGTGATGGGGCCCGATGAGTTCGAGGTCGTGCTGCAGGCGGTGGACCTGCTCACGCTGATGATCCAGGAGCTGCCCGCGCGGGTGGCCGGCGCGGCGGCCACAGACGTGCATGCCCGGCGGCATGCGCTGATGGAGGCCGTGGATGCGCTGGTCGCCGGCGGGGAGGGACAGGCCGCGGCTCCGGCTGCGGCCCCCGCCCGGGAAGCGCCGCTCCCCGTCGCCGTGCCCCAGCGGGACGCCGCAGGCGCCGGTCAGCCCATTCGCCGCGACGAGTCGCAGGGGACGGTAAAGGTCGATACGCGCAAGCTCGACAACCTCATCGACATGGTGGGCGAACTGGTGATCGCCCAGTCGATCCTCGCCGAGGATCCCGCGCTCGCGCGGTCCACCGATGAACGGCTCGGCCGCCGCCTCTCGCAGCTCAAGCGGATCACGAGCGACCTGCAGCGCAACGCGATGTCCATGCGCATGGTGCCCATCCGGCAGACCTTCCAGAAGATGGTCCGGCTGGTCCGGGACCTGGGCAAGAAATCGGGCAAGCCCATCGACCTGACGCTGCAGGGCGAGGACACGGAGCTCGATCGCCGCGTGGTCGAGGACATCCACGATCCGCTGATGCACATGCTGCGCAACAGCGTGGATCACGGCGTGGAGCCGGCCGATGCGCGCGTCGCCGCCGGCAAGCCTGCCCAGGCATCGATCCGCCTGAGCGCGTTCCACGAAGCCGGCAACATCGTCATCGAGATCGCCGACGATGGCGCGGGGCTGGACACGGATCGCATCCTCGCCAAGGCCGTCAAGCAGGGGCTGATGGCCGAGGGGACGTCGCTGTCGCCCGCGGAGATTCACCAGCTGATCTTCCAGCCGGGCTTCTCCACCGCCGAAACCGTCACCGAGATCTCGGGCCGTGGCGTCGGCATGGACGTCGTGCGGCGGAACATCGAGGCCCTCCGGGGCCGCATCGAGATTCACACCGCGCGCGGGCAGGGGACGACCTTCTCCATCCGCCTGCCGCTCACGCTGGCCATCGTCGACGGCATCCTGCTGCGCGTGGGGCACGGGCGCTTCGTGATTCCCACCCACGCGGTGCGCGAGTCGCTGCGGCCGGCCGGGAGCCAGGTGCACTCGGTGCACGGACGCCCCTGCATGGTGCAGGTGCGCGACCGGCTGATTCCCATCCTCGACGTCGGCGACCTGTTCGCCGTCGACGGCGGCACGCGCGACATCACGGCCAGCACGGTCGTGGTCATCGAGGACAACGGGCGGCCGGTGGCGCTGGTGGTGGACGAGCTGCTCGGCAAGCAGGAGGTGGTGATCAAGTCGCTCGGCGAGGCGTTCGAGGGCGTGCGCGGCGTGGCGGGCGGCGCCATCCTCGGCGACGGCCGGATCGGCCTCATCCTCGACGCCGGGGGCCTGGTGGCCGTCATGGACAAGAGCCCGGCGCGGCAGGCGGCATGAGATGGAGGCGCCTCTGCTGCCCGGCATCGACCAGACACCGCCGCTCAGCGAGCGGGACCTGTCGGCCATCATCCAGCTCGTCTACGAGAAGAGCGGCATCACGCTGCACGCCGGCAAGCGCGAGCTGGTGACGGCCCGCCTGCAGAAGCGCGTCAAGGCCGGCGGCTTCAAGAGCTTCTCACAGTACCTGAAGCACGTACACGGCGACGCCACCGGCGAGGAGCTGACGGCGCTGCTCGACGCGATGGCCACCAACCACACGCACTTCTTCCGCGAGCCGCAGCACTTCACGTTCCTCACCGGGCCGGTGCTGGCGGAGATGGCCGAGAAGGCGCGCACCACCGGCCTCGACGGCTGGAGCGCCGCGTGCTCGACGGGCGAGGAGCCCTACACCATCCTGATGTCGCTGCTCGAGGCGGGCTGCAGCCGCGTGCGCCTGCTGGCCTCGGACATCTCGACCAAGGCCCTGGCCACCGCGCGCGGCGGCGTCTACCGGATGGAGCGGGTCGGCGACGTGCCGCAGCCGCTCCTGCGCGCCTATTTCGAGAAGGGCCTGGGGGCGCAGGCCGGCCTGGCGCGGGTGCAGGCCCGGGTACGGAGTCTCGTGGAGTTCCGGCAGATGAACCTGCTCGAGATCGCGTCGCTCGATCGGCGCTTCGACTTCATCTTCTGCCGCAACGTGATGATCTACTTCGACAAGGCGGTGCAGCAGCGGGTGATCACGATGCTCGAGCGCCATCTCGAGCCCGGCGGCTACCTCTTCATCGCGCACTCGGAGAGTCTCAACGGCCTCAGGCACGGACTGCAGCCGGTCGTGCCCGCGGTGTTTCGGCGGCCCCGCGCATGACGCGCCGGGCGCAACCAGGAGAGTGTGACGTGGAGCCCGTGTCTGCTGAGGCCGCGCCGGAAGCGGCGCCGAACATCCTGATCGTGGACGACTCGGCCACCATGCGGGCGATGATCAAGCGCGTGGCGGCACTGGCCGGCGTCCCCGTCGGCACCATCTTCGAGGCGGCGAACGGCCAGGAGGCGCTCGGCGTCCTGGATCGCCACCCGGTGCAGTTCGTCTTCACCGACATCAACATGCCGGTGATGACCGGCACGGAGCTGCTGCGCGCCATGCAGGACCGGGAGGAGTGGCGCGACGTCGTCCGCATCGTCATCTCGACCGACGGATCCGACTCGCGGCGGATGGAGGCGGCGGACCTGAACGTGCGGATGTATGTCGAGAAACCCTTCCGGCCCGAGGTGATGCGCGATGTCCTCTCCAATCTCACTCCAGCACCTGCCGGGCGGTGACGCCCTGGCCGCCCTCGGCGACGCCCTCGTGCGCGTCGCCGAAGGCAGCCTGTTCGCCTGGGCCGAGCCCTGCGACGCGGCGAGGTTCGAAGCGCTGCTGGCCGCGCGCGACGCCGGAGAGCCCTGGCTGTCGGCGTCAGTGGCCTTCGTCGGGCCGTTCGAGGGCATCGCGACCCTGTCTCTGCCCGAGGCCCTGGCCGTGGACCTCTGCGCGTCGTTCTCGGGGCTCGCGGCCGAGGATCTCGCGGCCGATCAGGTGCGCGACTTCACGGGCGAGCTCGCCAACATGGCGTGCGGCGCGTGGCTCACCCACTCGTACCGGAGCGAACGCTTCGACCTGCGCGCGCCCGTGGTGTCCACCGCGGTGCGCCCCGAGGGCGCGACGGGCGCGGGCGCGAGCGCCGGCATGACGCTGAACGACGCGCCGATCCGGCTGGCGCTGTCGCCCACCGATCCCGCCGGGCGGAGCTGAGATGGCCGCCGCTCCGAGAACGCGCGTGCTGCTCGTGGACGACTCGGCCGTCGTCCGCAAGCTGCTGGGCGATGCCCTCCGCAGGCATCCCGACATCGAGGTCGTGGGCGGCGCCGCGGATCCGTTCATCGCGCGCGACATGATCCTGCAGTACAAGCCCGACGTGATCACGCTGGACATCGAGATGCCCCGGATGGACGGCCTCAGCTTCCTGAAGAAGCTGATGGCGCACTACCCCGTGCCGGCCATCATCGTGAGCTCGCTCACGCAGCAGGGGTCGGCCGCCAGCATCGAGGCGCTCCGCATCGGGGCCATCGACGTCATCGGCAAGCCGGGCGGACCGCACGCCGTCGGCCAGGTGGCCGACCGCGTGGCCGAGCGCATCCGCCTGCTGCGCGGCGGCAGCCCCATCCGGTTCGCCGACCGTCGGGCCGCCGCGGAGGGGGTCCCCGCAGCCGAACCGGCCGTGCGCACGGTGAAGGGCCGCGGCGTGATCGCCATCGGTGCGTCCACCGGCGGCACGCAGGCCATCGAGGCGGTGCTCACGCGGCTGCCGGCCGACATGCCGCCGATCGTGATCACACAGCACATGCCGGCCGGCTTCACGAGGGCGTTCGCGGACCGGCTGAGCGGCGTCTGCCGGATGCGGGTCGTCGAAGCCGCAGGCGGCGAGGCGCTCGAGCGCGGCGTGGCGTACGTCGCGCCGGGGGACCATCACATGACCGTCGAGGCGCACGGCGTCCGCCTGCTGACGCGCCTGAACCAGGATCCGGCGGTGCACTACCAGCGGCCGTCGGTGGACGTCATGTTCCAATCGGTCGCCCGCATCCACGGCCTGCCCGTGGTGGCGCTGCTGCTGACGGGCATGGGCACCGACGGCGCCGACGGCATGGTGGCGCTGCGGCGAGCCGGAGCGGAGACCATCGCCGAGGCGGAGGAGTCCTGCGTGGTGTTCGGGATGCCGAAGGAAGCCATCGCCCGGGGCGGCGCCGCGCACGTCTCGTCCCTGCTGGGCATGCCGGCGCTCATCTTCGAGTGCTTCGATCGTCTCTCGCGCGCGCGACGCGCGAGCTGATACACCATGGCTTCCCCCGTACCGAGCCTGGTCGTCGGGTCGACTGCCGTCCCTCCGCGCGGCGCCGCCGCCGGCGGGCGCATCGTGGTCGGCATCGGCGAGTTCGCCGTCTCCTCCTCGCCCGATGACGTCATCGTCACGCACGCGCTCGGCAGCTGCATCGCGGTGTGCATCTGGGACCCCGTCGTGCGGGTCGGCGGGCTGCTGCACTTCCTGCTGCCCGAATCGAAGATCAACCCCGAGCGCGCGAGGAAGCAGCCGGCCACCTTTGCCGACACCGGCATCCCGCTGCTGTTCCAGACGGCGTATGCCAGCGGGATCGAGAAGAAGCGGTGCCATGTGCGCCTGGTCGGCGGTGCCGAGGTGGCGGGCATGCAGGGCGTGGCCGCGCTCAACGTGGGCAAGCGGAACCTGCTCGTCGCACGCCAGATCCTGTGGCAGAACGGCGTGCTGGTGAACGGGGAGGCGACGGGCGGGACCATCCCGCGAAGCGTCGCGCTGCGCGCGTCGGACGGTGTCGTCGAGGTCACGTCGGCGCGTGACGTGGTGGCCAGCCTATGAGCCTTGCACCTTCGCTCCGCCAGATGCTGCCGGCCGACATCGTCCGCGGCATCACCCACCTCGATCCGCTGCCGGCCACCGCCGGGAGGCTCGTCGCCATGCTGCGCGGCGGCGACGAGTCGCTGTCGAGCATCGCGTCGGTGATGGAGCACGACCACGCGCTGGTCGCGAGCATCCTGAAGCGCGCCAGCACGGCGCGCTTTACGGGCTCGCCGCCCCGGAGCCTGGTCGAGGCGCTGCTGCGCCTCGGCACCGTGACCGTGCTCGACGTCCTGCTCGACGGGCACCTGCGCAAGCTGCTGACCTCGGCGACAGCCTATGGGCTGGGCGAGCACGACCTGTGGCTGCACGGCGCGGCCAGCCAGTGCGCGGTGCGCGCGCTCAGGGCCGAGCGTCCCGCCCTGCGCGTGGACCCGGTGGCCGACCTCGGGGCGCTGCTGCACGACATCGGCAAGCTGATCGTCGCCCGCTACCTCAAGGTGGACGCCGGCACGCTCGTCGCGCACGCGCGGGAGCAGGGCGTGACCTACACCGAGGCCGAGCGGCAGCTCTTCGGCTTCGATCACACGCTCATCGGTGCCGCCATCGCCGAGCACTGGAGTTTCCCGGCCGACGTGGCCTTCGCGATCCGGCACCATCACGACCGCGACCTCGCCGGGTCGTCGCCCGTGCTCGATGCCGTGGTGCTGGCCAATCTCGTGGCCAAGACGGTCGGCACCGGCCTCGGCGCCGAGGGCCTCAACTTCACCGTGGACGCCTCATGTCACCGCCGGCTGGGCCTCACGTTCGAGTCGTTCGGCCGCATCTGCCTGGCGACGAAGGAGGCCGTGGACGCGCTGCGGGCTTTCGAGCCGGAGCTGCGCTGACCCGCACCGCGTCACCCGGCGCCGGACGCGGGAGAGCTCTCAGCCGCGGACCAGCCGGCGCATCCGCTGCAGGATCGCGTAGCGCTTCAGGCCGGGCGTGGTGCCCGCGAGCGAGTCGACGAGCGGCGCCAGCCGTTCCCGGGCGTCGTCCAGAGCGCGCGCGACGTCCTCGGCGGCGGCGGCGAGTGCCTCGGGCGTGGCAGCCACGGCAGCCTGCCGCAGCGCCCGCTCCATGCGCGGGACCATCGAGTCGGCCCGCTTGCGGACGGTGAAGACCGACGTGCAGTACGAGTCCCACGTCTCCACGATCTCGAAGCCGGCACGCTCGTAGGCCCGCCGGAGGCCCTCGCGGGAATGGTAGTAGTACTGCCCCAGCGTGTGAGAGCGGTCGCGGTACCAGTCGTTGTGCGACTCGATGCGATCCCAGGACGCGGCGGTCTCGGCGACGGCGTGGTGCACGATGGCCACGCCGTCGGGTGCCAGCACGCGCAGCAGGTCGTCGATGTAGACCACGGTGTCCTCGAGCGCGATGTGCACGAACACGTCGTAGCTGAACGCCAGGTCGATCGATGCATCCGCGACGCGCGCGAGGCCGTTGCCGTCGCCGAGCACGAACGAGACGTTCGACAGGCCCTCGGCCCGGCAGCGCCGCTGCGTGCGGTCGAGCATGGCCTCGGCCACGTCGAAGGCGATCAGCGCGTGGACGCGAGGCGCGAGGCGCACCGTCCACTTGCCGCCGCCCGGGCCGATCTCCAGCGCGCGTGTGTCGGGCCGGAGCCACGGCTCGACCAGGCCCATCACACGGCGTTCGTGCGCACGCTCGGCGGTCCCGTCGTCGCACCACTCGTCGCCGAGGTGGCGGTACCGGCTGCCGTACTGCCCGTCCCAGGCCGCACTGTAGGCGTTCCAGTCGTCGGCATAGCGGTTCGTGGACGTGTCGGTGATCATGAAGCCCTCGCGTATTCGTGCATGTAATTGGCCACCATGCGCTCGATGGTGAACCGGTCGCGGTAGCTCGCCTGCGCGGCATCGGCCAGCGCACGCAGCTGGTCCGGCGACTGCGCGGCCCGTGACAGTGCCGCCGCGAGCGCGCCGGCGTCGTCGGGTTCGAACAGCCAGCCTGTTCGGCCCTCGTCCACGAGCTCGGCCAGCTCGGGGATGCGGCTGGCGAGGACCGGGACCCCGTCACAGAAGGCCTCCAGCACCGCGAGCGGCTGGCCCTCGCTGCGCGACGGGAGCACCAGCAGCTGCGATTCGCCGAGATAGCGCCGCGCATCGGGCTGGTACCCGAGGACGTGCACGCGATCGTCCACCCCGAGCTCCCGCGCCAGGTCGTGCAGCACGTCCGCCGGCCCGTCACCGACGAAGACCGCCTGGACCTGCAGCTCGGGCGGCACCAGCGCCAGGGCCTCGACGAGCAGCATCTGGTTCTTGCGCTCGCACACGGTGCCGATGCAGCAGGCCACCAGGGCCCCGCGCCGGCGCCACTGGTGCATGCGCTGGAGGTGCGCATCGATCTCGCCGGCCGGCGGCGCAGGCGCAACGCCGTACGGCACGACGGCGATGTGCCGCGGCTCGACGCCCAGCGATTGAAGAAGTGCAGCGGAGGTGCGCGCCGGCACGACCAGGCGATCCACCGTGTTCATCACCTGCACGTCGTGCGCGGTCTGTGACGCATCCTTCGCGGTGCCCCATCCGTGCATGGTCTGCAGCACGGGCACGCGCCGGTCAGCCCGCGACACCGCGTCGCGCGCCAGCGCGCCGGGCACCGCGGCGTGCGCGTGCAGGACGTCGAACGCGCCCGCGCCGCCCAGTTCGTCGATGCAGCGTTCGACGGGCGCGTGCGCCTCGGGACGTCGGTCGAACAGCGAGTCGACCTGCCTCACCCGCACCCGCGAGTCGATGAGGGTCTCGAGATACGCAGGGTAGTTGCCGTACCCCGGCACCTCCGTGCGGGACGTCACGACCGTGACGTCGTGCCCGTCACACGCCTGCGACGCGGCCAGCGAGGTGATGGCCAGCCCCGCTCCGCCCTGGAGGAAGGTCGTCAGATGGAGGATCCGCACGGTCAGCTCGCCCTCCTGTCGGCGACCGGCCGCGCGTGGCCGTCCACGTGGAGCGATTGCGCCACGGCCAGGGACCAGGCCTGGTCGCTGACGGCGTACTCCGGCACGGACGACACCAGCGTGTGGAGAGCGCCGAGGGCATCGCCGACGAGGAGGTGCTCGTGGAGCCGGGCCTCCGCGGCGCGGATGCGCGCGGCATCGCCCGGCGCCTGGCGCGCCACCCAGATCCGGCGATGCCGCGTGCGGCACATCCGCAGCCCCTGCGTCGTCAGGTCCTCGCGCTGCTTCTCGCCGGGCCTGAGGCCGATGACGGTGATGGGCGTCGGCGGATGCCCTGCCTCCGCCTCGAGCGCCAGCACGCGGGCGGCGATGTCGCCGATCCGCACCGGGTCGCCCATGTCGAGCCAGTAGGTCTCGGCCCGGCGCGAGAGCAGCGTGGCCTTCATCACCAGCGACACGGCTTCGCCGGCCGACATGAAGTAGCGGGTCGCGTCGGGGTCGGTCACCGGAACGGGCTCGCCGCGGCGAATCGCGTCGCGCATCACCTGCAGCACGCTGCCGCTGCTGCCGAGGACGTTGCCGAAGCGCACGACCACGGGCTGAAACATCCGGCCGGCACGCGCCATCACGGCCAGCTCGGCCAGGCGCTTGGTCGCACCCATCACGCTGTGCGGGCGGGCCGCCTTGTCGGACGAGATGAGCACGAAGCGGGCGCCCGTCTCGCGCGCCGCCTCGACGACGGCGACGGTTCCCAGGACGTTGACCCGCGCGGCCGCGCACACCGCCCGCTCGACCATGGTCACGTGCTTGTAGGCCGCGGCGTGGTACACGACCTCCGGGCGCGCGGCGCGGAAGATCGCCCGAAGCCCGATGTGCGAGACATCGGCCAGCACGGCGTCGAGCGGCACGCCGGGCGCCCGTGCCGCGATCTCGCGCTCGATCTGGAAGAGGCCGTGCTCGGCGTGATCGACCAGCGTCAGGCACGCGGGCCCGCAGTCGGCCACCTGGCGCGCCAGCTGCGATCCGATGGATCCGGCGGCGCCGGTGATGAGCACCCGGCGCCCGGCGAAGGCGCGCCGGTCGGCGGCGGACAGCAGCCGGCAAACGGGGCGCCCCAGTATCGTTTCGATCTCACGGTCGGTAAGGGGTGTCATGAGGTGACTCTCGCGCCGGCGGCGGGCTCTTCGGCCGCCTCGGTTACCGCGTTCAGGATGACGACGTCCACGCGGCGGTTCCGGGCGCGGCCCTCCGCCGTCTCGTTTCCAGCGCGGGGGCGATATTCCGAGTAGCCGGCCGCCGACAGCCGATCGGGCGCGAGGCCGGCCGCAACGAAGAAGGCGACCACCTCGGTCGCCCGTGCGGTGGACAGGTCCCAGTTCGACGTGAAACGCGCCGTGTGGATGGGCGTGTTGTCGGTGTGGCCCTCGATCCGCACTGCATTGGGCAGCGTCTTCAGCACGCCGGCAACGCGGGCCATCAGCGCAGCGGCCATGCCCGAGAGTTCGGCGCTTCCGGCCTCGAACGAGAACGCCTCGGGGATGGCCAGGACCAGACCCCTGCGGTCCTCGATGAGCTCGAGGCGGCCGGTCCCGAGGTCGTCTCCGAGCTCGCGGGTGAGCGTCTCGCGCAGATCGGGAACCTGCGCCTCGACGACATCGGGGGGCGAGGCCTCCGCGCCCGGCGCGGCGACGTCGGTCGGGGTCGGCGCGGCGGCGTCAGCGGGCGGCATCGCCGCGGCCCCCTGGGCGCCCGTGGCGGCACGCACGCCCTCGGCCATGCTGGGCAGGCGGGTGGCATCGACCGCCGTCACCGCGTAGAGCGCCGTGAAGAACGCGAAGAGCAGCGTGACGAAGTCGGCGTACGGAATCAGCCACCGATCGTGGGACGGACGCGCGGGGCGCCGTGACGGCTTCATGCAGCGCCCTCCTGCTTGCCCGTTCGCTGATCGCGCACGAAGCCGCTCAGGTGCGCCTCGACCACGCGCGGGTGCAGCGCCTGGCGCAGCACGACCGCACCTTCGGTGATGAGCGCCCGCTCCACGGCGGCCTGCCTCGCGAGCGCGCGCAGGCGAGAGGCCAGCGGCAGCAGCACCAGATTGGCCGCGCCCACGCCGTACACGGTGGCGACGAACGCCACGGCGATACCGGCGCCGACGGCGGCGGGCGTGGCCAGGTTCTCCATCACGCGGATGAGCCCGAGCACCGCTCCCAGGATGCCGAGCGTCGGAGCATAGCCGGCCGCGGTTTCGAGCACGACCGCGCACTCCTCGTCCGCCTCCTCGGCAGCCCGGTTGAAAGTGGTGAGCGCGCGGCGAATTTCGTGGGCGTCCACACCGTCCACGACGAGGCCCAGGGCGCGCGCCAGGAACGGTTCGGTGCCGGGGCCGATCTCGGACTCGAGCGCGGCGCTGCCGCGCCGGCGCATCCGGGCCGCGTACTGCTCGAAACAGGCGACGAGCGCCTGGTCCGTACGGGAGACGCTGCGGAAGGCCCGGCCGACCGCGGCAGCGGCGCGGCGAAGCTGCGTGAGGGGGAAACTGATCAGGAGCGCGGCCGCCGAGCCTCCGAAGACGACCAGCGCCGCCGTTGGCTGCAGCAGCGCGCGCAGGCGCCCGCCCTCGGCCATCTGTGCCAGCCCGACCACCGTCACGATCAGGCCCACGCCTGCCAGGGCCGCGAGGTCGCGGCCCGGCTTCGAACGTGCCCTCACCGCCCCCGCGCTCCAGGGACACGCCGCCGGCCACCGAGCTTGTCGGCGGCCTCGATGAACGCGGTCAGCGGCGCGCGGGATGCATGGTCGCCGATGGCGTGGTAGAGCTCGCGCATGACGGCCAGGTCCTCCGGTCGATCCACGGTCAGGCGAAGATCCGCGCGCCGAAGCGGCGCAGGGGCGAGGGACTCGAGCCAGACGACCGGCCGGCCACGGCGGAGAAACGGCGTGACGTGCTCGCGGTCGTACGGGTCGGTCGTCGCCGTGTGCGCCACGCGGAGGGCGTCCACGGTGCAGGCCTCGACGGCCCCGCCGACCGGCAGCCCGTACTCGCTGACGTAGTCGGCCCCCGTGCGGCACAGCAGATCGATCGTGCGCCGGGGCGCGTCCAGGTCGACGGCCGGGTTGTCGGCCGTGGCGCGCACGACGTGAGTGAGGTCGAACATCGATGCGGCCAGTACGTACCGCGCCAGCACGTCGTCGGCCGGCCCGCGAACGATCGAGACGTCGAGTCCCGCGGCGGTCTCGCACAGGACGTCGTCCTCGAGTCGATCGGTCGTCGCGAGGATGACGGGGAGTCTCGAGGAGGCGCGCAGCCGCTCGATGCAGTGAGCCACGATCGGCCGGCCGCCCACGGAGGCCAGCACCTTTCCCGGCAGCCGCGTGGAACCCGTCCTGGCCTGCAGGACGATGCCCGCGCGGATCATGCGACGGCCTCCACCGAGGCGGTCGGGGCATGGTCCGGCAGCGCGATGCAGGCCTCGTCCACGAAGACCGCGGACTCGAAGCTGGTCATCCACAACCCGTCGCGGAAGCGGCCGATGGCGGGGCGGACGCGCTGGCCCCATGCCAGGTCCACGAGCATTCGCGGGAAGTCGGCGCCGGCGGCGATGGTGAGCGGGATGCCGCCCGAGAACCGGGGATTGATCTCGAACACCACCGGACGGTCGTCCACGACGCGGCACTGGATGTTGACGGCCCCGACCATCGGCAACGCGCGCGCGCAGTCGAGCGCGAGATCGATGAGCCGCGCGTCGCGGACGGTGCGGCCGCGGTCGATGACGCCCGCGCGGATGACGTCGCGCCGGCGGGGCACCACCGACAGCGGCCGGCCGGCGAAGTCGCAGAGCATGTCGATGGTGAACTCCGGGCCATCGAGATAGGCCTGGACGATCGGGTCGGGGACGTAGCCGAGAAAGAACTCCAGCTCGCGCCGGTTGCGCAGGGGATGCGCGCCCACGCCGCCCCGGCCGCGCCGGGGCTTGATGAACAAGGGGAACGGCGTCTCCGCTGGCAGTTCGGCGGGGAGCCATGACGGCGCCGCGGCGATGCCGCGGTCGGCGAGGGTGACGCACGTGCCGTGCTTGTCGTCGCAGAGCTCGGTCGTCCCGGGCTCGGACACCGCGACGCGGATGCCGTGCGCGGCGAACCGGTCGCGCGCGTGGCCGAACAGGGAGAGCTCGTCGTCGATGGTGGGGATGACGAGACCGATGCCCTCTGCCACGGCGATGGCCAGGATCCGGTCGATGTAGTCCGGATCGGTGGCCATCGGCACGCGGAAGGCCCGGTCTGCGACGTACACCGCCGGTGACAGCGGGTTCACGTCGGTCACGACGACCGTGCCGCCCCGGCCCGACTCCGCGAGCGCCCGCTGGAACGCCCGGACGAGCGGGACGCGCCGGGACGCGGCGGTGATGAGGACGTTACGCGACACGCGCGGCCTCGCGGTAGCTGACGATGACGTCGCCCTCGAGGAACGGGGCGCCCGCCGGGACATCGCGTGGCAGGCGGCGGCCGATGAGGTCGCCCTCGCGGTCGGGAGCAAGTCCGACGCCGGGGCGCAGCGCGATGATGTCGCTCCGCTGGACGCGATGGCCGGCCCTGAGCGGGCGCGCGGCGTACAGCGCGCGGCGGCTCGGAATCCGGTTGGGCCGCTCCGCATAGGCGCACGTCTTCTTGCCCGTCCCGAGGGTCGCCCGCGTGCGAGCGGCCGCGCGCACCAGCGCGGCCAGCGAGGTCGGTGTGCTCGAAACCGCCGCGTCGACGACCATGTCGTTCGCGTGGAGCATCAGGTGCCGCTCGTAGATGCAGGCGCCCAGCGCCACGGCCAGCGGCAGCGAGAAGCCGTCGGGACCGTGGTCGGAGAGGCCCACCGGGACGTCGAAGGCGTGGGCCAGGGTGCCGATCGCGCGCAGGTTCTCGTTGCCGCTGGGCGTGGGGTAGGCCGAGACGGCATGGAGCAGGGCGACGTCGATCGCACCTCCTTCGCGAGCCCACTTCATGGCGCGCGACACCTCGTGCAGGTCCGACATGCCCGTGGAGATGACCAGCGGCCGGCCCGTGCGGGCGGCGCGGGTGATGAGGCCGGGCCAGGTCAGGTCGCCGCTGGCGATCTTGAAGGCATCGATGCCAATCCGCTCGAGCAGATCCACGGCGGCTTCCGAGAGCGGCGTGGCGAGGACGGCCAGCCCGTGCTCGCGCGCACGCGCGACAACGGCGCGGTGCGCGGCCTCGTCGAGCTCGAACTGCGCGAAGAACTCGACCATCGAGCCGGCCTCGATGTGGGCCGGAGCCGGGGCGTTGGGCGACACCAGCGCCCCGGCGTCGACGGTCTGCAGCTTGACGGCCGAGGCGCCCGCTGCCGCGGCCGCATCGACCAGCGTCAGGGCCCGGTCCACCGACCCGCCGTGGTTGAGTCCGATCTCGGCGATGACGAACAACCGCTCCGCCGCCCCGATCCTGTGATGGCCAATCTCGAAGCCCCGCCCTTCAAACGACATATGCCCTCCGTCCGTCGATCAACGCCATGGCCACCGACGGCACCTCGTCCAGTGATTCGATCACCGCATCGGCGGCGCACGCCGCCTCCCACATCTGCCGGCCGCCGCGCCGCAGCCGGACGGCGAACATGCCGGCCTGCTGCGCTCCGCCGATGTCGGCGACGGGGTCGTCGCCGACGAAGACCGCCTGCGCCACGCGCACGCCCAGCCGGCGCGCGGCGTCCACGAACGGCGCCCGATCGGGCTTGCCCAGCCCGCGCCCCGTCGCATGCGCGTAGACCACGGCGTCCACGAGCGGCTCGAGGCCCATCGCGCGTACCTTCCGCGCCTGGATGTCGGGCGGCCCGTTGGTCACGACGCCAATCCGCCATCCCTCCCGCAGCGTCTGGAGCGCACGCACCGAACGACGGGGCAGGTTGAGCCGCGGCTCGTGCGCGCGGATGACCTCGACCAGCTGGGGCACCAGCCAGGCGGGCAGGTCGAAGCGACGCGCCAGCGCCTGCAGCTCGCGCCCGCGCACCGAGCGATACGCCCGGGTGAGAACGGCGAAGGCCTCGCCCGCACCCACCCCCCAGAAGCGCTCCACGTGAATGGCGACGGCCGCGAACCCGCTCAGCACGAAGCGGCGGTGCGGATAGAGCGTGTCGTCGAGATCGAACAGCACCGCACAGGGTTCAGGCCGCACGGGGCACTCCTTTCGGGGACGCGCAGCGCATCAGCGCCCGCAGCCGGGCGGCCACGCGCGCGGCACCCTTGCCGTCGACGATCCCGCGAGCGGCGCGCGCCAGTTCCGCGCGGGAGACGCGATGGGTCAGCAGGTGGACGACGGCCTGGGCGACGGCCTCGGCGCCCGTGGCGCCGAGCGGCGGGCAGCCCCCGTCGATCACGGCACCCACGCGGGCCAGCGCCCGCACGGTACGATGCTGCGCCGCGGTGACCGCGACGGCGACCACCGGTACGCCGAGCGCGCAGGCCTCGTAGAGCGTCACGCCCCCTGCGACAACGGCCACGCTGGCTTCGGACAGTTCGCGGGCTAGCCCGCCAGGCGCGTCAATCCACATGGCGTCGGCCAGCGCGGGCAGCTCCCCGCACGCGGCAAACCCGCGCGCGACACGCACGTCGGCGTGCGGCAGACGGCGGGCCAGGGCCGCCGAGAGCTGCGCGGCCGCCGTGAGGACATGATGACCGCCGCCGAGCGCGACCAGGACGCGTCCCGCCCGCGCCCGGCGACGTGTCCGCCTGACGCGTTCGATGGAGGGGTCGAGGATGGCGTACGCCGGCCCGGCCATCAGCGTCGATCCCGCCGGCGCCGCGCCGGGCCGCACGCCTCCGTCGACCAGCAGGTCGGAGGCGATGTACGCCAGTCCGAGGTCGTGCACGCTGGCGACGGGCACGCCAGCCCGGCGTGCGCGCACGAGCCAGCACGCCGCGTGAGCGGGCGAGGGATCGTCGATGACCACCAGCGACGGCTTCAGCCTCCGCAGGCCGGCGACGCCGTCGATGTCGACGAGAATGCCTCCGAGGGCGGCGGCCCGCTGGCGCGTGGCCGGGCGGCACCGCAGCACGATGATCGGCTCCACCCCGAGGGCGCGTGCCAGCGATCGGCAGCGCACGAGGTGGCCGAACCCGAGCCGCGGTCCGGCGGCGGTACAGAACACGATGGGCCCGGCAGGGACGGGTTGCGGGCTCACGCGCGCTCCCCCAGGACGAGCTGCCGCAGGGTATCGACGACGCGCTCGGCGTCGGCGCCGGGCATGGCGCCAGAGAGCGGCAGCGAGATGACGGTATCCGACACGCGCTCCGCGGCCGGGAACTGCCCGCGCACGAAGCCGAACCGTTCCTGATAGAAGGGGTGCAGGTGCAGGGCGCGGAAGTGCACGCTGGCCGTGATGCCGCGCGCGGCCAGGGCCGCCACCAGCGCATCGCGCGACCAGCCCGTGTCGGGCGTGACCAGGATCGTGTAGAGGTGCCGCGCGTGGACGTCGCCTCGCTCCACCGGCGCGGGCCGCGTCAGCGGCAGGTCCGCCAGGCCCTCGTCGTAGATCCGCCAGATGGCCTCGCGCCGCGCGAGGCGGCGCTCGAGACCGGCCAGTTGCCGCAGACCGATCGCGGCCTGGAGGTCCATCATGTTGTACTTGAAGCCCGGCATCACGACGTCGTAGTGCGGCGAGCCCGCCCCGCCGTACCGGGCCCACGCGTCGCGGCTCATCCCGTGCAGCCCCGCGATGCGCGCGAAGCGCGCGCCCTCGTCCGAGGCCGTCGTCAGCATGCCGCCCTCGCCGGTCGTCAGATTCTTCGTCGCGTAGAAGCTGAAGCACGTGTAGTCGGCGGTGGTGCCGACCTTCCGTCCGCCCGATACCGCCTCCACGGCGTGCGCAGCGTCTTCGATGAGCGTCAGGCCATGCGAGGCCGCAAGCTCACGGAAGGCGGCGGTCTCCGCGGGGCGGCCGGCGTAGTGCACCGGCAGCACGGCTCGTGTCCGCCCGGTGACGGCCGCGCGAGCCGCGGCGGGCGACAGGTTCCAGGTCTCGGGATCGATATCCGCGAAGCACGGTGTGGCGCCGGCGTGCAGGGCGACGTTGGCGGTGGCGCAGAAGGTGAGCGGGGTGGTGACGACTTCGTCGCCCGGGCCGATGCCGGAGGCAAGCAGGGCGAGGTGCAGCGCCGCCGTGCACGAGTTGAGCGCGATGGCGTGCGGGGCACCGGTGTACGCCGCGAAGGCGCGCTCGAACTCGTGCACGCGCGGCCCCGTGGAGAGCCATCCCGACGCGAGCGTGGAGACGACCGCGTCGATTTCCTCCTGTCCGATGGCCGGGGGCGCGAAGGGCACTGTCGCCATCTCAGTTCACCCGGAGGCTTGCCGGCCTCCATTCCCGCGGCGCGCGCGCCAGCGCGCCGGGACATGCCGCACTGCAGAGCAGCGCCGCGCTCAGGTAGATGTTCGTGCGCGCGCCCTCGATGCCCTCGACCTCGAGCAGGGGGCTCCGCCATGCCAGCGCGCACGGCGCGCCGAGGCCGGGCAGGCCGTCGAGCGTGATGGCGCCGACGTGCGCGCCGTCGAGCTCGAAGATCTGGACGCGGCGGTTGCCGTAGTCGGCCACGGCCAGCCAGACGGCGTCGGGGCTGCACACGGGCAGGTGCTCTCCCGGGAAGATGGGCCGGACGAACACCAGATCGAGCGGCGTGTCGAGCGAGCCGGGCCCGCGGCCGCGCCCGCCAAAGGCGAGGTGCAGGCGGCCGAAGTCGTCGTGAACGGTCACGCGATGCGCGTGGGGCTCCGTTCGATAGGTGAGGCGACGCCACGACCCGCTGAAGCCGACCGCCGCGATGCCGGGTGCCGGGTGTTCGAGGTTCGCGCTCATACCGCGCACTGCTCCTGCATGACGTCGAAGACGATGCCCCACTTGAGGAGGGCAGGCGCCAGCTCGTATTCGAGCTCGTCGGCCAGCGCGACCCAGTCTCCGGCACGCTGATGCTGGGCGAGGGTGTCGAGCACGACGCCGGCCGCGGAGAGGATGCCCGCCGCCGAATCGGTCCCGCACGACAGCTCCGCGAGATCCGTTCCGGCGGCCGTCGCGGTCACGAGCGTCAGGTCCACCAGGGTACGCACGGTGGCGAGCAGGGCGCCGAGCTGCCGATGGCCGCCGGCCGTGTCGCCCCGCCTGAACATGGCGGCGGCGTGGCAGGCGGCGCCGGCAATCTCGGGGAGGCTGAGCCCGGCCGCACCCAGCGTGGTCCTGAGCAGGCGCTGGCGTGGAACGGTCTCGACCTCGACACGGCCCAGCCCTGACACCTCCAGGAGGTCGATGGCGGGCCCCCGGAATGACGGCTGGTCGACACCCGCGAATCGGACCTCCGTCACCACCCGGCCCTCGGCCACGGCGCGGGATTCGACCGCCGCCAGGGCGTCGCCCCACGTTTTCCGGCCTGATTCGAGCGGAAAGGGCTGTCCGTTGACCAGCAACTCGCTCATGCCATGCACTCCTGCCCGGCGGCATGAGCGAGAAGCTTGCCAGCCCGGGCCCGCACGCCCTCAAGCTTCCGGCGCGGTGCCCGATTACCTCCCTGACAGGAGGGGACGGCGGTGGTCGCCGCCCCCGACGAGCCGGCAGGGACGCCGGCCGCAACCTCTAAGGATGGAGTGAGTCAACCATGGCATCGTTCTCCGTAGTCAGCAACATCTCGGCGGCCAACGCGCAGGCCAACCTGACGATCACCAACATGGGTCTCCAGAAGGCCCTGACCCGCGTCTCGAGCGGCTTCCGCATCAACGCGTCGGGCGACGACGCGGCGGGCCTGGCCGTCGCCAACAGCTACCGCTCGCAGCAGGCCGTGCTCAACCAGGGCATCCGGAACGCGAACGACGGGCTGTCCACGCTGCAGATCAAGGACGGCGCGCTCAACAACATCGCGACCCTGCTGGACCGCATGTCGGTGCTGGCCACGCAGTCGGCCTCGGCCGCCAGCAGCGCGGACCGCGCGACGCTGGACGCCGAGTTCCAGGACGTGCTGACGGAAATCGACCGCGAGGCCAGCGTGGCCGGCCTCGACGTGGCGGCTGGTTTCTCGGTGTTCGTGAGCAACGACGGCGCGGACGGCGTCGTCGGCGGGTCCATCGGCGCCGTGGACACGACGACCCTCGCCATCGGGACGCTGTCGATCGGCACGGCAGGCGACGCGGCCACGGCGGTCTCGACCATCGCGACCGCGGTGACGGCGCTGGGTACCACGCAGGGCCAGGTCGGCACGCTGCAGAACCGCCTCTCCTACGCCGTGAGCCTCGCCTCGACGCAGGTGGTGAGCATCAAGGCCGCCGAGAGCCGGATTCGCGACGCGAACATGGCCGAGGAGTCGGCGAACCTCACCCGTTACAACATCCTGACGCAGAGCGGCATCGCGGCCCTGGCGCAGGCGAACTCGGCGAGCGGCAACGTCCTCCAGCTGCTGCGGTAATCGCGTCGCCGGCGATGAGGGCCGGCGATTGAGGAGTCGTGGACGGGGACCGGCAGACGGTCTCCCGTCCACGAGCGTGTTGGCAGGCTTCTGGCATGAAGCGTGAGGCAGGCGCGACGCCTTTCACGATCAAGGAGCGGACGTGGGATCTCCTGTCACACTGAGCGGGTTCAACAACATCGACTTCAACCTGATCCTGAACAGCATCATGCAGCAGGAGAGCCTGCCGCTGCGGCTGCTCGAGGATCGCCAGGCCGCGCTCAAGGCGCAGGCCAACAACATCAACCAGCTCGCCGGCCGGCTGTCCACGCTCGAGAGCGCGTCGCGCGCCCTCACGGGGACCGACGGGGTGGCGGCCTATTCGGCCCGGAGCAGTGACACCGGCGCCGTGGACGTCGGGGCCGGCGCCGAGGCCGTGCCCGGCCGCTATGAGGTGGTCGTGAGCCAGCTGGCCCGAGCGCAGGTGACGGCTTCGACCAGCACCGCGCCGGACAGCAATTCCACGATCGTGGCCGCTGGCGGCACGCTCACGATTGGCGGCCATACCGTCACGCTGAGCAATCCCGTGACCCTGGAGCAGCTCGCGGAGGCCATCAATTCCGGCAGCGAGCCCCCCGCCCGCGCCGCGGTCGTGCAGACGGCGCCCGGCGTCTTCCGCCTGGTCCTGACCGGCATCAACACCGGCGAGGCCAATGCCTTCACGGTCACCAGCAACCTGACCGGGGGGACCGGCGTCGCGTTCGGCGCCAACGCCGTGGAGGCCGCTGATGCGGAGCTCACGGTGAACAGCCTCCCCGTGTCGAGCACCAGCAACACGCTGGAGAACGTGATCCCGGGCGCAACGGTCACGCTGTACCGGCAGGATCCCGCCGCCACCATCGCCATCGACATCGCCACGGATCCCTCGGCGCTGAAGGCCAAGGTCGAGCGCTTCGTCACCGCGTACAACGATCTCCTGAAGTTCGCCACCGATCAGGCGGCCTCGGCCGGCCAGGGCGACCAGTCGAGCCTTGGCCGCGACCCGCTGCTGCGCGAGCTTCGCAACGCGCTGCGGAGTGCGCTGACCGGCGCGTACGACAACGCGGGCCCGCTGCGTCACCTGTCCGAGATCGGCGTCGAGCTGCAGCAGAATGGCCAGCTCCAGATCAACACGGCGCGGTTCGACGCGGCGATGGCCGGGGGGTTCGACGACGTGGCGTCGCTGCTCGCGGGGACCGACGGCAGCCCGGGCGTCTTCGCGGCCGTGCGGACGCTGGTGCGGCGCTACACGGAGTCGGACGGGCTGCTGAACGACGCGCGCGATCGCGTGACCGATCGCCTGGGCCGGCTCGACGACCAGGTGGCCGCGATGCAGGACCGGCTCGCCATCCGCCGCCTGGCGCTGCAGCGGGAGTTCATCGCCGCCGACCAGGCGATGGCGCTGCTGCGGAGCCAGAGCAGCTCGCTCTCCGCGTTCGGCGCGGTCCTCTGACGGGCGGCAGGCACGCAGCATGGGACGGTCATGAGACAGCAGGGACTGAACGCGTATCGAAGGACCGAGGTGCAGTCACGCACCCCGATCGAGCTGGTCGTGATGCTCTACGATGGGGCGCTGCGGTTCGTCGCCGTGGCGCAGGACGCCCTCCGGCGGCGCGACATCCCGGCGCGCCGCGAGGCCACGTCACGGCTGCTGGCGATCGTCTCCGAGCTGCAGAGCACGCTCGACCTCGAGCGCGGCGGCGAGGTGGCGGCACGGCTCGACGGGCTGTACGACTACGTGACCCGGCGCATCCTCGACGTGACCGCGCACAACGACGAGGCCGCCCTCGACGAGGTGCGGCGGCTCCTCGAGACCCTGAGGGACGGCTGGCAGGCCCTTGCGCGGACGGCCACGATCGACCCGATGGTGGCGGCCGTCGCCGCCCGCCCCGCCGGACCGCAGACCCTGGAGCAGACGAGATGATCGATCAGAACGCCACGGATGCCTTGGTCCAGTACCGCGCCGGTCTGCAGACCGGCATCGAGCTGCTCCGGCAGCTCCAGGCCGTGGCCGATCGCCAGCGCGAGGGCAGCGAGCGGCGGGACTTCACGCGGCTGGCCGCAGACGCCGACATCCGCAGCCGGTTGACCCACGCGCTCGTCGCCATGGAGCCCGGCCTCCGTGACGTCCGCGCCTACCTGGCCACGCTGCCCCATGACGTCCTCGAAGCACAGCCCGACTACGCCGAAGTCATGGCGCTCCGCCAGGCGGCGGCGGATCTGGTCTCCGCCATCCTCTCCAGCGACGACGCGTCGATGCAGGCGCTGGCGGATGCCGAACTGGCGCACCGCGCCGCGCGCGCGAATCTCGAGTGCGGCGAGGCCACGCTGGCCGCCTACCGGCGAGTGCTGACGCCGCCCGTGGGCAGCGCCTCGCTGCTGGACGTCCACGGCTGATACACGTCCCGCAACGCCGACAGGAAGGCCGCACGCTCCTCGAATCCCGCCGCCCGGTACAGGCGCCTGGCACGCGCGTTCCGCTCGTGTACCAGCAGCGTGATCGCCGTGCAGCCGCGTGCGCTGGCCCGGTCCAGCGCCTGCGCGAGCATCGCCCGGCCAAGGCCCCGCGCCTGTGCCCCGGCCCGGACTGCCAGTTGGGCCAGGTGCGCGGTGGTGGGCGCGACGCGCGTGACCACCGCGACGCCGTCCAGGTGTCCCGTGCCGCCCTCGCCATCGACCGCGAGGCTGAGGCCCGGGTCGAACCTGCCGCAGCCGGCCTCGCCGACGATCTGTGCGGCATACTCGCGCCACTCGTCGATCCGCCCCGAGGGCGCAAAGGGCCGGCTCTCCTCCTGCGTGGGGTAGGCCGAGGCGAGCAGATCGGACAGCTGTCGGAGGTCGGAAGCACGCCACCCGCGCACGCTCGGCGGCGCGAGGGTGCCGGCGTGCCGCGCCGATTCATCTGGGCCGCGGAGCATCCGGCGGAGGTACACGTAGCGGGCCAGAGTCGCCCCCTGCGTCGCCAGCGCGTCGTCGAGGCCCGGCGCATCGAACCAGCCGAACCAGATCCACCGGCGTGCGGCGCGGCCCATCGGAGAAGAGGCGAGCGCCTCGAACAGTGCGGCCGTCGCCGCTTCGGATCGAGCCACGAAGCCGCCGACCTGGAAGGTCTCGTTCTGGAGCAGCGCGAAACACCAGCCCGCCGGCTCGCCGTCGTCATCGAAGGCGACGGCCCCCGCCACGGTGCCGAGGCGACGCCCCCGATCCACGATGGGCCAGGTGGCGGTGGTGTCCCAGGACAGCGCGTCGCGCCAGCGTGCGAGCTCGCCGGCGTACAGGTCGTGCATGGCGGCGCTGTCGATGTCGCGCCAGTCGCGGGCCCGCATGTCAGGCGGTCAGGCGCCGCCCGGCCCGGCCGGGGCCGGCGCGGGGGCAGGAAACCGCGCGCGCAGCTGACGGGCCAGCCCGGAGGCCTCGGCTGCGCCCGTCGACGCGGCCGATCTGTTCGCCGCACACACCGCGTCGTAGATTTCGCGGCGATGGACCGCGACGTCGGGCGGCGCCGCGATGCCCAGGCGAACGCCATCCTTGCCGACGCGAAGGACGCGCACCTCGATGCCATCGCCGATGACGATGGCCTCGTCCCGCTTGCGGGTGAAGACCAGCACGGTGAATCAGCTCGCCGTCAGTTCGTGGTGAGTGGTGTACGGGCTGTCGGCGGAGATGACCTGCAGGCCGATCATCCGGCGCGGGTTGATGACCACGGGCGCCCGCATGTTCACGAAGAGTCGCTCGCCCTCGAGACGCACGAGCGCGAGCCAGAGCAGCGGCTCCGCGCCAGCGGCGGCGAGGCGCCGGCGATCCGCGGCCGAAAGGGTCGTGTCGTAGTCGGGCACGACCTGCCGCGGGTCGAGCGCCACGAACGAGGGGCGCACCGAGTCGAGCCCCTGCAGCTGCACGAGGGGCTCGAGATCCGGGGACGAGAGGACCACGAACCGCCGGCACCGCTCGAAGCCCGGCAGTCCGTCGGGCAGCGTGACCACGTCGCGGGATGCCACCTCCATCGTCGCGACGCCCGGCGCTGCTGAAAGTGCGGATGCGGCGCTCATCGGAGGTAGTCCATCAGCGAGACGCGGCCGGCCGTGCTGATGGCGCCGAGCGCGGCACGATAGGCCGTGTCGGCGCGGGAGAGATCGCTTGCCGCCTTCGCGAGGTTCGCGTCCTCGTCCTTCGACAGGCGCTTCTGGCTCGCCAGGCGGAGGGCCGTGACCTGTCGCTGATCCTCCTCGAGGCCGTTCATGTGCACGCCCACCTGGCTCTGGGCTCGGACGGTGCGGTTGAACGCACGGTCGAGCGACTCGATGCCGGCCTGGATGCCGGCCTGATCGCCGCTGCGAACGGCCGCGGCCAGCGCGTCGATCTCGCTGAACAGATCGGCGGCATCCGCGCCCTGGATGATCTCCTGCCCATCGAGCGACACCGCGACCGTGCTGTTGCCGGCCGTCGCCACTGCCACGGCGTTCGAATCACCCTGGTAGACCCACGCCCCAGCCGTGAACACGTACGCGGCGGCGAACGCCTGTCCGCCCGAGAAGAGATGCGTGCCGCCGACCGAGGTGTTGATGGCGCCCAGGATGGCGTCGCGGATGCCGTCGATCTTGTCGGCCATGGCCTCGCGGGCCTCCGTCGTGGCCGTGTCGCCCCGGGCGCCGGCCGCGGTGACCTTGGCCTCGGTAATCCGCTCGATGATGCCGGTCAGCACCGCATCGATGGACGTGAGTCGGGCCTCGGCCGAGTCCGCGGTGCGCGTGTAGGCGTCGAGCGTGGCGATCTCGGCGCGGCTGTCCACGGCGCGCTGCGCCGCAGCCGGGTCGTCGCTGGCGGCTCGAAGGCGCCGGCCGGTCGCGAGCTGATCCTGCGCGCGGTCGAGGGCGGACGCGGCGACGTTGAGGGCGGCCACGCCGTCATTCAGGTTGTTGAACGTGACGCGCATCAGGCGACTCCGACGACGTTCATGAGCGTGTCCAGCACGGAGTTGACCGTCGTGAAAAAGCGGGCGTTGGCCTCGTAGGCCCGCTGGAACTTGAGCATGTTGGCCGACTCCTCGTCGAGCGAGACGCCGGACACCTGATCGCGCAGCCGCGCCACCTGCGCCACCACTTCGTGGCGGCTCTGCTGCTCGGCCCGGGCGACCTGGGTGTCGCTGCCGACGCGGTACACGAGCTGGCCCCAGCTCTCGGCGAAAGTGGCCGTCCCGCCGACGGCGCGCGCGCCGCGCAAGTCCGCGAGCGCCCGCGCCACCTGGTTGTCTCCCGGCGCGCCGGTGCCGGACGCGGCGACCAGAGCCGGATCCGCGTCGATGGCGGAATCGAGTTGCAGGGCGGCGGCGGCCCCCGCGACGCCGCCGAGCGGCGTGAAGAAGTCCTGCCCCGCTGCGCCGTTCAGGTCGAACCCGGTGTGGTGCAGCGTGTTCACCGAATCAGCCACGGCGTAGGCGAGCTCGTCGAGCCGGGCGAGATAGGCCGGGATGCGCGTGTCGCGCGAGTCGAGCGCTCCGGCGATGCGGCCGCGAGTGATGGCCCCGGTGATGTCCACGCCCGCCATCGACAGCGTGGCCAGGCCTGCCGGGGGCGCGCTGGTGACCTCCACCTGGTAGCTCGACGCGCCGATGACCAGCGGCTTGCCGCCGGCGATGGAGACGTCCACGGCCCCGTCGTCGCGGTGGAGCACCGCGACGTCGGCGAGTTCGGCCATCTGCTGCAGGGCCAGCTCCCGCTCGTCACGCAGGGCCTCCCCGTCGGCCCCGGCGGTGCCGCCGAGGGCCTCGTTCAGGCGCGCGACCCGCGCGGCGAGCGCGTTCAGCTGGTCCACGCCGGATCGCACCTGCACGTCGGCCTCGCGCCGTGCCGACGCGAGCCGTCGCGCGATGTCGTTGAAGGCGCCGGCCAGGAGTCGTCCCTGCTGAAGCACGCCGTCGCGCGCGACCGTGGATGCCGGATCGGAGGCCAGTGCGGAGAAGCTGTCGAAGAAGGCCGACAGGCGGGCGTCGATCGACTCGCCGGGGCGCCCCAGTGCCGCCTCGACGACGCTCAGCGAGTCGGCCAGCGCTGCCTCGCGGGCTTCCGCGGGAATCTCCTGGCGCACCCGGGCTTCGAGCAGCAGGTCGCGCCGCGCGCGTACGCCCTGGACCTCCACGCCACCGATGAGCGATTCGGCGAGCAGGAGCGCACGCCGCGCGTATCCCTCGGTGTTGAGATTGGCGATGTTCTGCCCGGTGACGGTGAGGCCAGCGCGCTGCGCGTCCAGCGCGCGGGCGGTCATCGAGAGCGTGCCGAAGAGACCTGACATCAGAGCCTCGCGCGCACATGGCGCCCGCGGGTACCGCTGGCGGGCACGGGCATCGGCCCGCCCGACGGGCCGTAGTCGGCGGCGCGGCCCTGGGCCGCGAGCGCGATGCGGGTGGCATCGGTGAGGGCCGTGCCGAGGATGCGGCACCGCGCCAGGGTGGCGCGGGCCCGGGCGACGGCGGCGGCCAGGGCCGCCCGCTCGCCGGGGGCCGCGTCGGCAGGCAGGCGGAGTCCGTCCAGCGCCGCCGCCAGGCCGGCCTCGGCCGCCAGGAGCGCCTCGGCATCGGGCGCGGCCAGAGCGGCGGCCACCTCGTCGAGCGAGGCGTTCAGCCGGGCCGCGGCATCGAGCGCTCCCATGGCGTGACTAGTCGCCCTCGATCGCGCGGTCGATCAGCGCGTCGGCGAGTTTGAACGGATCGGCGCCGAGCTTTCCCGACTCGAGCAGCGAACGGGCGCGCTCGACCTCTCCCGGGCGGATGTCCGGCACGCCCGCCGCAGCTTTGGCCGCGGCGCCCGCCAGCTGGGCGCTCGACGAGAACTGAACCTCATCGGACGGGGCCGGGCGGACGGTGCGTCCAGCCGATGACGTCGCCGTCGACTCGGTGCCGTCGGTCCTCACGGTGCCGAGCGAATCGAGGCTCGTGCGGTTGGTGTCGATCTTCATCGTCGTGTGCCTTCAACACGGGCGTGGCTCGCCGCCCGAACGGATCCGTCCCTGACGCGATATATCAGGCAATCGGCGTTCGCGTTATCGGCTTTAGCCCGACCGTGCATCAGTCCGCCCCACCCGGTGGCGAGCCAACGGCTGGCACGAGCCCGGCCACCGTCCCGGGATCCACCGGTTGCCCGTGCTGCCGTACCTCGAAGTGCAGGTGGGGAGCCGTGACACGGCCGCTGCTGCCGGATCGGGCAATCAGGTCCCCGGCCCGCACGCGGGCGCCCTCGGGAACGTTCACCGACGAGAGGTGTGCATACCGTGTTTCGAGCCCGCTTCCATGGCTGACGACGAGGACGAGGCCGTAGCCGGACTTTTCGCCGGCAAATGTGACGGTCCCCTCCGTGGCGCTGCGGACCTCCTCTCCGTAGGCGGCGCGGAGATCCTGCCCGGCGTGGAAGCGATGCCGGCCGTTCAAGGGGTCGACCCGCCAGCCGAAGTCGGAGGTGACCGTGGACGGCCGCCCCTCGGGCGCCGGAAGCGCCGTGGCCGCAGATGCGAGGGACGGGGCCACCGGCGGGGCGATGTGGTCGGGGAGAGGGTCCCCGGAGGGGACCTCGGGCGCGCGTCTTCCGCCCCCAACGGCGTCGAGGCGGGCGAGCGCCGTTCCCACCAGTTCGGACAGACCGAGGCCGCCCGCGCGCCCGAGCGCCAGCGCGAGCTCCGCACTGATGGTGTCGCCCATGATCTGACCACCAAGGCCCTGGCTCTCGGCGTCGGGGGTCATGGCCTGCTTCATCCCCTCGAGCATCTGGGCCAGGAGCATCGATTCGAACTGCTGGGCCAGTGCCCGGATCCTCACCCGGTCGGTGTCGCCCGCCACCGGCGCCCCACCCCGTCCGATCCCCTGGCTTGCCGTCACGTCGCTCATCTCTCGAACCCCCGAACCTGAGAACCTCGAACCCGAGAACCCCCGCACCTGAGAACCCGAGAACCTACAGGATCACGATCTCGGCCCTGAGCGCCCCGGCGGCCTTCAGCGCCTGCATGATGGCGATGATGTCGCGCGGGGTGGCGCCGAGCGCGTTGAGCGCCGCCACCACGGCGTCGAGCGTCGTGCCCTCGCTGAGCGTCACGAGGCGGGCGGCCTGCTCGCGGACGTCCACGCCCACGTTGGGGACGATGGCCGTCTCGCCCGTGCGCGAGAGCGGCGCGGGCTGCGAGACCTCGAACCTGGTCGTGATGCGCACCGACAGGTTGCCGTGGGCGACGGCGGCTGGGCCGAGCCGAACGGCTCCGCCGACCACCACGGTCCCCGAGCGCTCGTTGATGACGACGCGGGCGGGTACGTCGGTGTCGACCGGCAGGGCCTCGATGCGTGCCATCAGGTCGGCCACCGCACCCCGATACTGTTCGGGCACGCGGACGAGCACCGTCCCTGGATCCACGACGCGTGCCGTGTCGTTGCCCATCTCCTCGTTGACGGCGCGCGCCACCCGCGACGCGCTGACGAAGTCGGGCTCGCGCAGGGCGAGCGCCAGCGTGTCCGACGATGGCAGAACCGCGGCGCTGCCCACCTGCACGAGGCCGCCGCTCGGGACGCGGCCGACGGTGAGATGGTTCACGGCGACGCTGTTGCCTGCGCCCCCGCCGCCGAAGCCGCCGATCGACAGCGGCCCCTGGGCGATCGCGTGTACCTGGCCCTCCGGACCTCGAAGCGGCGTGGCGAGGAGCGTACCGCCCTGGAGGCTCCGGGCATCGCCCACCGACGAGGCGGTGACGTCGAGGCGCGCGCCGGCGCGGGCGTACGCGGGCAGCTCCGCCGTGACCAGGACCGCGGCGACGTTCTCGATGTTCACGCGCCCGGCGGAGACGGACACGCCCAGGCGCTCGAGCATGTTGACCAGCGTCTGCGTGGAGAAGATGGTCTGCCGCCGATCGCCCGTCTTGTTGAGCCCGACGACGAGGCCATAGCCGATGAGCGGCGTGGAGGCGACGCCCTGCAGCGAGGCCACGTCCTTGAGCCGCGCGGCGGACCGCGCCGAGAGGGGTGCGGCGAGCAGCGTCGCGAGCACGACCGCCAGCCGCCAGTCACGTGAGAGACGTCGCATCATCGCCCTTTCAGAAAATCTTGTTGAGCACGCGAATCAGCCAGCCCGGCGACAGGCTGTCCTTGATGAGCCCCCTGCCGAAGTAGCGGATGCGCAGCTGGCCGATGGCCGGGGAGGGCAGGATGTTGCCGGGACGGATGTCCACGACACGGGCCACGCCGGTCAGCACGACGATCTGGCGGTCGCCGTTGATGTCGATCTCGCGCACGCCCTCGATGACCAGGTCGCCATTGGGCAGCACCTCGGCGACGCGGGCCGTGAGCGTCGCGCTCAGCGTGCCGGCACGGGTGGTCGTGCCCGCGCCCTTGAAGCCGGTGCCCGACGAGAGCGACGCCAGGTTCGACGGGTCGAGCGCGTCGGGGATGATCTTCTCGGCGCCGAAGAAGCTGCTCACGCCGGCGGAGGCCGAACCGTTCTTCGCCAGCGTCGAGTCGGCGGTGCCGCTGGCGGCGATGACCTCTTCCACGCGGACGGTCACCAGGTCGTTCACGCGCCGCGCCCGGAGGTCGCCCATCAGCCCGTTCATCCAGGCGCCGGGCTCGAGCCCCGGACCGGCGGCGGTGCGCCGGGCGGCATCCAGGTAGCGGGCGACGAGCACGTCGTAGTTGTCGGTCCCGCCCGGCGCCTGGGCCCCGGACTCCTGCTTCTGGCCGGCCCACGCCGCGCACGGCAGCACGGCCATCGCCACGGCGAGCAGCAGTCGCCTAGTCATGGATCACCTCGACCATTCCCGCGCCGACGACGCGTGCCTTCAGCGTCCGGCGACTCCGTGGATTCACGACCCGAATCACCCATCCAATGTCGCCGCGGTCGGCGGCCACCAGCCGGGCCTCGGCCACGATGACGCCGACGCGTGCGGTGGCCTGCACCTCCTGGCCGGCGCGCACCAGGGGCGCCATCGCCAGGCTGGCGGGTACGAGGCACGTGTCCGGGCCGACGTCGCGCAGCGCCCGGCTTCGTCCGATGGCGTCGGCCGACGGCCACGCGCGCAGCGCGCCATCGACGGCATGGCGCACGAGGGCGACATCGGCCTCGGTGATCGTCGCGCCGCGCGGCACGGCGCGGCGGGTGTGGAGGTGCGGCACCTGCACGTGCACGTTGGCCTCCGCCACGCCGGTCCAGGCCACGGCCGCGCCGGTTCGATCGGGCGTGGCTCCCAGGGCGAAGCGCATGGGCCGCCCGAGCCGTGCGCCCGGATCGGGTCGCGCCTGCACGGCACCGTGCGGCCACCCATCCGGCAGGCGGAGGCGCTCGATGGCGACCTCCGCCTCGGTGCCCATGCGGGAGCGCAGCGCCTCGACGATGGCCTCGCGAACCATCGCATCGGCGTCGGGCGCCTGCGCCCCCGATCCGCTCGTCGAGGCGACGATGAGGCCGAAGAGCAGTGCGCGCATCACCGCACCAGGTTGTTGACCTGCGCCAGCATCTCGTCGGCGGCCCTGATCACCTTGGAGTTGGCCTCGTACGCGCGCTGGCCGAGGATCATGTTGACCATCTCCTCGACGACGCTGACGTTGGAGTCCTCGAGGAAGCCCTGGGCAATCGTGCCGCGGCCGTCGGTGCCCGGCGCGCCGGCCTGCGGCTCTCCCGAGGCCGTGGTCGTGACGAAGATGTTGCCCCCCGTAGCCTTGAGTCCCGCCGGGTTCTGGAACGTCGCGAGCTCGATGTTGCCCAGCTGCTGGGCGCCGTTCTGCCCGGCGATCGCCGCCGAGACGATACCCTCGCGCGAGATGCTCACCGAGGTGGCGTTCTCCGGCACGGCGATCTGCGGCTCGAGCGGGTAGCCCGACATGGTGACGAGCATGCCCTGCGCGTCGCGGACCAGCGCGCCCGCGCGGGTGTAGCCCGTCGTGCCGTCGGGGAGTGTCACCTTGAAGAACCCGTCGCCCTCGATGGCCAGATCGAGCGGCGCGTTGGTGGCGCGCAGGTTGCCGGAGCTGAAGTCCCGCGACGAGGCGAGGGGGCGCGTGCCCAGGCCGGTGGCGAGCCCGACCGGGCTCTCGCCGGCCACCGACGTCGGCGAGCCGGGGACCCGCGTCTCCTGGTACACGAGATCCTCGAACTGCATGTGGGTCTTCTTGAACCCCGACGTGTTGACGTTGGCGATGTTGTGCGCGACGTTGTCGATATTGGCCTGCTGCGCGTTCATGCCGCTGGCCGCCGTGTAGAGTGCGCGAATCATGGGTCTTTGTCCTCCTGGCCCTAGCGCCGGCCGATCGACTCGATGGTGCGTCCGTCGATGTCGTTCATCAGCACGGCCACGGCCCGCTGCAGGGCCTCGAAGTTGCGTGACACGGTCGTGAGCTCGGCCACCCGCTCGACGACCGAGACATTGGATTGCTCGAGGGAGCCCGCGAAGACCGTGGGCTCGGCCACCACGGTCGGCCCCGAGCCCTCGTCCGCCCTGAGCAGCGACGTGCCCTCGCGGACCAGCTTCGTCGGATCCGCGAACGTGACGATGCGCAGGCGGCCGGCCGTGGCGCCGTCGCTCGTCACGGTTCCGTCCGGCTGGACGTGGACCGGTCCGGCGCCGACCTTGATCGGGCCGTTCTCACCCAGCACCGGGGCGCCATCGGCAGTGATGAGCGTGCCGTCCGCCTGGCGGGCGAGGTGGCCGTTCCGCGTGTAGCGGGTGCCGGCGGGTGTCTCGACGGCGAGGAAGCCGTGGCCATCGATGGCCAGGTCGAGCGCCTGGCCGGTGTTGACGATCGTCCCGGCACGCGTGTCGAGCCGCCTGGCGCCGGTGGTGACGTCGATGGCCGTCTCGAAGGCGGCGGCAAAGCTCGGGCGCGGCGCCTTGGCGTGGCCGGCGCGCTCGCCCTTGAAGCCCGGCGTGCTCGCGTTGGCGATCTCGTCCGCCAGGCGATCGAGCTGGTCGATGCGGGTGCGCATCGCGCTCAGCGCGACGTAGTAGCCGCCGGCCATGGCGCCTCCTCTGTGATCGGTGACGGACCCTCCGGGAGCGCGAGGCAGACGTCCTCCATCACGTCGGGTCCCTGGACGCGAATCCACGCGTGGTCTTCCCACCGCGCCTCGATGACGGTGGCCTGCCGGCCCCGAGAGGCCGCGGCGGCGATACGCGCGGCGGCGTCCGCCACGCTCGTCGTGCGCACGAACTCCGGCTGCGGCCGCGCCGCGTCCTGGCGCGGGTCCGCGCCGTAGTGCGCGAGAATGGCCGTCCAGTCTTCGTCGGTCACCAGGTACACCTCGAGCGTCCAGCCGGTCAGCTGGCGCAAGGCACCGAGCGCGCGGCGGCGGACCGGTGCCGGGGAGGCGACGCGGACGCGCCCCTCGAGGGGATCGCTGATCGGTGCGATGCGGAGCGCGCGGACGGCCTCGCGCGAGAGGCCGCCGGGCGCGTGCCGCACGGTCGCCGGATCGAACGCCGGCAGGCAGCGCACGCCGAACTGGGTGGCCAGGGCGGTCAGCACGGTCTGCTTGTCCGCGGCGCCCATCGCCTGGAGCTGCTCGCCGAGCTTCAGCCCCGACTCCCGCTGCGCCTCCAGCGCACGCGACAGCGACGCGCTGTCGCACACCCCCCTGGCGGCCAGGAGGGTCCCCAGGCGCACGGGCGGGACGCTCGGCAGGCCCGCCGCGAACGGCTTGCCCGCTGACAGGCGCTCGCGCGCCATGAGCTCGATGCACGCGCGCGAGCAGAACCACCGGCCGTCCACGCGCGCGCCCACGCCGCGCCTGACGAACAGGTCGGGGCGCCAGCGCCCGCAGCTCTCAACTGCGCATCGCGCCACGCCCGCCTCCCTTCGGCTTCGAGAGCTGGAGGTGCAGGTTGACCTCGCTCTCCGACAGGCCCTCCCGCGAGGCGATGTCGCCGACGGCCTCGCCGCGGCGCGCCGCGCCCGCGATGCGGCGGGCCGTCGAGCTTCGGCTGGAGCGCGCCGCCCGAGGCGCGGCGCTCCGTTCGAGCTCGCGGGCCACGTTGGTCAATCCGGCCTCCGTGGTGTCGGTGAGCAGCTCGAGGGCCGAGGTGAGATGGGCCATGCGCTCCCCGAAGCGCGCGACCGCACCGAGGGCCTTCGACAGCCGGAACAGCACCAGCGCTTCGGCGAGGGCCACCAGCCCCACCGCCGCCACTCCGTAGATCAACACGTCCGACGTCACCACTCATGCCTCCAGCCGCACCCGCGCCGCGGGGCTCGTCACGTCCGTAATCCTCACGCCGTAGTTGCCGCCCACGACCACCACCTCGCCGTGCGCGATCACGCGATCGCCCACCAGGATCTGGACGGGCTCGTCGGGCGATCGCTCCATGTCGACGACGCTGCCGGGCCCGAGTGCGGCCAGGGTCCGGATGGGCAGCATGGTCCGCGCGAACCGCACCACCAGCGGCAGATCGATGTCGAGCACGACATCGAGGTTCTCGTGCACGCCGGCGCCCGGCGCCGACAGGCGGTCGGCCACGACGACGCGCGCCACGAACCCGTCCGCGCACAGTTCGTACACCGTCCCGCTCCGGGGCGACCCCATGGCCCGTGCCGATCCGAAGCCGATGGCCAGTCCCGCGTGCGCCGGCTGGCTGCAGAGCGCCGTCGCCGCCCGCGTCCACAGGTCGCGGAGCAGCGCGATGATCGCCGGCTTGTCCGGGGCCTCGACGCCGGTGATGCGCCGGGCGAGGGTCTCGGCGCCTCCGAGGTCGACCCACACCTCGAGCGCGCCTCGCCGGGCGCCGCTCACCGATCCCGTCAGGCTCCAGCCGTCGCCCGATGCCGCAGACGCGGCCGGCGTGCTGGTGACGCCGTCGACGATCGCCCGCATCGCCGCGGCCAGTTCCTGCACCAGGCCCTCAACGAGGGGATCGGGTGTGCGTTCTGCCATCTCAGGCCTCCCCCGCGGCGCCGTCCGGGCACGCCTGGTCGAGCCGGACGCTCACGCGCCCCTCCTCGACGGCGAGCCTTCCCTTGAACTTCAGCGTGCGGCCCACGCGCACGTCCACGAGCCGGCTCACGGGGACGCCGAGCGAGACGACGTCCCCGGGGCACACATCCACCAGGTCGCGGGCGGTCAACCGCGATTCGAGCGAGGCCGTGACCGGCATCACGGCTGCCGACAGGTGGTCGCGAAGCCACTGGCGCTCCGAGGCGCTCGGCTCCTGCCGCTGCCGATGCCATGCCTGCGCCAGGCCGCCGCCCGTGGCCTCGACAATGGTGACGGGCAGGCAGAGGTTCACCATCCCCCGCGCGTCGCCGACCGACATGTCGAAAGCCACCATCAGCACCGTCTCGTTCGGCGCCGCCACCTGGAGCATCTGCGGGCGCGTGTCGCGACCGCGAATCTCGAAGCGCAGGTCCACGATGGGCCGCCAGGTCTCGGTGAGCGCCTCGAGCAGCACCTTCACGATCGAGTCGGCGATGTGCTGTTCGATGTCGGTCAGCGCCCGGCCCGGCGCGGCGGTGCGGCCCTCCCCGCCCAGCATCCGGTCGAACATCGGGAAGGCGACCGACGGGTTGATCTCGAGCGCGCCCAGCTCGCCCAGCGGAGGGATGGCCAGCGCGTAGAAGGCGGTCGGGTCGGCCAGCGAGAGCAGGAACTCCGAGTACGCGAACTGCTCCACGGAGACGACGGCCAGTTCGGTGACGGCGCGGAGGTAGACCGACAACGACGTGGACACGCTGCGCGCGAAGCGGTCGTGCAGGAAGTGCAGCGAGTGGATCTGCTCCTTCGACACGCGGTCGGGCCGTCGGAAGTTGTAGCGGATGGCGCCGCTGGCCAGGCCGTCCGGCGCGCGCTTCGCCGCGCGGCCGCCGGACGGCGTCAGCAGGAGGGCGTCGATCTCGTCCTGGGTGAGCGTGCGGCTCATCAGTGCGTCCCCCGTTGCTGCAGCGAGGCCGCGAGCGTGGACCGGAGGCGCGCGAGGGCCTGCGTGCGCAGCTGCGAGACCCGTGACTCGCCGACGCCGATGACCTGGCCGATCTCGGCCAGCGTGAGATCCTGCTCGAAGTACAGGGCGAGGATGTGCCGCTCGCGCTCGGGCAGCTGGACGATGGCGCGCGCGAGCAGCTCGCGCAGTTCCTGCCGCTCGAGCGTGCCGTGCGGTCCCTCCCCGGGATCGACGACGACATCCAGGATGTCGGATCCGTCGCCGTCGGCCGACGCCTGCCGAACGACGGCCAGGTCGACGCTGCGCAGCCGGTCGAGCATGCGGTCGTACTCGGCCTCCGAGACGTCGAGCGCCCCGGCGATCTCCTCCGCCTCGGGCTCGCGGCCGAGCGTCTCGCGCAGCCGCACGATGGCCGCATCCACGTCGCGGCGCAGCTTGCGCAGCGTGCGTGGCGCCCAGTCGAGATCGCGCAGCGAGTCGAGCATCGCGCCGTGGATGCGGCGGCGGGCGAACGCGCTGAACGGCACGCCGAGCGCCGGGTTGAACCGGCCCGCGGCGTCGATGAGCCCCAGCACGCCCACGCTGATGAGCTCCGAGACCTCGACCTGCGAGGGCAGGCGGTTGGCGAGCCGGCCCGCCATCGTCTTCACGAGCCCGACGTGCTCCATCACGAGCCGGTCCCGAGTGTCCAGATCCGCGCCTGCCGGCGGGGGCATCCTGCGCATGTTCAGCGTCTCCGTCTCCGTGTCGTTCGCCAATGCCGCCTCAGCTGGCGGCTGCTGCGGATCCCCACTCGTCGTCGCGCAACAGGGCGCCGGCCAGCACGGCCGGCGTGGCGCGATCGAGGTCCTCGGGCACCCGTTGCCCGGTCGCCAGGTACGAGACCGGGATCCCCCGATCCGCGATCGCCGTCAGCAGCGGCGCGATGGTTTCGGCCTCGTCCAGCTTCGAGATCACGATGCGGTCCGGCCGCACGTCCTGGTAGGCGTCGAGGATCCGGCGGGCGGTCCCGCCGCTCGTATCGGCGGCCAGGACCAGGTGCGTGCGCACGCCGCGGTGGCTGCCGAGCAGCCGGCGCAGATCGCGCAGGCCGCCGTCGCGCGGCGAGCGGCCCGCCGTGTCCACCAGCAGCGAGTGGCGCCCGGCCGCGAGCGCCTTGTCCAGTTCCTCGATCGTCCGCGCCACCCGGAAGGGTGCGCCGATGATGCTGGCGTAGGTGCGCAGCTGCTCGACGGCGCCCGCGCGGAAGGCGTCGGCGCCGACCAGGCCGAGCGTGCGCCCGCGGCTCGCCCGCTCCTGCGCGGCAATCTTCGCGATGGTGGTCGTCTTTCCGACACCGGGAGGTCCGATGAACACCTCGACCTTCGCGTAGGGCTCGTTGCCGGCGGCGAGCGCGTCGAGCTGACTGGCGAGCAGGCGGCGCAGCACGGGCAGGGAGGCCCCGCGGCACTGCGCGCTGGTGGCCGAGGCGGCCACGCGTTCGGCCATCGCGCGATCCAGGCCGCTCGCCAGGAGCCGCGCGACCAGACCTGCGCGGGCGGGGAGATCCGCACGTCGCGGCATCGGGGTGTCGGCCGGCCGTCCCACGGGGACGGTGGATCGGCCGTTCGGGTCGGCGGCGCTCGCCGCGGTCACCTGCACTTCGCGCCGTCCGATCCAGCCGCGCCAGCCGCGCGCGGCGACCATCTGTGTGGCCAGTACCAGGGCGTCCGGCCCCATGTCCTCGCGAACGGCCCGGAGCGCGTCCCTTACGGTGGTGTGGCGATACGTCTTGACCGTCATGTCAGTCCAGGGTCGCAATGGCCGCGACGTGAATCTGTGGCGGCACCTCGTTGTGCGAGACGACGCCGAGGTGCGGGAGGACGCGGGCGAACAGTCGCCAGATGTGCGGCCTCAGCACCGGCGTGCAGAGAAGCACAGGCTGTGCCACCGCGCCGGCGACGATCTCGGCGAGCCGGCCGGCCAGGCGCTGCGCCTGCGCGGGCTCGATGGCCAGCACGATCCCCTGCTCCGTGCGGACCATGGAGGCCATGAGCCGCTCCTCGAGGGCGGGCGCCAGCGCAATCGTGGGCAGCTCGCCCTTCTCGTTCTGGTACGGGCGGCAGATCGCCCGGCCGATGGCGGCGCGCACGGCCTCGGCCACCTGGTCGGCGTCCTTGCTGCCGGGCATCGCGTCCGCAATGGCCTCGAGGATGGTCGTGAGGTCGCGGACGGGCACGCGCTCGCGCAGGAGCTGCCGGAGCACGCGCTGGATGTCGCCGATCGAGGCGATCTTGGGGACCAGTTCCTCGACCAGCTTGGGCGAGGTCTCGGCGACGCGGTCCACCAGCTCCTTGGTGTGCTGGCGGGAGAGCAGATCGGGCAGGAAGGCGCGCACCACCTCGGAAAGGTGCGTCGAGAGCGCGGTCGTCGGATCGACGACGGTGAATCCCGCGGCGGACGCGCGATCGCGCTGTTCGTGCGTGATCCACACGGCCGGCAGGCCGAACGCCGGCTCGCGGGTCGCGGTGCCCTCGAGGGCGATGTCGGCCGTGCCCGGGTTGATGGCCAGGAGGCGATCGGCGTAGAGCTCGCCGCGCGCCACCTCGACGCCCTTCACGAGAATCGCGTAGGCGCGCGGGGCGAGCTGCAGGTTGTCGGCCACGTGCACCGGCGGCACGACCACGCCGGTCTCCGACGCAATCTGCCGTCGGATGGCGCGCACGCGCGCGAGCAGCGTGCCGCCCTGCTTCTCGTCCACGAGGCTCACCAGCGCATAGCCGACCTCGACCGCGAGGGCGTCCACACCGACCGCGGCGTCGATCGCATCGGGCGGCGGCGCCGGCGCGTCCGCCGCGGCGGCCTGTGCCGCTTCGACCGCCTGGCTGTTGGCGTAGGCCACCAGACCCAGGCACCCCGCCACCAGCACGAAGGCCAGCTTCGGCAGCCCCGGAATCAGGGCGAGCAGGAGCAGCACGCCGGCGGCCACGGCCAGCGGCTTCGATCGCGCGAAGAGCTGGTCGGCGACCTCCTCGCCGAGGTGCGACTCGGAGGCGGCACGCGTGGTGATGAGGCCGCCCGACATCGAGACGAGCAGCGCCGGGATGGCCGTGACCAGCCCCTCGCCGACGGTGAGGATCGTGTAGGTCTGCGCGGCCGTCACGAGGTCGAGCTGGTGCTGCACGACGCCGATCACGAGACCTGCGGCGATGTTGACGCCGGTGATGAGCACCGCGGCCAGCGCGTCGCGCTGGGTGAAGCGGATCGCGCCGTCCATCGCGCCGTAGAAGTCGGCCTCGCGCCTGACGCGGTCGCGCCGGACCCGCGCCTCCTTGTCGTCGATGACGCCGGCGCTCAGGTCGGCGTCGATGGCCATCTGGCGCCCGGGCATCGCGTCGAGCGTGAAGCGCGCCGTCACCTCGGAGATGCGCACCGCGCCGTGGTTGATCACCAGGAACTGGATGGCGACGAGCACCAGGAAGATGACCACGCCGACGACGAAGTTGCCGCCGACGACGAACTGGCCGAAGGCCATGATGACGTGTCCCGCGGCGTCCACACCCTCATGGCCGTGCATCAGGATGAGGCGCGTGGAGGCGACGTTCAGCGACAGCCGCAGCAGCGTGAGCAGGAGGAGCAGCGAGGGGAACACCGAGAACTCGACCGGCTGCTTCAGGTAGACCACCGTCAGCAGCAGCACGACCGAGAGGCCGATGTCGACCGACAGCAGGATGTCGAGCAGCACCGGCGGCAGCGGCACCACCATCAGCAGCACCACCGCGATGAGCGCGGAGGGCACCATCAGGTGCGAAGGACGCACGGACGAGGCGACGGACATGGACATGGGTGTCTAGAGCGCCAGTTGTTTGATCCGGATCAGATAGGCGAGCACTTCGGCCACGGCGCCGAAGAGCGGCCCGGGAATCTCGTCGCCGACCTCGGCGCCCTTGTAGAGCGCCTGGGCCAGCGGGACGTTCTCCACCAGCGGCACGCCGGCCTCGCGGGCGATTGCCTTGATGCGCTGCGCCAGGTGGTCGCGCCCCTTGGCAACGACGACGGGCGCGCCCATCCGGGCGCGCTGGTACTGGAGGGCGACCGCGTAGTGGGTGGGGTTGGTCACGACCACCGTGGCTGTCTTCACCGCATTCAGCATGCGCTTGCGCGTCATCTCGCGCTGGATGCGCCGCACGCGCGCCTTGATCTCGGGGCTGCCTTCGCTCGACCGCGCCTCGTCGCGCAGCTCCTGCTTGGTCATCTTCAGCGACGCGTAGTGGCGCCATCGCTGGAGGCCGTAGTCGGCGCCCGCAATCGCGGCGAGCGCCAGGCCCGCCTGCACGAGCAGCCGGTACACGTGGCTCCAGCCCGCCTCGGCCACGCTCCCGGGCCCGAGCCACGCGAGGCGCGGCGCATCGCCCAGGGCCTCACGGACGACCTGCCACGCGAGGGCGGCCACCACCGTCGCGGCCATCGCCGTCTTCACCAGGTCGAGGCCCGACTGCGACGGCTTGAGCCGCGCCAGGCCGTGCTTCGGGCTCAGGCGCGACCAGTCGGGTGTGAGCCGATCGGCCGCGAACACCCACCCGCTCTGCGTGAAGTTGCCGGCCAGCGACACGACGACGGCGGCCAGCAGGAACGGGCCCGCCACCATGCCGAGCAGCAACAGGTCGCTGACCGTCTGGTTGGCGAGGTCGTGTAGAGCAATCGAGGCGCGCGCCGATTCATCGAGGTGAGAGAGGCTCTCGGCGAGCCGCCGCTCGAGGCGGCCGGCGCCCGAGGCTCCCGTGCGGGCGAGCGCGACCGTGACGCCAAGGAGCGCCAGGGCGGTCACCAGGTCCTGGCTGCGCGCCACCTGGCCCTTCTCGCGCGCGTCCTTCAGCCGCTTGGCCGACGGCTTCTCGGTTCGCTCCCCGGCGTGCTGGTCGGCCATGGCAGTCCTAGCGCAGCCCCCGGGCGAGCGCCTGGCCGGCCTCGATGGCGAGGGTGACGAAGCGGGCGGTGACCCCCGGGATCTGGGGTACCACCGCGGCCACCACCAGCAGGCCGACAATCAGCCGCACCGGCGTGCCGACGACCATCAGGTTGAGTGCGGGCGCGGCCTTCGACACGAGCCCCGTCGCGAGCTCGACGACCAGCATCACGACGATGATGGGCGCCGCCAGGCGCAGGCCGAACTCGAACACCACGCCGAGCAGGCGCGTGACGCTGGCCGCCAGCGTGCCGTCGATGGCGCCGACGCCGATCGGCAGCGCCTGGTACGACGCCGCCAGCCCCCGCAGCAGGACGTGATGGCCGTTGATGGCGAAGAAGGTGATGAGCGCCAGGTTGCCGTACAGTGTGGCGAGCAGCGTGTTGCGCGCGCCGCCCTGCGGATCGATGAGCGATCCGTACGAGAGCATCAGCTGGCTGCTCGTGATGTGCCCGCCGAGCTCCGCGCCGGCCAGCACCGCGCGCACGGACAGACCGAGTGCCAGGCCGATGGCCAGCTCGCGCAGGACGATGACCCCGAGCGCCGCCAGCGTGGGCACCGGCGGCACGGGCACGAGCGGCAGCGACAGGACGGCCAGCAGCAGCGCCAGGCCGACGCGCACGTAGGGCGGCGCCGACTGTCCGCCGAACGCGGGCGCGCTCATCACCACCATGCTCGGCCGCGCCACGAGCAGCCCGACCCGCACCAGGAGGTCGAGATCCATCACCGGATGAGCTCGGGCAGCCGCCGGATGATCCCGGCCGAGAAGCCCGTCACGACGCGCAGCATCCACGGGAAGGCCAGGGCGAAGACGACGAAGATGGCGAGCGCGCGCGGGATGAACGCCAGCACGTTGTCCTGGATGGACGTCACGGTCTGGAACACGCTCACGAGCACGCCGGCGATGAGGCCCGCGAGCAGCATGGGCAGCGTGACGATGACGGCCGTTTCAATGGCCTGCCGGACCAGACCGACGACGAGCGCTTCGGACATCGCATGTCACCTCGGGCGCGCGGCGCGCCTCACATGAAGCTCCGCACCAGCGAGGCCACCAGCAGGTTCCAGCCGTCGATCATCACGAAGAGGAGGATCTTGAACGGCAGCGAGATCATCGCGGGCGGCAGCTGCAGCATCCCCATCGACAGCAGCGTCGTCGAGACGATGAGGTCGATGAGCAGGAAGGGCACGAAGAGGAAGAAGCCCATCTGGAAGCCGGTCTTGAGCTCCGAGATGGCGAAGGCGGGGATGACGACGCGCATCGGCAGGTCGTCCACGCGCTCGGGGCGCGGCAGTCGTCCGAGCTCGACGAAGAGGGCGAGATCGGCCTCGCGCGTCTGCTTCAGCATGAACTCGCGCACCGGCGGTGCGCCCCGGTCGAGCGCCTCGGTGACCGACAGCCGGCCCTCCAGGGCCGGCGCGACGGCCAGCTCGTGGACCCGCTGCCCGACCGGCGCCATGATGAAGACCGTCAGGAACAGCGTCAGCCCGACCAGCATCTGGTTCGACGGCATCTCCTGCGTCCCCAGCGCCTGGCGCAGGAAATGGAAGACGATGGCGATGCGCGTGAACGATGTCATGATCACCAGCGCCGCCGGGATGAACGTGAGCAGCGTCAGGAAGAGGACGACCTGCAGCGGCGCCGAGATCGTGCCGAGGCCGTCCACCCGCACGTCCAGGCTCGACGGCTGCTGCGCCGCGAGACGTGCCGAGGCGAGCACGGCCATCGCCGTCACGGCCCCCAGCCACCGTCGTCGCGTCGTCACGACGGCGCACCTTTCTCGACCGAAGCCTCGAGCGCCGAGGCGAACGGCGGCTGCAGCTCGGTGACGAGGCTGATCTGCCCTGGCGTGAGGCCCACGAGCAGCCGGCGGCCCTCGACCGCCACGATCACCAGCGACCGGCGATCGCCGAGGGCCACCGCCGTTTCCACCGTGACCGCCTGCTTCGATCGGCGCACCAGGGTGCCGCGCCGGAGCAGCCACGACACGGCCACGAGCAGCACGAGGACGACCAGCACCGCGGCCATGGCCTGCCCGCTGATCGGCACGGGATCGGACCCGGGCAGCACCGTCTGCGCGAGCACCATCACGCGACCTCGGCACCCGCAGGCGGGATGATCCGGCGCAGGCGCAGCGCCGTGCCGTCGTCCACGATGACGACCTCGCCGTTGGCGAGCGGGCGTCCCTGCACGCGCAGCTCGAGATCGGAGCCGGCCGGCTGGTCGAGCCGCACGATGCTGGCGCGCTCGAGCTGCAGGCAGTCGCGGACGGTGATGCGCCCGGTGCCGAGCACGAACTCGACCGTGCACTCGACGTCGAAGACCGGGGCGAGCGGCTCGTCGGCCGCGCCCGCGCTAGAACTGGACGACGAAGTCGGAGAAGAGGACATCGACGACCTCGAATTCCTCGACCACGTGGCCGAGCTTCTCGATGATGGCGGCGCGCAGCGCCGCCTTGCCCTCGGGCGTGACCAGCACGTCCGAGGTCTGCGTGGTGAGCACCTCGAGCATCGCGGAGCGGGCCTGCATGAGTGCGACCTTCGACTCCTCCATCTCCGCGGCCTGCCCGGCGTCCCTCACGACGAGCTGCATCGACACGCGCAGGAACCTCGACGCCTTCGAGTCGGCGAGATTGACGACGAACGGATCGAACGAGACGATGCCGCGCTTCGGCGGCGGGGCCTCGCGGGCGGCGGCCTCGGCCGACGCAGGCCTCTGGAGGAACCAGTACGCCGCTCCCCCGGCAGCCAGGACCAGCACGGCGATGCCGGCCAGAAGGGGGAGCCGGCGGCGTCCCCTGGCCGGCGCCGGAGGCGCCGGAGGCGCGGAGGGTTGAGGTGCTTCGCTCATGGGTGATGTCACTGGCCAACCCATGAGCAAGCCGGATGCCGCGCGGGATATCGCGCTGCAAGGCGGATCTTCGCGGTTTTTCGGGGCTCACCGCGTCGGCCGGCCGGACCGGGGTGACGGTGGGACGACAGGGGGGAGGGAGAGAAGAAGCGAGAAGCGAGAAGTGCGGAAGGAGCCTTCTGCCTTCCGCCTCTTGCCTTCCGCCCTTCTCAGGCCGTCACCTCGAAGCGTGGCTCGTCGTCATCGGCGCGCCGCCGTGCACGGCGGTGGTGCTGGGGCGACTCGCGCTCGGCCGTGTCGTCCCGCTCGCCGTCGTCGAGCGCCCCGTCGGAGCCGTCGCGGTCCGAGACGCTCAGCTCGTCGAGCGTGAGGCCGTGCTCGCCGAGGGCCTGGCGCAGGGACACCTCGTGCCGCTCGATCCACTCGCGCACTGCGGGGATTTCGGCTTCGAGCCGCGCCGTGACGGCTCCGTCCTCGACGACGACGCGGATGGTGAGCTCGCCGAGATACTCGGGCCGCAGCTGGACGCGCGCTTCGCCACCCCCGGCGGTGGCCTGGAGGCGGAGTGACTGGACGATCTGCTCCGGCAGCTCGGGCTCGCTGGATTCCTGCGGGGCCGCCGCCCGCACTTCGCTGCCCGCGGACGCGATCGATGCCTGGCGGGTGGACTCGACGAGCGTCAGGTATGGGTGCGGCGGCTGGCTCGCCTCGGTCGCCCGCCGCGGCGATGACCGGGGCGCCTCGACGTCGTGCGTGACGGCCACACTGCTCGCATGCCCTGCGGCGCGTCCCTCTGTCGGCGGCGAGGACAATCGCGCGTGAGGCTTGACGGGTTCGACCGGCGCCGGCTCGCGTGAGCCGCCGTGGACGGGCCGCTGCGGCCCGTCGACGTGACCCGGTTCAGTGAGCCGCACCACGGCAGATGCGGGAGACGCATCAGGAGGGGCCGCCGGGGCGAGGCTGGCAGTGCCCGGTTCCGCCGAGCGGGCCGCGCCCGCCGGGCTCGCGACGCCCTCGCTGGATACCCTCGGCGTCGGTGCCCCGTCGGCACTCCGGGGATGAATCAGCCTGAGGCGAGATCGCGCGTCCACGATGCCGTGCGACGGCTCCTGTCCGCGACCCGCCATGGTGGTGAGCGCATCGGGGGCGCTCGGGTTGGAGTGGGCAGCCGGCTGGGAGTCGCGATCGCGGCCCGCGCCGTCAGTGCGCTTCTGGAACTCGGGGCCGGCCGCGGTGGCGGTCCAGACGAGGGCCGAGGCGGCCGGCTCTTGCCGAGCGGCCTCGACCGCCGCTTGGTTCTCCTCCGGGGACCCGGCACCCGGCTGCGCGGCCAGGTATCCCGCAGCGAAGCCATCGGCCCACACCGCTTCGGCCGAGAAGGGCAACCGGGCCGGATGCACCGGCGCCGGTCGGCCATGGCCCACGGCCAGGGATCCAGCCGGGGCGGCCACGGTTTCCGGATCGGGCAGCGCACGGACGGCCGGCGCCTGGCGAGCCATCGCGTCCATCCACAGGGCCAGATCGACGATGGTAGGAGGGGCCGCGACCGGGGGCGCGTCGCGATCGTCGGCGACAGCGCCGCCCTCCTCGGCCAGCGCGCCCCGATCCCGCGAGGGCGCTCCGGCGGTGCGAACCCTCTCGGAGGCGGGGACCGAGGCGAGCGGGTTTTCCGCCGCGGGCGCGGTCGCCCACGCGCCCAGGAGTTGCCGGACCTGATCGCCAAACGCGGGCACGCGCCCCGCGTCGGCGGGCTGACCAGCCGGCGGCAGGGGGATGTCGCCGGCGGACGCCGCCGGCGACTGGCCGAGCCCAAGCGAGATCAGCACCGCGTCACCGCTTCAGGTTGAGGGTTTCGAGGAGCAGCTCGTCGGCGACCGTGATGCTCTTCGAGTTCGCCTGGTAGCCTCGCTGGGCGAGGATCATCTGCGTGAACTCCTGCGCGATGTCGACGTTCGACTGCTCGACCGCGCCACCGGTCAGCGAGCCGCGCCCGCCCGTGCCGGCGATGCCGATGCTGGCGAGGCCCGAGGCCGCGCTCTCGCCGTAGCGGTTCGATCCGAGCTTGGTCAGGCCCTGCGGGTTGTTGAAGTTGGCCATCGCGAGCTGCCCGACGACAATGGTGGCGCCGGTGCCGAACGTGGCGAGGATCTCGCCGGAGCCGTTGATGCCGATGGCGGTCACCGTGCCCGCGGGCGATCCGTTCTGCGTGCTCGACGAGGTGGCGGACGGGCTGCCGAAACCGGTGAGCGACGCCGCGCCGTTGGCGTCCACGAGGTCCCACGTGAAGCCGTTGGCCGCAGCGCCGTTGGCCCACGCCGGGCCGGCGATGACGACGTCGGCCACCGCGCCGCCGTTCACCTGCGAGAGCCGTCCCTGCGCGTCGAAGGCGAGCGTCCCGTTGCCGATCGACGAGGGCGTGCCCGGGGTTCCGCCCGTGATGTCCTCGCCCGGAACGGTGATGTCGTAGTCCCAGGCGCCGGCGCCGGTCTTCGTGTAGGTGATGGTGGCCACGTGCGGCTGCCCCAGCGAGTCGTAGATCTGGACTGCCGTGCTGAAGGTGGCGCCCGCGGCCGCGCCAGCGTCCAGGTTCGTGGTCGTGCCGAAGAGCGTGGTGGCGACCGGCGCCCGCAGCACGCCCGGGGGCAGCACGATGTCGGTGGGCGTGCCCGTGGTGTCGACGCGCCCGGTGGCGGGATCGATGACGGTGTAGCCCTGCACGGGCTGTCCATCCGGGGTGACGAGCGTGCCGTTGGCGTCGAAGGTGAAGTCGCCCGCGCGCGTGTAGGAACGCGAGTTGGCGCCCCCAATCACGAAGAAGCCGTCACCCTGGATGGCGACGTTGGTGGCGATGCCGGTCGTCTCGACGCCGCCCTGGCGGAAGTTGGGCGAGATCGATCCCGTGGTGACGCCCAGGCCGACCTGCATGGGATTCATGCTCGACCCGCCCACCGACTGGCTGACCAGGTCCATGAACTGGACGGTGCTCGCCTTGAAGCCGATGGTGTTGAGATTCGCCAGGTTGTTGCCGATGACGTTCAGCTTCTGCTGGTTGGCGTAGAGCCCTGACAGGCTGGTCGAGAAACCCATTACCGCACCTCCGAATCGGCCGCCATGAAGACGCCGGCAATCACGTCGAGCTTGGCGTTCATCGCCTGCAGCTGCTCGAGCGTGCTGAACTGGGCGAGCTGTGCGAGGAACTCACCGTCGGCCTGCGGCGCGGTGGGATCCTGGTGCTGCAACTGCGTGAGGAGCAGCTTCATGAACGCATCCTGCCCGAGCGGGCCCTTGCGCTGGACGGCGCCGGATCCGCCCGTGTCCCCGGCGCTGGTCGTCTGATCAATCGTCATCGTGATCCTTTCGAGAGGCCGTTGCCGGCGCTCGCCTGTACGGTCAGGGCTCGTCCTCGGGCCGCGCGTGATGGCGCAGCGTGGCGAGCTCGTTCATCTCGCGCAGCTCGAGGCGCCCCGCCTCGCGCTGGTGGCGATGCCACGCCCGGTCGCGCAGCCGCTCGAGGGCGCGGCGCCGCTGATGGGCGAGCTGGACCTCGGCGGTCGCGCGGCCCGCGGCGTCGGCCGATACCGCCGCCGCCTGCCGGCCCGCGTCCGCCTCGAGCCGCTTCCGGGTCATCCAACTTTGGTGCCATCCGAGGCGCCACCCTTCGGCGCCCGCGCGGCAGGCCTCCGTGGCTGCGGCCGCCGCACGATCCGCGGCCCCTGCGGCCGCCTGCGCCTGCAGATCGGCACGCCGGCGGGCCGCGTCGGCGGCGGCGAGCTGCTGGCGCGCGGCGTCCTCCTGCTTGCGGCGCATCACCAGGGCCGCGGCGGCGCGGAACCGGAAAGGTCGCATGCAATCACAGGGCGGCGAGGGCGCCGATCGCGTCAGCGAAGCCGACGGTGGTGTCGGCGGGCTGACACAGGAAGCGGGCGACCGGCTCACGGTGATCGAGCGCCGCATCGATCCGCGGATTGCTGCCGCGCACGTAGGCGCCGACGTTCACCAGGTCCTCGCTGTCGCGCAGCGTCGCCAGCCATTCCCGCAGCTGCCCCGCCTTCGCCCGGTGCTCGACGTTCGTGATGTCGGGCATGGTCCGGCTCACGCTGGAGAGGATGTCGATGGCGGGATAGTGGTTCCGAGCCGCGAGGTCGCGCGAGAGCACGTAGTGGCCATCGAGGATGCCGCGGACGGCATCGGCAATCGGCTCGTTGGTGTCGTCGCCTTCGACGAGCACCGAGTAGATGGCGGTGATGCTGCCGCGGCCGCGCACGCTGCCGGCGCGCTCGAGCAGCCCCGGCAGCAGGGCGAACACCGAGGGGGGATAGCCCTTGGCGGTGGGAGGCTCGCCCGCGGCCAGGCCCACCTCGCGCTGCGCCATCGCGAACCGCGTGACCGAATCCATCATCAGCAGGACGTTCCGCCCGCGGTCGCGGAAGTACTCGGCGATGGCCGTCGCGCCGTACGCGGCGCGGAGCCGTACGAGCGGCGGGCTGTCGGAGGTGGAGACGACCACCACCGCGCTCTCGAGGCCCCGCGGGCCCAGATCGTGCTCGAGGAAGCTCCGGACCTCGCGGCCCCGCTCGCCGACCAGCGCCAGCACCACGACCTCGGCCTCGGTGCCGCGGGCCATCATCCCGAGCAGCGTGCTCTTGCCGACGCCGCTGCCGCCGAAGAGGCCCACGCGCTGGCCGCGGCCGAGCGTGAGCAGGCTGTCGATGGCACGGACGCCCGTGCCGATGGGCGCCACGACCGGCTCGCGATCCAGCGGGTTCATCGCGGGCGGGCGCAGGGGCGCCAGGTCGGTGACGCGGAGCGTGCCCTTGCCGTCCAGGGGATGCCCGAGGCCGTCGATGACGCGGCCGAGCAGGGCCTCGCCGGCCGGCATCGAGGGGATCCCGCCGCGGGCGACCATGCGGTCGCCTGGCTGGATTCCCGACGTGTCTCCGAGGGGCACCGAGAGGAGGCGCCCCTCGCGGAAGCCGACGATTTCGACCGGCACGGGGCGGCCGTGCGCGCGCCGCACCTCGCAGACATCGCCGATGCGCGCCTGGGGCCCCACCGATTCGACGAGCAGGCCGACGACGCGCGTGACCCGCCCCTGCACGGGCGTCGGATCCGCGCGGTCGAGCAGGCCGAGGTACGCCTCCAGGTGCAGCGGGTTCGCCGCGTCAACGGCCAACGGGCACCTCGTCGCGCGCCAACGGCGGTTCGCCGTCGTGGCCGCCCAGCAGCGCCGTCGCGATCTCGCCGACCTGCGCGTCGACGCCGACGTCGATGACGCCGAAGTCCGACTGCACGAGGCAGCCACCGCGCCGCACCATCGGGTCCGCCACGATCGTGGTGGCGCCGTCTTCCGACCCGCCGGCGGCAGCGCCGCGGACGACCGCCGCGTAGTCGTCGGGGTGGAGACGGATGGTGGCCGTCGACGCCTGGCCGAGGCGATCCAGGGCCACGCGGCCCATGGCCGCCACCAGCTCGCGATCGATCGAGACCTCGCGGTGGATGATGCGGCGGGCGATGGCCAGCGCCAGCTGGACGATCTGGCGCTCGGCCTTCTGCAGCAGGTCGGCCCTGAGCGTGCGGAGCTCGTCCACGGTTTCGGCCAGGCGGCGGACGACGGCTTCGCCGCGCGCGGCGGCGGCTTCGGCGCCGGCGCGTTCGCCCTGGGCGTAGCCCTTCATGAAGGCGTCGCGCTCGATCTGCGCGGCATCGACCGCGGGCGGTGATGGCGCCGCCGGGGCCGGCGCCGGCTCGGGACGAGCGGCGTGCCACGCCGGCGCCGTGCCGTTCCAGTCGTAGGCCCGGACCTCCGCCGGGCCGCCGAGGCGCCGGGCCCTAGACGACATACGGCTCGCCGGCTCCCGCGCCGGTGGTGATGAGGCCTTCTTCCTCGAGCTTGCGCGCGATCGCCACGATCTCCTGCTGCGCCTTCTCGACGTCGCGCAGGCGCACGGCACCCATGATCTCCATTTCCTCCTTGATCAGCTCGGCGGCGCGCTTCGACATGTTGCTGAAGAAGTGCTGGCGAATCTCCTCGCTGGCGCCCTTCAGGGCCACCGTCAGGGTCTTCTTCTCCGCGCGGTTGACGAGCTCGCGGATGCCCGTGTCCTCGACCGTCGCCAGGTCCTCGAAGACGAACATCAGGTTGCGGATCTGCACGGCCAGATCGGGGGACTCCGACTCGATGCGCTCGAGCGTCGTCTGGCTGACGCCGCGGTCCATCCGGTTGAACAGCTCGGCCACCGACCGCACGCCGCCGTGCTGCTCGCGCGAGGGGCCGCCCAGCGACTTCAGGCGCTGGTCGATGACGTTCGAGATGCAGCCGATGACGTCGGGCGACACGTCGTCGATGCTGGCCATGCGGACCAGCACGTCGGACCGCATCTCGTCGGGGAGCTGGGACACGATCTGGGCGGCGCTGCCGGTATCCAGGTGCGCCAGCACCAGCGCGATGGTCTGCGGGTGCTCGCCCAGGATGAACTTCGACAGCTGCTGGGGACTGGCCTTCTCCAGGGTCTGGAAGCCGGCGCGCGTCGCGAACGACCGGAGCACCCGCTCGAGGATGCGGCGCGAGCTCTCGGGGCCGAGCGACTTCGACAGGAGCCGGCGGGCGTAGTCGACGCCGCCGAGCGACACGTGCTCGGCGACCTTCGCCATCTCGTCGAACTCGAGCAGGACCGACTCGCCGACGTCGGGCGCCACCTTTCCCAGGGCCGCGACCTCGCGCGCGATGCGCTCGATCTCGTGCTCCTCGAGATGGCGCATCAGCTTGCTGGAGTGCTCCTCGCCCAGCGCCATCATGATGATCGCGGCCTTGCGCGCGCCGGTGAGCGACTTGGGCGTGGTGACGACAGCCATCGGCGGCCTACCGTTCCTCCTCGGTCAGCCAGCTGCGGACCAGGCGGGCCAGGTCCTCCGGCTGCTCTTCGGCACGCCGCGCGATTCGCCTGCTGAGCACAGGCAGGCGGCGCGCCTCGACCGACTCCGGGAGCGCTGCGTCGAGCTCGGCTTCGATGGCGTCCTCCATCTCGGCCACCGTCCGCGGCGTCTGGCCCGGCGCCTCGACGGCGGCCGCGGCCTGCAGGGCCGGCGCCGCAACGACGGCACGCATCATCGGCCGGAGAATCACGACGAGCGCCAGCAGCGCGATACCGGCCACCGCAGCGATCCGCAGAATCTGGGGGGCGTACGGGGCGACCTGGCGCGGGAGCTCCCGCCAGAGGGGTCCTGCCGGCGGCTGCTCGACCACTGACTGATCGCCGAAGGCGATGTTCTCGACCGTCAGTTGATCCCCGCGTGCGGGGTCGAGCCCCACGGCCGCCGCCACGAGCCGCTGCACCCGCTCGAGGTCCTCCGGGCTGCGGGGCTTGCTCGACACCTGCGTCCGTCCCGATTCGTCGCTCGCCGTCGTGCGCTCGTCGTCGAGAATGACGGCCACCGACAGGCGCGAGAGCCGGCCCTGGGGCACGATGGTGTGCCGCGTGACCTTGCTGATCTCGTAGTTGGTCGTCTCGGTGGTTCGGCCCCCGGGCGGCGCCGCAGCCAGCATCGGCGCCGCCGTCTCGGCGGGAGCGGTGGACGCGGCCGGCGGCGCGTTGGCGCGCGCGCCGGCGATGCCGCCGGCGCCGGCCGCGGCCGGGCCCTCGCTCGAGGCCTGCCGGCTGCGGACCACGGTGGTGGGATCCCACCGCTCCTCGGTTTCCTCCTGCGACTCGATGTCGAGCTTCGCCGAGACGTTCACGCGCACGTGGCCGGGACCCACCACGGGCTCGAGCAGCGCCACGACGCGCGCGGCGAGATCGCGCTCGACGCGCTGCTGGCGCTCGACCGAGGCGCCCGTGGCCTCCTCGGCCTCGGCGCCACCCTGCGTCAGGGGCCGCCCGAAGGTGTCGACGACGACCACGGCCTCGGGCCTGAGCGACTCGACACTGGCCGCCACCAGCCCCGCGATTCCATTCACCGTGGCCGCCGACAGCGGCTTGCTGCTGCGCAGCTTCAGCACGACGGAGGCCTTGGCCTCCTCGGCGTGTGCGGTGAAGAGCGAGTCGCGGGCCAGCGCGATGTGCACGCGGGCGCTCGCCACTTCGGCGATGGTGCCAATCGTCCGCGCCAGCTCGCCCTCGAGGCCGCGCCGGTAGTTCACGTGCTCGAGGAACTCGGTGGTGCCGAACGCCGTGCGGTCGAAGATCTCGAAGCCGATGCGGCCCGTCGTCGGCAGGCCCTGGGACGCCAGCTCGAGCCGCAGCTCGTCCACGCGCTCGGCGGGCACCCGGATGGCGCGGCCGCCCTCTTCGAGCACGTAGGGAACCTCCTGGCCCTTGAGGCGTGCCGTCACGGCGGCGGCCGACTCGGCATCGAGATCCGAGTACAGCAACACGTACGACGGGGCGTTCACCCAGTAGGCCGAACCCGCCACGACGCCCACGACCGCCACGAACACGCCGGCGAGCGACGCGATCTGTCGCGGCGTGAGGGTCGAGGTCAGGCGCTTGAGATGCGCGAGCAGCTGGTCGGGTGACACGGGTCAGGGGTCAGGGATCAGGGATCAGGGATCAGGGATCAGGGGTCAGATCGGCATGCGCATGATGTCCTGGTACGCCTGCACGAGCTTGTTGCGCACCTGGACGGTCAGCTGCAGTGTCGTCTCCGCGCGCTGCAGGGCGATCATGGCCTCGTGGACGTCGCCGGTGCCGCGGACCATGCTGGCGATGGCATCATTGGCCTCGCCGGCCGTGCGATCCACCGACTGGAGCACACCGACCAGCGAATCGCTGAACGAGCCCGACGCGGCTCCGGCGGTGTCGGCGGCCGCCGGCTGTCCCGCCGGCCGCGATGCCGCCCGCGTGGCGCCGACGAGCGAAGACGCGGTGGAGATGGCGTCGATCGGCATGGCTTACCGTCCGAGCTCAAGAGCCCTGTGAACCGTGTCGCGGATGAGCCCGATGGCCGTCAGATTGGCCTGGTAGGCGCGCGCGGCGCCCAGCATGTTGACCATCTCCTCGGGCACGTCCACGTTCGGCATCGCGACGTAGCCCTCCGCGTCGGCGTCGGGATGCGAGGGCTCGTAGCGGCGGCGGAACGGTTCGGTGTCTTCGACCACGCCCGCCACGCGGACGCCCACCGCGCCCTCGGCGCGGCCGAGCGCCTGCTCGAAGCTCTCGATCGGATTGGAGGCGAGGACGATGTCGCGGCGGCGGTAGGGCTGGCCGTCCGGCCCTCGCGTGGACTCGGCATTGGCGATGTTCGACACTGCGACCTCGATGCGGGCCCGCTGCGCGTTGAGCGCGCTGGCGCTGGCGTCGATGGCGGCGTGCAGGGTGGACATGGTCAGCGACCCTCGTTGATGGCGTAGCGGACCAGGCGGAACTTGGCGGCCAGCGCGGTCTGCGCGGCGCTGAACTCGCCCGATGCCCGCGTCATGTTGAGCAGCTCCCGATCGAGCTGCACCGTGTTGCCGTCGCGGCGTGCCGCCAGGCCCTCGGCCTCCGCCGACACGCCGTCGGTCGCGGTGACGCCGCCCAGGTGGCCCGGACTGGTGCGCGCGGGTACCGCCGCGCCCTGGAGTTCACCGTCGAGCACGTCGCCGAACGTGACGGCGCGCGCCTTGTAGCCAGGCGTGTCGATGTTCGCCAGGTTGCCTGCAGCTACCGACTGACGCTGGACGGCGTTGGTCATCTGGCGCCCGAGGGCCGCGAGAATCGCTCGATCGGTGATCTCGTTCACGATGCCCGCTGCAGAGCAAGAGCGATGCCGAGGTGGGATCGAGGCGGGGGCGGGTGCCGTTGCGGCGCGATGAGTGCCTTGCGGAGAGGGAAACGCGCGCGGGCGACGGGAGATGCTGAAGGAAGGCCGCGTCTGGAAAAGGGCGGGAGTGTGCCGCCTGGCCGACACTCAGCGTCGGACAGGCGACCCGGCGACGGTTGCGCCCAGGCTCAACTCGATGCGCGCGAGCGTGGCTTCGATGGCCGACAAGCGGGCCTCGATCCCGGCCAGGGCCGGGTGGGCCTGCCGGTCCGATCGATACTGGCTGGCCGTCGCCAGGCGGCGATTCTCCTGCTCGAGCGCCGCCCGGTCGGCAACACGCTGAAGGATGACTTCGAGCTGACCCAGCGAGAAGGGCTTGGGAAGATAGTCGTACGCGCCGCCCCGGACGGCCATGATCGCCGACTCGAGCGATGCGTATCCCGTGACGATGACGACATAGCAGGACGCATTCAGCCGCCGCGCGGCCTCGAGCACCGCGAAGCCGTCGGCGCCAGGCAGGTTCACGTCCGTGACCACCATCCCGTAGCGGCCCGATGACCGTTCGAGTTCGGTGATGGCGGCGCGCCCGTCATTTGCCGACGTCACCGGCATGCCGCGTCCCTGAAAGAACGAGACAATCAGCTCGCGGACGTCGTCGTCATCGTCCACGACCATGACGTCCCAGGGGAGGCGCGGCGGGTGCGGGTAAGGGAGCACAGTGGCAGGAGTCCGAGATTGGTATCGGCCAGACGATTCTGGACTTCAGGCTGCCTCCGGCAATTGATCGGTGTGCGCGGCCGGGAGCCTGCGGACGCGAGTCGGTCCTCGCGACGTCAGAATTGTAATCCACTGTCCGCGGGCGCCATGGATTTGTCGCGAGCGCGACATTTTCTTGACGCTGTGCGACCGTCGTCAGGGGCCTTGTTCTCCCGCAAGGGCACGTGAAATCACGCGATTGCACGCCCGCCGATGGGCTGGCTCGCCAATTGCTCAGACGGGTGGCCGACACGGCCTGTCGGAACCCCCCGGCAGTCCGCTCAAGGATACTCGTTCCGTCATGCGTCAGACCGTTCCACCAACCGTGCTCGTCGTCGAAGACGACGCAGACCTCCGACAGATCATCACCGACTCATTGGAAGCCAGGGGCTTTGCCGTCGCGCAGGCCCTGACCGCCGCCGATGCGCACTCCCGCCTCGAGGCCTTCGCCTACGACGGGATGGTCATCGATCTCGGCCTGCCCGATGCCGATGGCCTGGACGTGCTCGACGAAGCCCTGACCCGGTACCCGCAGATGCGCTGCGTCGTGGTGACGGGCTGGGGCGGCGCGCCGGAGGCCGTGCGCGCCATCAAGCGCGGGGCGATCGACTTCATGATCAAGCCGTTCCAGCTGGTGCAGCTCGCGCAGGTGCTGGAGGCGGGCATCAACGAGCGTCGTCTGCAGGCCGAGAACGCGGCCCTTCACGCCCGGCTCGGCGATCGCCTGAGCGTGTCGGGCATCATCGGCCGGAGCGCGGCGATGCAGCAGGTCTTCTCCGCCCTGGAGCTCGTGTCGCCGATGAAGAGCACGGTGCTCGTCCAGGGCGAGAGCGGCACCGGCAAGGAGCTGATCGCGCGGACCATTCACAAGAACAGCCCGCGGCGCGACCAGCCGTTCGTGGCCTTCAACGCGGCCGCCGTGCCCGAGGGGCTGGTGGAGGCCGAGCTGTTCGGCCACGCGAGGGGGGCCTTCACGGGCGCCGTCAACGCGCGCGTGGGCCGCTTCGAGCTCGCCGACAAGGGCACGCTGTTCATCGACGAGGTGTCGTCGATGTCGCTGGCGCTGCAGGCCAAGCTCCTCCGGGCGCTCCAGGAGCGCGAGATCGAGCGGGTGGGCGAGTCGAAGCCTTTCAAGTTCGACATCCGGCTCATCGCCGCCACCAACGTGGACCTGCGGGCGATGGTGAAGGAGGGCACGTTCCGCGAGGATCTCTTCTACCGCCTTAACGTGGTGCCCATCCCGCTGCCGCCCCTTCGTCACCGCCGCGAGGACATCGCGCTGCTGGTGCAGCACTTCGTCGAGAAGTCGTGCAGGAACAACGGCCTGCCCCTGCGCACGGTCAGCCAGGCCGCCCTGCGGGTGTTGATGGACTACAGCTGGCCGGGCAACATCCGCCAGCTCGAGAATGCCATCGAGTACGCGGTGGCGGTGAGCGGCGCGGAGCGGGAGATCCTACCGTCGATGCTGCCCGAGGACATCCGCAACCCGGAACAGGTGTCGGCCATCGGCCCGGTGACCATTCCCGAGGAAGGCGTGGACTTCCAGAGCGTCATGTCCCAGATCGAGCGGGACCTGATCCTGGGCGGCCTCCGGAAGACGGGCGGCAACAAGCGTCAGGCCGCGCGGCTGCTGAACCTGAGCCGGACGACGCTCATCGACAAGCTCCACCGCATCAGCGGCAGCATGTCAGCGGCGTGAGCCCGGCAGCTTCAGCGTGAAGGCCGCGCCCGTGGGCTCGCGCGGCGCGTAGGTGATCGCGCCGCCCTGGCGTTCGACCAGGGCGCGAGACACCATGAGGCCGATGCCGAGCCGGTCGGAGTGGCCCGCCGGCGTGGGGGGCCGCCGTTCGAACAGGCCATCGCGGCACGCGGGCGGCACCCCGGGGCCGTTGTCCTCCACCGAGAGCGCGGCCCCGTCTCCGCATGCGGCAACGACCACGCGCACTTCGGGAGACGGGACGCCGGCCAGCGCGAGTTCCGCGTTCACCAGCAGATTCAGGAGCACCTGCAGCAGCTCGCGCCGGACCGCATGCACGGTGGTGGGATCCCCCAGGAGCGTTCGCGTGGCGCGGAGCCGGGCAAAGGGGAACTGGCGGAGCGTCAGCGCCTGCTCCGCCAGCCCGCGCAGCTCGACGGGCTCCGGCGCCCCGCCCTGGTCGCGCACGAATCGCGACAGGTCGTGGACCAGCACCATCACCCGCTCGGCCTTGCCGCCAATCGCGCGGCTCACGGCCCCCACGTCGGCCTGCTCCATCTGGAGGAGCTCCACGCCGCCGCCGATCACCTGCAGCGCGTTGTTCATGTCGTGCATGGTGCTCGTGACGAGACGTGAGACCAGCGAGAGGCGGTTCACCCGCTCGAGCCACGCGATGGACGCGGCGTCGGCGGCCGGCGGCCGGGACTGTTCACCCACGGAGTTCACACGGTACCATGGGTGGGGCGGTTTTCGTGCGCTCGTCGCACCGGGCGGGATCCGGACACCGGCGACCGGACAGTCCGGCTCCTGTCTTGCGCCTTCAGGTTGCCGGCTCTTTCAGTAACCGGCTAGGCCGCGTCGGCCCCCCACCACAGCGCGGGATCCGGGCCGTCGGCGCCCCGGACGAAGTCCACGGTGTAGGTCCCCTGCCAATTGGTGAACGAGAACTTGTCGCCCTCCACCCAGTTCACCTTGTGACCGAGCGCCTCGAACGCGCTTTTGACGTGCGTGTTGAACCATGTTTCGGCCTCGGCCTTCGTGAGCGGCATCGAGCCGATCTCGCGCGCGATCTTGGCGAAGGCATCCTTGGCCGACTTCTGCGGGTCCTGCGGGCGCCCGAAGTCGAAACCCTCGAACTTCACCGTCCCGCTGTCGCCCTCGCCCTGGTGGATGCGCACCTCGCGCATCGATCCCATCAGCTCGCCGAGCAGCCCCGAGAATTCCTCCCTGCTCAGCTGCCCGTCGTTGTTCGCGTCGAACCGGCCGACGAGCGAGTCCGCCAGCTGCTGGACCGCTCCGAGCCCGGTTGTCGATGTCACGGCCATCTTCTGTGCCTCCTGCGCCACCGGATTCGGGTGACGCCCCCGCTCCACAGCAACGGCGGTGCCAGTCGGGGCCTGGTACAGCGGGTGGCAGGTGGCCGCGGTTTTCCGGCCCGAATCGTTTGATGTTCGCGCGGAGGTCCCCCGGGGGCGTGCGAGCCCGGTGTCGGCCGGCCGACTCCGGCGTCGGGACGGTGGCCGGATTGACCAATGGCGTTCGTCCAGTCGGCGCCGGCCTTGCCCGAGCGCGAGGGTTGCGAACAGGGAAGAGTCGCCCGTGAAACCCGATTCACGCGGCAATCCTATGGCACCGTCACGACGGTCTCTGGCGACGCCTCGCTCAGCCCTCCCCAGTTCACGGCACGCACGCGGATGTAGTAGGTGCCCGCCGGCACGCCGTCGACGGCGTGCTCCGGGACGACCCCGGTGGTGAAGGTGGCGAGGTTCGACAGGCCCGGCTGGGAGCCGGCCTCGATCCGGAACCCCGTGGCCTGCCCCGGTCGAGTGCCAGGCGTCCATTGCAGCGTGACGCGTGAGCCGGTCACCGACGCCGACAGCGCGGCTGGTGCGGGAGGTCGAGGGACGACCACCAACTCCGTCGGTCCGACTTCCATGCCCAGATCGGCGCCGCCCACGAGCGCCAGCGTGTTCGTGTCCACGATGTCGATGCGTGACACGCCGCGGTCGCTGGTCTCGGGCCGCATCCTGCGGTTCGCCAGCAGGAAGGCCCGTGGATGGTGCGGATCGAAGACCAGCTGACCCGTGACGGCCGCACCCGGGTAGGGCTCCAAGGGCGGCAGCGGCGGCAGGGGTGTGGCCACGAGGCCGATGCGCTCCAGCGAGTCCGGGTGGAGCACGCGGTATCGGCCGCCGCCGATGTCCACGTAGACGCGGCCCGTGCGAGGGTCCAGGTCGAGGCGGCGCACGAACTCGAAATCCCAGGGATCGATGGGATACTCCCGTTCCGAGAGGACGCTTCCGGTTGCCGCGTCGTAGCGCGTGAAGACCTGGAACCTGGCGAGGCCCTCGTAACGATACGCGTGCGCGTAGACGTGCGCGCCGTCCACAGAGATGGCCCACGGGCTGGCGAACTGGCGTCCGGTGAGCTCGCCGAGGATGGCGCCGGTGGCGGTGTCGACGCGGTAGCCCATGTAGGCGTCGTCCCGGCTGATCAGCGCCACGCGGCCATCGGCCGTGATCCCGTGGAAGGTCTGGAACTCGCCGCCGACGTCGAGCCCCTTGAGCCCGCTGGTGCTGGCGTCGATGGTCGGCGGGTGATAGAGCCGCGCGAACACGCGTGTCTCGGTGGGGTGGGCCACGATCCGGTAGCTGCGGACGTACGAGCCCGGCGGGGCCTGCCGGTGGACCACGGTGGTCGTGCCGGTGACACGGTCGTGGACGGTCAGGTTCACCGGCGGATAGCCGGATGGCTCTTCCGACCCCAGCCACACCAGGTAGCGTCCTTCGGCGGTCGCAGCCAGTAGAGGTGTCTCGCCGCGCTCGATGGGCACGCGGCGAACCGATTCGATGCGTGCGCCCTCGACGTCGACCTCGATGAGGCGTGCGGGGCCCGGATCGCATCCCTGCCACGGGCAGCTCGCCGTGAGCACCTCGGGTCGCATCAGCGCCAGCCGCGTGCTCTGGGCGCCCACGGTGGGGGACACGGCCATCGCCGACACGCACGCCAGTGCCGCGACGTGTGCCAACTGTCTCATACGCATAGGTTCTGCCGTTGATCGCCTGCGCGTGGGATTCTACTCCCGGCGCAGCAGCGCCAGCGGGCTCGATGCCACCGCGTGGCGCGCGGGCATCCAGCTGGCGAGAAGGGTCACCACCAGCACGGCTGAGACCACGGCGCCATACGTCGGCCAGTCGGTGGACGTGACGCCGACGAGCAGCGCCGCGAGTGCGCGCGTCGCAGCCAGCGAGAGAGCCAGGCCGAGAGCAACGCCGGCCACCACGCGCGCCAGGGCGACGCGCATCACGCCGTGCACGATGGTGCGGCCGGCAGCCCCCAGTGCGGATCGAATGGCGAACTCCTCGCGGCGGTTGGCGACGTCGAGCGCGACCAGCCCGGCCAGGCCCACGGTGGACAACCCGAAGGCGAGCATCGCGAACAGCGAGAACATCCACGCCGAGAATCGCCACGGCGCCCGCGCGCGCGTGACGATGGCGTCGAGCGTGGCGACGCGGCTGATGATGACGCGGGGATCCATCGCGCGCGCTTCGCGCTCGACGGCCGCCAGCACCGACAGGGGGGCGACGCTGGTTCGCAGCACCAGGTCGGTGGCCGGCATCGGCGTCTGCGCGGCCGGGTCGTACATGTCGAGCTGCACCTCCCGCAGCCCGCGATAGCGGACGTCGCTCACCACGCCCACCACTTCGCGCCAGGCCTTGCGGCCCGTTCCGAACTCGAAGGTGGAAGTGCGCAGCCGCCGGCCGATGGGGTCCTGGCCGGGCCACAGCCGCGCGGCCGTGCTCTCACTGACGATGGTGACTCGCGGCGAAGTGGCAGTGTCCTCCGCCATGAACGTGCGCCCGCGCAGCAGGCGGATGCGCATCGCCTCGAAGTAACCCGGCGTGGCCACCTGGTAGTTGAGGATTGGGTTCGCGCGCGCCGCCTCGTCGGTTTCGGGCTGCCCCTCGAGCGTCACCATCGTGCCCTGGCCGATGGGCCCGAGCGCCAGCGGGCGCAGGTAGACGGCGCCTGCCGCCTCCACACCCGGCAGGCCCGAGGCCCGGGCGAGGAGATCGCGCATCCACTCGTTGGCCGGGCGCTGGTCTGTGCGCGGCTCGACGGCGAGCGTGAGCGTGCTATCCGGATCGAACCCGAGATCCACGGCACTCAACGTCGAGAAGCTCCGCACGACGAGCCCGGCCGACACCAGCAGCACGACGGCCAGGGCGGTCTGCGCCACCTGGAGCGTGGCGCGCGTGGCGAGCGAGCGCCGTGCCGTGGTCGTGCGCCCGCCATCCGCCAGTGTCTCCACGGGGGAAGTGCCGCCCGCCTGGCGCATCGGACCCACGCTGCAGATGAGGGCGGCCGCGCCGACGACGATCAGGCTCACGACAGCGACCGTGGCGTTGAGCGCGGCGTCGCTCAACCCCGGCACACCGTCCGGCGCCAGCGCGACCAGGCCGTCCATCGCCCACGCGGCGGCCAGCCATCCGGCGGCACCACCCGCCAGCGCAAGCAGCAGCGCCTCGATGGCCCACTGCCGCGCGATGGCCGCCCGCGTGGCGCCGAGGGCCATGCGAACGGCGCTGTCACGGGCGCGGAGGGCCGCTCGCGTCAGCATCAGCCCCGACACGTTGGCACAGGCGATGAGCAGCAGCACGGCCACCGCGGCGAGGGCCGTCCAGAGTGCCGGGCGCGCCGGGCCGTAGTAGTGATCCGCAAACGGCGTCGAGACGATGTCGAACGTGGGCCCGCCGGCCTCGCCCTGCACGCGTCGCGCTATTCCCGAGAGCTCGCCCGCGAGCGCGGCCTCGTCTGCGCCCTCGCGCATCCGGCCAAGGAGGTAGAAGACACCCACGGAACGAAGCGCCTTTGTTCTCCAGCCTTCGTCCGGCGAGGCAATCACCGGGACAGCCGGCGTCCACAGGTCGGTGCCTCGGGGAAAGTCGAAGCCCGCGGGCATCACGCCGATGACGCGCGACGGCTCCCCGTCCAGCGTGATGCTGCGGCCGACGATGGCGGTGTCGCCGCCGAAGCGTCCCGTCCAGAGGTCGTGGCTCAGGACCACCACCGATGGCGCGCCGGGCTGGTCATCGTCCGGGCCGATAGGGCGCCCGAGGTGAGCCGCGGCGCCCAGCGTGTCGAAGAAGGATCCCGACACCCCTGTGGCCGCGAGCTTCAGCGGTTCGCCGGCGCCGTCCAGGACGGTTGGCCAGGGCGAGGCGCCGACGGCGGCGGCGCGGGCCAGCGTGCGGCTCTCACGCCCGAGATCCGCCACGTCCAGGTAGGAGAGCTCGATGACGCCGGCGGTGAGCCTCGGGTTCGAGCCCCACGCGACGACCAGGGAGCCGGGCGACGCGATTGGGATCGGGCGCAGCAGCACGGCCTGCACGGCGCTGAACATCACGGTGGCTGCGCCGATGGCCAGGGCCAGCGTGGACACGGCCGCCGCGGTGAAGCCGGGGGCGCGTCGAAGCTGACGGAACGCGATGCGGAAGTCGTGGGCCAGGGCCATGGACCGGTCCAGCATGCCACGCCTTCCGGCCGGCGGGCGGTGGAGGACCGATTCTCGGGGGACATCTCGTGGGACGAGGCCTCGCCCCACGGCGCGTTGAGCGGACCTCGGCACCAGCCGTTCGTGGACGCCAATCCCGTGTGCTAATGTCGGCCGACATCGAGGGGGGCGGCATGATGACCCGGCGTGACTGGCACGTGATGGTGGCGGGAGGCCTCGTCCTGGGGCCGCTGGCGGGCGGCCGTCGCGGTGACATTGCGCACGCGCGTGCGGGACAGGACGGTGGCGGCGGCTCTCAGGGCGGCGGCTGGCGGATGCTGATCGGCAGCGCGTCGATCGACGCGTGGCGCGGTTTCAAGTCGGACACCGTGCCCACCGGCTGGCGCCTCGCCGACGGCGTGCTCAGCAAGGACGGCGAGGTGGGGGATCTCATCTCCAGGGATCAGTTCGCCGACTTCGAGCTCGAGCTGGAGTGGAGAATCGGCGAGGCCGGTAACAGCGGCATCTTCTACCGCGGCACCGAGGAGTACACGCGTATCTACTGGAGCGCGCCCGAGTACCAGCTGCTGGACGACATCAAGGGCGCCGACAACAAGACGCGGCTGACGTGCGCGGGCGCCTGCTACGCGCTCTATCCGTCGCCGGCCGGGCATCTGAAGCCCGTGGGCGAGTGGAACCACACGCGGATCGTCGCGCGCGGCCCGCACGTGGAGCACTGGCTGAACGGCGTCAAGCTGCTCGAGTTCGAGCTGGGGGGCGCGGACTGGAACGCGAAGGTGGCGGCGAGCAAGTTCAACAAGTGGCCGAACTTCGGCAAGAGCCCGCGCGGGCACCTTGCGCTCCAGGGTGATCATGCCGGCGCGCTGGCGTTCCGCAACATGCGTATCCGCGAGCTGCCCGCGCGCTCGGCCTGAGGCTGCCGGTCCGGCATGATCAAGGCCAGGCTCGGCGGGATGATGTTCCTCCAGTACTTCATCTGGGGGGCATGGTTCGTCACGATGGGCACCTACCTGGGCCAGACGCTGGGATTCTCCGGCGCCCAGGTGGGGCTGGCCTACGGCGCGACGGCGATCGCCGCGCTCGTATCGCCCTTCTTCCTGGGCATCGTCGCGGATCGGTTCTTCGCCTCGGAGAGGCTGCTGGCGGGGCTGCACTTCGTCGGCGCCGCGCTGATGTGGGCGGTCTCGCTTCAGACGGAGTGGTCTGCCTTCTACCCGTTGCTCATCGCCTACTCACTCTGCTACATGCCCACGCTGTCGCTGACCAATGCGGTGGCGTTCCACCACGTGGCCGATCCCAAGCGCGATTTCCCGCCCATTCGGGTGCTCGGCACCATCGGATGGATTGTCGCGGGCGTGCTGGTCGGGAGGGTGCTCGAGGCCGACGCCCTGGCGGTGCCGATGCAGCTGGCCGCGGCCGCATCCGCGGTGATGGCCGTCTATGCGCTCACGCTGCCGCACACGCCCCCGCGCGCTGCGGGTGCCGCGGTGTCGATGCGGGACGTGCTGGGCCTCGACGCACTGCAGCTCCTCCGCGACCGCGCGTTCGCCGTGTTCGTCGCCGGCTCGTTCCTGCTGTGCGTGCCGCTGCAGTTCTACTACGCGTTCACCAACCCGTTCCTGAACGAGATCGGCGTGCCGCAGGCGGCGTTCATCCAGACGTTCGGCCAGATGAGCGAGATCGGCTTCATGCTGGTGCTGCCGGTCCTGCTCGTGCGGCTCGGGATCAAGCGCATCATGCTCGTCGGCATGGCGGCGTGGGCGCTGCGATACGTGGCGTTCGCCTTCGGGAACCCGGGCGAGGGCATGTGGCTGCTCTATGCGGGCATCCTGCTGCACGGCGTCTGCTACGACTTCTTCTTCGTCGCGGGGCAGATCTACACGGACGAGCGCGCGGGCGAGCGCGTGCGCGCCGCGGCGCAGGGGCTGCTGAACTTCGTGACCAACGGCGTCGGCTATTTCATCGGTGCGTTCGTCTCGGGGCGCGTCGTGGACGCGTACGCCCTGGCGGGCGGCGGGCACGACTGGCGGGGCATCTGGCTGGTGCCCGCGATGGGGGCGGCCGTGATCCTCGTGGTGTTCGCCGTGTCGTTCCGGCCACGGCCCGCCGCCGTGGCGGCGAGATAGGGCGTCGTCAACCGCAATCGGTCTTCGTTCCGCCTGCGTGTCCTCGTGGTTTCACGTGTTCACGCGTCCGGGTAGCTGACTCCCAGCCTCTTCAGCTGTTCGTCCGGGCAGCCGTTCCACTCCGCGACGTAGCGGTTGCCCACGTACTGCAGGTCCTCCATCCCCATCTTCGTCGTCCAGAAGCCCGTGGCGGTGAGATCGCGGAAGCTGGCGAAGAACGCGCGGCCATGCGAGAGGACCGGCAGCACGGGTGTCTCGTCGGGGCCTGCTTCCAGGCTGCTGGCGGGCCCTGGTGGCGGCGGCGTGGAGATGTCGTCGAGCAACGCCGTGCGCTCGGCTTCCGTGCACGCGACGAACGTCTTGTCGAATCGGCGGTGACACTCGAGGTCGATCCAGGCGAGCCCGCCGCGCATCGCGGTCTGCCGCGGCGTCTCCTCGGCGCCGCGTGGCTCGTCGCCCAGGATGAAGTCCATGAACTCCGGCACCCCGGCGTCGGTGGCGCTTCCCGATCGCTCGTCGCGCGGGATGATGAGGTCCACCAGCCCGCGGACGGTTTCCCACTCGTGCGCGGTGAAGAATTTCGGCGCGTACGGCGCCGCGGGCTTGGCGGCCGCGCGCGCGGCCTGCGCCAGATCGCTCGCCGCCGCCACCTCGTCGCCCGTCCAGACGAATCCGGCGGCGAGCGACGCCGCCCCGAGCCGTTGCAGAATCTGCCGCCTGTTCAACAGGGGACTGTCCCCCTTTACATTTGTCACAGGGACTGTCCCCATTAAATCCTCCCCGCCTTGCGCGCATCGACGATGTACATGCTGGTCCGCATGGCGAGCGCCAGGATGGTCCACGTCACGTTCTTGTCGGGGTTGCTGACCACAGGTCCCCCGTCCGCCACGAACAGGTTCTTCACGTCGTGCGCCTGGCACTGGGCGTTCAGCACCGACGTGCTCGGCGAGTGGCCCATGCGCGTCGTGCCCACCTCGTGGATGATCCGCCCGCCGGGCAGGATGCCGTAGCCGGCCTCGCGCGAAGGCATCGGCGTCAGGGGCGTGCCGCCCATCTCGTCGATGATCGCCCTGAACGTGCGCTGCATGTGCCGCACCTGGTTGTACTCGTGGTCGGTCCACTTGAAGTGGAACCGAAGCACCGGGATCCCCCAGCGGTCCACGACGGTGGGGTCGACCTCGCAGTAGCTGTGCTCGTTCGGGATCATCTCGCCTCGCCCCGAGAAGCTGACTCGCGCACCGTAGAAGCGGCGATAGTCCTCCTTCAGCGCCTTCCCGTACCCGGCCGGCGCGATGCGACGCCCGTCCGCGTCCACGCCCGTGAAGCGCTGGAGATCGGACAGGAACCCGGCGCCTGGCATGCGACGCCCGCCGCCGAGCTCGATGTGATACCCGCGGGGGAAGTCCAGCGTCCTGTTGTCGAGCCACCAGGGCATGTAGAGGTGCATGCCGCTGGTGCCGTCCTCGTTGTGCGGCACGCCGTTCATCAGTTTCGGGATGAAGCCTGCCACCGTCACGCCAGTGCTGTCGGTGAGGTATCGGCCCACCGTGCCGCTCGAGTTCGCGAGCCCTTTCGGGAAACGCGACGACCTGGAGTTCAGCAGCAGCCGGGCCGACTCGCACGCGCTGGCCGCCAGCACGACGATGCGCGCGCGGACGTGGTTCTCCCGGCCCGTGCCGGTGTCGATATAGGACACGCCGGTGGCCAGGCCGGTCTCGTCGCTGGTGACCTCGCGCGCCATCGCCCGTGTGATCAGCGTGAGCCGGCCTGTCGCCATCGCGGGAGGGAGCAGCACCGAAGGCGACGAGAAGTTTGCGTGGATCGCGCACCCGCGCCCGCAGTGGCCGCAGTAGTGGCAGGCCTTCCGGCCGTTGTGCGGGCGCGTGAGGATGGACTTGCGCGACGGGATGCAGGTGATGCCCAGCTTGTCGGCGGCCTGCTTGATGAGCAGCTCGTAGCAGCGCGGCCGCGGCGGCGGCAGGAAGATGCCGTCCGGCTCGTTCGGAAGCCCTTCAATCGACCCGAAGATGCCGACCAGCCGATCGACCTCGTCGTAGTACGGCTTCAGGTCGTCGTACGTGATCGGCCAGTCGTCACCGAGCCCGTCGAGGCTGCGGCGCCGGAAATCGTCCGGGCCGTAGCGCAGCGAGATGCGGCCCCAGTGGTTGGTGCGGCCGCCCACCATGCGCGTCCGGAACCAGTCGAACCGTGAATCGTCGCCGGTCGTGTACGGCTCGCCGTCCAGGCTCCAGCCGCCCCAGCCCGCGTCGAACTCGCCGAACTGCCGCGTGGGAATCGCGGCGCCGCGATGCGGGCCGTCGTACGACCACGCGAACATCTTCGAGTCGCGCGCCGTGTCGAACGGCGCGCCCGCCTCGAGCATCACGACGTCGGCGCCCGCCTCGGTGAGCACCTTCGCAGCCATGCCGCCACCGGCGCCGGACCCGACGACGCAGACATCGTTGATTCGCCGGTTGCGGATGATCTGCATGGCGTCAGTACCCCCTCGCCAGCCCGGTGATCCGCGGATCCGACTGCCCGAACCACCGCCCGTCGCGACGCTCGATCGTCGCCCCGATGCTCCCATCGTCCGGCCGTTCGAAGAAGCGCACCTCGTGGCCGAGCCGCTGCAGCTCGCGGACCTCCGCCGGGTCGAAGCCGTTCGTCTCGAGACGAAGGGCGTCGGGCAGGTGCTGATGGTGCATGCGTGGAGCCTGCATCAGCGCGGATACGCCGAGGCCGTAGTCGAGGCGGTTGGAGATGGCCTGGAAGACGGTCGTGATGATGAACGGCCCGCCGCTGGCGCCGGTCACGAGCATGGGCCGCTTGTCGGCATTCAGCACGACGGTGGGTGTCATCGCGGAGAGCATGCGCTTGCCCGGAGCGATGGCGTTGGCCTCGCCCTGCACCAGGCCGTACATGTTCGGCGTGCCCGGCCGCGCCGCGAAGTCGTCCATCTCGTTGTTCAGCAGAAACCCGGCGCCCGTGACGGTGACGGCGGAGCCGTACCAGCCGTTGATCGTGGTCGTGAGCGCCACGGCGTTGCCCCTCTCGTCCGTCACGGAGAAGTGCGTGGTCTGCCGGCTCTCCACGGGGGAGGGCCGGCCCGACACTTCCTTCGACGGCGTGGCGCGATCGGTCGAGATGGACGCGCGGAGCGCAGCACTGAAGGCCGGCGACAGCAGCTCGGCCTGATCGAACGTCACGTGGTCGGGATCGCCGAGCACTTCGTTCCGCACCGCGAAGGCCCGCCGCATGCTCTCGGCTTCGAGGTGCACGGCCTTCGCCGAGTGCCAGCCGAGGCCGCGGAGGTCGTAGGCGGAGAGCTGCCCCGCGATGAGCGCGAGCGTGAGCCCGCCAGACGAGGGCGGCGGCATGGAGACGATGTCGTGCCCGCGATAGGTGAAGCGGATGGGCTCGCGCCACTTCGCTTCGTAGCTCTCCAGGTCCTTCGCGGCGATCAGCCCCGTGCCGCGTTTCATCTCCGCGACCAGGAGGCTGGCCGTCTCGCCTTTGTAGAAGCCGTCCCGTCCGCCCTCCGCAATCCGGCGGAGCGTGCGTGCGAGGTCCGGGTTCTTCAGCCGCGCGCCAGGCGCGAGCGGCTGGCCGTTCGGCAGGTAGAGCGCGGCGGAGGCGGAAAAGCGCGCAAGCCGTTCGGCCTCGGACTTGATGACCGTCGCCGCGTAATCGTCGACGACCCAACCGTCCTCCGCCAGTTGGATGGCTGGCTCGACGAGGCTCGCCCACGGCTTCGACCCGAGCTTCTGGTGTGCGGCCCAGAGCCCGGCCACGCTGCCCGGCACGCCGGCGGCCAGGTGGCCCGTGACGGAGCGGTCGCCGGTGTCGCCTTTCGCATCGAGGTACATGTCCCGGCTCGCCGCCGCCGGAGCTGTCTCGCGGAAGTCGAGCGCGTAGCTCTCGCCGCTGACGTTCGCCACCATGAAGCCGCCCCCGCCGATGTTGCCGGCACTTGGCAGCGTCACGGCGAGTGCGAAAGCCGTGGCCACGGCCGCGTCCACGGCGTTTCCGCCGTCCCTCAGTACCGCGACACCAACGTCGGTGGCCAGGGCCTGATCGGCCACGACCATCCCGTGCTCGCCCTCGGCCGCGGGTCTGTCGAGGGGGAAAGGCCAGCCATCAGGGACGTGCGGGGCGGTGGCGGGCAGCTCGGTCGCCGGGCCCTGCGCGGGCCCGGGCGATGTGGTGGACCTGCAGGCACCGAACGCGAGCAGCCCGGCGCCAAGGAGAAGGGGGAGAAGAAGGCGGCGATGCACGGCGTGAGGATACACCGGCCGCCGGATCGAGGCGGCCTCATCGCGTGAGCTGAGCGGAGCGGGCTTGCGGTCGAGTCCTCCCTGGTGCTACGCGTGTGGCGCCCAGGTCTTGTCGCCGGGCACGTGCGGGGCACAGGGATCGAATCGCCCGGGCGACTCGATGTACCGCATCGCGTGCCGGTAGCCGATCTCCGAGGTGAAGTAGCCGAGGAGCGCCAGCTCCTTCATCATGCGGAAGTAGTGCGGCGGCTCGTCCTCGGGGCGCGAGGCCGCGGCGGGCGCACGCGATCGCGGCGCCTCGGCGCGTTCCTCCATCGCGGTCCTCTGCTCCCGATCCAGCGCTTCGAGCAGCGTGAGCCGCTGGGCCGGCGTCGCGTGCATGAACGATGTGCCCGCGGCCGCGCGGCAGGCCTCGTCCACCTGGCGCATGCCCTCGCGAAAGACCTGCCGGTTCCGATCGGTGTACGCGTCGGTGACCATCAGTGCCATGAAGGCGCCGGTCTTCGCGGCCTTCGCGCCGGGTGTCGTGGTCGCGGGCAGGATCGTGTCCGCGATCTCGTCGAGGAACGCGATGTCGGAAGCGGTGAACTCGCCGATCCCGCCGGCCATGGCCTGATCGAGCGCCGCCTCGTCGAAGGCACCGGCCAGCAATGCCTCGGCGTCCATCAGCGCCAGGCCGCCCATCAGCGCGGACACGCGTCGCCACGCCTCCCGCCGCGTCATGCCGGTGGCCATCGTCGTCTCCTTCACAGGTCGCCTCGTTTCAGCGCGTCCACGGCAAAGGCCGCCGCCCGCGCGGTGAGCGCCATGTAGGTGAGCGACGGGTTCTGGCACGCAGCGGAGGTCATGCAGGAACCGTCGGTGACGAACACGTTGGGGGCATCCCATACCTGGTTGTGGCCGTTCAGCACCGAGGTCTTCGGATCCCGGCCCATCCGCGCCGTTCCCATCTCGTGGATGCCCATGCCGGGGAAGTAGCCGTTGTCGAACACGCGCACCTCGCGCACGCCCGCGGCCTCGAGCATCTCGGCCATGTCGTTCATCATGTCGCGCCGCATGAGCCGCTCGTTCTCGCCGGTGGCGCAGTCGATGGACAGCACCGGGAGCCCCCACTTGTCCGTCCTCGACTCGTCGATGGTGATCCGGTTGGCGTGGTTCGGCAGCATCTCGCCGAAGGCCGTGCCGCCGATGCGCCACGGTCCCGGAGTGGCCATGGCATCCTTGAAGGCCGCCCCCACGCCCAGCTCCGCGACCGCGCGCTCCCAGCCCAGCCGGCTGGCGCTTCCCTGGTAGCCGAAGCCGCGCAGGTACTCGCGCTTGTCCCCGAAGAAGTTCCGGTAACGGGGGATGTAGAAGCCCGTGGGCCGGCGCCCATAGACGTTGCGGTCCTCGTGGCCCGGGACGATGCCGTTGGCCCCGCAGCGGAAGTGGTGGTCCATCAGGTTGTGGCCGAGCTCACCCGAGCTGCTTCCCAGGCCACCCGGCCAGACATCGCGCGCCGATCGCATCAGCAGCCACGTGGAGTTGAGCGTGGATGCACAGAGAAAGACGACGCGCGCGCGGTACTCGGTGGTCGTGTTGTCCAGCGCATCGAGCACGCGCACGCCGGTGGCGCGCTTGCGATCCCGGTCGTACACGACGTCGGTGACAATCGCGTGGGTCTTGAGCGTCAGGCGGCCCGTCGCCACCGCGGGTGGCAGGGTGGAGGATTGCGTGCTGAAGTACGCGCCGTAGGGGCAGCCGAGCCAGCAGGCCGCGCGATACTGGCAGCGGCCGCGACGCCCGAGCGGCTGCGTCAGGTTCGCTGTCCGGCCGGGAATGATCCGCCGCCGTCCCTCGAACTGCTTCGCGATGCGGCCGGCCACCGCCTCCTCCGCGCAGTTGAGCGGCATGGCCGGCTGGAACTGGCCGTCGGGCAATTGCGGAAGCCCCTCGAGCGAGCCCGAGATGCCCGCGTGGCGCTCGACGTGGTCGTACCACGGCGCGAGGTCCGCGTAGCGGATGGGCCAGTCGACGGCAATGCCTTCCTTCGCGTTCGCCTCGAAGTCCCAGTCGCCCAGCCGGTAGCTCTGACGGCCCCAGGTGAGCGAGCGGCCGCCGACCTGGTAGCCGCGGTACCAGTCGAAGCGCTTCACCTCCGTGTACGGCGAGTCCTTGTCCGACGCCCACCAGTCCAGGTTCTTCTCGTTGAGCGGGTAGTCGCGCTTCAGGACCGGGTAGGCATCGGTCATCTCGCGCGTGCGCCCGCCGCGGTGGGGATACTCCCACGGCGCCTTGCGTGCGTTCGGGTAGTCCTTGCCATGCTCGACGTTCTTCCCGCGCTCGAGCAGCAGCACGCGCAGCCCGCGCTCGGTCAGCTCCTTCGCGGCCCATCCGCCCGAGATGCCGGAGCCGACGACGATGGCATCAAACGTTTCCGACTGAAGCATGTCATCCGCCCCTTCTGCCTATGGCCCTCTACCCGTTGCCATGTACCTTTCCGCCTTCGCCAAGGCTGCGGCGGACGAGCGCCAAGGCTACGGCGGGCACGCTGGCTATTTGAGCCCCGCCAGGTAGTGGTAGCTCTTCTCGAGGCTCTCTACCGGATCGCCCGACGAATAGTCCTGCTCGACGAAGTAGTGGCGGACGCCAGCCTCGCGGGCGGCCGCCAGGATGGAGGGAAAGTTCAGCGAGCCGGAGCCAACTTCCACGAACGCGGTGCGCGGTACAGCGCTCTCCGTCAGACTCGCCACCGCGCCGCGGTCTTTGTCCTTCAGGTGCAGCGAGGCCACGCGCCCTTTGTACTGCCGGAGCAACGCGACGGGATCCATGCCCGCGATCGTGGCCCAGAACACGTCGAGCTGCAGCTGCATGCCCGCGTCGGCCGTCCCCTGCATCAGCACGTCGAGCCAGGTCGTGCCGTTACGGTCGGGGCCGAACTCGAACGCGTGATTGTGGTAGCAGAGCTGCAGCCCCGCCGCCGACGCGGTTCGCGCCATCCGCGACAAGCGGGCGGCCAGCGCGTCAAAGCCCGCGCGATCCGTGGGCCGCTCCTCGGGTGCCACGAAGGGCACGACCGCGTAACGCGCCCCGAGCTTCTTCGCCCCCTCGGCGAACGCGCCGAGACCTTCGCCCGCGGAAGTGGGACCGTCCAGGTGCACGCTGACGATGGAGAGGCCGAGCCGCGAGGCGATGGGCGCCACGACTGGCAGCGTGGCCTGCATCACCTCGAGGTCCCTGTAGCCGATGGCGGCGATGCGTTTCAGCGTGCCCGCGGGATCGGAGGAAATCTGGCTGCGGACGGTGTAGAGCTGCACGCCCCAGGGGGGTGCCGGGTCCTGCCGCAGGCCGGCGCCGTCGAGGGCGTGTGCGCCGGTGCGAGCCCGCACCGCGGCTGCTCCGGCAAGGCCGGCGGCGAGGACTTTCAGCAACGAGCGTCGGCCAACGTCCATCGTGCCCCAGGCGAAGTCGGGCCACTCTAACACACGGGTGCGCGTGTTACGCTGCCCGTCGGAACGGAGGCGCATGGCATCGAGACTGGGCGTCGGGTTCATCGGCAGCGGGTTCATCACGCGGTTTCACATCCGGTCGTGGGAGGCCGTGCGCGATGCGGACGTGCGGGGCGTGTGGAGCCCCACGCGCGCGCACGCCGAGGAGGCGGCGGCCCTCGCCCGCGAGCTGCGCGTGGGGGACGCGCGCGCCTTCGACTCCATCGAGGCAATGGCCGCGGACGAGAGCATCGACTGCATCTGGATCTGCGGCCCGAACTACGCGCGCGTGGACAACATGTCGCGCATCGTCTCGGCCATGAAGGGCGGCGCTCGCCTGCGCGCGGTCGCGTGCGAGAAGCCCCTCGGACGGAACGTGGCCGAGGCGCGTCGCATGGTGGAGCTGGTCGAGGAGGCCGGCGTGCTGCACGGCTACCTCGAGAACCAGCTGTTCCAGCCCGGCCTCGAGCGTGGCCGGCAGATCGTGTGGGCGCGTGGAGCGGCGGCATCGGGCCGGCCGTACCTGGCTCGCGCGGCCGAGGAGCACGGCGGGCCGCACATGCCCTGGTTCTGGCAAGGCGATCTGCAGGGCGGCGGCGTGCTGAACGACATGATGTGCCACAGCCTCGAAGTCGGGCGCCACCTGCTCACCGCGCCGGGCGCGCCAAGGCGCAGCATCCGACCCGTGAGCGTGTCGGCGCAGATTGCCTCGCTGAAGTGGTCCCGGCCGGAGTACGTGCAGCTGCTGCGGGAGATGACCGGCGGCAGGGCCGACTACGGCACACGTCCCGCAGAGGACTTCGCACGCGCCACCGTCACCTACGAAGACGAGCACGGCACGCCGCTCATCGTCGAGGCCACTACGTCGTGGAGCTACGTCGGCGCGGGCCTGCGCCTGAGCATGGAGCTGCTGGGACCTGAGTATTCGATGTCCACCAGCTCGTTGGAAGGCGGGACGAAGGTGTTCTTCTCGCGGCGGCTGCGCGAGCAGGCGGGCGAGGACCTGGTGGAGAAGCAGAACGCCGAGCAGGGGCTGATGCCCATCGTCGGGAACGAGGCTGCGGAGTACGGCTACGAGAACGAGAACCGCGCGTTCGCGCGATGGTTCACCGACAGCGTGCAGCCCGAGGTGAGCTTCCACGCCGGGCTCGAAGTCACCGAGCTGCTGATGGCGTGCTACATGAGTGCGGAGGAGGGCCGGGTGATCGACTGGAAGCCGGCCGGCCTGGAGACCTATGTCCCGATGCCCGCGAGGCTGTCACGGGGACAGTCCCTGTGACAAAGTGGCAGAAACTGCCATGCCGCGACGAGGGACATCGAGGCGGGAGGCGATGATGGGCGCCGCCGGGACGGCGCTGGCGGCGTGGCTCGCGCCCATGGTGACGGCAGCGTCCGCGGACGCGGGGCAGGGCACCCGGTTCACGCAGTCCGTGTGCCGCTGGCCCTTCGCGAAGATCCCCCTTCGCGACTTTTGCCGCAGCGTGGCGGACATGGGGCTGACCGCCATCGACCTGCTGACGTCGGAGGAATGGCCCGTCGCGCGCGAGTACGGGCTGACCTGCTCGATGGGCTCGGGCCTCGGCGGCACCATCGTAGACGGCCTGAACGATCCGGCCAATCACGACGCCATCGTCAAGGGGCTCACGGAAGGGATCCCGCGCGCGGCCGACTCGGGCGTGCCGAACGTCATCACCTTCTTCGGCAACCGGCGCGGGCGCGCGGATGATGAGGCGATCGCGAACTCGGTGGCCGCGCTCCGGCAGGTGGCGCCTGTGGCCGAGCGCCACGGTGTGACCGTCTGCATCGAGCTGCTCAACAGCAAGGTGGACCACGAGGACTACCAGGGCGATCGCACGCCATACGGCGTGGCCGTGGTGTCCCAGGTGAACTCACCGCGCGTGAAGCTCCTCTACGACATCTACCACATGCAGATCATGGAGGGCGACGTCATCCGGACACTGCGCGACAATCGCCAATGGATTGCGCACTACCACACGGCGGGCGTCCCTGGCCGGCACGAGATCGACGACACGCAGGAGCTGCACTACCCGGCCATCTTCCGCGCCATTCGTGAGACAGGGTTCACGGGCTACGTCGCGCACGAGTTCGTCCCGGTGCGCGATCCGCTGACCTCGCTTCGCGAGGCAGTGGCCATGGGGCGGGCCTGAGGATCGCGCCGCGCACCGACGGGTGCGACGCTACTTGCGCGCGGCCACGCCACGCGCCGCGGCGGCAATCATCCGGTTGAGTGCCGCGATCGACAGCCCACCCTCGTCGGCCGGCGGGATCGTCGCAAAACCGATGGCCGAGGCCTTGCGGTAGCGCGTGAAGATCTGTTCGAACAGGGCGGCCAGCTCCTCGCTGGACGGTCCACCCGGCACCTTGTTGCCGTGCGCCATCACCTCGCGCGGGTCGAGCACGTCCATGTCGATGTGGACGTAGATCTTGTCGGTCAGCCGATCCAGCCGGTCGAGTTGCGTCCACACGGCTGGGGTCTGGCGGCGCAGATCGTCCACCGAGAGCTGCTCGATGAGCGACGTGTCCACGAGGTGCTGCTCCAGCGGATCGGTGAGGCGCACGCCGCCCATGACGACGTAGCGGTCCGCGAGGGGCGGGTCGAGCTTCGCGTCGAGCCGCATGCCGTGCAACGCGCGCCCCGTGGCCACCGCTACCGGCATGCCGCCCAGTGAGCCGCTGCGCGTGGTCTCGGGCGTGTTGAGGTCCGGGTGCGCGTCGAGCCACAGCATGCCGATGCGCAGCGCCTCGTGCGTGGGGCCGGATCGCTGCAGGCCGGCGACGAGGCCGGGCATTGATGGACATGTCGCGAGGAGTCCGACGGTGAAGTACCCCTCACGCTCGTTCTTGGCGACGATGTCCGCGAAGTGGCCGAGCGACATCCCCAGCCTCTTCCAGCCGCCGTACTCCTTCTGCTGATCGGGCGTCAGCTGCGCCTCTTCGACGCGCACCGTGGCACCCATGCCCTCCAGAATCTGGCGGATGCCGCCCTCCGCCATCGTCGTCGGGCCCTTCGACGGCCCGTTGGGCGAGAGCGGCTGCTTCGCGAGCGCGACGCGGAGCTTGCCCGCCCCGTCCTTGTAGGCCTGTTGGGCGTCGACGGTCGACATCGTGGCCGCCACTGCGACGGCCAGCACCAGAAGGGGGAACCTCGGCATGGTCACCTCGCGGGGATTATAGGGTTCCTCGCGTCGACCGGCTTGCCGCCCACCGCGCTAGGGATTCGCGACGAGCCGCCCGTCCTTCACCCAGACCCGCCCGTTCACGATGACCGTGAGGTCGGTGAAGAAGTTCCAGCGCACGTAGCCGCCGCCCACCGCACCGCCCAGTTCCGAGTTGTCGCCGAGCGACAACCGGACGACGCCGGCGCCGTAGCCGTAGTAGGGAATCCACGGCTCGCGGTCGGGCACGGCCAGCAGCGGATTGAACCCGAGCGCGAACTCGCGGAACCGCCGTCCAGCTTCGCCGGCGCGGGCCATCTCGGCTTCAACCGATTCGTGGCCGGTCGCAGCCTCGACACGGACCACGCGTCCGCGCTCGAAGTGCAGGCGAAGGCCCTCCACCGGCCGGCCATCCCATTGCGAGGGTGGGAACGCGATCGTTCCTTCGACGGTGTCCTCGAGGGGGGCCACACGCGCCACACCGGCCGGCAGCTCGATCTCGCGGTCGATCAGCACCTGACCTCGCGCTGCGCGCGCGGCGGAGGCGTCGCCGTCCTGCCGGTTCACGGGGCGTGTGCCGATGCGGAAGCGCAGGTCCGTCCCCCCTGGCGATGTGATGCGGATCTCGCCATCGCGAAGGGCCTGCTCGAATCGCCCGAGCTCGCGCGAGAGCGCGGTGTAGTCCGTCTGCAGCAGCGCACGCTGGTATACCGCGTCGATGACCGAACGCCCTGGGAGCGGCTGCCCTGACAGGGCATAGGCGCTGCCGTTCTCCACCCAGTGGAAGTGGACCGTCCGGCCGCGGCGCTCGCGCAGCAGGTCCTGCAGGGCAGCGTATGCGGGATGTGCAGGCGTGGCGCCTGGCATCATGATGGCGCCGTCCACGCCCGAGAACATCGCGCGGTACGCCTCTCGCGCACGTTGATCGCCGCGGCGCAGCACGTCCAGATCCCAACCCTGGGGCACCGGCCCGGCGAGCACGTCTACGACACCTGCGTCCGTGGCCTCGGCGCGGGCGATCGCATAGCGGAGGTGGGGGATGAGGTCCTCGAACAACCCGGGATGCGCGAGGATCAGGATCTTCTCGCCGGGCTGTGGCGCGAGCTGGGTGACCAGTCGCGATGCGATGGCCGGCCAGTCGAACGAGAACTGCGCCTGCCCCGCCGGCCGCGCGAGGGCGGCCAGGACCAGGAGCGCGCACACCGCCGGAATCGGGGCTCTTCGCATGTGCGCATTATCCCTGCACCCCTGAACCCCTGCACCCCTGCACCCTTGCACCCCTGCACCCTTGCACCCCGTCCCGATATAGACTCCGCGCACGCACCCGCGAAAGGACACCACCATGGAAGGCATGATTGCGTCGTTGCTGAAGGACTTCGAAGACGGGAAGATGGACCGCCGCCAGCTGATCCGAACCTTGGCGATGGTGGCGATGGCCGGTCCCGCGGCGGCTGGAGTCGCTGATGCCGCGCAGGCGCCGGCGGCGAAGGCAGCGTGGAAGACGGTGCACCTGGATCACATCTCCTACGCGGTCACCGACTACAAGCGGAGCGCGGCGTTCTACTCGAGCCTGATGGGCTGGGAGGTCGTGAACGACAACGGCACGAACCAGGCCACGCTCCGGATTGGTAACGTGGGCGAGATCATCATCCGAAACGCGAGGCCCGCCGCGCCAGCGGCGGCGGCGCAGAGCGATCGTCCGCCCGTGACCGGCGTCATCAACCACATATCGTGGGGCATCGAGCCGTGGGACACCGATGGCGTCAAGGCCGAGCTCGAGAGGCGGGGCCTGAAGCCGCGTCCCGACATGCAGGGCACCGACTTCAAGAGCTGGCACGTCCTGGATCCGGACGGATGGGACCTGCAGATCAGCAACCAGACGAAGATCGGCTGACACAGGACTGTCACAGGGACAGTCCCTGTGACAATTGTAAAGGAATGCGGCGATGGCGATAGGGAAGCGCGGGCTGGGACGACGCGGGTTCCTGAAGGGGGCGGCGGCGGGCGCCGCGGGGATGGTCGCGCCGCCTGTCGCGGCCGCGGCGCAGGCACCCGCCTCGTCGGGTGTGGCCCTGGACCCGACGCGGCCTGACGCGTACCACACGGACCGCCCCGGCGCAGACTTCATGGTCGACGTGCTGAAGGCCCTCGACTTCGAGTACGTGGCCGCCAACCCGGGTTCCTCGTTCCGCGGCTTGCACGAGTCGATCGTCAACTACGGCGGCAATCAGACGCCCGAGCTCCTGACGTGCTGCCACGAGGAGTCGTCGGTGTCGATGGCCCACGGCTACGCCAAGGTCGCCGGCAGGCCGATGCTGGTGATGGCCCACGGCACGGTGGGCCTCCAGCACGCGTCGATGGCGGTCTACAACGCCTTCGCCGATCGCGTGCCGGTCTACGTCATCCTCGGCAACATCCTCGACGCCACGTGGCGCCGGGGTGACGTGGAATGGGCCCACGCCGTGCAGGACGCGGCGGCCATGGCCCGCGACTACATCAAGTGGGACGACACGCCCGTGTCGCTCCCGCACTTCGCCGAGTCGGCGATGCGCGCCTACAGGATCGCGACCACGCCGCCGTACGGCCCGGTCGTGCTCACCGTCGATGCCGTCCTCCAGGAGGAACCCATTCCCCAAGCGGACAAGGGGCGACTCCGCATCCCGAAGCTGGCGAGGAGCACGCCGCCCGCGGCAGACGAGGGCGCGATCGCGGAGCTGGCCAGGATGCTCGTCGCGGCGGAGAACCCGCGCATCATCACCGGCAGGCCAGCGCGCACGCCCGAGGGCCTGGCACGGCTCGTCGAGCTGGCGGAACTGCTCCAGGCGCCGGTGCAGGACATGCGCTTCCCGATGCGCATGAACTTCCCGAACCGGCACCCGCTGAAGCTCGCGGCCGGCGCCCCCGTCTCGGGGTGCGACGTGATCCTGGGCCTGGAACACCCCGAGTTTCACCTGAACCTGAACGCGATGACACCGGTGAACCGGCTGGGTATGGACGCGCGCCCGCTCTTCTCGCCGGGAGCAAAGATCGCCACGATCAACGCGTCGGAGCTCATCACGAAGAGCAACTATCAGGAGTTCGGCCGCTACGTCGAGGCGGACCTGGCCATCGCCGCTGATACCGAGGCCACGCTGCCCGCGCTCATCGAGGCGTGCCGGCGCCTCATCACGCCCGAGCGGAAGCGCGCCATCGAGCAGCGGGGCGCGAAGACGGCCGAGGCCACGCGCCAGGCCTGGGAACAGGGGCTCGAGCAGGCAGCCTGGGGCTGGGACGCGAGCCCGATCTCGACGGCCCGCCTGTCCGCGGAGATCTGGAACCAGATCAAGGACGAGGACTGGGCGCTCGTCTCGGACGTGTCGTTCATCAACAACTGGCCGCACCGGATGTGGGATTTCACGAAGCACCACCAGTTCATCGGCTGGTCGGGCGCGTACGGCATCGGCTACGGCATCGGGGCGGCGGTGGGCGCCGCGCTCGCCCACCGGGCGCACGGCCGGCTCGGCATCAACGTGCAGTGCGACGGCGACCTGAACTACGCCCCGGCGGCGCTGTGGACGGCGGCCCACCATCGCATCCCGCTGCTCACGGTGATGCACAACAACCGCGCCTATCACCAGGAGCGGATGTACATCACCGATGTGGCCGCGAAGGTGAATCGCGATGTCACGCGCGCGGGCATCGGAAACGACCTGACCGATCCGAACATCGACTACGCCTCGCTCGCGAAGGCCTATGGCGTGCACGGGATCGGGCCCGTCGAGAACCCGAACGACCTCGGTCCGGCGCTGAAGCGCGCCATCGACGTGGTCAAGCGTGGCGAGCCGGCGCTGGTCGACGTGGTGACGCAGGGGAGGTGAGGGGAGATCGGGGACCAGGGATCAGGGATCAGGGATCAGGGATCAGGGGATCAGGGATCGGGGATCAGGGATCAGGGATCAGGGGATCAGGGGATCAGGGGATCAGGGGTCAGGGGTCAGGGGTCAGGGGTCAGGGGGCGGGGATCAGGGATCAGGGGATCAGGGGTCAGGGGATCAGGAGGTCAGGGATCAGGGGTCAGGGGTCGGGGATCAGGGGTTGGGGGGGCAGGGATCGGGGGGCAGGGGCAGCGATCAGGGAACAGGCGCCGGCGCACGAAGGGAGGTCGAGGTGAAGACTGGGCTGCAGACGATCGCGGCGTGGATGCTGACGGTGGCGACGCTTGGCGCGCAGGCGGCTCCACCGGGAACACCGCCCGCCGGCGACCCGGTGAAGGGGCGCGAGGACTTCGCCACATACAAGTGCGCCTGGTGTCACGGCACCGAGGGGCAGGGCGGCCTGGCGACCGTGGGGCCCCGCATCGCACTCGTTCCACGCGGCCTGGAGAGCTTCATCGCCTATGTCCGCAAGCCCTCGGCGCGGATGTCCGCGTACTCGGAGGCGTCCGTTTCCGACGCGGCCCTGAAGGACATCTACGCATATCTCAGGGCACAAGCGCCCGCAAAGGCGGCCAGGGACATCCCGCTCCTCGAGCAGTTGCGCAAGCCGAAGGGATGACGGCGGACGAGCTGATCACCACCGCCGGTCGTGCGTCGGACTTACCTCCGGCGTAACCCGTTTCGCCGCCCGTAAGACCCGGGCCGCCGCGCTGCCGGAATTCGCGCTGAAGCCACGGGGACATGAATGGCGCGAATCGTGCGACGCGCGTGGGCGGAGGAGACTGCCCATGCGACGAACGATCCTGAGCCTTCTGGCCACGCTCGCCCTGCTGGCCGGCGCAACCGCGGAGGCCCACGCGCAAACCGTCCGGCTCACCGCCACCCTGTCCGGCGCCAACGAAACCCCTGCCGTCCTGACCGGCGGCGCCGGCACGGCGGAGGTCTTCGTCAACCTGGGTCGGCGGACGGTGGCCTACGAGATCCATATCTTCAACATGCCCACGCTCACCACGGCCGGGCACTTCCACGTGGGTGGGCCGGGTCTGGCGGGCCCGGTCGTCGTGGACCTCGCGCCGCCGCGCGTGACGGACGACTTCACGCTGCGGGGCGAGGCCGATGCATCGTCGCTGCGCGCTCGTCCGGATCAGGGGATTCACACCTGGGACGACTTCATCCAGGCCCTGGTGGGGGGACAGATCTACGTGAACATCCACAGCACGACGAACGGAGGCGGCGAGATCCGCGGGCAGCTCGTGCCGGATCGGTGAGGATGGACCAAGGTTCTCGGGTTCTGGGGTTCTGGGGTTCTGGGGGTTCTGAGTTCCGAGCCCGCCGTAAGAGCCTCAGAACTCGAGAGCCTCAGAACTCGAGAGCCTCAGAACTCGAGAGCCTCAGAACTCGAGAACCTCAGAACTCGAGAACCTCAGAACTCGAGAACCTCAGAACTCGAGAACCTCAGAACCCTCAGAACCTCAGAACCCCAGAACCTCAGAACCCCAGAACCCCAGAACCTCAGAACCCCAGAACCTAGTAGTAGTCGTCGTACTGCCGCTGCTCTTCCGACCGCTCGTCGATCCGGATGCCGAGCGTGTCGAGTTTCATCCGGGCCACGTGCTCGTCGAGCGCCTCGGGAACCTTGTAGAAGCGGGGCTCGAGCGTGCCGCGGTTGTCGAGGAGGTACTTCGGCGCCAGGGCCTGCAGCGCGAAGGTCATGTCCATGATCTCGGCGGGATGTCCCTGGCCGACGGCGATGTTCACCAGCTCGCCGTTGGCCAGCAGGTAGACGCGCCGGCCGTCGGCGAAGGCCATCTCTTCCACGTCGGGCCGCACCACGCGCACGGTCTTCGCGGCCGCACGCAGGGCCGGGATGTTGATCTCCCGGTTGAAGTGGCCCACGTTCGACAGGATGCACTGGTCCTTCATCACGGCGAAGTGCGGCTCGTCCACGACGTGCAGGCCGCCGGTCGTCGTGATGATGAAGTCGGACTCGGCCGCGGCGTCGATCATCCGCATCACACGGAAGCCTTCCATGCGCGCGTCGAGAGCCTTCGTGGCGTCCACCTCCGTGACGATGACGTCCGCGCCCAGGCCCCGCATCCGCAGCGCCACGCCCTTTCCGACCCAGCCGTAGCCCGCGACCGTCACGACCTTGCCGCAGACGGTCAGGTTGGTGGCGGCCAGCAGCCCCTCGACCGTGCTCTGCCCCGTGCCATGCCGGTTGTCGAACAGGTGCTTCATGAGCGCGGTGTTCACGCCGACACAGGGGAACCGCAGGCCCTCCTTTCGCTCGATGGCCCGGATGATGCTCACGCCTCCGGTGGTCTCCTCCGACAGGCCGATGACCCTCCCCAGCAACTCCCGCCGCTCCTTGTGCATCGTGGACAGCAGTTGCGCCCCGTCGTCGATGATCAGATCGGGCTTGTGATCGAGCGTCTCGTGGAAGTGGCGGTGATACTCCTCGGGTCTCTCGCCGCGAGCGCCAAAGCACGTGACGTAGCGCTGCAGGTAGGTCACCGTGGAGTCCTGCGTGGACAGCGGGTTGCTGGGGCACATCACCACCTTCGCGCCGCCAGCCTTGATGGTGAGCCCCAGGTTCGCGGTCTTGGGCTCGAGGTGCAGGCAGATGGCGACGGTGAGGCCCTTGAAGGGCTGATCGCGCTCGTAGCCGGCGCGGATGCGCTGCAGCACCGGCATGTGGGCGAAGGCCCAGTCCACGCGTTTCTCGCCGAGCTCGTAGGGGTCCATGAGGGCAAGTGTACGTCGGGTGCGGCAGGTGCGAACGGGTGCGGGCGGGTGCGATCAGGTGCGGGCGGGTGCGATCAGGTGCGGGCGGGTGCGAACGGGTGCGGGCGGGTGCGAACGGGTGCGGTATGGTTGTGGCCATGCGCGCGCGATTGGTTCTCGTCCTCGTCGTCTCCCTCACCGCGGCGGCCTCGGCTCAGGGCACGGCGCCCTTCAACGATTCCATCCGGGTCGCGGACCTTCGGGCCGACCTCTTCTTCCTGGCAGGCGACGGCTTCAAGGGCCGGCTGGTCGGGACGCCCGAAAACGCGTTGGCGGCGGAGTTCGTGCGCTCGCGCTTCGAGCGCGCGGGGCTGAAGCCGGGCGCCCCGAACGGGACGTTCGTCCAGACGAACCACTTGATGATCGCGACGCTGGGCGAGGACAACCGGCTCGAGGTCGCGATGCCGGACAAGGCGACGCTCTCGCTCCGGCCCGAGCAGGACTTCTACCCGCAGCGGTTCAGCGCCAGCGGCTCGGTTCGCGCGCCCGTCGTGTACGCCGGTTTCGGCATCCACTCGCCGAAGCTGGGCCACGACGACTACGGCGACCGCGTGAAGGGACGGATCGCGCTCATCCTGGAGCACGAGCCCGGCGAGCGGGATCCCGAAAGCCCCTTCGATGGCGTGGTGACGGCCGAAGCCGCCGTGCCCATCAAGAAGGTGCTGGCCGCACAGGACAAGGGCGCCGTGGGCGTGCTGTTCGTCACCGACGTCCACAACCACCCGGAGCCGCAGAACTTCGAGGCCTCCGCCCGCGCGTTCTGGCCGGCCCAGGGGCCGCGCATCGAGCGGTTCACGCTGGGCAGCTGGGCCGACCGCGTGCGGATCCCGGTGGGACAGATTTCACCAGCCTTGGCCGAAACCCTGGTGCGCGGAACGGGGCGCTCCCTGACGGATCTTTCGAAGTCCGCGGAGACCGCGAAGGGGCATGCCGGCCTCGCGCTCGACGGCGTGGAGGTGACGCTGACGACTGCGGTGAATCGCCACACCGTGCCGGACCGGAATGTGCTGGCGATGATCGAAGGCAGCGATCCGAAGCTGAAGGACGAAGTCGTCATTATCTCGGCGCACTACGACCACGAGGGTGCGGACGGCCCCGTCATCTACAACGGCGCAGACGACGACGGGTCGGGCACGGTGGCGCTGCTGGAGATCGCGGATGCCTATGCGATGGCAGCGGCGGCCGGCCAGCGCCCGCGTCGTTCGGTGCTGTTCGCGTGCTGGGGGTCCGAGGAGCGTGGGCCCCTGCTGGGCGCGTGGTCGTACACCGAGACGCCGACCTTTCCGCTGGACCGCACGGTGGCTGTGCTGAACATGGACATGGTGGGGAGGAACGAAGAGGTGCTGGTCGGCGGCGGCCCCCGCTTCAACGGGCTGGAGGTGCAGACCGCCGAGTCCAACAGGAACGCCATCAACATCCTGGGCTACAGCCGCCATCCCGAGCTGAGTGCGGTCGTCGAGCGCGCGAACAAGGCCGGCTATGGGCTGGAGCTGAAGATGCGCTACGACAACAACCGCTCGAACCTGCTGCGGCGGAGCGATCAATGGCCGTTCCTGCAGAACGGCGTGCCCGCGCTGTGGTTCCACACGGGCCTGCACCCGGACTACCACACGCAGTACGACCGGCCCGAGCGGATCAACTACGAGAAGATGGAGAGGATCGCGCGGCTCGTCCACCAGTCGAGCTGGGTGCTCGCCAACCAGGACGCGCGGCCGAAGTAGGAGGCCACGGGTTGCTGAAACGCGGGCTGTCGCCCCAGAGCCTCCGGGAGCCGACGCTCGAAACCGCGTCCTCGGCCGCTCGGATTGCGTACTCACGCCGAACGCGCCACTCCGCAAGAAGCGGAGATGGCGCGTGCACTCCTCGCGGGCCTGCGGCGCGCTTTCGTGCTGACGCCCATCGCGTCGCTCCCAAGGAGGCTCTGGGCCGACAGCCCGCGCTTCAGCTCCTCGAGGTCAGTCCGACTTCTTCGCCTCCGGCACCCGCGTCCGCGCGTGGGGCGGGACGTGGCCGCGCTTGTAGACCATGAACGTCCGCTTGAACTCGATCACGATGGTCCCGTCCTGCTTGAACCCCGTCGTCTGCACCGTGACGATGCCGACGTTGGGACGTGACTTCGACTCGCGCTTCTCCAGCACCTCGCTCCGCGAGTAGACCGTGTCGCCCTCGAAGAGCGGGTTGGGGAGGCGCACCTCGTCCCACCCCAGGTTCGCCATCACGTTGAAGGACAGATCGAATGTGGACTGCCCGGTGACCAGCGCGAGCGTGAACGTCGAGTCCACGAGCGGCTGCTTGAACTCCGTCTGCTCGGCGTAGACCCGGTCGAAGTGGATGGGGTTGATGTTCTGCGTGAGCAGCGTGAACCAGCTGTTGTCCACGGCCAGCACCGTGCGCCCCAGCGGGTGCGGGTAGATGTCGCCGACCTCGAAGTCCTCGAACACGCGCCCGGACCAGGCGTCCTTGACGGCCATGCGGGGGATTATCGTTCGAGCCGGCTCCCCGCAAAAAGTTCGGGGTGACTTCGTGTCTCACGCTCGGGGCAGGGTAGGATGGGCCCGACTGCCGCGCCTCCGCGGCCCTCACATCCGGGCGGGGATCATGACGAGAACCCTGGGCGCTTCGTTGCTGGCGCTGGCGCTGACGGCCAGCGGGATCACGATTCTCGGAGCCGGCGAGCAGGCGCCGGCCGCTGATCGCTTCGAGGTGATCGCGCTCCAGAACGTGATGGTGCCCGCACGCGACGGCGTGCGGCTGGCCACGGACGTCTATCTCCCCGGCCGCGGCGGCCTCGTCGCCGGCCGCGTGCCCGCCATCGTCGAACGCACGCCGTACAACAAGGACACCACCGCCGCGGGCGTGGTCAATTACTTCGTTCCCCGCGGCTACGCCGTCGTCTTCCAGGACGTGCGCGGGCGGTACCGTTCGGAAGGACGCTGGCGGCCCATCCAGGACGATGGGCCGGACGGAGCCGACCTGCTGGCGTGGATCGCGAAGCAGTCGTGGTCCACGGGAAAGGTGGGCACCGTGGGCACGTCCTATGCGGGCGCCACGCAGCACGCGCTGGCCATCACCAACGCGCCAGCGCTCATGGCGATGGTGCCGGTGGACGCGATGAGCAACACCGGCTACTACGGCGTGCGCCACAACGGGGCGTTCGAGCTGCGGTGGCTGAACTGGGTGTTCACGCTCGGTAACGCGACCGGCCTGCGCGCCGGCGCGACGGGCGTGGCGCCCAGCCCCAACGGCCGTCTCTCGGCGACGCGCGCGGCAGTGACGCCGGAGGCCGTGCCCGCACTCGAGGACCTCGGCACCCGCGTGCGGGAGTACGTGCGCGGCCTGCCGCTCCGGCCCGGCACGACGCCACTGAAGCTCGCACCGGACTATGAAGCATGGCTGGTCGAGGCCATGCGCCACGGCGACAACGACGCCTTCTGGGTGGACATGGGCGCCAGCGTCGTTGAGCACGTGGCGAAGTACCAGGACGTCCCGGCGTACCACGTCACCGGCTGGTACGACTCGTGGGGCACGCAGGTCGCGAACCTGAATTACGTTCAGCTCGCGAAGGCAAAGCGCCAGCAGCGGCTCATCATCGGGCCGTGGACGCACGCCGGCCAGGGGGTCAGCTTCTCCGGCATTGCCGAGTTCGGCCCCGAGGCGGCCATCGACATGAACGCCCTCAGGGCGCGGTGGTTCGACCGGTGGCTGAAGGGCGAGCAGAACGGCGTGGAGAACGAGGCGCCCGTGCGCCTGTTCGTGATGGGTGGCGGCGACGCGCGCAAGACGCCAGAAGGCCGGCTCTTCGTCGGCGGCACCTGGCGCGACGAGCGCGAGTGGCCGCTCGCGCGCACGCAGGCCACGCCGTACTACCTGCACGCGGACGGCACGCTCTCGACCCAGGTGCCGGGGGAGGCGCCGCCGACGCGGTATCAGTTCGATCCCCGGAACCCCGTGCCCACCATCGGCGGCAACGTGTCATCCGAGGGCATCCTGATGCCGCGGGGCGCGCAGGATCAGCGCTGCACGCCGGATCACTGGCTCTGCCGCGACACGCTGCCGCTGTCGGCACGGCCCGACGTCGTCGTGTTCCAGACGCCCCCGCTCGAGCAGGACGTGGAAGGGACGGGCCGTCTGATCGTGACGTTGTGGGCTGCTTCCGATGGCCCGGACACGGACTTCACGGCCAAGCTCGTGGACGTGTATCCACCCAGCCGCGACTATCCCGCGGGCGTGGACCTGAACGTCGCCGACAGCATCGTGCGTGCGCGCTACCGGAACGGTGCGAAGACGGCGACGATGCTCCAGCCGGGGACGCCGGTGGAGATGACCATCGAGATGTACCCGACGTCGCTGGTGTTCAAGCGCGGGCACCGCATCCGGGTGGACATCTCCAGCAGCAACTTCCCGCGCTTCGACGTGAATCCGAACACGGGCGAACCGCTCAACCAGCAGCGCCAGTGGCGCGTGGCGACCAACGCGGTGTATCACGATGCGGAGCACCCCTCGCGCATCGTGCTGCCGGTCATCCCGGCGCGGCATACGAGCGAACGGGCGCCGCGATGACAGGGGACCGCCGGGCCGCTGACGACAGCCCGGATGGCGAATGGGCACGTGTCGTCGAGCGACCGTTTCACCATAGAATTGGGGCGCTCAGCACTCAGTCGGAGACACGATGACACGTCCTCGTAACACGCTCGCGGTGGTCGCGACGGCAGCGGTTTTCCTGACCACGGTCGCCATTGGCGCCTCGCAGCAGGAACCCGCGTCCCCTGCGCCTGGCACTCCAGCGACCATTCCGGCATCGGTTGTCGCGGCCGCGGAGAAGATCGCCAACGATCCGCAAGTCCTGGCACTGGTCAAGGAGCAGAGCACGGAGGCGGCCGCCAAGGCCCGGTGGAATCAGTTCCTGGAACTGGTGCGCATCCCCTCGCCGCCCCGCCAGGAGCACCTGAAGGCGGCCGAGATCCATCGTCGGCTCGTGAGCGAATGGGGATTCTCGCCAGAGGAAGTGATGACGCGCGCGGACGGGGTCATCGCCGCCAGCGACACCAACCTCGTCGATGGTCTTCCGGTCTACAACGCGTGCGTGGTGATCAAGGGCTCGTACTCGAGCCGCGCCGACGCCCAGCAGTACCACGGCCAGTTTCCCAAGGTGCTGGTCGAGGGGCACATCGACGTCGTCAACCCCGAAGAACTGCCGAAGTCGGGCGACCCCTCCATCCGCATCAAGCTCCAGCCGTACGCACAGCCGGTGGTCGCCACGCCCGAGGAGTTGGCCGCGATCCCCGACGAACTGTCGTTCGATGCCAGGGGCCGGGTCGTCGAGAACGACAAGTACGCCACGGCCAGCAGGGTCTTCGAGGACGCCAAGGACGCCGAAGCCGGTGGCGGCGTGCGTATCTACGTCCCAGGCTACGGCGACATGATGCCGAGCACGTCCAACGCGTTCGTCCTCGCCGCCGCGATGAAGAAACACAAGATCACACCGGTCTACGACATCTGGATCTGCGGCACCGCCGGAGAGGAGGGCAAGGGCAACCTGGCCGGCGTCAAGCAGCTCTACGGCTTCGACCAGAAGGCCGGCACCGGCTCCAATCCCCTCAACATCGTCGCCAACTTCGGTCTCGAGGGCGGCGGCATCGTGAACTTCGTCGGCAGTTACCGTTTCGAGATGAAGTTCAAGGCACCGTTCGCGCGCGCGCACGGCCCGAGCGCACCTGCGGCGATGGCCGCGGCGATCGCCAGGATCGCCGACGTCAAGACGCCGACGGACCTGAGCGGCGACGACGCGCCGAAAACCACCTACACCGTCGGCCGCGCCAGCTGCGAGCCGCCGACGGCTCCGGGACTGGGTGTGCCGAGCTGCTCGCTCGAAGTGGACATGCGCTCGACGCGCAAGGAGACGCTCGAGGACATCCGAAATGCCATCGAGCCGACGTTCCAGGCCGGTGCGTCCGCCGAAAACGCGCGGCATGGCCTCAAGGACGGGAGCGATGAAGGTATCAGCCTCGAGCTGATGTGGTTCGGGTTGCGGCCGGCCTACGTCGCGGAGAGCGTCGACAACGCCGCGGTTCACGCCGGACTCCAGGCGGGCATCCAGCTGGGCGCGGTGAAATCACCGATGGTCGGCACCCGATCGGGCAGCCTGAACGACAACGTCCCCGCGCACACCGGCGTCCCGACCTACCAGTTCACCCTGGCGTCATCGGCTGCCGGCGCCGGCGGTCATGCCTTCTGGGAATGGGGCACGCGCGGCGCGCCCGAGACCGAAGTGGCGCGCATGCATCGCGTCCTCACGGCGGCATTGATCGTGTCGGGGTTCCACGCGGCGGACGGCACGGTCGTCGAACCATCCGTCGGCCCGATTGGCCACCGGACACGAGAACTCGTCCGATAACCCGGAGCATCGGATCATGAAGCGCCTGATTTCTTCGCTCGCATTCCTCGTCTTCGCCGCCGGTGTGCCTGCCTTTGCCCAGCAGTCAGGAGGGGTGCGCGTCGAGTTCCAGGGACCCGGGGGCCACAGTTTCGGTGCCTACGGACGCGTCAGTGCCCTGCATGCCGCCGCGCGGGCCGTCCTGCTCATTCAAGAGGCGTTGCCGGCCGGCAGTTTCCAGATCACCAACCTGACCGGCGGCAACTCGGTCAATGCGATCGCGTCGGACGGACTGATCGAACTGAAGTTATCCGCTGGAAGTGCCGACGCCTACGAGGCGCTCGTGACGGCGGTGACGAAGGCCGCGGCTGACGGCGCCGCCGCCGAGAATGCGTTTCGCGGCGTGAAGCCCGGCGACCTGACCAGCGGCGCCCCGGCCACGGTCCGGTCCAAGGTCACACGCTTCTGACGTCGGTCCTCGGCACGCGATAACGCCGGCCGTGCGGGCCGAGAGCCCCGCGGCAATCTGCACTGCGGCATCGACGCAGCTCGCTCTCGTTGACTAGCCGGCGGCCAGCGGATTGCGCCAGTCGAGATCCGGAAAGCGGGCGAAGTCGCCGTCGGTGGAACACAGGGTCAGCCCATGCTCGATGGCCAGCGCCGCCAGGTGCGCGTCGGGCACGAGCCGCGAGGTCATCCACGGCGCCTGGCAGAAGCCGGCCAGCACCCTGCGGTGCTGTTCCGTTGGAGTCGGCACCCACGCCACGTCCGCCCCGAGCCATTCGTCGACCTGTCCCCATGCCGCAGCCATCGAGACCGGCCGGCGCACGACGAGCGGATTGGTCGCCAGGCGCACGAACGCCAGCAGTGACGGCCACGGCAACCCGACGCGGGTGGGGCCCGAGAGCCGGTCATCGAGCCACGCACGCGCCGCCTCGTGCTCCGGCGCGGCGTGGTTGGCCGCGTACAGCAACAGGTTCGCGTCGACCAGAATCACCGGTGTGCCTCGCCCTCGACGCGTGCGAGCACGCCCTCGACGTCATCCAGGCTGCCCGCGAGGCTGGGCCCGAGGTCGAAGCCGGCGGTCCTGAAGGGCGCACGCGGGGCAACCGGCCGCTCGACTTCCGCGAGCCCGGCACGCAGCACCTCGTTCACCACGGCCTTCATCGGCTGCCGGCGCTGCCGCGCGAGCCGCTCGAGGCGCGCGGCGACGTCCTTCTCCAGTGTCATCGTGGTGCGCACGAATTGATGCTATGATGCTCGATGTAGGGTGTCAACCGCACTTGACATCTGCCGGTTAGCCCCCACCTCCCCTTGGCCGGAACGACCTCAGAGGTTGCCGGTCCGCATTTGCTCGACCGCGTAGTGGCAGGCACGGGCCGTCAGCGCCATGTAGGTGAGCGAGGGGTTCTGGCAGCCGCTCGATGTCATGCACGCGCCATCGGTGACGAAGAGATTGGGTGCGTCCCACGCCTGGTTCCAGCGGTTCAGCACCGAGGTCTTCGGGTCGCGACCCATGCGCGCCGTTCCCATCTCATGATTGGTGTTGCCGGGCGTGCTGATGCGGCGGCTCGGCTCGATGTTCTTCGCGCCTGCGCTGGCCAGCATCTCGGCCGCCGTGACGTTCATGTCCTTGTGAAGGGCGAGCTCGTTCGGGCCCCAGGCGCAGTCAATGTGGAGGACGGGAACTCCCCACGCGTCGACCAGCGTTGGATCCAGGGTGCAACGGTTGCGCCCATCCGGCAGCATCTCGCCGAATCCGTTCAGCGACATCACCCAGGGGCCGAGGTCCGTCAGGCGCTGCTTGAGAAGGCGGCCAATACCGGGCGTGGACACGCGTGCCTGCCAACCCTGCCGCACGGCTCGGCCCTGGAAGCCGAACCCCCGGACGAAATCCGGGTGGCGGGTCGTCACGTTCCGGAAGCGCGGCACGTAGATACCGTTCGGCCGGTTGCCGATCGTCGTCTTGTCGGTCCATCCGTCGAACTCGCCGTCGGCGCCGCCCCACTTGATGTGGTCCATCACGTTGCGACCGACCTGGTCGCTCGAGTTGGCGAGGCCGTTCGGCGCATCGGGAGCCTTCGAGTTGAGCAGGAGCCGCGCGCTCTCGAGCGCCGACGCGCACAGGAAGACGACTCGGGCGCGGAACTCGAGCGACTCACGCGTCCGTGCGTCGATCACGTGGACGCCAGACACCTTCCTCGTCGTGCGATCGACGGACAGGTGTCGCACCACGCTGAACGGCCGCAGCGTCATGCGTCCCGTGGCCGCCGCTGCCGGCAGGGTCGCGTTGGGCGCGCTGAAGTAGGACCGCGTCACGCAGCCGCGATGGCACGGCCCGCAGTAGTGGCACGCGGCGCGGCCGTTGTGCGGCACGGTCAGGACCGCCGCGCGCCCGATGGTCATGATCCGCTCGCCCGGAAACGCCGCGCCGATGCGGCTCGCGACGTGCGCCTCGACGCAATTGAACGGCATCGGTGGCAGGAACGGGCCATCGGGCAGGTGCGCCAGCCCCTCCTTCCGGCCGCTCACGCCGATGAACGCCTCCACGTAGTCGTACCAGGGCGCGAGGTCGGCGTAGCGGATTGGCCAGTCCACGGCGATGCCGTCGCGCGCGTTGGCCTCGAAGTCCAGATCGCCCCAGCGATACACCTGGCGGCCCCAGATCGTGGACTTGCCGCCCACCTGCCGCGCGCGGAACCAGTCGAAGGGCTTGTCCTTCGGCGTGGTGTACGGATTCTCCACGTCGTCGGTCCAGAAGCGATGGCTCCACTCGTCGAAGGTGACCGACTTCCGCTGCACGGGCTGATGCGCCTCGACGTAGCGACGATCGCCGAGGCCGCGGAACGGCAGCTCCCACACCTGGCGATGCTCCGAGTAGTCGTCTGCCGGGACGAGCGGACGCCCGGCGTCCAGTACGAGTGTGCGCAGACCGAGCTCGGTCAGCTCCTTCGCGGCCCAGCCGCCGGTCATGCCCGAGCCCACGACGATGGCATCGAACGTACGTGAGTCAGTCTGCGGCATGCGCCCCCCCGGGCTTGGCACGCTCCGCCTCGGGCTGCGAGGTCGAGCGCGTGCGCGGCGTGTAGGGCGCGCAGCCGTCGTAGCGTCCAGGCGCGGCGCCCTGCCCCAGCTCCTGCCGGACGCCGGCTTCCGAGGTGTAGTAGCCCCAGATGGTGAGGTACTTCACCGTACCGAACCAGCTCGTCGCGCGCTGCCCGTCCAGCTCGAGGAGCCATGCATCCTGTTCTCCCCCGGATGCGTCGGCGAAGGCGCGTCCGGTGCGGGCACGCGACCGGCTCTCGAGTTCCTCCAGGCCCGCCAGCACGCGAACACGTTCCGTCGCGTCGTACCAGTTGGCGAGCATGTGATCGATGAAGCTCGGGACGCCAGCCGCCATCGCCCCTGGCGTCTCGTCTGCCGGAATGATTCGCTCGCACACGGCGCCAAGAAGCCGCATCGTGCCGGCGTCGAAGCTGGCGACGGTCCCCTGGGCCGCAACCGCGGCATGCACCTCGCGTCCCCACGCGGCCAGTTCCGCCGGCAGCGAGCCGCCGAGCAGCGGCATGGCCGCTGCGGCGCTCACTCGTCGCAGCCACTCGCGTCGATTCATGTGACCCTGCCCTTGTGCCTTCTGCGTCCTGCTCCTCTAGAGCGCCAGTCCCAGCGTCTTCGTGAGGTAGTCGCGATTCGCCTCGGCGCACTGCTTCGGGGTGTCCGTGCGATCCGGGACGGCGTCCAGCTCGACGACGATCCAGCCATGGAAGCGCACCTCAGCGAGCGCCTGGGCTGCCCATGTGGTGGTGATAGCCGAGCGGAACGCCCAGATCCGCCGTCCGCTTCCCGAGCGCAGTCAGGCGACGACCCATAGCCGCATAATCCGTGGCGGATACGGCCCCGGACGGGCGCGAGTCGATGACCTGGAGATAGAGGCCCCCGCAGTCGCGCAGGAAGCGCGCGTGCTTCGCATGCAGCGCGAGCTCATCGCCGGCGCGCGCCGGGTCGAGGCCGATGTTCCCGCTGGACAGCGCGACGAAGGTCAGCCCGTGTTGGGCGAGCAGGTCTTTCAGATCGGCAGGACGCTCGCCGAATGCCTTCACCGCGGCGGTACGAACCTGGATGCCGCGGAAGCCGACCGCCGAGATCAGGGCCTGGATCGAGTGTCGCCGGGAGACAGCGGGCATGCGCCCGTCCTTTCGCGGAAACGAGTTGCCGGTGCCTCGATCGGTGAGGGCGGGGAATTCTACATCAGGAACAGATCCAGGAGTCAGGACCAGGCTGCAGGAACAGGAAGACATTCATCAGCGGTACAGCTCGCCGGCGAGGTACTTCAGCCCCGAATCGCACACTGTGGTGACGATGCGCGCCCCGGCGGGAAGCTGCTTCGCGCGCTCGAGGGCAATCCACACGTTGGCGCCGGACGAGATGCCGCCGAAGATGCCCTCCTCGCGCGCCAGCCGGCGCGCCGTCTCGTAGGCGTCGGCGTCGGTGACCGCTACGACGGCGTCCGCCAGGTCGGCGCGATAGTTCGCCGGCGCGAAGCCGGGACCCGTGCCCTCGATGCGATGACCACTGAAGGGCCCGCTCGTCGTCAGCGCCCGGCTGGCGGCCGGCTCTCCCGCGATGCACCGCACCCCCGGCACCTTCGCCTTGAAGACCTCGGCATTGCCGGAGAAGCAGCCGGCCGTGCCCACCATCATGACGAACTCGTCGAGGCGCCCGCCGAGCACTGCCAGCGTCTCGGCGGCCATGGCGCGATAGCCGGCCGGATTGTCCTTGTTGTTGAACTGATCGGTCCAGAAGGTATCGGGTTCCCCGGCGAGCTCCCGCGCCCGCGCGACGATGGCCTGGATGAGCCCCGGCGTGATCTTGCCGCCCTCGCTCGGCAGCACCTCGAGCTGCGCACCGAACGCCCGCATCGTCTGCAGCTTCTCCTCGGCGAAGGCGTCGGACGAGACGAAGTGCGCCTGGTAGCCGAGCGCAGCGCACACCATGGCGAGCGAGCTGCCGGTGCTGCCGCCCGTGTACTCCACGACGCGTCCGCCGGGACGGAGCTGGCCGCGATCCACCGCGCCCTGGACCATCGAGAGCGCCATGCGGTCCTTCATGCTGCCGGTGGGGTTGGCCCCCTCCCACTTCACCCAGATCTCGACGCCGTTGTTGGGGATGACGCGTTCCAGGCGGATGAGCGGCGTCTGTCCGATGTGCATGGCGCCATCCTATCGCGCGTCCGCGGGCGCGGCCGATCCGGATCGTGCGCACGAAATCGGCGGTTGAATGCCCGGTGTCAGCGGGGAGCCGGACCCGCCCGCTCGAGCGTCAGCCGGCGCGTCCATCGCTCGTCCCCGGCGCGAATGGAGCCCTGCGCGGGCCCGAAGAGCAGACGACCGTTCTCGAACCGGAAGTACCTGACCTGCTCGGTGCCCACGTAGTCCGGCCGCCACGCGGCCTCCACCTTCAGCGTCACGCTGCCCTTTGCCTCGTCGACCACGCACGGCCCGCTATATGCGATGTAGCTGCTGAGGAGCGTGGCCTTCATCTGCTCCCCGATTGGCGTGGCGCCCGCGGGGAAGGAGGGCACGTCGCCCGACATGATCTGCAGGTAGCAGTGCCCGCTCTCGACGACGATGGTGCCGACGGGATGCGCGCCCCAGGGGAGGCGCGCCACGGTACCGTCGGCGCGCAGATCCTCGGCGGCGAGCAGCTTCCACCGGCCGGCGATGGTGTCGGCAGAGGCGAGCGTGGGCAGGGCGAGCAGGAGCAGCGCGGTCACGGTGCGGATGGCGTATTGCATGACGATGTCCCAGCGTGGGTCGGCATCATACCTGAGCTGCGCCGCGCCCGGTCGGCAGACTGCGGAACGCGATAGACTGGCAGGGTTCTCAGGGAGGTCCCCATGCGTGTGAATCACCTGTTCTCGATGGTCGTGCTCGGCGCGGCGATGGGCGCTGTCGCGCTCGCGCAGGGCGTCCCCGGCGTGAAGCTGCCTGCGTCCCCGGCGGGACAGGCCTCCGTCCAGGTGGGCGGCACGTGGGAGAAGACGGCGGACGGTCAGCGGTACAAGGATGGCAAGTGGATCGTCGTGGACTACGGCCGCCCGCTCCTGCGCGGGCGGAAGGACATCTTCGGCTCGGGCGCCGAGTACGGCAAGCAGGTGATGGACGGATCGGCCATCTGGCGCGCGGGCGCCAACGACACCACGAAGCTCACGACGCAGGTGCCCCTCATGATCGGCGGCAAGACCGTCGAGCCGGGCGTCTACAACGTGTTCGTGGATCTCGAGCCCGGCGCGTGGACGCTGGTGCTCAACACCCAGACGCGCCAGGAGAAGTACGACCCGAACGACAAGGTGAACCTGTTCGGCGCGTACAACTACGACTCGAAGTTCGACGTGCTGCGCGCGCCCATGACGGTGCGCACCACGAACGAGTCCGTGGAACAGTTCACCGTCGGGTTCGTGAACGTCACCGACGGTGCCGCCACGCTGACGATGGCGTGGGAGAAGACGGTCGCGTCGATTGACCTGAGGGTGGCCTCCGGCACGCGGTGACACCCGGCCGTGCGCGCCGCACGGGCCTTCAACGTCCCTGCACGATGGCCGCGAGCTCGTCGGTCCAGTTGACGACGACGTGGATGACGCGTGCCGTCGACACCTGCGGAGTGGGCTGGAGGTAGAGGAAGCGGCCATCCGGCGCCACGCCGCCGTCGCCCTGGTAGGGCGCCGCGAAGAGCGGGCGCGTGCCGCGCACCGGCTCGGGCGCGTCCGCGTCGAACGTCGCGGCCATCACGTTGCCGGTGATCGACTCAGTTGAGGTCGTGCGGTAGTAGAGCTCGCGCCCGTCTCGAGACCAGAGGGGCAGGTAGCCGCCGCCATTCGACACGGGTATCTGCCGATCGCCATCGGGCAACGACGTCACGTAGACCTCGAAGCGTCCCGACACATTCGAGCTGTACGCGAGCCAGCGCCCATCGGGCGAGAAGGTGGGCCGGATGTCGGCCAGGGGCGTGCTGACGAAGCGGCGTACCTCTCGGGGCTCCCGCAGTGACATCAGCCAGATGTCGGGCGGCTGCTGGTCGCCCGCGATCTGGGTATAAGCCAGCGTGCCGCCGTCGGGCGATACGGATCCGGGCATCTGCGCATGCGCGCTGGACGACAGGCGCTCCTCGGCGCCGCTGCCATCAGCGGCCTTCCAGAACAGGTTCCCCCGCGGAACACCAGACGCGTAGATGACGCGGCTGCCGTCCGGCGTCCAGATGGGCGTGTTGTGCACGCCGCCGAACGTCAGCCGTCGTGGCGGGCCGCGCCCTTCCAGGTCGTCCACCCACAGGTCGCGATCGCCACCCGACGTGTTCGGCCGGACGATGCGCCTGCCGTCCGGCGACAGGCGGTAGTTGAAACTCAAGCCGGTGATGGTGGCGATGTCGGTGGCGGCCCCGGTTGGGTCCACCCATACGAGCGTCTTGTCCAGCTCGTTCATCGTCCCCTGGACGTAGGCGAGCAGGCCCGTGTCCGACACGCTGAAATGGGCGCCGCCAGAGAGGTTGGTCTGAATGGCGTGCTGCACCGGCACGGCGGCGCCCGCGACGCGCAGGGTCTCCTCGTCGAACGGCGCCGCCAGCACGCCCTCGGCCCGTGCGTACACGAGGTACGCCGATCCGCCACGCGCCCGGACCACGCGAGCGTGACTGGCCCCTTCGACCAGGACGGTGGGTTCTCCACCCGTGATGGGCCGCACGAGGATGCGCGCCCCGTCGAAACCGCTATTGTTCCAGGCGGTGTGCAGCAGGGCCCGCCCGCCGCCAATCACCTGTGGCCACGAGTGGTGCAGCTCGTTCGTGTCGAGGGCCGTGACCGGCTGGGCCTCGCCGGCATCGACCTTCACCCGCGACAGCCCCCGGGCGCCGATGCGGGTGAAGAAGAGGGTGTCGCCCGGTCCCCACGTGGGGATTATGCTTGACTTGACACCGCATCCTCGATAGACTCTCAGGCATGGCGAACTTCTCCCCGCGCACCCTGGCCGACGTGGACCGGATGTTCCCGACCGATGCCGACGCCAAGGCGTATCTGGCCGCCCGCCGCTGGCCGAAGGGCGTCACTTGCCCCCGGTGCGGCAATGAGAAGGTCTACGCCCTGAAGGCGCGGCCGTTCAACTGGCTCTGCAAGTCCGAGAAGTGCCTGAAGGCCAGCAAGACCGGCTATCGGTTCTCCCTCTACGTCGGGACCATTTTCGAGAACACCAACTACCCGCTGAAGACGTGGTTCAAGGTGCTGTACCTGATGCTCCAGTCCAAGAAGGGCATGAGCGCCTTGCAGATTCAGCGGATGCTTGGGATGGGCAGCTACCGTACCGCGTGGTACATGGCCCACCGGCTCCGCGCCGGACTGGCCGATCCAACCTTCGTCAAGCTGATGGGCGTAGTGGAGGTTGATGAAACCTACATCGGCGGCAAGGACAAGAACCGGCACGCCCGCAAGAAGAGCCAGGGCGGGGGCGGCGGGCTGACCACCGGCAAGACGGGCGTCATCGGGGCGATCTCCCGCAAGGGCAACGTGGTCTGCCGCATCATCGAGCGCACCGACGAGCGCACGCTGACCGGCTTCGTCGAGGAAACCGTGAGCCAGAGCGTGCGCTTGCTGGCGACCGACGAGCATGGTGGCTACATGACCCTCAGCGAAGGCGGGTACCGCCATCAGGTTATCCGTCACAGCCGGGACGAATACGTGCGCGGCATCGTCCACACCAACAGCATGGAGTCGTTCTGGTCCCTGCTGAAGCGCGGCGTGATGGGCACGTATCACAACGTCTCGCGCAAGTACCTGCCGCTCTACCTGAACGAGTTCACCTTCCGGCACAACAACCGGAAGAACGCGGACATGTTCGGGGCGGCGATAGCATCCTGCTGAGGCATCGGAAGGGGCCGCTGCCTTTGCATCGCACCCCGCGTCGGCCGCGTCAAGCGCGGTTGCCGTTTCGGAGGTCACGCCGTGGCTAAGACCAAGTACGCCCAACCCATCACCCACTTCTATTGTCGGAAGTGCGGGGAGTACCACGAGAAGGCCCATCCACACTATCGAGTCCAACGGCAACGAGCGGCTAAGACTAAAGGTCATCGCAGTGCTTCTTAGCGACGTCGCGGAGGTACATCAGACGACCAACGGCTACCTGCCACTGTGCCATGAACTCGCCAGGGACAGCGGTATACACCTGCGGATATGGAGATATTGTCAAATGTTGTGGATCGCCCGCGTGAGTTAGGCGGCGTTCTCCTTCACCTCTCCAGCAGCGGTCTTCGGTTTCTCCTGCACGCCGTCGACGAAGCGTACGCCGGCGCGCACGAGCGGT
>JADZCN010000112.1 GCA_020851565.1 Acidobacteriota bacterium | reverse complement strand
GGGGGGCGGGGGGGGGGGGCCCGAGGGCAGGGGTGGGGGACAGTCGGCATCAAGGGGACCGGAGCGGCAGGGCGGCAGGAAACGGAGTTGGCCAGCAACCAGGAACCGACTCGGCCCCCCTTACCCTCTGACCCCTGATCCCTGATCCCTGATCCCTGCCCCCTGATCCCTGATCCCTGATCCCTGCCCCCTGATTCCTGCTCCCTGATCCCTGATCCCCGGATCCCTGATCCCTGATCCCTGCTCCCTGATCCCTGATCCCTGATCCCGATAGACTATTCCCGTGACTCCTTCATCCCTCCTCTCGAAGCTCTCCCTGGAATCGCTGAACCCCGGTGCGTGCACCGGCCCCGACGGGTGGATTGCCGAGCCCGACGGCCACAAGCTGACATCCTTCAACCCCACCACCGGCGAGGCGATTGCCACGGTGATGCTGGCCAGCCCGTCCGCGTACGATCGGGTCGCCACGACCTCCGCCGCCTCGTTCCGCAGCTGGCGCGACGTGCCCGCACCCAAGCGAGGCGAGGTGGTGCGCGATCTCGGCCAGGCGCTCCGCGAGATGAAGGAGCCGCTCGGCGACCTGGTGTCGCTCGAGATGGGCAAGATCCGCGCGGAAGGCCACGGCGAGGTGCAGGAGATGATCGACATCTGCGACTTCGCGGTCGGGTTGTCGCGGCAGCTCTACGGACTCACCATCGCCTCCGAGCGCCCTGGACACCGCATGATGGAACAGTGGCACCCGCTGGGGCCCGTCGGCGTCATCTCGGCCTTCAACTTCCCCGTCGCCGTGTGGTCGTGGAACGCGGCCATCGCCGCCGTCTGCGGCGACACGGTGATCTGGAAGCCCGCCGAGCCCACGCCGCTCACCGCCATTGCCGTGCAGCACATCGCCAACCGCGTCATGGCCGACCACGGGCTGACCGGAATCTTCACGCTGGCGGTCGGCTCCGGCCGCACCATCGGCGAGGCGATGATCCAGGACGCGCGGCTGCCGCTCATCTCGTTCACGGGCTCAACCGCCGTCGGCCGGCACGTCGCGCAGGCCGTGGCCGCGCGCTTCGGCAAGGCCATCCTCGAGCTCGGCGGGAACAACGCCATCATCGTCACCGGCGACGCGAACCTCGACATGGCCGTGCGCGCCATCCTCTTCGGCGCGGTCGGCACGGCCGGGCAGCGCTGCACGTCCACGCGGCGCATCATCGCGCACAGGAGCATCAGCACCGCGCTGACCGATCGACTCGTCAAGGCCTACGGCCAGGTGAAGATCGGCGACCCGCTGGCGGAGGGCACGCTCATGGGCCCGCTGGTCAACGCGCAGGCGGTGGATCAGATGGAGAAGGCGCTGGCCCAGGCGGTCGCGGAGGGCGGCCAGGTGCTCTGCGGCGGCAAGCGCCGACCCGACATCGGCCCCCACTTCGTGGAGCCCACCATCGTCCGCATGCCGGCGCAGACCGACATCGTGAAGCACGAGACCTTCGCGCCCATCCTCTACGTGCTCGAGTACGAGCGCTTCGAGGACGCGCTGGCGATGCACAACGACGTGCCGCAGGGCCTGTCGAGCGCCATCTTCACCGAGGGCATGCGCGCGGCCGAGGAGTTCCTGTCCGCTCACGGGTCGGACTGCGGCATCGCGAACGTGAACATCGGCACCTCGGGCGCGGAGATTGGCGGCGCGTTCGGGGGTGAGAAGGAAACCGGAGGCGGCCGCGAGTCCGGCTCGGACGCGTGGAAGGCCTACATGCGGCGGCAGACCAACACGGTGAACTGGTCCACGAACCTCCCGCTCGCGCAGGGGATTACGTTCGGATAGCGGCCCATTCACGGTCACGCGCGAAGGACGCCGACGGAAACCACAAGGCACGAAGGACACGAAGACGGCCACGAAGTCTCCTGGGGAAGACGGAATCTCAGGACCCGTCCCCACCAGGCTTCGTGTTCGTCGTGGTTCCCTTCGTGTCTTCGTGGTCTCTGTCTTCGTCAGCGCAGGCGCTGCCCCGGCTTGACCGTCTGGCTCGACGGAGGCGGCTCGCGGTGCTCCACCCACCGCACCAGGCGGTCGAAGGCCTCGCGCACCGTGGGCAGGTAGGACGGCCCCTCGCCCATCGCCCTCGCGACGTCGGGATCGAGCCCCATGCGTGTCGCGATGTACATGAACGACTGCACGCCATCGTCATCGCCCGACATGTGCCAGACACCGTCCACCTGGTAGAGGCGGTGGAGTGACCGCGGGTCCACCCGGCGGCGGTAGGCCAGCAGCTCCTTCAGCACGAAGTCGTCCCACGTCCCCACCACCTCGATGGTCGGCACGAAGATCTTCCCGGTGGAGTTCTCGCCGGCAGGCTGCGGCGGGCGCGAGGCGGCGCTTACCGCATTGCCGGCCGTGTAGGGCCAGAGCCGGCGCGCCGCGACGGGTGTCCCGATGGCCTCGGCGAAGGCCACGACTCGCGGGTCGGTGTCGGCCAGGCCCGGGTTCCGCTTCGGGTCCACGCCCGGCCACAGCGTGGCCAGCTGCTGCTGGCGCGCCGTGCGCGTGGGCAGGTCGCCTCCGGCGCCGGCGATGATGAGCGTGCCCGCGTACTTTCTTGCGGGATCCTCCGCGGCGACGCGCGTGATACCGCCGCCCATCGAGAGGCCGACGAGGTAGAGGCGCGAGGGCGCGCGCCCGAGCCGTGTCGAGACCTCCGAGGACACCAGGTCGGCGAACTGGCTGGTGAGCACGAGGCCGCCGCGTGCACCGATGGCGCCGTCCCGATCCACGCTCGCGTAGGCGAACCCGCCAGCTGTCGCATGCCGGCCGATGACGTCGTCGAGCGCCGTCTCGTCGGTGCCGATCACCTTTCCCGTCGGATCGAAGTTGTTCCCGCCCGACCCGCCGTGCGCGCCGATGACGAGCGAGCCGTTCCAGCGCGCCCGATCCGACGGATAGCGCAGCACGAAGCGCTTCGGCACGCGGGCACCGCCGATGTCGAGGGCCACCTGCCCCTTCACTTCGACGCCCCCGCCGCCAGAGGACTCGCTGAGGGCGCTGAGGCGGTTCGGCTGATCCCCTGCTGACGCCGCTGGGCGGCACAGGAGGACGGCTGCCAGCAGGAGCGAGGCGGCACGAGAGCTCATTGGCGTGCATTCTACCTTCCCACCGCGCAACGTGCGGCCTCACCGCGAGCGGCCCTGGCCCATGCGTGGGCGACGCGCGCGGTCCGTCCTTCCGCGCGACGCGCGGCCCTGCTAGGATCCCCTGATGATGCACGCCACGTTCGACACCTCCGCCGGCACGTTCAAGGTCCGCCTCTTCGACGACGAGGCGCCGAACACCGTCGCCAACTTCGCCGGGCTCGCCAACGGCTCGAAGGAGTGGACCGACCCGAAGACCGGCAAGGCCACGTCGCGCCCGTTCTACGACGGCCTCGTTTTCCATCGCGTGATCGACGGCTTCATGATCCAGGGCGGCTGCCCGGAGGGCTCCGGCCGCGGCGGCCCCGGCTACCGCTTCGCGGACGAGTTCGGTCCGGGCCTCCGGCACGACAAGGCCGGGCTGCTGTCGATGGCCAACGCCGGCCCCAACACCAACGGGTCGCAGTTCTTCATCACGCTCGCGCCCACGCCGTGGCTCGACGGCAAGCACGCCATCTTCGGCGAGGTCGTGGAAGGCATCGACGTCGTGAACGCCATCGGCAAGACGGCCACGGGCCCACAGGACCGGCCGCTGAAGGAGATCGTGATCAACCACGTCACCATCTCGGAGTAGGTCCTTCCCCGGGGGCGGGAGGACCGCGGCGGTCCTATCGCCTCCAGCGCGTGAACCAGCCGGGCCGCGGCGGGTCGGCCGGGCCTCCGCCTGCGGCTTCGGCCGCGTCCAGCGCGCGCGCCAGCTGCTGCGCCAGGTCACCCGGCACCGGCAGTGCGTCGGCGGCTCCGGCGAGCCGCACCTTCGTCCATCGCAGCGCCCGCTCGCGGCGGCGGCAGGGCTCGCAGACCTCGAGGTGCGCGGCCACCACGGCCCGCTCCGCCGCCGGCAGCCGGCCATCCAGCGCATCCTGCAGGCGCGTGAGGGAGTGGTCGCTCATGGCAGCGACTCGTGCACGCCGCTCGTGCGGCGGGTGTAATCCACGAGGTGCGCGCACAGCCTGGCGCGGCCGGCGAGGAGCCGGGCGGCGAGCGTGGCCACGTCACATCCGAGCGCGCGTGCAGCCTCCTCGTACGGGAAGTCCTCCACATCCACCAGCAGCACGGCGAAGCGCTCGGCCTTGGGCAGCTGGCGCAGCGACACGTCGACATCGGGCGAGGCGTCGAGGCGCGACAGGATTGCGCGGTCCAACTCGTCTGCGTCGCCCTCGATGACGGCGCCCAGGATGTCGTCGGCGCTCCGGGGGTCCGGTGGGGAGAGCGTCCTTCCCTGCCGCTGCCAGAACTCCAGCAGCGTGCGCCACAGCTCGCCGAACAGCCAGCCTCGGGCATCGCGACCGGTCAATTCCTCGTCGAACGCCCGCCACGCGCGGACCACGGTGTCGCAGGCAATCCCGGACGCCTCGTCCGCGCGGCGCGTCATGCGCCGGGCGGTTCGATAGAGGGCGGGCGCCAGCGGCAGGACGAGCCGGTCGAACGCGGCGCGCCGGGTGCCGGGAGGTCTCTGGGGCGTGTCGGTCATCGCGGAAGCCGCCGTTAGGATACGTCGGACCGGCCCTGTATGATGGGCAACCGTCTCGTATTGCCGGGTCCTCGACCCCAGGGGGAACACGTGGCCAACACCGTCCGTTGCTTCGTCGCGCTCGCGATCTGTTGTTGCTGTCTCATCAGCGCCGCGGCGGCCGGCGCCCAGCCGGTGGCCGCTCCCGATCCGGGCCCGCTCCCCAAATACGTCGCCGACCCCATTTCGCTCCTCACACCCGCCCTCGGCACCTTTCATCGCCCCATCTCTTCGAAGAACCGGGAAGCCCAGCAGTTCTTCGACCAGGGCTTCCAGATGATGTACGCCTTCGCGCGGCTCGACGCCGTGCGCTCGTTCCGGGAAGCCTGGAAGCGCGACCCGGGCTGCGCCATCTGCTACTGGGGCGAGGCGTGGGCGTGGGGCTCGTACCTGAACGGCCCGATGCCGGCCGAGCAGTCACCGTTTGCCTTCTATGCCATCCAGAAGGCCATCAGCCTCAAGGCGTCCGCCACGCCTGTGGAGCGCGACTTCATCGACGCCCTCGCGCCGCGCTACGTCGAGAAGTTCGACCCGAAGACGCGCCGGCAGCAGGACGAGGCCTACGCCGAGTCGATGCGGAAGCTGGCCGAGAAGTACCCGAACGACCTGGACGCGGTGACGCTCTATGGCGACGCGCTGTTCCTGCTCGAGCCGCGCCGCGGGCGCCGCGACGTGAACGCCCCGAACATCAAGCGGCTGCACGCCGTGCTCGAGTCCGTGCTCGCGAAGGACAAGCAGCACCCCGGCGCGTGCCACCTCTACGTGCACGCCACCGAGTCGACGGTGCGGCCCGACCTGGCCGAGAGCTGCGCCGAGTTCCTGGGCAAGTCCATTCCCGGCGCCAGCCACATCCAGCACATGCCATCGCACACGTGGAACGAGGTGGGCCGCTGGGCCGACTCGGTGCGCGCGAACCTGGACGCCTGGCACTCGGACCTGAAGGCCGACATCGGCGAGGGCTTCGCCATCTACCCCGACCACAACCTGCACATGCTGCTCTACGCGGCCTCGATGGACGGGCAGGGCGCCATCGCCGTCCAGGCGGGCAAGGACTACGCCAAGCGCACGGGCGACTCGATGTACCACGTGCTCACGCTGATCCGCTTCGGGCGCTTCGACGAGGTCATCGAGGTGACGAAGCGGCCCGAGCGCGACATCCCCGCCGGCGCCTGGGACTTCTCACAGGGCTACGCGCGGCTGAAGATGGGGGACGTGGACTTCGCGAAGCTCTATCTCGGACGCGTGCGCAAGACGGCCGAGACCTCCACGCAGGAGTTCCGCCAGCACCCGGCGAAGCGGCTGCTGGGCCTGCTGGTCGGCATCCTGGAGGGCGAGATCCTGCGCGTGGAGAAGGACCTGCCGGGCGCCATCGCGGCCTTCGAAAAGGCCGTGCAGCTGGACGACGAGCTGGAGTACGACGAGCCGGAGCCGCTGCCCTTCACGGCTCGCCACTGGCTGGGCGCGGCGCTCATCGAGGCCGGCCGCCACGCGGACGCCGAGAAGGTGTACCGGGAGGAGCTGGACGACCATCCGCACAATGGCTGGTCGCTCATCGGGCTGCAGCAGGCGCTGATTGCGCAGGGCAAGCCGGACCCGGCCGTGGACGAGGACCTCGAAAAGAGCTGGGCGCGCGCGGACCACTGGGTACGCGCCTCTCGATTCTGAGAGGCCCTCCATGGTTGGGGCATTGAAAGGGTCCGCGTGCCCGTCGCAACGTGCTGAGACACGAAGAGCCTGTGGAAATGAGCCCACATTTCCACAGGCCCTCTCGCTTACTCGCTGACGAACGGTCTTTCCAAATCAGAAGTTCAACTTGGCGCCGATCCGCGCCAGGCGCGGGGGCACCACGCTCAGCGGCCGGTCGTAGGCCGTGCCCGAGCTCCACTGCAGGTTCTGCGCGGGGTTCGAGTTGAACATGTTGTAGAGGTCGAAGAATACCGACAGGTCGCGGCGGTTCGCGAACCGAACGGTCTTTTCGACGCGCAGGTCGGTGATGACGATGTCGTCCTGGCGCTGGGTGCCCAGGGGCTCGGCCAGGAAGCGGACGCTACCGTAGCTCAGGTTCGCCGCGAACGTGCGGCCGAACGGGAAGCCCTGCTGGTAGCGCAGCATCGGCGAGACGGTGATGTCCCACCACGGCGTGTTCCAGGTGCCGTTCAGCTTGATGTTCTGGCGGCTGTACTCGTGGCGTCCTGCGTTGGTGTTGATCTCGTCGTTCGGCGTGGCCGGCAGGGCGTTGTTGCGCACGGAGTTGCCCTGGTAGGCGGTGTTGCCGTTGTCGAAGCTCTTCGTGTAGCCGTAGGAGGCCATCAGGCTCCAGCTGTTGCTCATGCGCTTGGTGCCCGTGATCTCGAAGGTGTGGAAGTCGGCGTTGCCGTTCCGCACGTTGGTCGTGAGGTTCACCGGGCGAAGCCCGCGGAACTCGGGCGCCAGGTCGAACGCGGCGATCGCCGCCCCGTCGTCGCTCGTGCCGACGCGACCGTCGGGGCCGGGATCCGGCACGCTCACCGGCACGGTGAACGCCTCGTACGGCTGCGCGGCGTTGATGCGCGCGTACTGATCGCGCTGCCCGCGCCAGACGTAGCCGACGCGCACGCCGAAGTTCGCCATCAGCTCGTGCTCCAGGAAGGCCGCGATCTCGTTGGTCCGCGTGTTCTTCAGGTCCGGGTCCAGGGACTCGAGCGCCAGGCCGCCGCGGCTCGAGACGAGCGTCCCTTCCTCGCCCGGGTTCCAGCGGCCGTCGGCGTTGCGATCCGTCCAGCGATAGCGCCGCCACCACGCGTTCGAGTTCTCGTTGACATTGAACAGGAAGTCGGCGCCGGGGTTCCACCAGTAGGTGCCGTAGTTGAACTTGGCCACCGTCCGGCCGTTTCCTCGGAGGTCGTAGGTGATGCCCAGGCGCGGCGCGAAGAGGTTGAAATCGACGACGTTGTCCTTCTCGGCGAACTCGACCGGCGCCGGGTTGAAGCGGCCGGCGTCGTGCACCTGCTGGGGCAGGAACGCGCGGTACCGGTCGAAGCGCACGCCGAGGTTGAGCGTGACCCGGTCGCTGGCACGCCAGGTGTCGTTCACGAACGTCCCGTAGGTCCAGAGCCCGTTCTGGGACTTGTTCGGCGCCTCGAAGATGATGATGTCCAGCGGGGAGCCGTTCTGCAGCACGTGTACGATGTCTTCCTCGTAGCCGTCGATGTAGATGTCGTTGACGATCTCGTGGAACACCTCGCCGCCGACCTTGAGGTTGTGGTCGCCGAAGCCGGTGCTCTTGAAGAGGCTCAGCGTCCCGAGCACCTGGTCGCGTCGGCGCTCGCGGCGCCAGTTGCGGTTGCGCCCGGTGATGAGGTTGTTGCCGATGTCCTCGTACCGCAGCCCGGTCCCGTTGACGCCGTTGTCCCAGTTGTAGCCGTACTGCCCGCCGCGGATCTCGGCGAACGCGTTGTCGCTGAGCACGCCGTTCCACTCGCCCTTGTGGACCCAGGCCCAGAAGTTCTGGTTCCACGTCGTCTCTTCGGACGTGTTGATGCCCGTGTCCACGCCCAGGAGGAACGAGTCGAAGCGCTGGGGCTGCTTCTTCTGCGACGGCTGCGTGTAGGCGACGAGCTTGTTGTTCTGCGACAGGTTGTAGGTGGCCTTCAGGCTGTAATTGTTGAGGACCGTTTGCTGGGGGCCCACCGGGTAGTTCACGAAACGGGCCTTGATGTCCTGGTGGCGATACGACCCGTACCACCACAGCTTGTCCTTGCCCAAATGCCCGCCGAAGCCGATGTTGTTGTCCTGGTACGACGACAAGCGGTTGACGTCCTGCGGCTCGAGCCCGCCGCCTGCGCGGAGGCCCCGGTCGATCTGGTCCTGGCTGATGTTGAACGACTGCCAGCTCTCCGGCGAGTAGCCACCGAAGTAGGTGCCGCGGAACTCGTTGCCCCCCGACTTGCTGATGAACTGCGACTGCACACCCGGCGTGGACGCCTCGGCCGAGTGTGCCGCAGTGTTCAGCTGCACCTCCTCCATGGCGCCGACGTCCGGGTAGTTGCCGAAGGCGCCGGTGGCCTCCGTGGCATTCAGGCCCTCGATGCTCGCCCGCACCTGGCCCGACGTGCCGTAAGTCACGAACGCCTGCTGCGTGCCGTTGGTGCTGCCGCCCACGTCGATGCGGCTCATCTGCACGGCCGGCGAGCCGGCCAGCAGCGAGAAATAGTCGCGCGAGGTCGGCAGGGCCGACAGCTGTTTGGCATCGAAGGTGTTGCCCACCTGCGTGGCCGCGGTGTCCACCACCGGCGACTGCCCCGTGACCGTGATGGACTCGGCCAGAGAAGCCAGCGACATCTGGGCGTTGACCGTGCCCGTGAAGCCCACGCTGATGCGGATGCCCTCGTTCCGCACCGTGCTGAACCCCGCCAGCTCGAATACCACCGTGTAGTCGCCGGGCGGGACGGCCGTGAAGCGATACTGCCCGTCGGCGTCGGTGACGGCCGTGCGGCCGCCCATCAGCGACGGGCTGGAGAGTGAGATAGTCACGCCGGGGATGACGGCGCCGGTGCCGTCCGTGACACGCCCGTTGATGGCGCCGGTCCCTGAAGTGGTGGCCTGCCCGAAAGCCACCGAGGCGCCTGCCAGAACCAGCCAGACCGCAAAACCGATCGCGCGCATGGAACCTCCCGAGGTCAAGTCAAAGACGACGAACGGAGGAGAGCGCCGAGCCCGGTAGTGCCCGAACGGGATGATGTGCCGCGTATCTTCCACGGATGGGGACGCGGAGTCAATGAATTAGAGGACGGCCGCGGGCGAGCCGTTGACCTCGTCGAAGAACCACGCGTCGTCGTGCGCCCGCCGGGCCAGCAGCGCCGCGCGCCGGTCGAAGACATCGCTGTCGGCCAGCCGATCCTGCGCAACGGCCACGTGCGGGTTGCCCCGCACGGCCTCCCGCACCTGCTGGATCCGCGTCGGCGAGAAGTGCAGGTACACCATCCGCAGGAAGTTGTAGGTCACCGCGGCGTCGTCCACCTCGTAGTTGTCGCGCGCCTCGCGGAAGTAGTGCGCGACGGTCACATCCGGCTGGACGGCCACGCGGTAGCCCAGGAGCCACGTCCGCAGGCACATCTCGACGTCCTCGAACCCCCAGCGGGTGAACCCCGCGTCGTAGCGGCCGAGCGCGTCGAAGGCCTCGCGCCGGAACACCTGGCAGGCGCCGGTCGTGAGGGGCACGTAGTAGGCGCCCGCGCCATCGGGCGGCTCGAACCAGCACGGGTCGAGGGTGTAGTCCGCCCAGTACATGCCGCACCCGCGCGGCTCGGGCGTCTCGAGCTTCGTGAAGCTGGGGCCGCACATCCCCACCCTGCGGTCGGCCATCACCTCGTCGAACGCCTCGAGCCACCCGGGCGAGACGCGGCAGTGCGCATCCATGAAGACGAGCCGGTCGCCGCGGGCGTGGCGGGCGCCGAGGTTTCGCGCCCGCGCCACCCCCAGCCCTCCACCCCTGATCACCCGGACACCGGGCGGCCGGGTGGCCCGCAGCGCGTCCACGCTGCCATCGGTGGACCCGTCATCCACGACGAGCACCTCGTGGGGCACGGTGCCCGAGTGCCGCGCGATGCTGTCGACCGTCATCGACAGCATCGCGCCCTCGTTGAGCGCGGGGAGGATGATGCTGACCATCACCGCCGCGCCGTCCGCAGCAGGTGCTGCGCCAGCTCGATGAGCTGCGCGGCCTCCTCCATCGAGTAGCCGGTGGCCGCCGCCACCTCGTGCGGATCGGCCGTGACCAGCTGGTGCAACCCTCCGAAGCCGGCCGCCTGCAGCTCGTCGGCCGCGCCGGCCAGCTCCTCGAACCGTGAGACGGCCAGGTCCTCCGGCGCGAAGAGCGTGTTGCCGAACCGCACGAACGGCGTGACGGGCGGCATCGGCTCGATGGGCGGCTCGATCGGTCCCGGCGGCCGGGTGACGACCGGAGGGAAGCGCGTGAACCGCGTGATGGGCGTGAAACGCGTGAGCTGCGTGAACCGCGTCAGCTGCGTCAGCCGCGTCAGCGGTGTCAGCCGCGTGAACCGCGTGAAGAGCGTCAGGCGCGTGAGCGGCGTGAGCCGCGTGATGCGCGTGAGCGGTGTGAGACGAGTCAGGCGCGTGAACCGCGTGAGGTGGGTCAGGCGCGTGATCGACAGCTCCGTGTGCTTGAAGAAGAACGGGTCGATCGACACCGGCACCTCGGTCACGCCGTCCACGTTCAGCAGCCGGTTGGTGGTGAAGTCGTGGTTGCGCAGGAACGTGACGCCCTGCGGGAAGTTCGCGGGGTCGGGCGTGTTGTTCGCGCTGAAGACACCGTAGAAGGCGTTCCCCACGGCCATCATGTGCATGTAGTCCCCGATGTACGGCAGGAACAGCGGGGCGGGAGCGTTGGCCGGCACCGTCGCCAGCACGTGGTCGGCGAACGTCGTGAAGGCGTCGTTGGTCAGTTCGAGGTGGGTCTCCCACCGCTGGGCCGTGCCCGCACCGGTGACCCGCTGGTACGCAAAGCCCACGCGCCCGGCGGCGTTGATGGCGAGCGCCGGGTTCTTCGCGCCGGCGAGCGTGCGCAGGTCCGCGGACCACGTGGCGCCCCGGTCGGTCGAGCGCCGCACGTGGATCGTGTACGCGCCGCCCTGCACGTCGCAGTAGGCGATGTACACGATGGAGCTGTTGGTGGGGTCCACGGCGATCGACAGATCCCCGCCGAGGCGCTCCTGCCCCAGCCGGGCGTTCCACGTGAACTGCACGCCCGTCACCACACGCAGGCCGGCCAGCCCGTCCCCGGGATCGGTGAGCGCGGTGAACGGCGACGCGCCGCTCCCCCAGTTGTCGTCGCGCACGACGACGACATCGGTGGTCACCAGGCCCGCGCCGCTGAACGCCCGCCACCCGTAGAACACCGCGTACACCGTGCCGTCGGCGTGCACCGCGGGACGGATCTGGGGGCCGTTCTGCCCGGCTGTGCCGGTCCCGCGCGTCTCGATGCGGACCGACGTGAAGCCCGGCGCCGCCGCCGCCGCGTTGAGGCTCCGCTCCACGGTGGCGGTGCGCCCGCCGGCCGCGGCGAAGTCGTTCAGCCCGACGTACACGCGGTCCCGGCCCGCATCCGGGCCGGACGGCACGGTCATCGCCTGCACGAACGGCTGGTCCACCTGGTTCCGATCCACGAGCACCGTCATCGTGGTTGGTGACACGAAGTTGGCCGACCGGAGGATGTTCAGCCGGAGGCTCCCGGGCTGCCGCAGGATGCCCGCGTAGAAGTGCCCTCCCGTGCTCGCGAAACGCGGGACGATGTCCCCGGTGCCGGTAACGCTGCCGGCCTGGCTGGGAACGATGGTGTTGAGCGCCCAGCTCGTGCCGCCGTTGGTCGAGACGAAGATGGGCGCGTTGGCGCCGCCCATCGGGTCCGGCGTGAAGGCGCTGATCGCGATCTCGTTCGCGTTCGACGGGTTGACGGCGATGTTCGGCTCGCTGTCCTGACTGGTCTCGCCGCTGAGGGCGTTCGGGATGATGTTGACCACGGTGATCATGGCGTCCCTCCCCTCAGCGCTTGAGCACCGACATCACCCGCTCGGTGAACTCCCCGGGCAGGAAGTCGTCGGGGCTCACGACGACGTATTCGCTCTTCGCGGCGCCGGCCGCCGCACGGACGGCCTCCGTGTCCTTCGTCTTCTTCTTCTCCCCCAGGAACCACACGCCGGCGTCGCCGACGGCGAACTTCGGCGCCTGCGCCCAGCGCACGTCGGGGCTGGACGGGAAGCGCACGACCACCTGCTTCGGCTTGCGGGCGCCGACACGCTGGGAGGATGCCGGCACCTCGTCCACCGCAATCGTCGCGCGGCGCCACTCGGGGTCGTGCTCGGTGATGGGCGCCCGGGGCTGACGCGGGGCCTCGGCGACCTCGGTGACGCGGCCGCTCACGACGAGCTCGGCCCGCGCGGCGCGCGCCTTCAGCGCGCGCTCAGGCGCCGACTCGAGGCTCTGCCGGCTGGCCCGAACCGCCGCCTCGGTCTCCGGCGTGAGCTTCAGGCACCGGACCGCGAGGCCCGCGCCGTAGATCCAGCCCGCCGTGTGGAACACGTAGGACTTGCCCGTCGCGGCCTGCTGCCCCGACCCGAGCTGCACCGTGATGTCCTGGCCGGCGAACCCCGCCAGGACGGGCGGGCCGTCGAGGATCTCGTCCACGCGGACCACCAGCGTGGCGCGCGTCAGCGGGACTTCGTCCAGCGTGGCGGCCCCACGCTGGACCACCGTGCCCCGGAACACGAACGTCGCCTCTTCCGGCGGCGTCGCGGCAGACGTCTTCCGGGATCGTCGCTTCGCCATCACACACCTCCTTCGTGGTTCGGCCGTGAGCCGGACCGCGTGCTAGGACTCGCGCCCGGATGAAACGCCTGTGACGGCACGCCGTGAGTCGAACGCCCAGTACCGCAGGGCGTCGAGGGCATACCACGTGACCAGGAACGCCGAGGCTTCGAGCAGGAAGCTGTGGAACTTGAACGCCACTTCCGCGATGGCCAGTGACAGCCCCAGGGTGGGGACGTGCTCGAAGGCAAGGCGACGGAGCGGAACGGCGCGTACGAGGGTGAACATGGAACCTCCTCGGACCGATCTGCCTGCGCGGGGGGGATGGCCGGGGCATCTTACTCCCGCGCCCCGGCCCTGTAAAGGGCATGATAGGGGCCATGATCCGAGTGCTCTTCATCCTGGCCGTGCTCCTGTCCACCACACCGGCCGCGACCGCCGACCCGGTGGACGACTACGTGCGCGGAGTGATGGCCGCGAAGAAGCTCCCCGGCGCCTCGGTGGCGATCCTGCGCAGCGGCACGGTCGTCAAGATCCAGGGCTACGGCCTGGCGAACATCGAGCTCGACACGCCAGCGACGCCCGACACGATCTACCAGTCCGGCTCGCTCGGCAAGCAGTTCACCGCCGCGGGAATCCTCTTGCTGGCGGAGGACGGCAAGCTCGCGCTGGACGACCGCCTGGCGAAGCACTTCCCCGAGGGGCCGTCCACCTGGCACCGCATCACGGTCCGTCACCTCCTCACGCACACGTCCGGCCTCAAGGACTACGGCTCGGACGAGATCGATTTCCGCCGCGACTACAGCGAAGAAGACCTCCTGAAGATCGCGCGGAGCGTTCCGCTCGAGTTCGAGCCGGGCACGCAGTGGAGCTACAGCAACACCGGGTATCTCATCCTGGGCTTGCTCACCTCGCGCCTGGCCGGCAAGCACTGGAGCGACTTCCAGACCGAACGCATCTTCCAGCCGCTGGGCATGGCCACGACGCGCGTCATCTCCGAGCGCGACATCGTCCGGAACCGTGCGGCCGGATACGAGCTCGATGACAAGGGCGAGGTGAAGAACCAGGAGTGGGTGGCGCCCTCGCTGAACCGGCTCGCCGACGGCGCGCTGTATTTCTCGGTGAAGGACCTGGCTGCGTGGGAGGCGGCCCTGCACGCGCGGAGGTTCATGAAGCCGGCGAGCTTCGAGGCCTGGTGGACGCCGGCGTCGCTCGGGGGCCGGCTCACCTACCCGTACGGCTTCGGCTGGGGCCTCGGCGAACAGCGCGGGCATCGGCTCATCGAACACGGCGGCTCGTGGCAGGGCTTCCGCACCGCCATCGCGCGCTACGTCGATCAGGGCCTCACCGTCATCGTGCTGGCCAACCTGGCGCAGGCCGAGCCCGAGACGATGGCGCACGAGATTGCGGGGCTCGTGGAGGCCGCGCTCGAACGGCCGGATCCCACCCGGACCGCGCCCGATCCCGACCCGTCGCGAACGGCGCGCCTGCGCGACGTGCTGGACGCCTGGGCGAACTACCGCCGGCCACCGGTCCTGGCCGAGGGCCTGGCCGCGACCGCATCGGGCAGCCGGCGCGAGGCCGGCCAGCGCCGTACGACGGCCCGCCGGCTGGCGGCGATGACGGCCTTCCGCTACCTGGGGGAGGACGACCTGTCCGCGCGCTCGCTGATGATGCGCGGGGACGCGGTCGAGCGTGCGGTCTACTTCGCGCTCGACACGAAGGAGGCGCGCCACGTGTATCGCTTCCACCTGTCGAGCGACGGCCGCGTGGTGGATTTCGACAGCGAAGAGCGCTGACGGGCGGTCGCGCGCTGCGGGTCGACAACGTTGCGGCGCGCCCCGCCGTCCAACCCTGCATGGCCGTGCTTCGTGACTGGCGCCTCGCGCTCCGATCCCTGTTCAGGCAACCCGGCTTCACGCTCACCGTCGTCGGGATGCTCGGCGTGGCCATCGGCGCCAATACGGCCATCTTCAGCCTGATCAACGGCGCGCTGCTCCAGGCGCTGCCCTTCGACGAGCCCGGTCGCCTGGTGGTCGGCCGGGCCACGTTCAGTGGCCGCGTCAATCCGTGGGTCTCCGGCTACGACTACTACGACTATCGGGAGCAGGGCCGGTCCTTCGAGACGCTGGCCGCGATGGCCGGCGGGGCCCAGCCGGTGACGGTCCTGGTGGATCGGCAGCCCGATCGCGCCAGCGCGATGTTCGTCAGCTGGGACCTCTTCCCCACGCTGCGCGTGGCGCCCGTGCTGGGGCGCGCCTTCGCGGAGGAGGATGCCGCCGCGGGCCGCGACGGCGTGGTCGTCATCAGCCACGGGTACTGGCAGCGACGCTTCGGCGGCTCGGCCGGCGCCTTGAATCGCGTCGTGACCGTGAGTGGCAGGCCGGCCACCATCATCGGCGTGATGCCGGCCACCTTCCGCTTCATGTACGACGTGGACGTCTGGCGCCTCACCTACCGTGACGGCCCACTGGCCGACGCCCGCCGCTTCCACAACCTGCTGCTGGTCGGGCGCCTCGCCCCCGGAGCCACGCAGGAGACCGCGCAGACCGAGGTGGATCTCATCTCGGCCCGGCTGGAGCAGCAGTATCCCGATTCGAACCGGAACAAGGCCCTGAGGATCACTGCGCTGCAGGAGGCGCTCGTCGAAGACGTGCGGCCGAAGCTCTGGATGCTGATGGGTGCGGTCACGCTCGTCCTGCTGATGGCGTGCGCGAACGTCGCGGGCCTGCTCCTCGCCCGCGGGCAGCGGCGTCTTACCGAGGTGGCCCTGCGCTCGGCGCTCGGCGCATCCAGGCGCTCGGTGCTTGGCCAGTTCCTCACCGAAAGCCTGCTGCTGGCCCTGGTGTCGGGCATCGCGGGCCTCGCGCTGGCCTTCGCCCTGCAGGGCCTGCTGATCCGGCTCGTACCCGTGAGCCGGGTCGGCATCGTTCGGGCGGAGCTGGATCTCACCGTGCTGCTCTTCGTCACCCTGCTCTCCATCGTCACCGGCCTGGTGTTCGGCGTGCTGCCGGCCCTGCGCGGATCCTCGGTGGACGTGTCCAGCCAGCTGAGATCGGGCACGCGGACGACGGAGGGCCGCTCCGGCGCGCGGCTTCGAAGCGGCCTCGTGGTCGTGCAGGTGGCCCTCGGCGTCGTGCTGCTCATCGGCGCCAGCCTGCTCATTCGCAGCCTGTCGAAGCAGATGGGCGTGGACCCCGGCTTCCAGCCGGCAGGCGTGCTCACCGCCGGCATCAGCGTGTCCGAGCAGGACTACCCGTCGGCGGCCGCGCGCACGGCGTTCTTCACCTCACTGCTGGACGACGTGAGGGCCCTGCCGGGCGTGGAAGTCGCGGGTCTCGTCAGCCAGCTGCCCATCAAGCATCCCGGCGGCAATCTCTACCTCCGCCGGCCCGGTGAAGAGGCCAGCTCCACGATGGACCGCTCGGCCGACTTCAGGGTGGTCCTGCCCGGCTACTTCGAGGCCATGCGCATGCCGCTCGTCGCGGGCCGCGGCATCGCCGACACCGACGATGCCGGCAGGCCTCGGGTGATGGTGATCACGCAATCGCTGGCGGCGCTGATGTTCCCGGGAGAGAACCCGTTGGGGCAGACGCTGATCGTCGATCTTGGCGAGCCGGTGCCTCACGAGGTGGTCGGCGTGGTGCGCGATGCCCGCCTGCGCCGGGTGACCGGCGAGCCGTTCCACGCGATGTACATGTCCGCCCGCCAGGCGCCCCGGCCGGGGATGTTCCTCACGGTGCGGACGGCGGGCAGTCCCGAGGGGCTGGTCGCGCCGCTTCGGGAGCTGGTCCGCCGCAAGGACCCGACCATCCCGCTCGCGGAACCCACCAGCATGGCGGGCATCGTCGACGATGCGCTGGCCGAGTCGCGCGTGATCACGCTGGCGCTCGCGTTGTTTTCGGCGGTCGCGCTCGCCCTGGCGTTGGTGGGTCTTTACAGTGTGCTTGCGTACTACGTTGGGCAGCGCCGGCATGAACTGGGCGTGCGGATGGCGCTCGGTGCGAGCGGTAGGGACGTGATGTCGCTGGTGCTCGGCCGCGGCCTGGCGCTGACCGGAGCCGGCCTTGCCGCGGGCGTGGCGGGCGCGTACTTCGCGACGGGTGTGCTTCGCGCCCTCCTCTACGAGACGGCGCCCACGGACAGGCTGACCTTTCTGCTGGTGCCCGCGCTGTTCGGGCTGGTCTCCGCGCTCGCGTGCCTGCTGCCGGCCTGGCGGGCGTCGCGGGTGAACCCGGTGGACGCGCTGCGGGCGGAGTAGGCAGGGGACAGTCCCTGTAAAGTCCTTGTAAAGCGCTCGTGCGGTTCCTCAAGTGCTGCGAGCCACGCCGTGCACGATCAGCCCTCGGACTCCTGCCGCTTCGTCGCCGTCGCCGAGGGGAGCGTGGGCCCTGGCTCGGCGAACAGGATGCAGAGGTTCGCGCTAGACGGCCGCGCGGGCCCTCTACGGCAGGAACGCCGCCACGTACCACCACTTCCCCTCGCGCTGCTCGAACACGTTCACAGAGTCGTACTCCGACACGCGCGTGGAACCATCGCCGTTGCGATACACCATCCGGCCATGTCCGGACGCGACGGCGATACTCCCCCACCGCCGCACCCGCGTCAGCTCGTAGCGGCCCTCCACCATCTCGGGGTCGGTGGGCAACGAGGCCAACAGGTCGGCCTTGGTCCGGAGCCCGCCACGCGCATCCGTCGCGGTGTAGGATTCCGCGTAGAGCTGGTCCAGCGCGGCCCGGTCCCGCTTCCGATGGCCCTCCACAATTCCCCGCTTCACGGCCGAGACGGCCTCCCGCGTGGCCGCCTCCGCCATCAAGTCGGCCCGCTGCAGCGCACGCGCCGTCAGCGTGCTCCCCAGCAGCAACCCCAGCAGCAGTATCCCGACCGTTCGCATCCACACCTCCCGCCTTCGCCGGAGGCTTCGGCGCGGCAAGCCCCCGACTCCCGACTCCCAACTCCCGAAAGCATCGTCCCCTCCCGTCGCCGTTCCCTCCCGTCGCAAGACCCTCCCGACACGCTCTTTACGCCCATATGACCCCTGTCATAACCTCGCTGCGGCGATCCACCACACCATCTGTTCTTGGAGAGGGGACATGGGTGTCCGCGTAACGCTACCGGATCTGGAACACTGGAAGGCACAAGTCAAGTGCCAGGTCGGCTGCCCGGTCTCAACCGACGCAGGCCGTTACGTGCAACTCATCGCAGAGGGGCGACCCGAAGAGGCCTACCTAGTCGCCCGTGCGCCCAATCCCCTCGCCTCCGTGTGCGGCCGCGTCTGCGCAGCCCCCTGTGAAGACGCGTGCCGCCGCGGGTCCATCGACGCCCCGGTCTCCATCCGCGCCCTCAAGCGCCATGTCACGGAGCAATTCGGCGTCGAGTCCATTCGCCCGGACACCCAGGCGCGCCTGCTCGAAGCACCGGTCGAGGAAGGCAACCGGTACTCCGGTCACCTGCCGATGGTGTTCCACCGCACGGCGCCGGTGGCGACGACCGGCGGACCGAAGCGCAAGGTCGCCGTCATCGGGGCCGGCCCCGCGGGCATGGCCGCGGCCCACGACCTCGCCCTGCTGAACTACGACGTCACCATCTTCGAGGCCGCCGCCGAGCCCGGCGGCATGATGCGCTTCGGCATCCCCGAGTACCGCCTCCCCCGTACTCTTCTCCGCGCCGAGATCGACCGCATCGTGTCGCTGGGCGTGGACCTGAAGCTGAACGCGCCGCTCACCGCCGACTTCGGCCTGAAGCAGCTCCGCGCGGCGGGGTTCGATGCCGTCTTCCTGTCGGTCGGCGTCTCGCGCGGCCGCGACCTCCAGATCCCCGGCGTGGAGCTGGACGGCGTGGTGAAGGCGGTGGATTACCTCCTGAACGTCAACCGCGGCTACCGCCTGGACCTGGGGCGCAAGGTCGTCGTGATCGGCGGCGGATTCGTCGCCTTCGACGCCGCCCGCACCGCGCTCCGCGTCGGACGTGAGACCGATCTGACGACCACCGAGGCCGAGCTCGGCGCCGAAACCGACGCGCGCCTCAAGGAGGCCATGGACTCCGCGCGGGCGGCGCTCCGCGGCGGCGCCGCCGAGGTGACCATCGTGTCGCTCGAGAGCCTCGACGAGATGCCCGTGCTGCGGACGACGCAGGGGCACGAGGAGTACGAGGAGGCCTCGAAGGAAGGGGTGAGGTTCATCACCCGGCGCGGCCCACGCCGCCTGATTGGCGACGGCCACCTGACCGCCCTCGAGCTGCGCGGCGTCACGAGCGTGTTCGACGCCAACGGCCGCTTCGCCCCCCAGTACAACGACGAGGACGTGGTCACGATCGAGGCCGACGCGTGCGTCCTGGCCATCGGCCAGCAGGCGGACCTGTCGTTCCTCACGGCCGAGGACGGCATCGCCCTGACGCCCGGCGGCACGATCAAGATCGATCCAGCCACGCTCGCGACGTCGGCGGCGGGCATCTACGCCGGCGGCGACGTGGCGTTCGGCCCGCGCAACCTCATCGAGGCCGTGGCCAACGGCAAGCGCGCGGCGCGGTCCATCCACGAGTACCTGGCCGGCGACCGCGCGAGGCTCGAGACCGCCATCGCCATCGAGAAGCTGCCGACCTCCCACTACGAGATGCTGTCCGGCTACGAGAAGCTGGACCGCGAGGCGCCGCCGACGCTGCCCACCGATCGGCGCACCGGCATCGCGGAAGTGGAAACCGGCTACGACGCCGACGCGGCGCTGCGCCAGGCGGCGCGCTGCCTCGTCTGCCACGTGCAGACCATCTACGACCCGGAGAAGTGCGTGCTCTGCAACCGGTGCGTGGACATCTGCCCGGAGTACTGCCTGGCCATCGTCCCCTTCGAGTCGCTCGATCTCGACCCGGAGCTGAAGGAGACGCTGACCGCGCGCGCCGAGGCCAACGGCTTCCCGCTCGCGGCCATGGTGAAAGACGACGACCGGTGCATCCGGTGCGGGCTGTGCGCCATCCGCTGCCCCACCGATGCCATGACGATGGAGCGCTTCAGTATCACGGAGCGGTGGACCCATGAGTGACGCACACGCAAAGGCGCCGACCGACCGGCGCGACTTCCTGCTCAAGCTCGGCGCGGGCGCCGGCGTGGCGGCGCTGACGGCGCAGACCGCCGCGTCGCTGCGGTCGCTGGTGCCCAACGTCTCGTACGACTCGCCGACGACGGTGAAGCTGGGCCCGCCGGCCGACTTCCCCGACGGCATCAAGTTCCTGCCCGACGACCGGCTCTTCGTCTTCCGCCAGGGCAACACGTTCCACGCGGTCTCGGCCGTCTGCACGCACCTGGGGTGCACGGTCCGCGCCGAGGCGCTGGCGAACGTGCAGACTGTCGAGTCCGGCGGGGGTGAACTGAGGCTCACGCACCGCTTCCTGTGTCCATGCCACGGCTCGGAGTACAAGGGCGACGGCTCGAACGTGTCGGGGCCCGCGCCGAAGCCGCTGGCCTGGTACCGGCTGTCCGTCGCCCCGGATGACGGGCAGCTGGTCGTTGATCTGGCGGACGAGGTCGGCACCGACTTCCGCCTGACGCTGGGGTGATGCCATGCGCCTTCCATTGACCTCACGCAAGGCCGAGCCCGACGCGCCCGGCGTCCGGCCCGAGATGTTCTGGAGCCTGGCGCCGCGCTCCGATCGCGAGGCCGGCGACGCCATCGCCTCGAACTTCCTGTTCCACGCATTCCCCGCCAAGGTCAGCAAGGCCGCGATGGCGTGGAACTACTCGTTCTGGCTCGGGACCATCTCGGCCGCCCTCTTCTTCCTGCTGATTCTCTCGGGCCTGCCGCTCCTCTTCCTCTACGTGCCCTCGGTGGAGCGCGCCTACCAGTCGGTGAAGGACATCGAGTTCGTCATCACCTTCGGGTCGTGGATCCGCGCCGTCCATCGCATCTCCGCGCACGGCATGGTCATCGCCGTGTTCCTGCACCTGGTTAGGGTGTTCCTGACGGGGGCGTACAAGAACGGCGTGGGCCGCGGCCAGCACCGCGAGTGGAACTGGGTGCTGGGCGTGGTGATGCTGCTGCTCACGCTCTTCCTGTCCTTCACGGGGTACCTGCTGCCGTGGGATCAGCTGGCGTTCTGGGCCGTGACCGTCGGCACCAACATCGCCTCGGCCATTCCGGGGATCGGCCCGACGGTACGCGAGCTGCTCATCGGGGGCCGGACCATCGAGCAGGCCACGCTCATCCGCTTCTACGTGCTGCACGTCGTCATCCTGCCGCTCGGGCTGGGCGTGCTGTTCGCGTACCACATGTGGCGCGTGCGCAAGGACGGGGGGCTGGCGCGGGCCGAGCACGAGACGCTGGCGGAGCGGCCCATCGAGACGCCGGTGGTGAAGACGAAGACCTACACGCTGCTCGGCGTGGCCCGCGGGCAGGCCCCGGTCATCCGCGCGCAGTCGCTGGAGGCGCCGGACACGACGGTGAACGCGGTGCCCGACCTGGTTCGGCGCGCGGCCATCGCCACGCTGGCGACCTTCGCCATCGTCAGCATCCTGTCGGTGTTCATCGCCTCGCCGCTCGAGGAGCCGGCCAACCCGCTGGTGACGCCGAACCCGGCCAAGGCGCCGTGGTACTTCCTGTGGCTGCAGGAGATCGTCACCGATACCACGATCCGCATCGGGTCGTTCACGCTGAACGGCGCGTTCGTGGGCGGCGTGCTGCTGCCCGGGCTGCTGGTCGGGCTGCTGACCTTCTGGCCGTGGCTCGACAAGTCGTCGCACCTGGCGACGGGCGTGTGGCTGCCCCGCGTCCGCGCGCGGCAGAACACCGTGTTCCTGCTCGTGGTGCTCGGCATCCTGATTCTCACCTTCATCGGCATGGCCATGCGGGGACCCTACTGGTACTTCTACTGGCCGTGGGAGGCCTGGCCGGACATCCCGGCGAGGATTTGAGGGGCTCGTCATGGAGCAGCGCACCAATTCCCCGTTTCCGTCCATCGACCGGCCCATCATGGCGCTGGTCGGCGTGGTGCTGGTCATCGGCACGGTGCTCTTCATGTGGAGCGACCGGGCGAAGGACTGGCGCTTCTACCAGATGGAGTTCAAGAGCCTGGTGGCCGAGCAGTTCGGCGAGGAGAAGGCGGCCACCGTGCCGTCGGGCCTCCAGCAGATCTGGGTGGCCGAGCTCGGGCGCGCCGACCGCTGCACCACCTGCCACCAGGGGGTGGCCTGGAAGGGCTTCGAGAAGGCGGACCACCCGTACCGAACCCACCCCGAGGAGCCGCTCAAGACGCACCCGATCGAGCAGTTCGGCTGCACGTCGTGCCACGGCGGCCAGGGCTGGGCCATCGAGACCGATGCGGCCCACGGCCAGGTGGCGCACTGGGAGGAGCCGCTGCTGAGCCGCTCGCTCGGCGAGGCCTACACGCTGGCCGGGAACAAGAACGCGCTGATGCAGATGAACTGCAACACGTGCCACCGCTACGATCGCGAGACCGCGGGCGCCGGCGCCATCAACCTCGCGAAGACGCTCATCCACGACAAGGGCTGCCGCGCCTGCCACGTCATCAACGGCTACGGCGGCACCATCGGGCCGGACCTCACGGAAGTGGGGGACAAGGCGCCGGAGCAGTACGACTTCAGCCGCCTGATGGGCCAGCGGACGGCCTTCGCCTGGCACGTCGCGCACTTCAAGGATCCGCGCGCCCTGTCCGAGGGGACCGTGATGCCCAACTTCAACTTCACGACCGAGCAGGCGCAGGCGCTCTCGATGCTGGTGCTCTCGTGGCGGCGGCACGACGTGCCCGCGCGCTACCTGGCCGGCGCGCCGCGCACCGATCCGCGCAGCCCCGAGGAGGCGGCCGCCGAGGAGGCGATGCGCACCGGTCCGGGCCGGTGGTTCGTGGACACCGGCTGCTTCGTGTGCCACTCGGTCTCGGCGCTCGGCGTGAAGAGCCCGGCGCAGATCGGGCCGGATCTGTCCACTGCGGTTGAAGACACCCAGAGCCGGTTCGGCATGACCGTGGATGCCTTCCTCGCCAACCCGACCGGCACGATGAGCGTCGTGCTGTCGCGCCAGATCATCCTGACGCCGGAACAGAAGAAGACGGCCGTCGAGAAGTTGCGGGAAGCCTTTGCGGAATACCAGAAGCAGCGCGCGGCCGGGACCGCGCCCGCCGTCAGCCACTAGGAGGCCATCATCATGGAGAGTCAGCGTTCGCACGCCTGGGCCAGAGTGCTCATCCTCGCCGTGGCAGCCGCCGCGGCCACCCAGTGCACGCCGAGCCGGCCCGCCTCGCGGGCGGGCGGTGCCGCCGTCCAGTCCGACCTCGCCCTGGCGGCCCAGAGGACCTACGTGGCGCCCGGAGACCTCGACGAGTACTACATGTTCTCGTCAGGCGGCCACTCGGGGAGTGTCTACGTCTACGGGCTGCCGTCGATGCGCCACCTCGTGACCATCCCCGTGTACACGCCTTACCCCGCCACGGGCTACGGGTTCGACGACGACAGCAAGAAGATGCTGGGCGAGCTGACCTGGGGCGACGCGCACCACCCCGCCCTCTCCGAGACCAAGGGCGACTACGACGGCCGCTGGCTCTTCATCAACGAGATGAACGGGCGCATCGCCCGCATCGACCTCCGCGACTTCAAGACCAAGCAGATCCTCGGCCCCATCCCCAACCTCCACGGCAACCACGCCTCGTCGTTCGTGACGCCGAACACCGAGTACGCGATGATGGCGACCCGGTTCTCGCGCCCGGTGCCCAACCGCCCCGTCGGCGTGGACCGGTACGCGACGGAGTACAAGGGCATCATCGCCGGCATCAAGATCGACCCGCAGAGCGGTGAGATGTCGCTGGCCTGGCAGCTCCTGATGCCGCCGTTCGACTACGACCTGGGCGACGCCGGCAAGAACGCCTCGGACGGCTGGATGTTCTTCACCTCCTACAACACCGAGCGTGCCACCGGAAAGCTGGAGGTCACGGCCTCGCAGCGTGACCGCGACTACATCGCCGCCGTGGATTGGCGCGCCGTCGAGAAGGCCGTGGCCTCGGGCGCGGGCGAGATGATCGACGGCGTCCGCGTCATCGACACCAAGCGGGTACCGGGCCTCGTCTACCTGATGCCTTGCGGCAAGTCGCCCCACGGCGTGGACGTCGCCCCGAATGGCAACTGGATCGTCGGATCCGGCAAGCTCCAGGGCGTGACGACCGTCTTCAACTTCGAGAAGGTCCAGACGGCCATCCGCAACAAGGACTTCACGGGCGAGGAAGACGGTATCCCGGTGCTCAAGTACGAGTCGATCAAGGACGCCGAGGTGCCGGTCGGTCTGGGCCCGCTGCACACGCAGTTCGGCACCGACGACTGGGCCTACACGTCGCTGTTCGTCGACTCGGCCATCGCGAAGTGGAAGCTCGGCACGTGGGAAGTGGTGGACAAGGCGCCGATGTCCTACTCCATCGGCCACCTGGCCGCGGCTGAGGGCGATACGGTGAGCCCGGACGGCAACTACCTGGTCGGCCTCAACAAGCTGTCGCACGGCCGGCACCTCTCGGTCGGCCCGTCGCAGCCGGAATCCTCACAGCTGCTCGACATCACCGAGGAGAAGATGAAGCTCCTCTACGATGCCTTTACCGAGCCCGAGCCGCACTACGCGCAGATCATCAAGGCCGACAAGGTGAAGCCCATCGAGGTGTACCCCAAGGAGGAGAACAAGCACCCCCTGGCCGTGTGGGACGTCAACCAGACGGGCGTCACCCGCAACGGCAACCGCGTGACGGTGAAGATGGTGGCCGTCCGTTCCACGCTCACGCCGACGGATTTCGAGGTGAATGAGGGCGATATCGTGACGGTGGCCATCACGAACATCGAGCAGACCACGGACGAGCTGCACGGCTTCGGCCTGCTCGACTACAACATCAACGTCGTCATCGACCCGGGCGAGACCAAGACGGTGACCTTCACCGCGAAGAAATCCGGCGTCTTCGCCTACTATTGCACCAACTTCTGCTCGGCCCTGCACCAGGAGATGCAAGGGTATATGGTAGTCAAGTGAACCGACCGGGACGGTGAATCACGATCGGGACCGACGGATCCCGATCGGGAGTCAACTGCGGGAGGGAGGGGTGGTCAACATGCACGGGCTCGCGCGGAAGAACCGGTTTCTCGATCAGACGATCGACGCCCGGGCGCGCCTCATGGTGCTGGTCGCGGCCGTGCTGCTGCTGGCCACCTACTTCCTCCCCCTCTGGAACCTGACGATGTTCGCGCCGCAGTACCCCGAGGGGCTGCGGCTCGACATCTACTCGTACACCCTGGTCGGCGGCAACCACGGGCAGGACATCAAGGAGATCAACGTCCTCAACCACTACATCGGCATGCGGGATCTCGTGAACCAGGAGTTCACCGAGTTCCAGTGGATGCCCTTCGTCATCGGCGCGCTCGGCCTCCTGATGCTGCGCACGGTCGTCCACGCCACCGTGGCCGCGCTGGTGGACGTCACCATGCTCTTCGTCTACTTCGGGGCGTTCTCGCTCTGGTCGTTCGGCTACAAGCTCTACCGCTACGGCCACGACCTCTCGCCCACCGCCGCGGTACAGGTGCCGCCGTTCATGCCGCCCATGTTCGGCGGCCAGCAGATCGCCAACTTCGAGGTCTACTCCTACCCCCGGGCCGCCTCGTATGCGATGGCGGGGACCATCGTGCTGTTGCTGGGCGCGCTCGGATGGGCGTGGTGGCAGGCACGGAGGGCCGCGCCACGCGACGAGGTCGCAGGCCCGGCGGCCTCGTGAGCGTCCCCAGGATCGCCCTCGCGACGCTCCTCGCGGCGACGCTGCTTCCCGTGCCGGCGGACGCCCAGGTGGGCGACGATGCACAGCCGCCGTCCACGGGCGCGCTCGAGGGCCGGCCCGAGCCCGGTCGGACGTCCCCGCTGCAGTCGCTGGTCGATGCCGCGGCCCCGGGCGACCGGATCGTCGTGCCGGCGGGCACCTACGAGGGCGACCTGCTCATCGACAAGGCGATCTCGCTGGTCGGCGATGGCCGGCCCGTGCTTCGGGGCTCGGGCACGGGCAGCGTCGTGCGCATCCGGGCCGCGGGCGCCACCATCGAGGGCTTCGACATCGACGGCCGCCGAGGCGGCGATCTGGGGCGCGACACCTCCGGCGTGCACGTGGCCGCGCCACGCGCCACGATTCGAGACTGCCGGATCCGCGACGCGCTCTTCGGCATCTACCTGCGCGAGTCCGATGATGCCGTGCTCGAGGGGAACACGATCGTGGGCATCCCCGATCGGCCGCCTGGCGAGGTGGGCAGCGGCATCCACATCTGGAACAGCCAGCGCTACCGGGTCACCGGCAACCAGATCGTCGGCACGCGCGACGGGATGTACATCCAGTCCTCGTCACACGGCGTGATCCGGGGCAACCGTGCGCGGGACCTCCGTTACGGGCTGCACTACATGTTCTCGGACGACAACCTCTTCGAGGACAACTCGTTCGAGACCGGCGCGGCTGGCGCCGCGCTGATGTACTCGGAGCGCATCACGTTCCGGCGCAACCGCTTCCTCAGGAACCGCGGGTTCGCCTCGGTCGGCCTGCTGCTGAAGGAGTGCGACGACCTGGTCGCCGAGGACAACCTCATGGCCGACAACGCGCGGGGCATCTTCCTCGAGGGATCGCACCGCAACAGCTTCCGCCGCAACATCGTCGCGATGTCGGACATCGCCGTCGTCATCTACGATTCGAGCCGCACGAACGTGTTCGAGGACAATGCCTTCGTGGGCAACCTCTCGCCGCTGTCGCTGGTCGGGCGCCGGACCGACACGCGCTTCGCCGGCAACTACTGGTCCGACCACGGCGAGCCGGACCTGGACGGCGACGGCATCGCCGAGCGGCCGTACCGGCTGTCAAACGTGTTCGACCACCTGCGCGGCAACCTGACCGCGGCGGATCTCTTCGCGCAGGGCATGGCCGCGCGCGCGCTCGGTGCCGCCGAACGGGCGTTCCCCGTGCTGGATGCCGTGCCCGTCCTCGACGAGCGGCCGCTGGCACGGATGCCGCGGCTCGCGGACGTCCCGGACGTGACGCCCGCGCCGGAACCGGCCGCGGAGGCGCGTACGACGTCCCTCTGGCCTGCCGTGATGGTCATGGCGGGCGCGTTCGTCCTCATTGCCGGCGGGCGTTCTCCGCTGGGCCGACGGGCGGGCGCGCAGGGAGGTGCGGCGTGATCCGGTACGACCGCTTCACGAAGGCGTACGGCGCCCACACCGCCGTGGACGGGCTGAGCGTGGACATCCCGGCCGGGAGCGTCGTCGCGCTGCTGGGGCCGAACGGCTCGGGCAAGACCACGTCCATCAAGGCCGCGGCGGGGCTGGTGCGGCCGACGTCCGGTGACGTCCGGCTGGGGGCTGAAAGGCGGCCGGCCACGGAAGCCGAGGCGCGCCGGCTCTGTTCGTTTCTTCCACAGCGCGTATCGTTCCCGGACGCGCTGACCGGGCGCGAGGTGGTGGAGTTCTACCGGCGAATGCGCGGCGTGCCCGGGGACGCCACCGATCGCGTGATGAAGTTCGCGTCGCTCAATGGCGCGGGCAATCGCGCGGTGGGCACCTACTCGGGCGGCATGACGCAGCGGCTGGGGCTCGCCGTGGCGATGTTGCCGGATGCGGAGATCCTGCTGCTGGACGAGCCGACGGCCGCGCTGGACCCGGACGGCCTCTGCGCCTTCTACGGGCTCGTCGAGGCCCGGCGCCGCTCGGGCCGAACCGTGTTCTTCAGCTCGCACCAGCTCGGCGACGTCGAGCGGCTCGCGGATCTCATCGTCATCCTCATCGAGGGGCGGCTCGCGGCCACGCTGACCTCCAGCGAACTGGCCGCGAAGCTGGCGGATCGCGGCGTGATGCGCGTGCGCATGGGACAGCGGGTGACGGCCCTCCTGGAGCGCGTGCGCGAGATCGCGCCGGGCGCACGATGGATTGGCGACGACCTGATGGTGCCGGGCCCGACGGCCGTACGCCTGGGCGCCCTCGACGCCATCCGCGCCGCCGGCGGCGCCATCGAGGGCCTCAGCGCGGAAGAGGGCCGCCTGGACGAGTTCTATCGCTCGATCGTCGGAGGCGCGCGATGAGGTCGATCGGCATGGCGCTGCTCACCCTCGCCGTGGCGTCGTGTGCCGGGGGGCCCCCGCAACCGGTCGCCATCGACCTCGTCAACGACGTGTGCGCGCACTGCCGGATGGTCATCTCCACACAGAAGACCGCCGCACAGCTTCTCGCGCCTGGCGAGGAGCCGAAGCTCTTCGACGACCTGGGCTGCCTGCGCAGCTTCCTCGAGACCGCGCCGGCACCCGAGGGCTCGGCCGTATTCGTCGCGGATCACCTCACCGGTGACTGGGTACGGCTCGAGGACGCGGTCATCACCGAGGTGCCCGGCCTGCAGACACCGATGGGCTCCGGCCTCGTGGCGCACCGAACGACCGCGGATCGCGACCGGGACCCGGCCAGCCGCGGCGGGCGGCCATTCGACAAGGCGATCCTGTTATCAGGAGGACGGCCATGATGGGCCTCATCTGGCTCTGCGCACGCCACGAGCTGCTGCTCGCGGCCCGGTCGCGCTGGCTCCAGTGGTTCGCGGTGATCTTCGCAGGCCTCGCGCTGCTGGTGGCCGGATCGGGGTACGTGCTGTCGGGCGGCTATGGGCTGCAGGACTTCGCGAGAACCGCGGTGTCGCTCGTGCAGCTCGTGCTGCTCATCGTGCCGCTCGCGGCGCTGGTCTTCGGGTCGCTGACGCTCTCGCCCGACCGCGGTGCGGCCGAGCTGCTCTACGCGCAGCCGGTGCCGCGCTGGGCCATCCTCGCCGGCCGCGTCATCGGCCTCTTCCTGGCCCTGGCCGCTGCCGAGCTGCTGGGCTTCGGCGTGGCGGGCCTCGCCGTGCAGTACTACAGCGGCCCGAGCGGCGCTTCGCAATTCCTCGCGGTCGTCGCGCTGTCGCTGGCGCTCACCGCCGTCTTCCTGGCCATCGCCGCGGCCCTGGCGAGCGGCGAGCCGGGACGCCGCGCACGCGCGCTCGCCATGTCGCTGGTCGTCTGGTTCGTGGCCGTCATCCTGTTCGACCTCGCGGCGCTGGGCGTGGCGTCGATGCTCAGGTCCGGCGCGGCTTCGCGGGTGCTGATGACCGCGGCGCTCGTCAACCCCGTGGACGCGGGGCGCACGGGCGCCTACATGGCCATCGAGGGCACGTCGGCCTTCGGCGCCGCCTCGCTGGCACTGCTGCGCTTCGCCGGCGGCGAGCGCGCCGTGGCCGCGCTGGTGACCGCGTCGCTCCTGCTGTGGACGATCGTGCCGGCCTGGGTTGCGGCGCGGAGGCTGGGGAGGACGGATCTCTGAGGACGGGGGCTTGGGGCTTGAGGCTTGGGGCTTGAGGCTTGAGGGAGCGAATCACTCAACCCCCGGTCACGAAGCAGCAACGGCCTCTATTTCAGCGCGGTCGAGAATCACAAAGCCGTCCTTCGCGGTGTGGACGACGTTCTCCTTCTCCCATCGCGACATGATGCGGATGCAGGTCTCGATGGTCGTGCCCGTCAGGTCGGCCAGCTCCTGGCGGTGCAGGGGCATGGGGACGAAGATGCCACCCTGCTCCGGGCGGCCCATCTGCTCGGCCAGCTTCAGGAACAATCGCGCGAAGCGCGTTTCCACGCGCCCCCCGGTGAGCTCGGTGAGCCGGCGCGTGAGCTCCGCAATCCGGATGGTCAGCCCCGACAGCAGGCCGCGCACGAGCGCCGGGTGCTGCTCGAGCAGACGGTAGAAGTCCCGCGTCTCCACGCGGATGCACGTGGTGTCCTCGAGCGCCAGGGCCGAGGCGGGAAACGGCGCGCCCTCGTACACCGCCACGGCGCCGAGCGGATCGCCCGCGCCGAAGATCTCCAAAATGACCTGCTTGCCCGAGGCCGTGGACTTGTAGATCTTCACGCGCCCCTCGACGATGACCATGAAGGCATCGCCGGGATCGCCCTCCCGGAAGATTTCCTCGCCGCGAGGGTACTGGCGGAGGCGCGCGCACTCCCCGATGCGGGCCCGATCGCCCGGCGACAGGCGGCGGAACAAGGGAATGCGACGCAGGACCTCTTCGGTGGGCTGGCTGGGCACCCGCGGATCATATGGTGAGTAAGGGAAAAGGCAAAAGGCGCAGGGCAACAAATTCTGCCTTCTGCCATCCCTACCCCAGCTGCTGCTCCACTTCGAGCGCCCGCGGGAAGAGGACCTCGTTCTCGAACCGCACGTGCTCGGCCAGGGCCGCGTCGAGAGCGGCGAGGGCGTCGTAGGCGCGGCGCCAGTTCTCGCCGGCGTCCACGGGCAGCGCCAGGCCGGCGGTGGTCACGCGGAGGCGATCGAGCAGTTCGTGCAGGCGGGCGTGCTCGCTCTCCAGCAGCCGGACCGGGTTGAGGACGCTCGGAAAAGGCAGGGGCGGCCTCGGCTGGCCGGCCCTCGCGGCCTCGGCCAGCGACACCAGCGCCGGGAACAGGATGTTCTCCTCCTTGGAGAGGTGCAACTCGAGGAAGGCGGCCAGCTCCTGGTACTGCTCGAGGATCTCGGGAGCGGGTGGGGCATCGCCGGCCAGCGGCTCGAGCAGATGGGCGACCTGCTGCACATCCGCCCGCAGCTCGTGGTGCCGCCAGGCAGCCGCATAGTCACAGAGCTCGTCGAGCGCTCCAGACCCGCCGTGAGGTGAGGGCATATCGGCCATGCACACCCGCGCAAGTCACAGCCTAGGCCGGGCCCACAGGGGCGCCTATGACCGTGGTCATAGTGATGCGGAATTGCCCGCGGCCCTCGGGGACGCCGGGCCGGCCCCAGACGCGGGTCACACGTCCCGCACGTCGTGGTGCACCGTGTCGTGCGGGCGGTGCCTGGCATGATGTTCGCCAACAAATCGCCGCAAGAATGCCCTTCGTGTCCTTCGTGTGCCCGGGTCGCGCTACCGCCGGAAAAGGGCCGCAATGAGCGACAGGACGATGCTGATGAGGATCGACGTGACGATTGGGAAGTAGAACCGGAAGTTCTCGCGCTCGATGACGATGTCGCCGGGCAGGCGCCCGAGCCAGGGGATCTTTCCCCCGAAGGACAGCAGCGCGCCGACCACCACGAGTGCGGCGCCCGCCAACATCAGCATCCGGCCCAGGTCACCCATCGCTTCGCGACGCCGGGGCTGAAGCCCCGGCACTCCGTGCACGCCGCCTCGTCGGCGCCCGACCGACCGTCACCGACGTCTACTCCTTGTCGCCCTCGAGCAGCGGAACACCGGCCGTGCCCGATCCGATCAAACCCGTCTCCGTGTAGATCCGCAGCTTGTCCCGCGTGTCGATGATGTCGAGGTTCCGCATCGTCAGCTGCCCGATGCGGTCCTGCGGCGTGAAGAACGCTTCGCCCTTCTCCATCGTCAGCCGCTCGGGCTTGTAGGTGAGGTTCGGGCTCGTGGTGTCGAGGATCGAATAGTCGTTGCCGCGGCGCAGCTCCAGCGTCACCTCACCCGTGATGGCGCGTGCGACCCAGCGCTGGGCCGTCTCGCGCAGCATCATCGACTGCGGGTCGAACCACCGGCCCTGGTACAGGAGCTTCCCGAGGCGGCGCCCGTTGGTGCGGTACTGCTCGATGGTGTCCTCGTTGTGGATACCCGTGACCAGCCGCTCGTAGGCGATGTGCAGCAGCGCCATCCCGGGCGCCTCGTAGATGCCTCGACTCTTCGCCTCGATGATGCGGTTCTCGATCTGGTCGCACATCCCGAGGCCGTGGCGGCCGCCGATGGCGTTGGCCTCGGTGAACATCGACAAGGCGTCGGCGAAGGTGTGGCCGTTCAGGGCGACGGGGTGGCCCTCCTCGTAGCGCACCGTCACGGTCTCGGGCCTGACGGGCACGTCCTCGCGCCAGAACGCCACGCCCATGATCGGCTGGACGATGGCGATGCCCTTGTTGAGGAACTCGAGGTCCTTGGCCTCGTGCGTGGCGCCCAGGATGTTCGAGTCGGTCGAGTACGCCTTCTCGACGCTC
>JADZCN010000111.1 GCA_020851565.1 Acidobacteriota bacterium | reverse complement strand
AGGGGCCAACTCGACGCCTGGAATGGCGCCGGCGGGCCAGCGGTGGGATGAGGAGTCTATGGTAACGCCGTCGCGCGTGCCGCACCAGTGGGCAGAGGGCCTCAGTCGATCGGCCCCGGCGCCCGCCGCCGTCGGGACGCAATGAAGGCATCCAGGTCGGCGCGGTCGATCAACACGCGACGGAGCGTCTTCCGCCGCCGACTGCCTGGCCGCGGCGCCAGCGGCGGCATGTCCACGGACGGAATCAGCCCCTGGATAACGTAGTCGCGCGCCGTCCAGAAGCTGCAGCCCAGATAGGCGGCGGCCTGTCGCATACTCAGCAGCCTCGGCTTCTCGGTCGGGGCCGCATCGGTGGTGGTCTCGGTGTCGTGGGTCAGCGTCTCGTTCGTCAACATGGCTGTTCTCCTCCTGTGTGGTCCGGTGCCGCCCGCCTGGAGCGGCACCGGAATCTCAGTTGTCGTCCGTCACGACGCGGCGCCGACGCCCTCGTGCACGTGCGTCTCGTAGGCGTGCAGCAGCAGGCGGCGGATGTGGTTCTGCGCGTTCGGGTCGTCGATAGCCCTGAGCAACGCGAAGTTCTTGCGGTCGCCATGGACGATGAACTGGCGGGATGGGAAGGAGACGCTGCGGCCTGAGCCGTCGCGGCGTTCCCAGATGGCGAAGCCCACCAGCTTCAGCCCCGCGAGCTCGCCAGCGGTGAAGTGAATCTCCGCGTCCGCCAGCTTGCCGGCCGGCCTGCCCTGTTCGTTCAACAGAATCCTGACGTCAATGCTCATGACAGTTCTCCTGGTTTGTGGTTGCTAGGCGTGGGCGAGTTCGGGCTCGAGCTGTGGCGCACCAATGCGGCTCCACAGCCAGTGCTGCAGGGTGTCGAGGCCGACCAGCACGGGGTCGGCTGGTGTGAAGAGATGCTTCGCCTGGCGGTATCGGGCCCGCTGCCAGGCGAGCTCGCTGCTGTTCACGAGGACCAGGCGCGCAGCCTCGCGAGCCCGCACGGCGTCGAGGGCGACAGGGTCAGCCGCCATTCCAGAGACGTCCGAGAGCGGTGCCTCGTAGAGCGTGAGCGTCGCTGGTGCGTCCAGCTTCGCTGGCGCCGTGGTGACGAAGGCGTGATAGAGACGCGTCTCGTGCCCGATCGCCACCTCGATGCACGGTGTTCGTGTCTGTCGATCCATGGACTCCTCCTTTCCATTCGTGAAGGCATGTCGTCGCTCAGTGCGTGCCGGCCATCACGTAAGTGCCGTCCCGAGGCGCCCGCGAGACGCCGTCAAGCCCGCCAGCCCGCAGGGTCGGAGCGAAGCGAAGAGGCTTGACGGTGTCGAGGGGCGCCCGACAATCGCCACGCGTGATGGCCGAGCGATATCGGGACGTTGAGTGCGCGTGCGGGACACACGTCTCCCGACGCGCGCGGGCGCAGCCGCGCGAGGTGGAGTGCTGTTTCCGAGTGGTCGTGGAGCGATCGCGCACCGCACACCTCCGTTGAGCGCCTGGGCTCGTTGAGCGGAGGCTGCCGCGTACGCGACCGAAGTCGCGGGCGGGTGCACGTGAAGGCCGCTGGCCTTCGCCGCGCTTCAAGAGGCCGTGGGGACCGAAGTCCCCACGGCGGTCATCACCAGGTCACTGCACCGTGGTGAGCAGTCGGCTGGCGGCACGGTCGAGTGCGAACCGCGCGTCCTGCCAGGGTGTGCGCTGGCTGAGTCTCGTCAGCCCCTGCACGTAGCCCCAGACAGTCCGCGGGTTCGGCTCGTGCTGTTCTGCCAGTCCGTAGGCTTCGGACGCCTGCTTCTGCGACAAGTCCAGTCGCTGCATGGCGGTCTCGAGCACCTTCTCGCGGGACGGGCCGAGCTCCTGGGTCGTGGCCCTCAGGAGGATCGCCCGGTCGTCCGCGAGCGTCGCGTCGAGCATCGTGCTGACGGCGTCGAGTGACGTCGTCCAGGCCTCGTGAATCGACGCACCCACATGCCGCCGCCGTAGGCTGGCGATGTGGCGGAATCCCCAGATGATGTGATTCCCGCACACGGCGCGGAAGAGGAACACATCCAGGGTCAGGGCGGCGGCACCGACGTCGCTGTTCCGGAGCATGAACCCGCGGAACAGACCGGCATGCGACGCGTCGGTCGGGTCGTCGAGATCGCGATTGCCGTCCACGAGGAACAGGAACATGTCTCGGTCTCCCAGGTAGGCGCCGGACGGCACGCGTTCGGCACCGAATACGCCGTCCTTGTATCCGAGCGGTAGGTGCCAGGACGGATGTGCGTCCATGAGACGGAGCACGCGCCCGGCCAGCTCGTCGTGGTGGACGCGCGCGTACCTCGGAGAGGTGATCGCGTGGAGCGTCCACGGGTCGGTGGCATCCGCGTAGAGCTGTTGCTCGCCGCGATGGCACCGCTGCAGCCCGAAGTTGATCGCGTCGGCCGCGATCGTGGCGGGCAGCGTTCGGAGATAGTTCGGCGGCGCGCTGGCGATGCCAGCGAGCTGCTCGAAGCTCCAGTGCGTCAGATCCGAGCTGTCTCCGTCGCCGACCCGTTCGTCGAGAACGAGCGTGTCGGAGTCCTCGGCACGCACATGCAGTTTCACGGTTTCGGTGATCCGTTCTTCGGTGCGACTGCGCCTGGCACAGGCCGCGTCGAAGAGCTGTTGCACGCTCGCGTAGCGCTCGTCGGGTGGCCGCCTGGCCCATTCCCGATGGGCGGTATACGCGTTGACTGTCGATACACGTTGACCGTTCATGGTTGAGTGCTCCTTT
>JADZCN010000110.1 GCA_020851565.1 Acidobacteriota bacterium | reverse complement strand
GAAGGCGCACCCGGACATCTTCAACATCCTGCTGCAGGTCTTCGAGGACGGGCCCCTCACCGACGGCCTGGGGAACCGCGTGAACTTCAAGAACGCGATCCTCATCATGACGTCGAACATCGGCGCGCGCTTCATCCAGAAGAAGGCGTCGATGGGGTTCCAGGCCGACCAGGCGGATCAGCAGAAGGGCGTCCAGGAGATGGTCCTGGGCGAGGTGAAGCGCACGTTCAACCCCGAGTTCATCAACCGCGTGGACGAGCTCATCGTCTTCGAGGCGCTCACCGACGACGACCTGCGGAAGATCCTGGCCCTGCTGGTGGACCAGCTGAACGTCAACCTGCTGGACCGCAAGATGAAGGTGACGCTCACCCCCGAAGTCAGCGACTGGATCATCGACATCACGTGCAAGGACCGCTCGTATGGCGCGCGGCCCCTGCGCCGGGCGATCCAGCGCTACGTGGAGGATCCGCTGGCCGAGGAGCTCATCCGCGGCCACCTGCAGGGCGGGGAGATCGAGGTCTACCTTGAGAGCGGACAGCTGGCCTACCGCCCGGCCGGCGCGCCTGTCGCAGCCGGCCGTCGGCTCACGGCGAACGTCTGATCGTCTGACGTGAAGTAGAATCAGGGGTTTAGACCCCCTCGATCGGGTCGAGGGGAGCCAGCGCCCGACAGGTGTGTACGTGCGTCTTCCTCTAGTCCTGGCCCTCTGGGCCTTCAGCGTGGTGCCGGCCCTGGCCGGACAGGCGTCGTTGCGGGCGGTGTCGCCCGCCACGGGCGCGTTTTCGTCGGCGGGGGAGGTCGCTCAGGCTCCGGCTGGCCAACCCGCGCCTGTCCGCACCCCGCCGGACGGTTCGGCCCCGGTCGTCCGCTCGCTCGAGCTCCGGTTTCACCCCGTGAACGAGTCGCTCATCGAGCCGCAGACCTACCTGTATTACATCCAGACGCAGGCGAGCCGCCCGACCGACGGTGTCTGGGTGCCCTACACCGACGACACCGAGAAAGTGCTCCTCGAGGACTTCAAGCGCCTCTGGGGGACGAGCTTCCTGGACAACCTGTGGATTGAGGTGAACGACGACGCCTACCCGAACGGGGTGGTGGGCAAGCGGGTCATCTACCACATGGAAGAGCGGCCCCGCGTGAAGATCGTGGACTACACCGGGTCCGCCAAGGTCGAGCGCACGAAGGTGGACGAGAAGATGAAGGAGGCGGGCATCTCGCTCCGGCTCGACTCGTTCCTGGACGAGGGCGTGGTCCGCCGCGTCAAGGGCATCGTCCAGGGCCTGATGGCGGAGAAGGGCTACGAGTTCGCCGAGGTGACCTCCTCGGTGGAGCCGCTGCCGGGCGGCCCGAAGCTGGTGAAGGTGGTCTTCGACGTGCAGGAAGGCCCCCAGGTGAAGGTCCGGGCCATCAACTTCGAGGGGAACTCCGCCATCGGGGACGGCCGCCTGAAGCGGCAGATGGGCGCCACGAAAGAGCACTGGTTCCTGTCGTGGATCACGGGCCGCGGCAAGTACCAGGCCGCGAAGTTCGAGGAAGACGCCGACAAGATCATCGAGTTCTACCGCAATCGCGGCTACGTGCAGGCACGCGTCGGGCAGCCCGAACTGAAGGTGCTCGAGGACAGTGCGGACAAGGAGACGCGCTGGGTCCAGCTCGACATCCCCATCGACGAGGGCCCGCGGTTCAAGGTGGGCCAGTTCACCTTCGACGGCAACACCGTCATCAAGTCGGAGTTCCTGCGCCCGCTGTTCAAGGTGGACCAGGGGGACTGGTACAGCGAGAAGCGGATCCGGGACGGCCTCATCAAGGCGCGGGAGGCGTACGGCGGCGGCGGCTACTTCGAGTTCACCGGGTTCCCGGACCTCGAGTTCCAGGAGGCGGCGGAGGGGCCCATCGCCGGGCCGGCCGAGCCCACGGTGAACGTCACCATGCGGCTCACCGAAGGCGAGCAGTACTTCGTCAACCGCCTCACGTTCACGGGCAACACGACCACGCGCGACAACGTGATCCGCCGCGAGATGCGGCTGCTCGAGGGGAACATCTTCAGCACCGAGGCGCTCAAGTTCAGCGTGCGGCGGCTGAACCAGCTCGGGTACTTCAAGCCCATCGAGGAGCAGGGCAGCCAGGCGGTGGACGTCCAGAAGACGCCCAGCAGCAAGAACGAGGTGGACGTCACGCTCAAGCTGGAGGAGCAGAACCGCAACCAGCTCACCTTCGGCGCGGGGGTGTCGCAGTTCGAGGGGTTCTTCGGGCAGCTGTCGTTCCAGACGGCCAACTTCCTCGGCCGCGGCGAGTCGCTCACGCTCTCCGTCCAGGTCGGGTCCCGCGCCGAGAACTACCAGCTCGCCTTTACCGAGCCGTTCCTGTTCGACCGTGCCATCACCGGCGGGTTCGACGTCTACAAGCGGACGCTGCGCTACATCGACCAGTTCACGCAGGAAGCCACGGGCGGCAACCTCACCACGGGCTTCCCCGTGGCGAACTTCTCGCGGATGTTCTTCACGTACAGCTACGAGCGGGTGCGCGTCTCCGAGCTGAACCCTTTCTACAACAACCCCGCGATCGTCGCGCAGAACCCGTTCCTGGCCGACTCGCTGCTGCTCGGCGCCGGCGGGCGGCGGACCATCAGCAAGGTCACGCCGAGCTTCATCCACAACACCATCGACAACCCGATCTTCCCGAACATGGGGCGGCGCATCACCACCAGCTTCGACTTCGCGGGGCCGGGCGGCAACACCTACTTCATCAAGCCCCGCTTCGAGGCCGTCCAGCTGTGGCGGATGACACCGCGGACCACCTTCGGCGTGCGCGGGCAGATCGAGTACGTCCGGCCCTACGGCGACACCGAGAACCTTCCCATCTACGAGACGCTGTTCCTGGGCGGCGAGTACAGCGTGCGCGGCTTCGATATCCGCTCCATCGGCCCCCGCGATTTGAACACGGGCCTGGTGCTGGGGGGCAACAAGAGCCTGCTGTTCAACGCGGAGTACATGATCTCCATCGCCGGCCCGGTCCGCCTGATCCTGTTCTACGACGCGGGCCAGGTGCGGGTGCGTGGTGAGTCGTTCGCCATGAAGGAGGACATCACCGAGGTCGTGCCGGATCCGTCGACGGTGCTCACGGACCCGTTCAACCCGGGTTACCTCGGCAATCCGAACGCGCAGCCGCCGACGACGCGCGTGGTGGGGGAGCGGAGCGCGTTCAAGACCTCCACCGGCGCCGAGATCCGCTTCTTCATGCCCGTGCTGAACGTGCCGTTCCGGCTGATCTTCGCCTTCAACCCGCAGCGCGGCGGCATCTACACGAACAGCCTGCGGCCGGCGAAGGCCTTCCAGTTCCGGTTTGCGGTGGGCTCGACGTTCTGACGCCGTTCAGGGGTGAACGACGGTAATTTCGTAGGTGGCGTTCTCGGTGAGGCGACCCACGTCGTAGATGCGGACGCAGAGAACGGCGGAGGCGGAGAGGTTGCCGTAGAGAACGGTGTTCTGGGAGGCGGCGTCGCTGGCGGTGACCGTGGTGCAGCTGCCGCCGTTCCACACCCCGAGCAGGAAGCCGACGATGGTGGCGCTGTCGGGACCGACGGCGCTGAGCGTGGCGGTGATGTTGCCCGCCGTGGATCCGGTGAACGTGTGAGTGGCCGCGCCGTTGGGGTTGATGGAGCCGCTGAAGGTCTCGGTGACCGGCGGATTGGTCGGAGTCGTCGGCGTGGTGGGCTGGTCGTCGCTGCAGGCCGGCATCACCGCGAGCAGGAGGACGAGCGACGCCGGGCGGAACACGGAACGGAACATGAAAGTAGTATAAGATGCCGGGTTGGTCATTGCATATGAAAGGATTGACTGGAATGAGAGCCTTCGCCGTTGTCGGCACGATTACCTTGATGGTGGCCGCGCCCGTGTTCGCGCAGGCGCCCGCGGCGCCCGCGCCGCAGGCCACCGCGCCCGCCCCGGCGCCGCAGGCGGCACAGCCTGCCCCGCCGCGCCCCTTCCCTGAAGGCTCGAAGGTCGCCTACGTCGTCCTGCAGCGCATCGCGAACGAGTCGGCGGAGGGCAAGGCCGCGACGACGAGGATCCAGGCGCTCCAGCAGAAGAAGGCCGCGGAGCTGAACGAGAAGAACAAGCAGCTGCAGACCGCGCAGCAGAAGCTCGAGAAGGAGGCCGGCGTGCTCAGCGTGACGGCCGCGGGCGAACTGCAGAAACAGGTGGAGCGGCTGCAGGTCGAGATCCAGCGGTTCACGCAGGACGCGCAGGCCGAGGTCCAGGAGCTCCAGCAGCAGCTGCAGCAGGAGTTCCAGGTGAGGCTCGAGCCGGTGCTCCAGGAGCTCGGGCGCGAAAAGGGGCTGCACTTCATCTTCAACGGCCCCGACGCCGGGCTCGTGTGGGCCGATGCGGCGCTCGACATCTCGGCGGACGTCATCAAGAAGCTCGACGCGGCCAAGCCGGCCGGCGGCAAGCCCCCGGTGCAGTGAGCGCCGGCATCCCGCGGGTCCTCGACCGTCTCTGCCTGCGCTTCCCCTCGCTGCTCGTCGATCGCATCGACGAGCACGAGCCGGGCCGGCGGATGGTGGGCGTCAAGAACGTCACCGTCAACGAGGAGTTCTTCCAGGGCCACTACCCGGGCACGCCGCTGCTGCCGGCCGTCCTCACCATCGAGGCGCTGGCGCAGGTGGCGACGCTGTTGCTCGTCGAGGAGCGGGGCGGCCGGCCCGCCGGGCAGGTCGCGCTGCGTGGCGTCGACCGCGCGAAGTTTCGGCGCCAGGTCGTGCCGGGCGACTGTTTGCGCCTGGAGATCACGCTCGGCCACCGCAACGGCCCGCTGGTCCGCGCCCACGGCGTCGCGTCGGTGGGCGGTCAGACCGTGGCCGAGGCCGAGCTGCTGCTGGCCGTCTACCCCGAGAGCCCGCAGATCGACCCCTCGGCGCGCGTGCACCCTCACGCGCGCGTGGGGGATGCCACCATCGTCGGGCCGTTCGCGGTGATCGGCCCCAAGGTCGTGCTCGGTTGTGGCGTGCGCGTGGGCGCCTCCGCCATGATCGACGGCAATACGATCGTCGGCGACGGGACCGAGGTGTTCCCGTTCGCCTCGATTGGCCTGCCGCCGCAGGATCTCAAGTACCGCGGCGAGGATACCCGCCTCGTCATCGGCCAGCGCAACATCTTCCGCGAGTTCGTCACCATCCACCGCGGGACGGCCGGCGGCGGCGGCGAGACCACCATCGGTGACGACAACCTCTTCATGGCCTACGCCCACGTGGCGCACGACTGCCACATCGGGAACCACACGATCTTCGGGAACGCGGCCACGCTCGGCGGCCACGTGTCGGTCGAGGACTACGCGACCATCAGCGCCTACTCCGGCGTTCACCAGTTCTGCCGGGTCGGGCGCCACGCGTTCATCGGCGGCTATTCGGTGGTGACCAAGGACGCGTTGCCGTTCGCGAAGTCGGTGGGGAACCGCGCGCGCGTGTACGGCCTGAACAAGATCGGGCTCATCCGGCGGGGGTTCACCGAGGAGCGGGTGGGGCAGCTCAAACGCGCCTACCGTTACCTGCTCCAGTCGAAGCTGAACACCACCCAGGCGCTGCAGCACATCGAACAGGACCCGACGCTGGCCTGCGAGGAAGTCGCCTACCTGGTGGAGTTCATCCGCACGGCCACCCGGGGGGCCATCCTGCGCCGCGGCGGCCGTCGCTCGGACGACTTCACGGACGATTGACGGGCCATGAAGCTGGGGCTGATCGCCGGCAACGGCCGGTTCCCGTTCCTGGTGCTCGATGCCGCCCGGGCGATGGGTCACGAGGTCACGGTCGTCGCCATCAGGGAAGAAGCGTCGAAGGAACTCGAGCCGGCTGCGGCATCCCCCGGACCTGCAGCCTCGGTCCACTGGATCGGTCTGGGGCAGCTCGGCGGCTGGCTGAAGATCCTGAAGGCGGCGGGCGTCACGCGGGCGGTGATGGCCGGCCAGGTGAAGCACACCAAGCTCTTCGGCGGCATCGTGCCCGACATGACCGGCCTCGCGGTGCTGACACGACTGAAGGCGCGCAACACCGACGCCATCATCGCGGCGGTGGCTGACGTGATGCGCGATCACGGCGTCGAGCTGATTGACTCCACTGCGCTCCTGCAGCCGATGCTGGCGACCGAGGGCGTGATGACACGACGCCATCCCACGGAGGACGAAGAGAAGGACCTGGCGTTCGGCTACCGGATGGCGGACGTGATCGCGGGGCTCGACGTCGGGCAGACCATCGCGGTGAAGCACCAGGCCGTGGTGGCGGTGGAAGCCATGGAAGGCACCGACGAGACGATCGCGCGGGCCGGGCACCTCGCCGGGCCGGGCGTGGCCATCGTCAAGGTGGCCAAGCCCGGGCAGGATATGCGGTTCGACGTGCCGGTGGTCGGCCTGGCCACGATCCAGGCGATGCGCCTGGCCGGAGCCGCCCTGCTGTCGCTGGACGCGGGGAAGACACTGATGTTCGAGCGCGAGGACATGCTGGCGTCGGCCAACGAGGCGGGCATCGCCATCGTGGGACGCCCGCCCGCGGCAAGGGAGAAGCCGTGAGCGCCGCCCCCCTGCGGGCCGCGGTCGTGGGCGTGGGACACCTGGGGCGGCACCACGCGCGCGTGCTGGCCTCCATGCCCGGCGTGTCGCTCGTCGGGGTCGTGGACACCAACGCCGATCGCGCGGTGGAGATTGCGCGCGCCCACGGGACCACGGCCATCGGGCGCGTGGAGGACCTGGTGGGGCGGGTGGATGCGGTGAGCGTGGCCGTGCCGACCGAGGCGCACGCGGCGGTGGCCATTCCGCTCATGGCCGCCGGCGTCCACGTCCTCGTCGAGAAGCCGATGACGCGCGCGCTGGACGAGGCCGATCGACTGCTGGAGGCCGCGCGGCTGGCGGGTGTCGTGCTGGCCGTCGGACACATCGAGCACTTCAATCCCGCGGTGGTGGCCGCACGCCCCCACCTGCGCGAGCCGCGCTTCATCGAGGTGCACCGCCTGGGCACGTTCCCGGAGCGGAGCCTCGACATCGACGTGGTGTTCGACCTGATGATTCACGACATCGGGCTGGTGCTGGACCTCGTGCGAAGCGAGGTGGTGGGCATCGAAGCCGTGGGCGTGCCCGTGCTGACGCCACGCGTGGACATCGCCAATGCCCGGCTGAAGTTCGCCAACGGCTGCATCGCCAACCTCACGGCGAGCCGGATCAGCCGCGAGCAGGTCCGGAAGATCCGGTTCTTCCAGCGCAGCACGTACCTGTCCATCGACTACAAGGCACAGGAGGTCGAGGTCTGGCGCCTCGTGCCCCAGGCGGGCGCGATGCCGCGTATCGACGGCGGCAAGCTGGACGTGAAGAAGGACGAGCCGCTGCGCCGCGAGCTGGAAGACTTCGTCAACGCGGTGCGGGAGCGCCGGCCGCCCGGCGTGACGGGCGAACAGGGGCGGGCCGCGCTGGTGCTCGCCAACGAGATCGTCTCACGCATGGGCGAAGCCCAGGCGGCATTCGTGACTAGTGAGCCCTCATCATGATTGAGATCGAAATCAACACGGCGATCGCGGAACGCGCGCGGGGCGGCGAGCGGCTGACCGCGGCCGAGCTCGCCGAGCTCGACGCCTCGGACGTGCTCTCGCTGGGGATGCTGTCCGATGAGATTCGGCGCGCCCGGGTGGGCGACACCGTGAGCTACCTGCGCGTCCTGGACGTCGCCGCCGGCGAACCATTGGACGATGCGCTCAGCACGCGCGCGGCCTCGTGCGGGGAGGTGCGCCTGGCGACCCCCGCCGAAACCCTGGCGGCCACAGTGGACCTGGTCCAGCGTGTGCGCGCGCTGCTTGGCGCGGGCATCCGCCTCACGGGATTCTCGCTCGCCGATGTCGCGTCGCGGCCGTGGGGACCGCTCGAGGAAGTCCTGGCCGCGCTCAAGGCGGCCGGCCTCGATGCCATTGCGGAAGCGCCCGTGGACCTCGTGTCGCCGGACCAGGTGGCCGCGGTGCGCGCGGTGGGCCTCGGGCTGGTGACGCTGTCGGTGCAGCGCCTGGACGAGGGGCGCCTGGCAGTGCTCGAACGGGCACGAGCCGTTCTGGAGGTCAACCCGCACCTCACCACGTTCGCGCCGCTGGCACGGGAGCAGTCGATCGCGACGCCGACGACCGGCTACAGCGACGTGCGCCTCGTGGCGCTGGCGCGCATCGCGCTGCCGGAGGTGCGGACCATCCAGGTCGACTGGCAGCAGTACGGGCCGAAGCTCGCCCAGGTGGCACTCACCTTCGGCGCCAACCACCTTGATCGCGTCGCGCCCACAGACGATCCGGCGCTCGGCTGGCGCCGCGCCAGCGTCGAGGAGGTGCGTCGGAACATCGAGGCCGCCGGCTTCACACCGGTGGAGCAGGGGCCCGCATGAGGCCCGCCCGCCTGGGCGCGGTATCGTACCTGAACACGAAACCGCTCGTGCGCGGTCTCGAGTCGCGCCCCCACCTGTTCGACGTCCGATTCGATGTGCCGGCGATCTGCGCCACGCTGCTGCACGAGGGGCGCGTGGACGTCGGGCTGATCCCGGCCATCGAGTACCTGCGCGGCGACTACCGGATCGTACCCGGCATCGCGATTGGCTCCGACGGCATGGTCGACTCCGTCGCGATCTTCTCGAAGGTGCCCATCGAACGGGTGCAGACCCTGGCGCTCGATATCAGTTCGCGGACGTCGGTCGCGCTCACCCGCATCCTCTGTGCGAAGCACTGGGGCATGGCACCGGCGTTCACGCCCGCCGAGCCGGACGTGGCGAGGATGCTGGCCCGCGCCGACGCCGCGCTGGTCATCGGCGACCCGGCACTGGATATCGACGCCGCGCGCGTGGGTGCGACGAAGATCGACCTCGGCGAGGCCTGGAAAGCAATGACCGGCCTGCCGTTCGTCTACGCCGCCTGGACGGGGCGTGACGGCGTGCTGGACCAGGAGCAGGTGGCCGAACTGCAGGCCGCGCGGGCCCGCGGCGAGGCCGAGCTCGACGCCATCGCCCGCGAAACGGCACCGGGCGACGCCGCCGGCGCGGACAAGGTGCTGCGCTACCTGCGTGATACTCTCAGGTACGGGCTCGGCGACCGCGAGATCGCCGGCCTCGAGCGCTTCCACGAGCTGGCCGTGGACCTGGGCCTGGCGCCCGCCCGACGGCCCCTCCGGTTCTTCCCATGAGCCACGACCTCGACGCCCTGCAGGCCCGGATCGACGGTGGCGGCCGCGTGACCGCGGACGAGGCGTTATTCCTGTATCGATCTGCGCCCACCTGGTGGCTGGGCCGCATGGCCGATCTGGTGCGCCGCCGGAAGCACCCCGAGGGCATCGTCACCTACATCATCGACCGCAACGTGAACTACACGAACGTGTGCGTGGCGCGCTGCAACTTCTGCGCGTTCTATCGACCCGTTGGTCACGGTGAGGGGTACGTCCTCGGCTTCGACGAGATCTTCCGGAAGATCGACGAGACCATCGCGCTCGGCGGCGTCCAGCTGCTCCTGCAGGGCGGGCACAATCCCGACCTGCCCATCGAGTGGTACGAGGACCTCTTCCGCGCCGTGAAGGCGCGCTACCCATCGTTCAAGCTGCACGCGCTCTCCCCGCCGGAGGTACTGCACCTGTCCCGCACGTCGCGGCTCCCGGTGCCCGAGGTGATCCAGCGCCTCATCGCGGCCGGGCTCGACAGCATCCCGGGGGGCGGTGCGGAGATCCTCGTGGATCGCGTGCGCAAGCTCCTGAACTGCTACGGCAAGGCCACCGCGGACGAGTGGCTCGACGTCATGCGGCACGCGCATCAGGCCGGTCTGCGCACGACCGCGACGATGATGTATGGGACGGTGGAGACGGACGAAGAGCGCCTCGAGCACATGCTGCGGCTGCGCGCGCTGCAGGATGAGACCCGCGGATTCACTGCCTTCATCGCCTGGAGCTATCAGCCCGAGCACACCGAGCGTGGCGGGCGAGAGGCCACAGGCATCGAGTACCTCCGTACCCTGGCGCTGGCCCGGCTCGTGCTCGACAACTTCGACAACCTGCAGGCGTCGTGGGTGACGCAGGGCGGCAAGGTGGGCCAGCTCAGCCTGGCGTTCGGCGCCAACGACATGGGCAGCGTGATGATCGAGGAGAACGTCGTCCGCGCTGCCGGGGCGGCGTACTGTATGGACGAAGTCGAGATCGTGCGCAATGTCGAGGACGCCGGTTTCGTGGCGATGCGCCGGAACATGCACTACGAGGTGCTCGGCGAGCCGATCTTCCGCCAGCGCGACGTGCCACGGCAGCTCGAGCTGGCTACGGCGCGTGAGGCCGGCGACACGTCGGTGCCCTCCGAGCTGATGAACTATCCCGCCCGCAGCGCGGCCGGGAAGCGCCAGCGCGCGCAGCAGCCGCCCTCGCCGGTGGCATGACCGTCGTTCGCGCTGCGTGGGTGGTGCCCGTGGACCGGCGGCCGCTGGCCGACGGATGGGTGGCCGTGGACGCGGGCCGCGTCGTTGCGGTCGGGAACGGCCCGGTGCCCGCGGGGCTGGGCGGCCCCACCCGCGACCTGGGACAGGTCGCCCTCCTGCCGGGCCTCGTCAACGCACACGTTCATCTCGAGCTGTCGTGGCTGCGCAACCGCGTCCCCCCGGCGACGGCGTTCACGAGCTGGGTGAAACAGCTGTTCGCTGCCCGCGGTGCGTCCATGGAGCGCCCGGACGATCCGCGCGTGCTCGAGGCGGCCGCTGACGCCGCGAAGGAGGCCCGCGCGGCGGGCACGTCGGCGGTGGGCGACATCGGGAACTCCCTGGCGTCGGTGCTGCCGATCGCCTCGAGCGGCATGCGCGGGCTGGTGTTTCACGAGCTCCTGGGCTTCCGTGAAACGACCGGAGAGCTGGTGGCGCGCACCGGGAGCGCCCGGGAAGCGGCTTCCCGGGTGCACGCGCGCGTGCGGGTGAGCGTGGCGCCGCATGCCCCGTACTCCGTGTCGCCGGAGCTGTTCGAGGCGATTCGGGCGGAGGTGGATCGCAGCGCGGTGCCGTTCACGAGCGTCCACGTGGGGGAATCCCCAGAGGAGATGGAGCTGCTGGCGGCCGGCACCGGCGAATGGGTGCGGCTGCTCCAATGGATTGGCGCCTGGCGCGACGACTGGCAGGCCCCCGGCACGGGGCCGGTGGAGTACCTGGACGCCCTGGGGGTGATCGACGCCCGTACCCTGGCGGTGCACGGCGTGCAGCTGGCCGACGAGAGCCTCGAGCGGCTGCGTGCCCGCGGCGCGACGCTGGTGACGTGTCCACGGAGCAACCAGTGGGTGGGCGTGGGCGTCCCGCCGATCGAGCGGTTCTACGAGGCTGGCGTTCCGGTGGCGGTCGGAACCGACAGCCTGGCCAGCGTGGAGGATCTCAACCTGTTCTCCGAGCTGAAGGCCATGCGCTGGCTGGCGCCGCGGGTACCGGCGAGCCGCTTTCTGGAAAGCGCCACCCTGGTAGGCGCCCGCGCGCTCGGCCTCGACAACGACCTGGGCTCGCTGACGCCGGGCAAGCTCGCGGACATCGTCGCCGTCGCGCTGCCGGGCGATGTCACGGACGTGGAAGAATACCTGGTCTCGGGGGTGGACACGCGCCAGGTGTCCTGGGCCCACCAGGCCTGAACCCCAGAACCCCAGAACCCCAGAACCCGAGAACCCGAGAACCTTGTCCCGCCTCACCACCTACCTGTCGTTCGTGCGCTTCAGCCATTCGGTCTTCGCGCTGCCGTTTGCGCTCACCGGCGCGCTGCTCGCGACGCGCGAGCACGCTGTGACCTGGGCGCAGATCGGCTGGATCGTGCTTGCCATGGTGGCGGCGCGCAGCGCGGCCATGGGATTCAATCGCCTGGTGGACGCGCGCTTCGATGCACTCAATCCCAGGACGGCGATGCGCGAGTTGCCACGAGGCGCGATGTCGCAGCGGGAAGCGACGCTCTTCGTGATCGTGTCGTCGGCGGCCTTTGTGCTGGTGTCGTGGCAAATCAACCGGCTCTGCGGCCTGCTGTCGCCCGTGGCCCTGGCCATCGTGTTCTGGTACTCGCTGGCGAAGCGATATACGTCCTACACGCAGGCCTTCCTCGGCCTGGCGATGGCGGTGGCGCCGGTGGGCGGGTGGCTGGCGGCCGGAGGCGGGGTGGGTTGGGAGCCGTGGCTGCTGGGTCTGGCCATCGGCCTGTGGGTGGGCGGGTTCGACGTGCTGTATGCCTGCCAGGATCTCGAGTTCGATCGCGCGCAGGGGCTGCGCTCGATTCCGGTTCGTTTCGGCGTGACCCGCTCGCTCCTGATCTCACGGCTGATGCACGTCGGCACGGTCGGGTGCATGCTCGCGCTCGCGTGGGCCGTGCCGCTCGGCGGGATCTATCTCGCTGGCGTGGGTATTGTCGCGGTGCTGCTGGTGTACGAACAGTCGCTGGTGAGCGCCACCGACCTCTCGCAGGTGAAGCGGGCCTTCGACATGAACGGATACGTGGGCATCGTGTACTTCCTCGTGACGGCGCTGGCGGTCTATGTCGGTTGACAAGAGCCCTGCGAGGATTGCGGGCATGTTCGACGCCATCGCGGGGCGGTACGACCTGCTCAACACGGTGCTCTCCGGCGGCCTGGATCGCTACTGGCGCCGACGCGCCATCCGTACTCTGGAACTCACCGGCCGCGAGCGGCTGCTCGATGTCTGCACCGGGACGGCGGATGTGGCCATGGCGGGTGCGCGGGCGAGGGCGGGCGCGGCGCGGGTCGTCGGTGTGGACTTTGCCGGCGCGATGCTGGCCTACGGCGTCACCAAGATCCGCGAGGAGGCCCTGGAGGGCCGCGTGCAGCTCGTGCGTGGAGACGCCATGCAGCTGCCGGTCGCTGACGCCTCCGTCGATGCGGCGACCATCGCGTTCGGCATCCGCAACGTGCAGCAGCCGGAGGTGGCCTGCGCCGAGCTGCTGCGAGTGCTGAGGCCCGGCGGGCGCGTGGCCATCCTGGAGTTCGGGTTACCGGTCGTGCCGGCCGTGCGGCCGCTGTATTTGTGGTATTTCAACCACGTCCTGCCGCGGATCGGCCGCGCCGTGTCGCGACATTCCATGGCCTACGACTATCTGCCACAGTCAGTGGGCACCTTCCCCTGGGGGGATGCGTTCGGCCGCATGCTCACCGCCACGGGATTTTCACAGGTCAAGGCCCGGCCGCTGAGCCTGGGCATCGTCTATCTGTATACGGCGAGGAAGGGGCCATAGGGTCAGGGTCTTGGGGCTTGGGGCTTGGGGCTTGAGGCTTGAGGCTTGGGGTGCTGAGCGAGTTGGGGCGGGGCTCAATCGTCCGAGACTCAGGCCCCAAGTCCCAAGTCCCAAGTCCCTGTATACTCACAAATAGCTGATGTACTTCGACTTCGACGATCGCTACTCCGACGTCGAGCCCGTCGGGCGCGCCATCAACCTGCGCGATGGCGTTGTCGTGTCTGTTCTGGTCCACGCCATCATCATCGGGGTGCTGCTCTTTGCCCCGGCGTTCCTCCCGGAGCGCCCGTCCGCTGCCGAGGACGAGATCGTGCGCCTCGAGCGAGAGCCCGAGGTCGAGGCGCCGCGGTTCGTCTTCGTCCAGCCGAGGCTCGATACGCCGGCGCCGAAGCCTCCAGAGCGGGCGGAGCTGTCGGATATCGACCGCCAGGCACGGAACCGCGAGCGCGCGCCGGCTATCGACAATCCACTGCCCTTCGCCCGCGGGAACTCGACCGAGCGCGTGGAGTCGATGCCGGACGAGCGGGCCCGCGGGCGCGGTCCCGCCGAGGAGCCCGCTCCCGAGGCGCCGCCGCAAGTGGAGAGGCCCGAGCAATCGCTCGAGCCGGCGAAGGACGGCCGCCTGGCGATGCAGCAGCCCCAGCGCGCGCAGCCCCCGCCGGGTGGACAGCTCGGGGAGGCACTGCGGAACCTGCAGCGCTACGTGGACAAGGAGTCGTTCAACAACCAGAGCGGCTCGTCGCAGGAGTTCGGCCCGCTGCAGTTCGACACCAAGGGCGTCGAGTTCGGGCCGTGGGTGCGCCGGTTCGTCGCACAGGTGAAGCGCAACTGGTTCGTGCCATATGCCGCGATGTCGCTGCGCGGGCGCGTGGTGATTACCTTCTACGTGCACCGCAATGGCGCGCTCACCGACGTGACCGTCATCTCGCCCTCGGCGGTGGACTCGTTCAACCTCTCGGCGCGCAATGCCCTGCTGGCGTCGAACCCCACCGAGCCATTGCCGCCCGAGTATCCGGACGACAAGGCGTTCTTCACCGTCACGTTCTTCTACAACGAGTCGCCGGACGGACGCACGCAGGGGCAGTAGGGCGGCCGATGAGACACCTGCTGGCGGTGCTGGGGCCCACGGCCACCGGCAAGAGCGCGCTTGCCCTGGCCATTGCCGAGCGGGCCGGCGGCGAGATCGTCAACTGCGACTCCACGGCGGTCTATCGCGGGTTCGACATCGGCACCGACAAGGTTCCCGTGGCCGCCCGACGCGGCATCCCGCATCACCTGATCGACATCGTCGCGCCGACCGCCGACTACAACGCGGCGGACTTCGCGCGCGACGCGGCGCGGGTGATCGGCGAGATCCATGGGCGCGGCCGCCTGCCGATCCTGGTGGGCGGCACCGGGTTCTATTACCGGGCCCTCACGCGGGGCCTCTTCCCCGGTCCCGGCAAGGACGACGTGATCCGTGCCCGGCTGGATCAGCTGGCTGGCCGTCACGGTCCCGAGCGCCTGCATCGCCTGTTGCGGCGCGTGGACCCCGAGTCGTCGGCACGCATCCAGGCGCGGGATCGCAAGCGCATCGTGCGGGCGCTGGAGGTCTACTTCCAGACGGGAAAGCCGCTGACGGCGCACTTCGCCGACACGGTGTCGCCGCTCGGTCCCGGCGTCGCGGTGACGGCCGTTGCGCTGCGGATGCCTTCGGAGGCTCTGGGCGAGCGCCTGCGGCGGCGCGTCGCTCAGCAGTTCGACGCGGGGCTGCTCGACGAGATCCGCGTCAATCTCGCTGCCGGCGTGCCCGAAACTGCACGGCCTTTCGGAGGCCTCGTCTACCGCCAGGCGCTGGAACACCTGCACGGCGTCCGCGACGAGGCGGCGACGCGGGAGCTGATTGCACGGGAGAACCGCCGCTACGCGCGGCGCCAGTTGATCTGGTTCCGCAAAGAGCCTAGGCTTATGTGGTTTGATGGCCCCGGCGAATCTGCGGAGGTGCAGGCCCGCGTCTTTGAATGGCTGGCCGAACGGGGCCTGTTGCAATCCTAAGGAGTTGTGCCGCGATGGCAGACACGAAGACCGGCGCCCCGAACATCCAGGACGTCTTCCTCAACTACGCTCGTCGTGAAAAGCTGGCCGTCGTGCTCCACCTGCTCGACGGGCGGGAGTTCGAGGCGCGCATCAAGAACTTCGATCGCTTTGCGCTCATCGTCGAGCACAACGGCATGGACCACCTCGTGTTCAAGCACGCCATCGCGACGATTCGCACGCCGCGCAGCGTCCCGAACTACTTCTCGTCCCATCATCCCTGAGGCGTGTTCCGCCGCGCCATCGTCATCGTGCTCGACAGCGTGGGCGCCGGCGAGCTGCCCGACGCCGCGCTGTACGGTGACGAGGGCAGCCACACGCTGGGCCACATCGCCGAGCGGTCGGCGCTCGACGTGCCCACGCTGGCGGCGCTCGGACTGGGCTGCGCGGTGCCGCTGCACGGCGTCCCATGCCCCACGTCGCCTCGCGCGTCCTTCGGGCTGATGGCGGAGCGGTCGGCCGGCAAGGACTCGGTCACGGGCCACTGGGAGCTGATGGGGCTCGTGCTCGATCGCGCGTTCCCGACCTTTCCAGGAGGCTTTCCCGCCGGCATGATCGAGGCCTTCGAGCGGCGCATCGGCCGCCCGGTGCTCGGCAACGTCGTCGCGTCGGGCACCGCCATCATCGACCAGCTGGGGCCCCGGCACCTCGAGAGCGGCGACCCGATCGTCTACACCTCGGCCGACAGCGTCTTCCAGATCGCGGCGCACGAGGAGATCGTGCCGGTGCCGCTGCTCTACGAGTGGTGCCGCGCGGCGTACGAGATCGCGGTGGACGGGGCCGGCATCGGGCGCGTGATCGCGCGGCCGTTCGTGGGCACCCCCGGCCGGTTCACGAGAACCGCGAACCGCCACGATTTCGCCATGCCGCCGCGCGGCGAGACGCTGCTGGACGCGATGATCGAGCGGGGCCACCACGTCACCGCCATCGGCAAGATCGGCGATCTCTTCGCCGGCCGCGGCATCACCGAGTCGTTCCCGACGACGAGCGACGCGCACGGGATGGAACTGCTGGAGGCGCGGATGGTGGCCCGGGACGCCGGCCTGGTGTTCGTGAATCTCGTCGACTTCGATACGCTGTATGGGCACCGGAACGACGTGCCTGGGTACGCGCGGAACCTGGAACGCTTCGACGCGCGGCTGGCGGGCGTGCTGCCGCTCCTGCGCGAGGACGACCTGCTCGTGATCACCGCCGATCATGGAAACGACCCGGCGACGCCCAGCACGGATCACTCGCGCGAGCACGTGCCGGTGCTGGTCACCGGCCCTCGCGTGAAGGCCGGACGATCCCTGGGCACGCGCACGAGCTTCGCCGACCTCGGACAGACCCTGGCCGAGGTGTTCGGTGTGCCGGCCCTTCGGCACGGCGTGAGTTTCCTGAGGGAGATCGTGTGACGATTCGTGAACAGCTCGAGCAGCGCGAGCGCGAGATCCTCGCCCCGCAGGCCGCCCTGAGCGGCGCCAGCCGTGGCCGTCTGCGGCCCGAGCCCGAGGACCCGATCCGCCCCGCGTTTCAGCGGGACCGCGACCGGATCATCCACACCAAGGCGTTCCGACGCCTCAAGCACAAGACCCAGGTGTTCTTCTCGCCACGGGGCGACCACTACCGGACGCGGCTGACGCACACGCTCGAGGTCTCGCAGATCGCGCGCACCATCGCCAAGGTGCTGCGCCTGCACGAGGAGCTCACCGAGGCCATCGCGCTCGGCCACGACCTGGGACACACCCCGTTCGGCCACGCCGGCGAGCGCGTCCTGAACGCGCTGGTCCCCGGGGGCTTCAACCACTACGAGCAGAGCCTGCGCATCGTGGACGTGCTGGAACTGGACCGCCGGGGCCTCAACCTGACCTGGGAGGTCCGCGACGGGATCGCGCGGCACTCCAAGGGGAAGAGCGGGCTGCCCGTCGGTGCGCCGCCCGACCACCGGGCCAGCACCATCGAGGGTCAGGTCGCGCGCGTGGCCGACATCGTCGCCTACGTGAACCACGACATCGATGATGCGGTGCGGGCGGGGATCCTCAGCGAGGATCAGCTGCCGCGGGAGGCCGTGGCCGTCCTCGGCCATGGCCCGTCCGAGCGCATCGGCCGGCTGGTGACCAACGTGGTGGAGCAGACGCTGGCCGGGGGGGTGACCGAGGTGCGAATGAGCGACGACGTCCTCGAGGCCATGCTGGCGCTTCGCACGTTCATGTTCGAGGCGGTGTACGAGAACCAGGTGGCGACGGCCGAGTTCGCCAAGGCCGACGGCATCCTCGGGGGCCTGTGGGAGAAGGTGCGGGAGCGACCGGACGACTTCCTGGACCCGCGGACGGTCGAAGCGGAGGGGCTGGACCGGGCCGCCCAGGATTTCCTGGCCGGGATGACCGACCGCTATGCCGTTAACTTGTTCGAGCAGTTGTACATCCCGAAGCCCTGGGTAACCGTGTCGGACGGCCCGCACATGCTATAATCGTCGTTTTGATGCGGCTGGATCTTTCCCACATTCGGCAGGCGGAAACGGCGTTCCTGCGCCAGTACGAGCCGTCGGCCTTCGCGGAGGAAGACGAGGAATACCGGGTCGCAGCGCCGGTGTCGCTCGAGTTCACCATCCACAAGGACCAGGATCGGTTCCGGCTGGTGGGCAGGGTGGCGACGACGCTCGAGCTGGCCTGCAGCCGCTGTCTGGAGCCGTTCACGCTGCCGGTGAACGCCACGTTCGACCTTCGGTACCTCCCGGCGGGGGCCGCGGCGGACGACGAGACGTCGGAGGAATCGGAAACCGAGGCCGACGATGTGTCGACGACGTTCTACCGGGACGAGGAGATCGATCTCGCGGAGTTGTTGCGGGAGCAGTTCTACCTGGCGCTGCCGATGAAGCCGTTGTGCGCGGAGTCCTGCAAGGGGCTCTGCCCGCAGTGCGGCGTGAACCTGAACGTGGAGACGTGCGCGTGCAAGCCTCAGTGGGAGGACCCACGGCTTGCCGGTTTGAAAGCCCTGATCACCGATCGAAAGCCCGACGATGCCTAATCCAAAACGTCGCCATTCCAAGACCCGCGGCCGCAAGCGCCGCACCCACGACGCGCTCACGGCGGCCACCGCCGGCCGCTGCCCGCAGTGCGGCGAGCCGAAGGCGGCCCACCGCGTGTGCGCCTACTGCGGCCATTACCGCGCCCGCCAGGTGCGGCCCGTCGACGAAGAGTAGCCACTCGAATCCGCCATGCGCATAGCGGTCGACGCCATGGGCGGCGATCATGCGCCACGGCGTCCCGTGGACGGCGCGCTTGCCGCGGCCCGGCATCTTGGCCTCGGCATCGACCTCGTGGGACGGTCGGACCTCGTCCGTGCTGAGCTCGTCCGGCATCCCGATGCCGAGGCGCTGGACGTCTCGGTCGTGGACGCGCCGGACGTGGTCGACATGCACGACTCGGCCGCGCAGGCCCTCAGGCGCAAGCCCCGGTCGTCGGTGATGGTCGCGGCTGGCCGCGTGAGGGACGGCCATGCAGCAGCCCTGGTCAGCGCCGGGCACACGGGCGCGGCGGTCGTCGCGGCCCATGCGGTGTTCGGGATGATCGAGGGGGTGGATCGTCCGGCGCTGGCGCCGGTGATCCCGACCAAGATGGGCTCGGCGGTGCTGCTCGATGCCGGCGCGACGGTGGAGTGCCGGCCGCCGCACCTCGTGCAGTTCGGCATCCTGGGCTCGGCCTATGCGCGCGTGGTGCTGGGCGTCGAGCAGCCGCGTGTCGGCCTGCTCTCGATCGGGGAAGAGGAGTCGAAGGGGACCGAGTTGACGCGCGAGGCGCACCGGCTGATGAAGCAGGCGCCGGTGTGTTTCGTCGGCAACGTCGAAGCGCGCGGCATCTTCGCGGGCGAGGCCGATGTGGTTGTCGCCGACGGCTTCACGGGCAACGTCGCGCTGAAGCTGAGCGAGGGCGTCGTGGAGATGGTCGAGGACCTGCTGCGCGAAGAGCTGCAGAGCACGTTCTCGAGCCAGATGGGCTACCTGCTGTCGCAGCGCGCGTTCCGGCGGTTCCGCAAGCGCGTGGACTACTCCGAGTACGGCGGCGCTCCGCTGCTCGGGACGGCCGGGGTCGTGGTCGTCGCGCACGGCCGGTCGTCGGTGAAGGCCATCCGGAATGCCGTGGCGCAGGCGGCCCGGTTCGCCGGTGAAGGCGGGTGGGAGCGGATGCAGAAGGACGTGACGGCCGTGGGACGGATATCGTGATCGCATTCCTCTTTCCAGGACAGGGTTCGCAGGCGGCCGGCATGGGCAGGGCGCTCGCCGACGCGTTTCCCGTTTGTCGTGCGACCTTCGACGAGGCGGACCGGGCGCTCGGCGAGCCGCTGAGCTCGGTGATCTTCGACGGTCCCGCCGAGACCCTCACCCTCACCGAGAACACACAACCAGCCATCCTGACCGCCAGCATCGCCGCGTGGCGCCTGCTGGACGAGCGGGGCCAGCGGCCCGCGTTCGTGGCCGGGCACAGCCTGGGCGAGTACTCCGCACACGTGGCGGCCGGCACGCTCGCCTTCGCGGACGCGGTGCGCCTGGTGCGGAATCGCGGCCGCTACATGCAGGAGGCGGTGCCCGTCGGCACGGGCGCCATGGCAGCGATTCTCGGCCTGGACGAGGCGGCCGTGCTGCAGGCGTGTGCCGAGGGTGCCGAGGGCGAGGTGGTGAGCCCCGCGAACCTGAACGGCGGCGGCCAGATCGTCATCGCCGGTGCGGCCGGCGCCGTGGCCCGGGCCGGCGAGCGCGCGAAGGTGCGCGGCGCCCGGCGCGTCATTCCCCTGAAAGTGAGCGCTCCCTTTCATTGCGCGCTGATGCAGCCGGCGCAGGAGCGGCTGGCGCCCGAGCTGAGGGCCGCCGCGGCGCGCGACCCGCGCGTGCCCGTCATCGCCAACGTGGACGCCGCGCCGCGCACCACCGCCGGCGCGGCCATCGACGCGCTCATCGCGCAGGTGTCGAGCCCCGTTCGCTGGGAGGATTCGATGAAGCGCCTGGTGGCCGAAGGCGTCACGACGTTCATCGAGGTGGGTCCCGGGACGGTGTTGTCGGGGCTCGCGAAGAAAATCGCGCGCGACGCGGCGGTCCTGAACGTCCAGGAACCTGGCGATCTGGCGGCGCTCGACGCCGCGCTGGGTGTCCGGGCATGAGCGAGCTGACCGGCCGGATTGCCATCGTGACGGGGGCCTCGCGCGGCATCGGGCGCGCGATTGCCGAGCGGCTGGGCGCCTCCGGCGCGACGGTCGTGTGCGTGGCGCGAGGCGAGAACGCTGCCGTCACTGCAGCCGCGATCTCCGCCGCCGGCGGGACGGCGGAAGCCCACGGCGTGGATGTGACGGATCCGGCCGGCGTCGAGGCCCTCGTATCCGGCGTGCTCGAGCGGCATGGCCGCATCGACATCCTGGTGAGCAACGCCGGCATCGCGCGCGACCAGCTCATGCTGCGGATGAAGCGGGCCGACTGGGACGAGGTGATTGCCACCAACCTGACCGCGTCGTTCACGTGGTGCCAGGCCGTGCTGAAGCCCATGATCCGGCAGCGGGCCGGGCGCATCGTGGCCATCAGCTCGGTCGTGGGGCAGATGGGTAACGCCGGGCAGGCGAACTACGCGGCGTCGAAGGCGGGGCTCATCGGGTTCTGCAAGGCGCTGGCGCGCGAGGTGGCCTCGCGCAACGTCACCGTGAACGTCGTGGCGCCGGGCCTCATCGCCACCGACATGACCAGGGCGATTACCGACAACGCGAAGGCCGACTGGTCCGGGCAGATTCCGATGGGGCGGATGGGCGCGCCGGAAGACATCGCAGCGGCGGTGCGCTTCCTCGCATCGGACGAGGCATCGTATATTACAGGACAGGTTCTCGCCGTGAACGGCGGGATGTACATGTGATCGGGCGCCCGTTCCGGGCGCTGACAAGGGAGGACTACTGTGGCCGTTGCCGACAAGGTTAAGAGCATCATCGTGGAGCAGCTGGGCGTCGACGAGGAAGAAGTCACGCCAGATGCCTCGTTCGTCGAGGACCTGGGCGCCGACTCGCTCGACACCGTCGAGCTCGTGATGGCGTTCGAGGAGGAGTTCGGCATCGAGATCCCTGACGAGGAGGCGGAGAAGATCACGCGCG
>JADZCN010000109.1 GCA_020851565.1 Acidobacteriota bacterium | reverse complement strand
CGTCCGCGCCGGTCACCTGCACCTGCGGCTGGATGAGCGCCGGGCTGGTGGCGGTAACCGTCACGCCCGGGAGCACGGCGCCGGTGTTGTCAGTGACGGTGCCGTTGATGCGGCCACGGAATTCCTGCGCGCTGGCGGGCAATGCCCACGCCAGGGCAAGGCACAGCCAGAGCAGCCACGACTGTTTCAGCCTCATTGAGTGGTCCTCCACGTAACTCAACACATCACCGGGACGGCCCCGGCGATCAGGTCAATCGGCGAACCGCCGAATGGTAGTGATTGGGCCGTACCTTTGCAAGACTTTCGTCATGTGTTTCGGGTAGATACCGGTACGGCCGGACGGTACTCAGCAAACCGGGTACCACGGGAGCAGGTGACGTGGTTGGGACGGCACGCGTGTTGGGCTGCGCATTTGCGGCACTCGTCCCAGATGGTCCGCGAATGACCGAACGATCGATATACGAAGGTTTGGATTCGCGCTCGACTGTATTGAAGTGGCCGCACGCGGATCGGCCTCCAGCCGCGCGCGCCGTATACTGCTTCACATGGTGAAGGTCGCCGCAGCCACGCTCGCCTTGACCCTCACGCTGGCTGGCCCGGCCCCCGCCCAGGATGCCGCGGCGTCCCTTGGTGCCCGCCTGCTCCAGGACGCCGGCATCAAGGCCGCCGTGGAGGCCATTCGCGCGGAGGAGCCGCAGACGCTCGCGGATCAGGCCCGCATCTGCGAGGTGGAGGCGCCGCCCTTCAAGGAGACCAAGCGCGGGGAACTCTATGCGCAGCTGCTGCGCGAGGCCGGTCTGACCAACGTCCGCACGGACAAGGAAGGCAATGTCCTCGGCGAGCTGGTCGGCGCGCAGGCGCGGCCGCACCTCGTCTTCGCCGCCCACCTCGACACGGTGTTTCCCGAAGGCACCGACGTGCGCGTGACGCGCGAGGGCACCCTCATGCGCGGGCCCGGCATCGGCGACGACTGCCGCGGCCTGGCCGTGGTGCTGGCCGTCGCGCGGACCATGGTGAAGCAGGGCCTCAAGGTGCCGGGCACCATCACTTTCGTGGGCAACGTCGGCGAAGAGGGACTGGGTGACCTGCGGGGAGTCAAGTACCTCTTCAACGAAGGCATGAAGGGCCGCATCGACCGGTTCGTGTCGGTGGACGGCACCGGCTACGGCATCACCCATATCGCCGTCGGGAGCCTGCGTTACCGCGTGACGTTCAAGGGGCCGGGGGGGCACAGCTATGGCGCCTTCGGCCGGTCCAACCCGCTCCACGCCCTGGGCCGCGCGGTGGAGACGATCTCGGATTTCGAGGTGCCGCTCGATCCCAAGACGACGTTCAATGTCGGTCGCATCGGCGGCGGGACCTCGGTGAACTCGATCCCGTTCGAAGCGTGGATGGAAGTGGACATGCGCTCGGCCGACCCATCCGCCCTCCAAGCGCTGGACGCGAAGTTCCACAGGGCCGTGGACGACGCCGTGCGGGCCGAGGACGCGCGGTGGATGCAGAGCATGCTGACCGTGGACAAGGCGCTCGTGGGCAACCGCCCGGCCGGGCGCACCGCCGCCGACGCGCCCATTGTCCGGGCCGCGGTTTCAGTGACCGAAGCCCTGGGGCTGCCTGTGTCGCTCGACGAAGGCTCGACCGACTCGAACCTGCCCATGAGCCTCGGCATTCCGGCCATCACCATCGACGGTGGCGGCCGTGGGCGCGACGCGCACGCGCTCACCGAGTCGTTCGACGCCGCCGACTCGTGGAAGGGCACCCAGCGCGCCCTGCTGCTTGCCATCGCCCTCGCGCAGCCCTGAGCAAGAGAAACCACGAAGTCACGAAGACCACCACGAAGCGCACGAAGGCCAGGACCTCAAGACCCCAAGACCTCAAGACCTCGAGTCCCGAAGCTCGCGGAAGCGTGCGAGTTCTCGAGCCCGCTGCGTGCGCATCGCGCGATCGGCGACGGCCAGCCACACGAGGAACGCGGCGTGGGGAATCGCGAGCAGCGTCATCTCGACCGGCACCGGGGCCGGCACCCAGACCGCGAGGGTGTTGACCAGGGTTGCGAGAGCGAAGACCGGGACGAAGAGCGGATGCCCGGCCGCGCCCGGGACCGCGGCGCCAAACGCCATCGCCGTGCGCTCCCAGGCGGGCGGGGCGAGCCCGGGATCCTCACCATCGCCCTGTTCCTCGTAGAACACCTGGATATAGCGCCCGATCCGCTCCGCGCCGAAGTGGAGTGGGCGGATGACTTCAAAGGTGGCGACCAGCACCAGCAGCGGAATGACGGATGCGAGCGGGTATGTCAGCCACGCGAGGGTGGCCGCCAGCACCAGCGCCCATGCCGAGATGCCGGCCAGCACCAGGGTGGCCCGCAGATGCCCGCGGGCCGCCACGGCCTCCCGGAGAGAGCGGTACTCCTGGGAACTTAGCTCAGCCATTGGGCTCCTTCCTATCTCAATGCCCCTAAACGTCACTGCACGTTAAAGATAGCGCTTGCACACTATCGGGAGTCTGCTAGAATGCCGAAAACTTCAACAAGTGGAGTCTCTCGGATTGGGGGCTCCTTTACCCGTGTTTCGAACGAGGCGTGATGGTGCGGAAAGGTTATAGCCAGCGTACCCGTGTGGCCGCCATTGTGTTCGCCCTGGTCGGGCTGTTGAGCCCGTCTGCGATCCAGGCCCAGACACAGAAGGCCGCCGGCACGACGGCGAAGAAGGTCACGCCGGCACGGGCTACGCCCAAGAAGGCCTACTCGGCCAGCGCCGCCCGCGCCCGTCGCGCCCGCCTGGCCCGCGCACGGGCGGCTGCCCGCGCCCGCGAGGCGCGCGAAGCCCAGACGCCCAGGTTCCGCGTCGACGAGTTCGGCCAACAGGTGCCCGACGTGCGGGCCGAAGCCGCCATAGTCTATAACCCCACCACGCGCGAGGTGCTCTACTCGTCGAACGCCGAGAGCGAGCGTTCCATCGCCAGCATCACGAAGGTGATGACGGCACTGGTGGTGCTCGAAAGCGGCATGGACCTCTCGACCCCCGTCACCGTGGCCAGAACCGACGTGTACCGGGCGTCCACGACCTACCTGCGCGCCGGCTACAAGGTGACCGCCGAGGATCTGCTGAACCTCCTGCTCGTCGGGTCGGACAACGCCGCGGCCCGTGCCCTGGCCCGCGTGTCGCCCTACGGTGCCGAGGGCTTCATCGATCGCATGAACGACAAGGCCGTGGAACTGGGCCTCACGAGCACGCACTATGCGGACCCGTCCGGCCTGCTCGCGGCCAATGTCTCCTCGGCACTCGACATGGCGCAGCTCATCGCCTACGCCGCCGCGGACGAGCGCATTGGCGGCGTGATGCGCAAGACGTCGTATACGACCCATGCGGGCAAGCGCACCATCACGGCCAACAGCACGAACCAGCTGGTGAAGACCGGCGACATCGACGTGCTCGGCGGCAAGACCGGGTTCATCAGCCGCTCGGGTTACTGCCTGGCGTCGCTGCTGCGGCTGCCGCAGACGGGCCAGGAGGTGGCGGTCGTGGTCCTCGGGGCCAAGTCGAACGCCAGCCGCTTCTGGGAGACGCGTCACCTGTTCAACTGGCTCGCGACCCGCACCAAGGCGCTCGTGGGCACGAGCGACGGCCAGCAGCAGGAGCAGTAGCCGGCCCGCTCGCGCGCGCCCGTCGCCACGACTCTCGCGCCATTACCGCCCCTGCATCATGGCCGCGTCGAGCGGCAGCGTCGCCACAGGATCGTAGAAGGGCAGCAGGGCCCTGCCCGCGGCCTGGCTGTCCAGCGCCTTCAGGTAGCGCCCACAGGCCCGGCACTCCGTCACCCGGTACACCCGATCGGCCGTCGCGAACGTCCGCAGCTGCGACAGATCCGTGCAGCCGCAGTAGGGGCACCCGCCGTCGAAGGGCCACCGGGCATGGCATCGCCCGCAGAGCAGGTGCCGCTCACCGGAGGGCGTGATCACCGCGAACTCGGGCTCGGCCGCGCACACGGGGCAGGTCCCGCGCCGCCACTCATCGAGAGACACGCGCCGTGTGACGACCTCCGCCGTCCTGATGAGGAACGGCTTCAGCGACCACTGCAGCACCTCGGACCACATCCCCTCCGGATCGTCTTCCACCGCGGTCGTCACCTGGTCGTACCAGGCCCGCGCGCGGTCCGGAAGGCCGGCCTCCCGGCCCACCGCGTGCAGCCGCTGTGACGCGGCCTGATCGACCAGGTCCATGCGGCGGAGCACGTCGGTCACCTGCCGGATCAGCAGGCGTACCTCGGACCAGTCGATGGCGAACTCGCCGAAGGAGGCGAGCGGCACGCCCCGGAGCAGCCGGGTCCTCAGCAGATCGTCCGGTACGTCGAGCGACGGCGTCGCGATGCGCGCCTCCACGCGCCGCACGGTGGCCACCAGTTCGGCGTGCAGCGCGGCGGCGGCCGCCAGGTCCGGCTGGCGCGTCGCCAGGGCGCGCAGCTCGACGATGTCCCGCGGGGCGGGGCGCTCGCGGGAAGGTGGACGGGAGGACATGCTGGGATTATCCACCGTGTAAGCTGTATCCGTGCCGCCGCGTGCTCCGAAATCCCTCCGGATCCTGATGATCGCGTCCGAGGCGTACCCCTTTTCGAAGACCGGGGGCCTGGCCGACGTCGCCGCGGCGCTGCCGCGGGCGCTCGGCCGTCTGGGGCACGAGGTGACGCTCATCACGCCGCGCTATCGCGGGGTGGCGGCCGCCACGGTCGTGGACACGTCGCGCATCGAGGTGGCGGGGACCTGGTTCGAGGTGGCGTTCGGGGAGGCCTCGCTCGGGCCGGGCGCTCGCGTCCTGTTCCTGGATTGCCCGCTGCTCTTCGATCGGCCAGGCATCTACAACGAGGGCGGCGTGGACTACGGCGACAACGCCGTGCGCTTCGCGCTGCTCTCGGCGGCCGCCATCGACTGGATGTCGAGGCAGCCGGTGCCGTTTCACGTCGTGCACGGGCACGACTGGCAGGCCGGCCTGGCGCCGGTCTACCTCCGGGACCGCTTCGCCGGCGGGCTCCCGGCCACGGTCTTCACGATTCACAACCTCGCCTATCAGGGCATCGTCGACAAGGCCTGGGTACCGCTGCTGGGCCTGCGCTGGGAGGACTACACGCTCGACGGCTTCGAGTTCTATGACCGGCTCAGCTTCCTGAAGGCCGGCGTGAACTTCGCGGACGCAGTGACGACGGTGAGCGCGACGTACGCCGACGAGATCCAGCGGCCCGAGTACGGCTACGGCTTCGACGGTGTCATGCGTGCCCGCCGCGCGCACCTCACGGGCATCCTGAACGGCATCGACGCCGAGGAGTGGGATCCGCGGCGCGATCCGTACCTGCCGCAGCCGTACGACCGCGACGACCTGGGCGGGAAGGCCGCGGCCAAGCGCGCGCTGCTGGAAACCTACGGGCTGCCCGTGGACGACGAGACGATGGCACGACCGCTGGTGGGCATGGTCTCGAGGATGGTCGATCAGAAGGGTCTGGATCTCATCGCCGCGATTGCCGGCGAGTTGCCGTACATGGACGCGACCTTCACCGTGCTCGGCACCGGCGAGGCGCGCTACCAGGACATGTGGCGCGAGCTCGCGTCGTGGCGGCCCGACCGGATCTCGGTCTACATCGGGTACGACGAGCGCCGGGCCCACCTCGTCGAGGCGGGCGCCGACATCTTCATGATGCCGTCGCGCTACGAGCCGTGCGGGCTCAACCAGATGTACAGCCTTCGCTACGGCACCGTGCCGGTGGTGCGCGCCGTGGGCGGCCTGGTGGACACGGTGCGGCCCTACAACCCGCGGAACGGGCAGGGGACGGGATTCCTCTTCTCGCACTACTCGCCCGACGCCCTGCGCGCCACGCTCCAGGCCGCAATCGCGATGTACCGCGGCAACCGCAAGGCGTGGACGCGTCTGCAGAAGAACGGGATGCGGAAGGACTTCTCGTGGGACCGCTCGGCCGGCGAGTACGTCAAGGTGTATAAAGGAGTGATGGCCACCCGTCAGGGACGCCCGACAGGGGGCCGCGGCATCTAACGTGGTAGGGGACTTATGGCTTCTGACAAGGTGAAGACGGTAACGGACGCGGATTTCGGTGAGTCGGTGAAGAAGGGCCTCGTGCTCGTGGACTTCTGGGCCGAATGGTGCGCGCCCTGCCGGCGGATCGCGCCGGTCGTGGACCAGCTGGCCGAACAGTACGACGGCCGCCTGACCGTGGCGAAGATGAACGTGGACGAGAACCCGGCCACGCCGCCTTCGTACATGATCCGCGGCATTCCCACGCTGCTGCTGTTCAAGGACGGCGACTTGAAGGAAACCGTCGTCGGGCTGACGGACAGGGACGATCTCGCCCGCTTGATCGACCGGCACCTCTCCTGACGTCATGAGTACCGACCGACAGGTCATCATCATCGGGTCCGGCCCCGCCGGGCTCACGGCGGCGCTCTATGCGGCCCGCGCCAACCTCTCGCCGCTCGTCATCGAGGGCTTCGAGGCCGGCGGCCAGCTGATGCTCACCACGATGGTGGAGAACTGGCCCGGCTTCCGGGATGGCATCATGGGGCCGGATCTGATGGCGGAGCTGCGCGCCCAGGCCTCGCGCTTCGGCGCCGAGATCGTGCAGGGCGACGTGACGTCCGTGGACCTGTCGAAGCGGCCGTTCACGGTGAACGTCGGCGGCAAGGCCTTCACGGCCCAGGCGCTCATCATCGCCACGGGCGCGTCGGCGAAGTGGCTCGAGCTCGGCGTGGACAAGAAGCTGTCGGGGCGCGGCGTCTCCACCTGCGCCACCTGCGACGGCTTCTTCTTCAAGGGCCGCCCGGTGGCCGTCGTCGGCGGCGGCGACACCGCGCTCGAAGAGGCGATCTACCTGTCGAAGCTCGCCACGCACGTCACCGTCATCCATCGCCGCGACACGCTGCGCGCCTCGAAGGTGATGCAGGACAAGGCGATGGCCACGCCGAACATCTCGTTCGTCTGGAACACCGAGGTCGTGGACATCAAGGACCCCGACAAGGGCGAGGTGACCTCGCTGGTACTGCGCAACAACCTGACGGGCGAGACGAGCGAGCTGGCGGTGGACGGCGTCTTCATCGCCATCGGCCACACGCCGAACACGTCGCTCGTCAAGGGTCAGGTTGTGCTCGAGGACAACGGCTACATCCGGACGGAGAAGGGCTCGCGGACCAGCGTGCCCGGCGTCTTCGCCGCGGGCGACGTGCAGGACCACGTCTACCGCCAGGCCGTCACGGCGGCCGGCTCCGGCTGCATGGCCGCCATCGACGCCGAACGCTTCCTGGCTGGAACGGGACACTGACGGGCGTCCATTGCCGATTGCCGATTGGTGATTGAGCGATTCATTGGGTGATTGATGATTGAGGCATTGAATACTGGATTGATGATTGAGTGATTGGGGCATCGGGCGATTTCGGCGCGACCTCGCGAATCGCTCAATCCTCCAATCGCCAATCCCTCAATCCAAATGCCCAATCCCCCAATCGCCAATCGCCCAATGGATCGCTCAATCGTCAATCGGCAATCACCAATGGACACGCCTCACTCTATCCAGCCCCCCCCCACCACCTCGTCGCCGTCATAGAACACCACAGCTTGCCCGGGCGTCACGGCCGTCTGTGGCTCGTCGAACGCCACTTCCGCCCGTGCGTCGTCCAGGGCGCGGACGCACGCGGAGGCGGCGGCGTGGCGGTGCCGGATCTGCGCGGCGACACGGCGCGAGCCGGCGGGCGCCGTGCCCGACGTCCAGTTCACGCCGGACGCCGTCAGCGACGTGCGGCCGAGCGCCTCCTTCAGGCCCACGGTCACGCGGGCCGCTGCCGCGTCGATGTGCGTGACGTACAGCGGGTCGGATGACGAGAGGCGCAGCCCCTTGCGCTGGCCGATGGTGAAGCGGTGCACGCCCTCGTGCGTGCCGAGCACGCGCCCGCCCTCGGAGACGATGACACCGGGGCGCGTGAGGTCAGGGGCCTCGCGCTCCACGAAGGCGGCGTAGTCGCCGTCGGGCACGAAGCAGATCTCCTGGCTGTCGGGCTTGTCCGCCACGCGCAGGCCCAGCCGCCGCGCGTGCGTGCGCACGGTCTCCTTGTCCAGGTGCCCCACCGGGAACATCGCCCGGGCCATCTGCTCCTGCGTCAGCGAGAAGAGGAAGTAGGACTGGTCCTTGCCGTGATCGAGCCCGCGCCGCAAGTGGTACGTGCCCGCCTCGTCGCAGGTGATGCGCGCGTAGTGCCCCGTGGCGAGCGCGCCGGCGCCGAGCCCGACAGCCCGCTCGAGCAGGGCCGAGAACTTCAGGTCGCTGTTGCAGTGCGCGCACGGGATGGGCGTGCGCCCCGCGACGTACTCGCGCACGAAATTCGACACCACCGCCTCGTCGAACCGCGACTCGAAGTTCAGGATGTAGTGCGGGACGCCGATGGCCTGCGCCACGCGCCGCGCATCGTTGAGATCGTCCAGGGTGCAGCAGGTGCCGTACGCGCGGTCACCGACTGGAGCGGCAGCGACCTCGGCTGAGCGACCGGAGGGCGTCGACGGGTAGAGCTGCATCGACACACCAACGACGTCGTGACCCTGCTCGGCGAGCAGGGCCGCGGCGACCGAGGAGTCGACGCCGCCCGACATGGCTACGACAATCCGCATCGGCGTTCATCGCTTCATCGTCACGGTCAGGTTCCGCAGCTTCTCGACGAGGCCCGGGAGGACCGCGATGACGCGGTCCACGTCGGCGTCCGTGTTCGCCTCGCCCAGGCTGAAGCGGATGGAGCCGAGCGTGCGGGCATGGGGCAGTCCCATGGCCTTCAGCACGTGCGATGGCTCGAGCGTGCCCGACGAGCAGGCGGACCCCGACGAGACCGCGATGCCCTCGAGATCCAGGCCGATCAGCAGCGACTCGGACTCGATGCGCTCCACGCTAATGTTCGCCGTGTTCGGCACGCGCGGCTCGGCGGCGCCGTTCCGCTCGCTTCCGGGAACGGCCGCCAGCACGCCGCGCTCGAGGCGATCGCGCAGCGCCGCCTGCCGCGGCCCCTCGCTGGCCATCTTCTGGCGCGCGCGGGCCGCCGCCGCCCCCATTCCCGCGATGCCGGCCACGTTCTCGGTCCCGGCCCGCCGTCCACGCTCCTGCCGGCCACCCGTGACGAACGGCGCCAGGCGCACACCCCGGCGGATCCAGAGCGCGCCGACACCCTTGGGCCCGTAGAACTTGTGCGCAGAAATGGACAGCAGGTCCACGCCCAGGCGCCGCACGTCGATGGGCAGTTTGCCGGCGGTCTGCACCGCGTCGGTGTGGACCAGTGCCCCCCGTGCCCGCGCCGCCTGCGCGATGGCCTCGATCGGCTGCACCGTGCCGAGCTCGTTGTTGGCGTGCATCACCGAGACCAGCGCCGTGTCGTCGGCCAGGGCTTCCGTGACGGCGTCTACCGAGACGATGCCGGTGGCGTCCACGGGGACGAACGTGACCCGCCACCCCCGGCGGGCGAGGGCCTTCATGGTGTTCAGGACGGCTTCGTGCTCGATGGCCGTGGTGACGAGATGGCGCCGCCCGGCAGGCTCGAGCGCCTCCGCAGCGCCGCGGATGGCGGCGTTGTCACTCTCGGTCCCGCCGCCCGTGAAGACCATCTCGGAGGGCTCGGCGCCGACGAGCTCGGCCACCTGCCCGCGAGCATCGTCCATGGCGGCCTTGGCCTGCTGTCCGAAGTGGTGGATGCTGGAGGCGTTCCCCCAGACGTCGCGGGTCACCCGCGCGACCAGCTCGACGACTTCGGGGGCTGGCGGGGTGGTGGCGTTGTAGTCCAGATAAATCCGCATGGCCCTTCGAAGATCGTAGCATTTCTGCTAACCCTCAGCGGGAAAAGGGCTAGACAAGCCTCGGCCGAGGCTCCATACTGTCGGGACTTCAGGCGCGAAACCCAACTTCCCCGGGTTTCCTGTAGTCTTTTTCGAACGGTACCCTCAGGCTCGTTTTTCAGGAGAGGGGGAGGAATCTAACGATGTGGAAGCGTGACGAGTCGGTCAAGCCGGCGACGCCACCGGCGCCCGCGCCCGCGGCCCCGGCGGCACCCGCTGTCTCGGTGCCCCCGGCAGCGAGTAGTGAGCGGCGGCCTCAACACATGGGGGAGAACGTGAACATTGGCAAGTCGGTCATCATCAAGGGCGAGCTGAGCGGCAGCGAGGATCTGACCATCGAGGGCCACGTCGAGGGCCGGATCGAGCTCAAGGAGAACATCCTCACGATCGGCCCCAACGGCAAGATCCGTGCGGAGGTCTTCGCCAAGTCGGTCATCGTCCTGGGCGAGGTCACCGGCAACGTCACGGCTTCCGAGAAGGTGGACATCCGCGACAACGGCTCGGTGGACGGCGACATCACCTCGCCGCGCGTGGCCATTGCCGAGGGCGCGCACTTCCGCGGCAGTGTCGACATGCAGCGCGCCGGCGCCAAGCCGGCGGCGAAAGCCGCCGCGCCGGCGGCCCAGGCGGCGCCCGCAGCCGCAGCCCCGGCACAGGGACAGAAGGTGGGCGCGTAAGCGACCGACGGGGACATGGCCGAATCCGCTCGTTCGTTGACGGACCTGTTTGGCATGTTGGGGAACCGCCGCGCGGCCGAGGCCCGGCCCGCGGCGGAATCCGCCCCCGCGCCCGCACCCGAGGTCAGCCATCCCACCAAGGCCCTTCAGAAGTTCCTGGGCTGCCTGCAGAACCGCGAGCGCCCGGTGCTCGTGGATCTCGGGCCGGTCGTCGGCAGCAACGTCAACTTCTTCGGTGAGCAGCTCGGCTGCCGCATCCGGGTCGAGGACATCGCCTCCGACATCGAAACGCACCTCAAGGGCGGCAAGGCCGATCAGCTGCCGGCTTTCTTCGCGAAGCGCTTCACGCAGCCGCCCGGCTCGGTGGATGGCATCCTCTGCTGGGACGTGTTCGACTATCTCGACAAGGCCGCGGCCCAGACGCTGGCCTCTGCCCTCATCACCCTGCTCAAGCCCGACGGCGTGCTGCTCGGGTTCTTCAGCACCGCCGAGGTGCGCGAGCCCCTCTACACCAAGTATGTCGTGGTGGATCCGCTGCACCTGAAGTACCGGACCTACCCGGCCAGCCGGCCGCGCCAGCGCGCGCTGCTGAACGGCGACATCATCCGGATGTTCGGCGGCCTGCGGGTCTCGGACTCGTTCCTGATGAAGAGCCACGTCCGCGAGATGTTGTTCCGGAAGAATCCCACCTAGGCGCGGGCCCACCCATGGCCCGCCCGGTTGTTGCGCTCCTCAGCGACTTCGGCACTACCGATCACTACGCCGGCACCATGAAGGCGGTCGTGCTCGGCGTGTGCCCGGACGTCACGCTGGTGGACATCGGCCACGACGTGCCGCCCCACGACATCCTGGGGGGCGCGCTCGACCTGGCGGCGTGCTACCGCTACTTCCCGTCCGGCACCGTCTTCCTGGTGGTCGTGGACCCGGGCGTGGGCTCCGCGCGGCGGGGCATTGCCGCCGAGGCCGGTGACTACCGCTTCGTGGCGCCGGACAATGGCGTGCTGACCGCGGTGTTCAAGGAGTCGCCGCCCCGCAAGGTGGTGGAGCTCACCGAGCGCAAGTACGCGCGGCCGACGGTGAGCCGCACCTTCGAGGGCCGCGATCGCTTCGCGCCCGCCGCGGGATGGCTGGCCAAGGGCATCGCGCTCGCATCGCTCGGCCGCGCCGTCACCGACTACCGCCGCATCGACATCCCGGAGCCGGAGATCACCCCGGAGGGCATCGCGGGCGTAGTCCTGCGGGTCGATCGCTTCGGCAACTGCATCACGAACATCGAGCGGCGCAGCGTCGAGAAGCTGGCGCACGGCGCCGGGCTGGCCATCACCGCGGGGGGGCACGGCATCCCACGGCTGGTGAGCACGTACGACGAGGCGCAGGGTGACGACCCGTGCGCGCTCTTCGGGAGCACGGATCACCTCGAGGTGGCGGTCCAGGCGGCCAGCGCCGCCGCGCGCCTCGGGCTGAGCAGGGGGTCGCCCGTGACCGTGACGCGAGCAGCCGTGCCCTAGCGCGAATTTGTTACCATGTCCTGTTTGCCCGGGGCGGCACCGCCGCCTCCGGCGGGGACCGTCATCATGCACACCTCGACCACGCGGAACAACGACAAGACGATGGAATCGGACCTCTCGCTGGAGTTCCTGCGCGTGGTCGAGCAGGCGGCCATCGCCTGCGCCCACACGATGGGGCAGGGCGACCGCCATCTCTCGGACCAGGCCGCCGTGGAAGCGATGCGCCGCGAGATGGATACCGTGCCCATCGACGGGACCATCGTCATCGGTGAGGGCGAGCGCGACGAGGCGCCGATGCTCTTCATCGGCGAGAAGGTCGGCATGGCCCAGAACTCGAAGCACGCGGGCCGCACGTTCGACGGCGTGGACATCGCCGTGGACCCACTGGAGGGCACCAACCTGTGCGCGACGGGCGCGGCCAATGCCATTGCGGTGCTGGCCGCATCCGAGCACGGCGGCCTGCTGCACGCGCCAGACCTCTACATGGAGAAGCTCGTCGTCGGCCCGAGCTCCAAGCACCTGGTCGACCTCGACGCGCCGGTGCGCGAGAACCTGCGGGCGATCGCCCGCAGCCTCGGCCGGCAGGTGGATGAGCTGTCGGTCGTGGTGCTGGATCGGCCCCGGCACGAGGAGCTGATCGCCGAGATTCGCGCCACGGGCGCGCGCATCCGTCTCATCGGCGACGGCGATCTGTCGGCCGGCATCGCCGCGGCCGTGGCCGGCAGCGGCGTGCACGCGGTCATGGGCACGGGCGGCGCGCCCGAGGGCGTGCTCACGGCGGCGGCCATGCGCTGCCTGAACGGGGAGATCTTCGCGCGGCTCGTCGTAAGTAAGCCCGAGCACGAGGAACGGTGCCGGGCGATGGGTATCACCGACTTCAAGCGGATCTACAAGTCGACGGACCTGGCGTGCGGGAAGAACATCATCTTCGCAGCCACGGGCGTCACCGACGGCACGCTGATGAAGGGCGTGCGCTTCTTCGGCGACGGCATTCGCACCAGCTCGCTGGTCATGCAGACCAACCCGCACCGCATCCGGTTCATCGACAGCATCCAGGTGTACCCGGGGCCCTCGGTGAAGATCCGTTTCTAGAAGGCAAGGCCTTCAGCCTTGTCCTCCCCTCCGCCCTCTTCCCGTCGCAACGTCTACACGGCGGCCGCGGCCAACGGCATCGGCTTCGCCGGCTTCACGCTGGTGATGCCGTTCCTCCCGCTCTACATCCGTGAGCTGGGCGTCACCGACATCGCGGACATCGCCTTCTGGACCGGCCTCACCCTCGGCGCCACGCCCGCGGTGACCGCGGTGAGCGCCCCGCTCTGGGGTCGTGTCGGCGACAAGTACGGCAGCAAGGTGCTGGTCCTGCGATCGCTGATGGCGTTCGTGCTCACCAAGGGCGCCATGGCGTTTGTTACCGCGCCGTGGCAGCTCTTCGCGCTGCGGGCGCTGCTCGGCGTGTTTGCCGGGTACGGGGCGCTCACCGTGTCGATGGCGGCCGAATCGGTCCCGCGCGAGAAGATGGCCGAGGCCATCGGCACCGTGCAGGTGGCCCAGCGGCTGGGGCCGGCGGTCGGGCCGGTGGTCGGAGGCCTCCTGGCGCCGTTCGTCGGGCTGCGGTGGACCTTCCTCATCGCCGCGGCGTTCTACCTGGCCGCGGCGGCGCTGGTGGCGGTGATGTACCGCGAGCCCCGCACGCGACAGGCCCGGAGCGCCGGCCGCCGGCTCGGCGAGGTGATCGGCGAGCTCGTGCGAACGCCCGGATTCGTGATGGTCTTCACCGTCATCCTGTGCCTGCAGCTGGTCGATCGCAGTTTCGGCCCCATCCTGCCGCTGTACGTCGAGCTCCTCGGGCTGTTCCCATCGCAGGTGCCGCTCGTGTCGGGCGTGCTGTTCTCGATCGCCGCCCTCTTCGCGGCCATCGGTCACCATTACGCCGGCGCCCTGCTGCTGCAATGGTCGCCGCGCGTGCTCGTCACGGCGTCGTCGGTGCTGACCGCCGCGGGCCTGCTGCTCCTCGTCCTGGTGCCGTCGGTGTGGGCCTTCGCCGTGGCCCTGGCCCTTGCCGGCGCGGCGATCGGCGTCGGCATGACCGCGGCGTACACGTCGGGAGGGGCGCTCCTGCCGCCAGACGCGCACGCGACCGGCTTCGGGCTGCTGACCACGGCCTCGCTCATCGGCCTGGCGGTGAGCCCCATCGTGGCCGGCTTCATCAGCGGGCCGGAGCTGCGCGTGGTCTTCGAGGCCGACATCGCGCTGCTGGTGCTGCTCGCGGCCCTGGCGTGGATGCGGATGGCGCCGGGCGACGTTACTCGTCGGCCTCCGGTGGCTTCCGATGCTTCAGCTTCCTGATCGGGCGCTTCGTCTTGTCCTCGTGCGCACCGCCGGTCTGGCGCGGCAGCGGCGCGCGGGGGAGTCGAGGCTTGCCGGCGCGACGCGGGACCTTCCGTGCCATGGCGCCTGACATTGTAGCGGCGGGCGGGCAGGCCCGAGCCATCCTGTAGAATCTCTTTCGATGCAGCGACAGCGGCCCAGGCTCGTGGAGCGCGCGGCAATCGTCGGCCTGATGACGGGCACCACGCGACGGCTGGACGCCGAGCGGTCGATGGAAGAGCTCAAGGGGCTGGCCGAGGCCGCGGGCGCCAGCGTCGTGTTGCGTGTCCTCCAGGAGCGCCCCAAACCGGATCCCGCCACGTTTCTCGGGAGCGGGAAGGTGGACATCCTCAGGCAGGCGGCCGACGAGGCCGGCGTGGACCTCGTGATCTTCGACAACGAACTGTCGCCGGCGCAGCTGCGCGAGCTGGGAGCGCGGCTCGAGTGCCGGGTCCTCGACCGCACGCAGCTCATCCTCGACATCTTTGCCCGGCGGGCGCGCACGAGGGAGGGCAAGCTGCAGGTGGAGCTGGCGCAGCTCAAGTACCTGCTGCCGCGCCTCGTCGGCATGGGCGCCCAGATGTCGCGCCTGGGCGGCGGCATCGGCACGCGGGGCCCTGGTGAAACCAAGCTCGAGGTGGACCGGCGGAAGATCCGGGTCCGCATCCACGCGCTGGAGCAGGAGATCGACACGGTTCGCCGCCGGCGGGCACAATTGCGCGATCGCCGGCACAAGACCGACGTGCCCACGGTCGCGCTGGTGGGGTACACCAACGCCGGCAAGACCACGCTGTTCAATCGCCTGACGAAAGCCGGGGCCGAGGCGTCCGACGCGCTCTTCGTCACGCTGGACCCGCTGGTGCGGAAGGTGATGCTGCCGGACCGGCGGGCGCTGCTGCTGAGCGACACCGTCGGGTTCATCGATCGGCTCCCGCACACGCTCGTCGCGGCGTTCCGTGCCACGCTCGAGGAGACCGCGGACGCGGACCTCGTGCTCCACGTCATCGACGCGTCCAACCCGGAGCGGGAACGCCACGCCGCGGCCGTCAGCCGCGTCCTCGAAGAAGTGGGCGCGACCAGCGTCCCGCGCATCGAGGTCTACAACAAGATCGACCAGTTGTCGCCAGACGAAAAGCGCCGGCTGCGGGAATCGGACCCGTCGGCCCTGCTCATCTCGGCCGCCACTGGCGAAGGCGGGAACGAGCTGCTCGAGGCCGTGGCCGCGCGCCTCGCGCTCGACCAGCAGCGCGTCACGGTGTCGCTCGACCTGCGGGATCCCGAGCAGGTCGAACGGCTGGGATGGATCTACCGCCACGGGCGCGTGCACAGCCAGACGTCGAGCGGCGAGCGCGTGGACGTCGAGGCGGACCTGCCGCGGCGGCTGGCGGCGCAAGTGGCCGGCAGGCCCCTGAAGCAGGCTCGGCAGCGAGGGCGACGTGCGTAGACGGGCGTGTGCTTTCAAACGGCGGTTGTCCCTCGCGGGTCTCTGGGCCGTCTGCGTTCTCCTTGCGGGCGCTGCGTGTGCCACGCGAGCCGTGCCGCCGGTCGTCACGGCACCACGCCATCCCGAGTTCATGTTCCCCGCCGTGCCAGAGGGCGCGGTGCCCGCGCTGGCTTCGGGTATCCAGCGCGGCTGGCAGTTCCTGCAGGGCGGCGACCTGCGAAATGCCGAGCGTGAGTTCACGGCGGCGCTCAAGGCCGCCCCGAAGAGCGCGCCGGCCGAGACGGCGCTGGCCTACGTCGAGATGGCCGGCGATGACGCGGATCGAGCGGTCCCGCACTTCGACCGTGCCCTGGCAGCCGATGCGGGCTACTTGCCCGCGCTCGTCGGGCGCGGGCAGGCACTGATGGCCTTGAGGCGTGAGGGCGACGCGCTGGCGAGCTTCGAGGCCGCGCTGAAGATCGATCCCTCGCTGACGGATCTGCAGGCGCGCGTGGATGTCCTGCGGTTCCGGGCCACGCAGGACCTGCTGGCCCGAGCGAAGGGGGCCACCGACGCGGGGCGACTGGACGATGCGCGGGTCGCGTACGAGCAGGCGATTGCCGCCTCGCCGGAGTCGCCGTTTCTGTACCGCGAGCTGGCCGCCGTGGAACGCAAGGCCGGGCAGGCCGCGGTCGCCGCCGACCACCTGCGGAAGGCGCTCGCCCTGGATCCCGGCGATGCGCGCGCGCATGCCGCGCTCGGCGAAATCCTGGAAGAGCAGGGCGACGACGTCGGGGCGCTGGCCTCCTACGAGAAGGCGCGCCTCATCGACCCTGGCGCGGTGCCTGCGGGAGCGCTCGCGCGCGTTCGCGATCGGGTGGCGCTGCTGAAGCTGCCCGCGGAGTACGCGGCGATTCCCGGCGCGCCGCGCGCGACGCGTGCCGACGTGGCCGCCCTGATCGGCGTGCGGCTCGAGGCGCTCATGGCGCGCGCCGCCCAGCGCCAGGTGGTCATCACCGACGTGAGGGGGCACTGGGCCCAGGCCTGGATCGAGGCGGTCGTTCGGGCCTCGGTCATGGACACGCTGCCAAACTACCAGTTCGATCCCGGCGGCGTCGTCCGGCGCGGGGACCTGGCGCGCACGGTGTCCCGCGTGCTGAGCCTCATCGGGGTGCTGCGGCCGGCCGCGGCCGCGAAATGGCTGAACGCCAAGGTCGCCGTGTCGGACGTGCCGCCCTCGCACCTGAGCTATCCGGCCGTGTCCGTGGCCGTGGCCTCGGGCGTGATGCCCCTCGAGGGCGGCGCCTTCGGCCTGCTGCAGCCGGTGACCGGTGCGGAGGCGATGGACGTCGTCAGCCGGCTCGAAACGTTGGCGCGATGACCACCAGCCCGGTGTTCACCCTCGCCAATCAGCTCACGCTGCTGCGGATGCTGCTCATCCCGGCCTTCGTGCTGCTCGTGGTCTACGGCGAGTTCGGCTGGGCGCTCGTCACCTTCATGGTGGCCGGCCTCACCGACGCGCTCGACGGCCTCAGCGCACGCCTGGCCGGTCAGAAGAGCGAGCTCGGCGCGTGGCTGGACCCGGCGGCCGACAAGCTGCTGCTGGTCACCACCTTCGTCGTGCTCACGCTGCCGGACATCGGGCTGGTGAACCGCATCCCGATCTGGCTCACGGTGCTCGTCATCAGCCGCGATGTCGGCATCGTCCTCACCGTGGCGGTCGTGAACCTGGCGTCGGGGCCGCGCACGTTCCGGCCCTCGCAGCTGGGCAAGGTCGCGACGGCCTGGTTCATCTTCACGTGTGTCGTGGTGATGTTCTACAACTGGCGCGGCACGACCTCGCCGGTCGTGGACTTCTTCATCTGGAGCTCGCTTGCGATCACGCTCGCCTCCGGGATCGACTACGTCTGGCGGATCGGGCGGAGTCTGAGGTAGGGCGCGCGCTGGCGCGCGCGTGGGCGGCCCGTTGGGGCCGTGGGCCGCGCCCCCGAAGGGCCGGCCCTACTTCACCTTCTGCCTGAAGTACTCGATCGTCTTGGCGAGGCCCTCTTCCAGGGACACCTTCGGTTCCCAACCGAGCAGCGTGCGGGCGCGCGTGATGTCGGGCTGACGTACCTTCGGATCGTCCTCGGGCAGCGGCTTGTAGATGATCCGGCTCTTCGACCCCGTCATCTTGATGATGAGCCGCGCGATTTGCTCGATGGTCAGCTCCTGCGGGTTGCCGATGTTCACCGGGTCGTTGACCGGTGCCTCCATCAGCTTGAGGATGCCCGCCACCAGGTCGCTGACGTAGCAGAAGCTCCGCGTCTGCGTGCCGTCGCCGAACACGGTGACGTCTTCGTTCCGGAGCGCCTGCGACATGAACGCTGGCACGGCCCGCCCGTCGTTCACGCGCATGCGCGGGCCGTAGGTGTTGAAGATCCGGACGATCTTCGTGTTCACGCCGTGGAAGCGGCGGTAGGCCACGGTCATGGCCTCCGCGAAGCGCTTGGCCTCGTCGTACACGCCCCGCGGGCCGATGGGATTGACGTTGCCCCAGTAGGTCTCCTTCTGCGGGTGCTCCAGCGGATCCCCGTACACCTCGGAGGTGGAGGCGAGGAGGAACGTCGCCTTCTTGGCCTTCGCGAGACCGAGCGCCTTGTGGGTGCCCAGCGCACCGACCTTGAGCGTCGGGATGGGAAGCTCCAGATAGTCGATCGGGCTGGCCGGGCTCGCCCAGTGCAGGACGTAATCCACCGGGCCCTCGACATCGATGTAGTGGGTGACGTCGTGGCGGATGAACTGGAAATCGCGATCGCGCAGGTGCGCGATGTTCGCCAGGTCGCCCGTCAGCAGGTTGTCGATGCCCACGACCGACGCGCCACGATCGAGCAGCGCCTCGGACAGGTGGGAGCCAATGAAGCCGGCGGCGCCGGTGATGACCACTCTCAACGCGGAACTCCAGTCAGATTAGGACCGCAGATACACAAGACAACACCAGCCGCAGATGCGCAGATAGTCCAGACTCCAGACCCTCAAGACCTCAAGACCCCAAGACCCCAAGACCCCAAGACCCCAAGACTCAAGTCCCAAGTCCCAAGCCCCACTACGTCGCCAGGTGCCTGGGGACGATGGCCTTGACCAGCGTCAGCCACATGATCTTGAGGTCCAGCGACACCGACCAGTTCTCGATGTAGTAGAGGTCGTACTCGATGCGCTTCTCGAGCGACGTGTTGCCCCGCCAGCCGTTCACCTGCGCCCAGCCCGTGATGCCGGCCTTCACCTTGTGCCGCAGCATTTACTGCGGGATGCGGTGCTTGAACTGCTCCACGAAGAACGGGCGCTCTGGCCGCGGCCCGACGATGGACATGTCGCCGCGGAGGACGTTCCAGAACTGGGGCCACTCGTCCAGGTCGTGACGGCGCAGCCACCGGCCGATGGGCGTGCAGCGCGGATCGTCCTCGTCCGCCCACACCGGCCCCGTGCCCTCCTCGGCCGTCACCGGCATCGTCCGGAACTTGTAGACGGAGAACTGCTTGCCATCCAGGCCCATCCGCTCCTGGTGGTAGAAGGCCGGGCCCGGCGAGCCGCGCTTGATGAGCCACGCGATGATGAGGCCCGGGATGAACATGATGGCCAGCGCGACGAACGAGATGGCGATGTCGAGCGCGCGCTTCACGAAGGCGTTGACGCCCTGCAGGGGCACGTCGTTGAGGTTGATGACGGGCACGCCGTCCAGGTCCTCGAGGCGGGCACGCAGCGCGATGAACTGGAGCAGGTCAGGGACCACCTTGACGTCCACGCCCTCGCGGCTCGTCGACTCGACCACGTCGAGCAGCTTCATGTGCTCCTCGAGCGGAAGCGCGACGTAGAGGTGGTCCACCTTCTCGCGTGCGGCCACCTCGGCGGCCTCGCCGAGTGAGCCCAGCAGCGGAAGGCCGCGATAGCCCAGGTGGTCCCCGCCGGCGCGGTCGTCCACGAAGCCGACGATCTGGTAGCCCAGCTCGCGGTGCTCCAGGATCTTGTCGGCCACCATGCGGCCCAGGTCGCCCGCACCGGCGATGAGCACGCGGCGCAGGCCCACGCCCGCAATCCACCGGCGCTCGAGCGCCTCCCGGATGAACTTCCGCGACAGGTAGCCGAGCGCGATGTTACAGACGAGGAAAAGGCCCCAGACCAGCTGCGACACCTCGTAGGCGCCGCGGTCCTTCAGCTCGTCAGGCAGGTAATAGGCCTGGAAGTAGAGGGTGCTGACCACGCCCAGCACGACGGCGAAGATGCTGCCGACCAGGACGTTGAAGAAGTCGTCGATGCGCGACCGGCCGCGCCGCAGCCGGTAGAGCCCCTGCAGGTGGAAGCCGAGCGGCACCACGATCGCCACGAACGGGAGGATGTTCAGGTACTGGTCGATGGGCGGATAGCCCCGCGTGACCGGGATGAGGCCCGAGTCGAAGCGGATGACGTACGCCAGCAGGAAGGCCACCATGCCCAGGAGGGCGTCGGTGGCTACATGGAACGTGACGAGCAGGCGATTGTGCCGTCTCACCATGTCCGGTCGAAGGGGGCCGACATCAAGTCGTCCGCGGCGCGGGCGATCCCGCGCTTGAAGGCCTCGCGCGAGAAGCGCTCGGCATGGGCGCGAATCGCCATGCTGTCCCAGGAACGGCTGGCCGCTGACTGCAGGCCGTCGGCGAGGGCCTCCACAGTGAGGTCGTCCACGAGCACGCCGGTGACGCCGGGCACCACCGTGTCGAGCGCGCCGCCCCGGCCCAGCGCGACCACGGGCCGGCCGCACGCCTGGGCCTCGACGGGGACGATGCCGAAGTCCTCTTCACCCGGGAGGATGGTGGCGATGGACGTGCGGTACAGGTCCCGGATCTCCTCATCTGTCTTTCGGCCGACCAGCCGGATCTCACCACCCGCCAGGGTCTCGAGATGGGCGCGTTCAGGGCCGTCGCCGACCACGGTCAGCGCCACGCCCGCCGAACGGGCGGCCGCCATGGCCAGATCCACGCGCTTGTAGGGCACGAGAGCCGAAACCACCAGGAAGCGGGGGCTGACGGGGGCCGGGTCTGGCGTGTAGAACACAGTATCGACCGGTGGATACACGATGGTCGACTGACGATTATAGTACACGGCTATTCTCTGCGCAACATATTGAGAGATAGCAAGATAGCGGTGCACCCGGTGCGCCGTGTCGCGGTCCCAGCGCGCCAGCCACGCCAGCACGGGCCGGAGCGTCGCGCTCAGCGGCCGGCCGACCTTGTCGGGGCCGAAGTACGCGTCGAACTGGTCCCACGCGTAGCGCATCGGCGTCAGGCAATAGCAGAGGTGGCGCGCCCGGCCGGGCACCACCACCGACTTGGCGGCGCAGTGGCTCGTGCTGATCACGAGGTCGTAGCCGTCCAGATCGAACTGCTCGACGGCGAACGGGAAGAGCGGGAGGTACTGGCGGTAGAAGCGGGCCGCCCCCGGCAACCACTGCACCGGCGAGCGCACCACGCGGCGCCGCTCGATCGTGGGGGAGGTGCTGCCGGGCACGTGCACGAGGGTGAACAGGTCCGCCGCCGGGAACACCTCGCACAGGGCGTCGAGAACCTTCTCGCCGCCGCGCATCCCGGTCAGCCAGTCGTGGATCAGCGCAACCCGCACAGTGATAACTGTGACACAACGCCGATTTTGCGACGCAGAGGCCGCAGAGGCCGCAGATGACGCAGATGGCGCAGAGGCCGCAGACAACGCAGAGGCCGCAGATTACACAGAGGCGCAAGGGCCGCAGATGGCGCAGACCACCTGGAGGAGTGAAGGATCGGGGGCAAAGGGATACGAGGCGGTGATCCCGTTCCTGCCATCCGCGCTGTCGTGTCCCACGCAGTATGGCTGATCCGCCCCGTCTGCCTTGTCGAGGCCATCTACGGGATCTACTTGATCCTTGTCATCTGCGCCATCTGCGCCATCTGCGTCATCTGCGGCCCCTGCGTCATCTGCGGCCCCTGCGTCATCTGCGGCCCCTGCGCCATCTGCGGCCCCTGCGTCATCTGCGGCCTCCTGCGCCATCTGCGTTGGGCATCTGCGTCGGTTATCGGCGTAACACTTCTTCGTACACCGCGTGTATGCGTGTCACCGACTCCGTCCACGAGAACTGGCGCGCCCGCGCGAGTCCCCTGACGATCATCCGCTGTCGCAGGGCTTCGTCCGTGAGCACCTTGACGAGGCCGTCCGCGATGGCCTCGACGTTGTACGGGTCCACCAGCAGCGCGGCGTCGCCCGCCACTTCGGGCAGCGACGAGACGTTCGAGGTCACCACCGGCGTGCCGCAGGCCATGGCCTCCAGGGGCGGCAGGCCGAAGCCCTCGTACAGGGACGGGAACACGAACGCGGACGCCAGGCGGTAGAACGAGGCCAGCGTTTCGTGCGGCTGGAAGCCGAGGAAGCGCACGTGCTTGTCCAGTTTGTGGCGGTGCACGCTCTGGCGGAGCGACGGGTACTTCGACACCTCGTCGCCGATGACCACCAGCGTCAGCCCATCCGGACCTCGCGACCGCGCGCGGCCGAACGCGTCGATGAGCCGATCGAGGTTCTTGTGCGGCCGGATGTTGCCCACGTAGAGCACGAAGGGGTGGTCCAGCTGGTAGCGCTGGCGGACGCGGTCGGTGGTGGCCTCGGGCGGTGCCGTCAGGAACCGCTCGTCGATGGCGTTGTAGATGACCTCGACCTTCTCGTGCGGGATGTTGAAGAAGTGCAGGATGTCGCGCTTCGACGCTTCGGACACGGTCAGGATGCGAGCCGCCTGGTGCGTTGCGGTCCACATCGACGTGCGCGCGTATGCGTGCGCCATGCGGTTTGGCAGGTACTCCGGGAACATCAGGTGGATGCAGTCGTGGATGGTGACGACCGACCGGCAGCGCGTCGCGGGCGGCAGGACGTAGTGCGGCTCGTGCACCAGGTCGACGTGCTCGCGCCAGAGGCGCCAGGGAATGCGGATCTGCTCCGCGGCGGAATAGGTACCCGCCGTCTCCGGCACGAGCCGGAACCGCGGTCCCAGGGATCGGGCCAGGTCGAGGTCGGCCGGCCGGCACAGGATGACGTAGTCGTTCTCGCGGTCCAGCCGATCCAGCTGGACGAGGATGTTCCGGATGTACGTGCCGATGCCGAAATCGCGCAGCTTGCGCGCGTCGATGGCGACCCTAGACATGGGCCGCCTTTCCCGTCAGCCGCAGGTACAGGCGGAGCGGGCCCACCCATAGCGGGAGGTGCTTCTCGTAGTAGGCGAGATGGCTCTGCCGGCGCAGCCGCTCGGTCTCGGGATTGCGGGACGCGGAGCGGCCGCGCAGGTGCCGCACCTCGGCGCCCGGCACGAACAGCACGCGGCGGCCTCGCGCGCGCACCGACGTGCAGAGGTCCACGTCCTCCGTGTACATGAAGAAGCGCTCGTCGAGCCCGCCGACGGCCTCGAGATCCGCCCGCCGGATGAGCAGGCACGCGCCGCTCACCCAGGCCCGGTCGCCGGCCTCGCGGCTCCGGCGCTCGACATGGCGCGCCACCGGGGCCACGCGCCGGTGATAGAGCGTCATCAACAGCTTCTGCTTCAGCTCTCCCCAGGGGCTGATCGGTGGCCCGAACGACAATTCGGCGGCGCCCGTCGCGTCCACCAGGCGCGGTCCCGCCACCGCCGCGTCGGCGTTTCGCTCGAGCGCGTCCACCAGTGCCCGGATGGCGCCGGGCGGCACGACGGTGTCGGGATTCAGCAGCAGGACGTACTCGCTGGCCGTGGCGGCAATGCCCAGGTTGTTGGCGCGCGCGAAGCCCAGGTTTCCGCCCGCGTCGATCACCCGTACCGCCGGCCACCGCGTGCGCACGAGCGCCGGCGTACCGTCGGTGGACCGGTTGTCCACGACCACGACCTGGGCGTCATACGGCGCCGTCCGGCCGACCACCGACTCCAGGCAGTCGCCGATCTCCGCGCCCGAGTTGTAGGTCACGACGATGATGGCGAGGTCGGGGGGATCAGCGGGCACCAGCGGCTTCCTCGAGGGCGGCCAGGGTGGCGGCCGCCGTCCGGGACCAATCGTAGCGCGACAGGATGGCGGGCCGCTCGGCCAGCACCGCCTCGCGCGCCGAGGGTTCGCCGAGCAGCTCCACGAGGACGCGCCCGAGCTCCTCGCGCGTGCCGGGACCCAGAGCCACGTATCGGGCTGAGTGACCGTAGATTTCGCGCGCCACCTCCGTGTCCAGCACCACCGGCGCGGCCCCGGCCACCAGCGCCTCGATGGGCGTCAGGCCGAAGCCTTCGTATTCGGAGAGGAACGCGAAAACCGAGGCGCGGGCGTAGAGGTCCTGGAGCGTGGCCTCGTCCACGTACGACCGGAACCGGACACGCGCCCGCACATCGGGCGGCTGGCGGTCGAGCCCGTGATCGAGGCGCGCGTGCGGCGGCAGCCGGTTCTCGCCGACGATTTCCAGCCGTGCCTCGGGAAAGGCCGGCGCGACGATCTCGGCGAAGGCGTCGACGAGCAGGTCCACGTGGCGCCGCTCGAAGATGGACCCGACGTAGAGGACGATCGGCTCCCGCGCCCGGCCCATGTCGGTCGCGGGCCTGGCCCGCGTGCCCAGGTAGACGACCCTTACACGCCCCTCGGGCTGCGCCATTCGCGTCACGATCTCCCGCTTGGAGAATTCCGACATCGTGAGGATGATGCGCGCCCGGCGCGCGCTCCATGCGGTGATGAGCCGGCGCCGCAGCCCCTCGCGCGCGGAGAACCACTCCGGATGCGCGACGAACGAGACGTCGTGGATGGTCAGGGCGACGGGGCAGGGCGCCGTCAGCGGCGCCGTGTAGCCCGGCGCGAACAGCAGGTCTGGACGATCCGCGGCCAGCGCCCGCGCCAGCGTCCACTGCTCCCATGCGGTGCCGCCGTGTCCCGGCAGCACGCGGACGCGTCCGGCGAATGCCTCCGGCACGCGCGGTGCCGACGGGGCGTAGAGCGTCCAGTCATGGCGGCGGGCATCGGTCGACACGCTCCACTCGGCGAAGAGCTCGTGCAGGTAGCGGCCCACTCCGGTCGTCCTCCCGCACAGCTCCCGCGCATCGACGGCCACCCTCACGCGGAGGCCTCCGCGGCGGCCGCATACGCCGCTCGTACCCGGGCGGCACAGGTGTCCCAGCTGAACGAGGCGGCGCGCGCCAGCCCGCGTGCCGACGCGTCGCGGGCGGCCCCCGCATCCAGCAGCCGCGCCATGGCGCCGGCGAACCCGTCCACGTCAGCCGGGTCGACCGGTGACGCCGCGTCGCCCGCCACCTCGGGCAGCGATCCGCCGGACGAGACGACCACCGGCACACCGGAGGCCATCGCCTCGAGGACAGGGAGCCCGAAGCCTTCGTCCAGCGACGGCAGGACCAGCATGTGCGCGCGGGCGTACAAGTCCTGCCGCTCCGCGTCGCTGACGTAGCCGGTCAGGCGCACGTGGCCCGCCAGGGGTGGTTGCGCCGCGCGCTCCTGCCAGCGGGCCGCGGTCGGCGGCAGGCCTCCGGCCAGGATCAGCGGAGGTGCCCCTGGCGCGCGCGCGCGCAGCCGTTCGTACGCGTCGAGCAGCACGCCGACGTTCTTGCGCGGCTCGAGCGTGCCGACGAACAGGATGTGCGCCGGCGCCTGCGCGGCCCGGGCCTTCCGGACGGCCTCGGCCCAGGGGGGCGCGCCCGGCGGGCACAGGTGAATGCGCGCCGGCGGCACCCCGAGCGTGCGTTCGACGTCGGCCGCGGTATAGGCGGAGGACACGACGATGGCCGGCGCCACCGAGGCATGGCGGCGGACGAGGCCTGGAAAGTCGCGTCGCATCTCGGCCGACATTCTCTCCGGGTGCCGCAGGAAGTGCAGGTCGTGGATCGTCAGGATCGAGGCGGCCCGACGGGCCGGGATGGCCACGGGGGTGGCCGCATGGACGACGTCGGCGGGCCCGGCCAGCCATTCGATCGGCGGCCAGCCCAGGCGATTCCAGCACCAGGTGAGCGGCCGGGTGGGGACCCGGCGATCGACCATGCGCACGCGGGGCAACTCGTCGGCCACCGACGGCGGGGGGCGGTCCTTCCACGACGCTGTGAAGAGCGCCACCTCGTCTGCCGCGGCGGGACCGCCCGGCCGCGTCAGCGCGCGGACCAGCTCGTGCACGTACTCCCCGACACCGGTCCGCTGCCGGAGGGCCGGTCGGTAGTCCACGAGGATACGCACGCCGAAGGAGGGTACCACAGAAGCGACAAGTCCTTGCGTGTCAGTATGTTGACAGTATTCAAGGGGCGGTGGTAGGCTCGTCGTTTTGGCGCGCCCGATCGGGGTGGGCCTGCGGAGAGGGCGGAACTCGCATGAAGATCGCAGTCGTCGGCACCGGCTACGTCGGTTTGGTGGTGGGCGCGTGCCTCGCGGAGTCGGGCAACGACGTCATCTGTGTGGACAAGGATGAGGCGAAGGTGCGGCTGCTGCGCCGCGGCCACGTCCCCATCTACGAGCCGGGGCTGGAGGAAATCGTCCATCGGAACAAGGACGAGGGGCGGCTCGCGTTCACGACCCAGCTGGGCAAGGCCGTCAAGGCCTCCCAGATCATCTTCATCGCCGTGGGGACGCCCCAGGGGGAGGACGGCTCGGCCGATCTGCAGCACGTCCTCGGCGTGGCGCGTGACGTCGCGAAGGCCATGGACGGCTACCGCGTGATCGTCAACAAGAGCACTGTGCCGGTGGGGACCGCCGAGCGCGTCCGCGAGATCATCCGGCGCGAGACGACGCACCCCTTCAGCGTGGTGAGCAACCCTGAGTTCCTGAAGCAGGGGGCGGCGGTCGAGGACTTCATGAAGCCCGACCGCGTGGTGATTGGCGCCGAGGACCCGCGCGGGCGCGACCTCATGGTCGCGCTCCACAAGCCCTTCACGCGCACGGGCGCGCCCATCATGGTGATGGACTGCGCCAGCGCCGAGCTGGCGAAGTACGCGTCGAATGCCCTGCTGGCGACCAAGATCTCGTTCATGAACGAGATCGCCAACGTGTGTGACGCCTTTGGCGCCGACGTGGACAAGGTGCGACAGGCGGTGGGGGCCGACAAGCGCATCGGCACGTCGTTCCTCTTTCCCGGCGTGGGCTACGGCGGCAGCTGCTTCCCGAAGGACGTGAAGGCGCTGGTGCGCTTCTCGTCCGACAAGAAGTACGACTTCAAAATCCTGAAGGCGGTCGAGGCCGTCAACGAATCGCAGAAGCGCGTGCTGGTGAAGAAGATCGAGCAGCACTACGGTGGCGCGCTGAAGGGCAAGACCATCGCCGTATGGGGGCTGGCCTTCAAGCCGAAGACCGACGACATGCGCGAGGCCCCGGCGGTGCCCATCATCAACGCCCTGCTCGAAAGAGGAGCGAAGGTGCAGGCGTACGATCCCGAGGCGATGAAGGTGGCAAAGGGGATCTTCGGCTCGCGCATCGCCTACGCGTCGAAGAACTACGACGCGCTGAAGGGGGCAGACGCGCTGGCGGTGGTCACCGAGTGGCACGAGTTCCGCGAGCCCGACTTCGCGCGGATGCGGAAGTTGCTGCGCGAGCCGGTGGTCTTCGACGGCCGCAACCTCTACGACAAAGAGCAGATGAAGGCCCAGGGCTTCACCTACTATTCGATCGGGAGGTAGCGTGGCGCGCGTCCTGGTGTCTGGCGGCGCGGGGTACATCGGCAGCCACGCGGTGCGCGCGCTGGCGGAGGCGGGGCACGAGGTCGTGGTCCTCGACAACCTGTCGGCGGGACACGCCGGCGCCGTGCCGAAGGGCGTACCGCTCGTCGTGGGCGACATGCACGACACGCCGCTGGTGGCCCGCGCGCTGACCGGGCACGGCATCGACGCGGTGATGCACTTCGCCGCGTGGCTCGACGTGGGAGCGTCGGTGGGGAACCCGCTCGCCTACTACCACAACAACGTGACCGGGACGCTGTCCGTGCTGGACGCGATGCGCCAGGCCGGGGTAAAGCAGTTCGTGTTCTCCTCGACCTGCGCCACCTACGGCGAGCCCTCGCGGGTGCCGATGGACGAGACGCTCGATCAACGGCCGATCAACGCCTACGGCGAGACCAAGCTGGCCATCGAGCGCGCGCTGCCGCACGTGGAGCGCGCGCACGGCATCCGGTGGGTGGCCCTGCGCTATTTCAACGCGGCGGGAGCGCACCCGGACGCCACCATCGGCGAGGATCACAGCCCGGAGATCCACCTCATCCCCCGCGCCATCCAGGCCGCGACCGGCGGGGCGCCCCTCAAGCTGTTCGGCGAGGACTATCCAACGGCGGACGGCACGTGCCTGCGTGACTACATCCACGTCTGCGATCTCGCCGACGCCCACCTGCGCGCGCTGGGCGCGCTGGCCGACGGCGCGCCCTCGACGGCGTACAACGTGGGCACGGGCACGCCACACTCGGTGCGGGCGGTGATCGAGGCGGTGAGCCGCGCGGTGGGTCAGCCCGTGCGATGGGAGAGCGCGCCGCGGCGGCCGGGGGATCCCGCGGCGCTCTACGCCTCGAGCCTGAAGATCCAGCAGGCGCTCGGCTGGCGGCCGCGCTACGCCGATCTCGACACCATCGTGCAGCACGCCTGGCGCTGGCACGCGTCGCATCCGCGGGGGTACGAGGACGCCGTCCCGCAGAACGCCTGATGGACGCCTTCCTGCGGCTGCTCCGATACGCGCGCCCCCACGCCGGGCTCATCGCCGGCGCGGTGGCCGCGATGGTCGTCTACGGCGCCGCATCGGCCGCGCTCGCGTGGCTCATCAAGCCCATCGTGGACGAGGTGCTGCCCGCGCAGGACCGCCTCGGTTTCGTCGTCTCGGCGCTGCTCATCGCGTACTTCCTCAAGGGGCTGGGGGCCTATTTCTCCAGCTATCTCATGGACGACATCGGGCAGCGCGTGGTGCTGGCCATCCGCAACCAGCTGTTCCGGCACCTGCTGGACCAGTCGGCCGCCTTCTTCGCGCGCCGCACCACCGGGCAGCTGCTCTCGCGCATCAACAACGACGTCAGCCAGGTGCAGCGGGCCGTCGCCGAGACGGTGGGCGACCTCGCCCGCGAGTCGCTGGCCCTGGTCGGCTACGCGGGGCTGCTGTTCTACTACGACGCGAAGCTGGCCCTGGTCTGCATGACCGCCGCCCCGCTGGTGGTGTACCCGCTGGTGCGCCTCGGCAAGCGGGTCCGCACCGTCACGCGCTGGAGCCAGGAAGCTCAGGAGCACATGTCGCACGTCGCCGGCGAGGCCTTCGCCGGCCACCGCATCGTCAAGGCCTTCGGGGCGGAGGATCGGGAGGCGCGCAAGTTCGAGGGCGCCGCGCGGTCGCTTTACCGATCGAACATGAAGGTGACGCGCGTGCTGTCCATCCTGCCGCCGCTCATGGAGCTGCTGGGCGGGGTGGCCATCGCCGGGGCGCTCTGGTACGGCACGCGGGAGATCGCGGGCGGGCGCCTCACCGCAGGCGAGTTCACGCTGTTCGTCGCGGCCCTGTTGATGATGTACGGGCCGGTCAAGAAGCTGAGCCGCGTGAACGCCAACCTCCAGCAGGCCGTGGCGGCCTCGGAGCGCATCTTCGAGCTGCTGGACACCCACACCGAGGTGCGCGAAGGGCCCGGCGCCGAGCCGCTGCCGCCCTTCCGCCACGCCATCGCGTTCGAGGGCGTCGGCTTCGGCTACGAGGACGGGCACGGGTGCAACACGCTGCGGGGCGTCAGCCTCACGGTGCGCGCCGGCCAGATGATCGCGATCGTGGGGCGGAGCGGGGCAGGAAAGACCACGCTGGTCAACCTGCTGCCACGTTTCTACGACGTCACGGAAGGACGGATCACCATCGACGGGCGGGACATCCGCGACGTGACGCTCACGTCACTGCGCGCCCAGATCGGCATCGTCACCCAGGAGACGGTGCTCTTCGACGATTCGATCGCGGCCAATATCGCGTTTGGCGCGCCAGGCGCCACCCGCGCGGAGGTCGAGGCCGCGGCGCGGGCCGCGCACGCGCACGACTTCATCACGGCGCTCCCGGACGGGTACGCGACGACGATTGGCGAGCGCGGGCAGCGCCTGTCGGGCGGCCAGCGGCAGCGGCTGGCCATCGCGCGGGCGCTGCTCAGGAACTCGCCGATCCTCATCCTCGACGAGGCCACGTCGGCCCTCGACGCCGAGTCCGAGCGGCTGGTGCAGGACGCCCTGGCGACGCTGTTGATGAACCGCACGTCGTTCGTCATCGCCCACCGGCTCTCCACCGTGCGCCGCGCCGACGCCATCATCGTCCTCGAGCGCGGCCGCATCGTCGAGATGGGCCGCCACGACGAACTGGTTGGCCGCCCGGGCGGCGCCTACGCCCGGCTGCACCAGCTGGAACTCGTCGACGACCACTCCGTGACCGCGCCTTCGACCTCGAGCCCCCACCCATGATCAAGAGCATGACCGGCTTTGCCTCGCTGACGCGCGACGACGAGATGGCCGCCGTCGGCGTCACCATCCGCGCCGTCAACCACCGCTTCCTGGACCTTCAGCTGCGGCTCCCACCGGCCGTGGCCGACCTCGAGCCGCGATTGCGCGCGCTGGTCCAGAAGCGACTCGCGCGCGGGCGCGTGGAGGTGAGCGTCTCGCTGCAGATGCGCCTGGCCCCGGTGCCGGACGTGCAGCTGAACGCGGCGTTCGTGCAGGCCCTCTCGGCGGCCCTTTCGCAGGCGCGCGCCGACGGCCTGGTGGAGGGCGGGCTCACGGCCGGGGACCTGCTGCGGATGCCCCAGGCCCTGGCCATCCGTGAGCGCCTCGCGGACGGCGGGCACACGTCCGAGGGGCTGGCCGCGCTGGTCGAGGCCGTCGTGGACGAGGCGCTCGAGCAGCTCGACCGCATGCGCACGCACGAGGGCGACCACCTGCGAAGCGACCTGGCCGCCCGCAAGGACCTGCTGGGCACCTTCGTGGACAACGTGGTGAAAGCGGCGCACACTGGTCGCGTGGACCTCGAAACCCGCCTGCTCGAGCGCGCGCGCGAGCTGGCGTCGGCGCTGCCCATCGATCAGGCCGCGCTGTCGCAGGAAGTGGTGCGCGTGGCGCAGCGGTCGGACATCACGGAGGAGGTGACGCGTTTCCGCGGGCACCTGGATCACTGGGACGCCCTCACCGACGGGCCGGAGCCGTGCGGAAGAAAGCTGGACTTCCTGCTGCAGGAGATGAACCGCGAGGTGAACACCATCGGATCGAAGGCCGACGGCCTCCAGGTCTCGGAGCTGGTCATCCTGGCGAAGGCCGAGCTCGAGCGCTTGAGGGAACAGGTTCAGAATGTCGAGTAGGACGCGCGGGCTCCTGTTCATCGTGTCGGCCCCGTCCGGGGCCGGCAAGACCACGCTGGCCGAGCACCTCGTGCAGATCCTGCCCAACCTGCGGATGTCGCGGTCCTATACGTCGCGGGCGGCGCGGCCCGGCGAGCGCGACGGCGTGGACTACCACTTCGTCACGCGCGAGCAGTTCCAGGCGATGATTGCGGCCGACGAGTTCCTGGAATGGGCCGACGTGTTCGGCAACTTCTACGGCACGTCGGCGGCCGACACCGAGCGCCTGGTGGCGGGCGGGCAGGACGTGGTCCTCACGATCGACGTGCAGGGCGCGCGGCAGGTGAAACACCACGGGGTGGACCACACGTCGATCTTCGTGCTGCCGCCCTCGTTCGAGGTGCTCGAGCGCCGGCTGCGCGGCCGGAGCAAGGACTCGGAGGAGCAGATGCAGCGGCGCCTCTCCGCGGCGCGGGCCGAGGCGGCCAGCTACGTCGACTACGACTATGTCGTCGTCAACGACCAGCTCGAGCCCACCGTGGTGCGGCTGCAGGAGATCATCGCCGCCGAGCGGTCCCGCACCCATCGCATGCGCGGGATCGCCGAAGAGATCATCAAGACGTTTCGCCCGTAGAATGTAGGCGTATGTCCCTCATCGCCCTCGGTGTCACCGGCGGCATCGGCGCCTACAAGGCCGTCGAGATCGCGCGCCGCCTGCAGAAGCAGGGGCACGACGTGGTCGCCGTCATGACCGACGCGGCCCAGCGCTTCGTCACGCCCCTGACGTTCGAGGCCATCACCCGGCGCCAGGTCGTCACGGACCTGTGGACGCCGGGCACCAACGCCGACATCGAGCACATCGCCCTCGCGTCGCAGATCGACCTGCTGCTCGTGGCGCCCTGCACCGCCAACACGCTGGGGAAGTTCGCGCACGGGCTGGCGGACGACTTCCTGTCGTCGCTCTACCTGGCCACCACGGCGCCGGTGGTGCTGGCGCCGGCGATGAACACGAACATGTTTGCGCATCCCGCGGTGGCCGCGAACCTGCAGGCGCTGCAGGCCCGGGGCGTGCGCATCGTCGAGCCGGGATCCGGGTACCTCGCATGCGGGTGGATCGGGAAGGGCCGCCTTGCGGAGCCGGAGGACGTAGTGGCGTTCGTGCAGCAGGTGCTCGCGCCGGCGCCCTCCGCGCTGCGGGGCCGCACCGTGCTCGTGACCGCCGGCCCGACCTACGAGAACATCGACCCGGTCCGCTACATCGGCAACCGCTCGAGCGGGCGCATGGGATTTGCGCTGGCGGCCGAGGCCGCGCGCCGCGGGGCCCGGGTGACGCTCGTGGCGGGACCCACCACCGTCGCACCACCCGCGGGCGCGGATGTGGTGCGCGTGCGCAGCGCGTCGGACATGCACGCGGCCGTGATGGCGCGCGCGGCCGAGCACGACGTCGTCATCATGGCGGCTGCCGTGGCCGACTACACGCTGGACCAGGCGCCGCAGAAGATCGCCAAGTCGGAGGGGCCGCTGGTCCTGACGCTCTCGCGGACGCGCGACATCCTGGCGGATGTGGGCGCCCTGCCGTCGCGCGCCGATGGGCGGCCCGTGCTGGTGGGCTTTGCCGCCGAGACGCACGACGTGGTGGCGCACGCGCGCGAGAAGCTCGCGCGCAAGCGCGCCGACCTGATCGTGGCCAACGACGTGGCGCGCGCCGACGCCGGCTTCGAGGTGGAGACCAACGCGGTGACCCTCGTGTCGGCCGACACCGCGGAAGAGGTGGGCCTGCAGTCGAAGGAAGGGGTGGCCGCGCGCATCCTGGATCGGGTGGAGCCGCTCCTCTCGAAATGGCCCGCTCCCGCGCCGGCCCGGTAGCCCGATGTCCAACGACCTGGCGGAACACCTGAAGTACTTCTCCGAGATCGGCGTGAGCGGCGTGAGCCGGGATCCGGCGTGGCGAAAGCGAACCGACCCGGCGTCGGCCTCGCCTGCGGGCGACGCGGAGGCCGCCTCGCCGGAGACGCTCCCCGTCGAGACGCTCCTCGGGCCGAGGGTGACGGAGACGGCCCCTGGCGGCGATGTGAAAGCCGACACGGTGCTGGCCGAGCTCAAGGTCGAGATTGGCCCGGACTGCACGCGCTGCAAGCTCGCGGGGCTGGGCCGCCGGCAGGTGGTCTTCGGTGTCGGCAACCCGCGCGCACGGCTCATGTTCGTCGGCGAGGCACCGGGCGAGGACGAAGACAAGCAGGGCGAACCGTTCGTGGGCCGCGCCGGCCAGCTGCTGACGAAGATCATCGAGGCGATCAGCCTCTCGCGCGACCAGGTCTACATCGCCAACGTCATCAAGTGCCGTCCGCCCGGCAACCGCAACCCGGAGCCCGACGAGGTCGCGGCGTGCGAGCCCTTCCTGTTCCGCCAGATCGACGCCGTGCGGCCGCGCGTCATCGTCGCGCTCGGCAAGTTCGCGACGCAGTGCCTGCTGAGGACCGCGGACCCCATCACGCGGCTGCGCGGGAAGGAGTTCGAGTATCGGGGGGCGACGCTCATCCCGACCTTCCACCCCGCGTACCTGCTTCGCAACCCGCCTGCCAAGCGCGAGGTGTGGGAAGACATGAAGAAGGTGCGCGCCATCCTGCAGGCCGACAGCCGGCCCTGACCCGTGCCCGACCGGCTTGTCTCCGTCGCGGTGCCGGTGGCCGCGCTCGGCCTTCTCACCTATCGCGTACCGGCGGGTCTCGGCGTGCCGCCGGCGGGAGCGCGCGTCGTGGTGCCGCTCGGGCCGCGCCGCCTGACGGGGATTGTGCTGGGCGAGGGTGCGGCGCTCGACCCGTCCATCGAGATGCGCGAGCTCATCCAGGTCCTGGATGAGGAGGCGTTCGTGCCGGCCGACGTGGTGAGCCTGACCTCGTGGGTGGCGGACTACTACCTGGCGGGCCCGGGTGCGGCGCTGTCGGCGGCGTTGCCGCCGCACGGTCTCAGCGCGCGTGTGGACGCGTTCAAGACGGTGCGCGTGGCGGCCATCACGGCCCAGGGCCTCGACGTGCTCGATCGCGCGACCGGCCCGCGATGCGCCGGCGGCGGCGAGGATCGCGACCTGCCGCGGCTGGGCGCGCGGCAGCGCGAGGCACTGCAGCTGCTGGCCGGGCGGCCGGATGGGACCCCTACGCCGGACCTCGCGGAGCGCGGCATCCCGTCGTCCGCGCTCACGCGCCTTCGTACGCTGGGCCTCATCGCCCTTCGCACCGACACGGTGGAGCGCGATCCCTTCGTGGACGAGCGCCACGCGTCCAGCACGGCCTCCGAGGTGCGGCCGCCGAGGGCGCTCACCGCCGAACAGCAGGCGGCCTTCGAGGCGCTGGCGCCGCTGGCCGATGCGCGGCGCTTCCACGCGGCGCTCGTGCACGGCGTCACCGGCAGCGGCAAGACCGAGCTCTACCTGCGGCTGGCCGAGCGTGTCCGCGCCCAGGGTCGCGGGGTCCTGGTGCTGGTGCCGGAGATCGCGCTCACGCCGCAGGTTGCGGCGCTCTTCCGGGCCCGCTTCGGCTCGCACGTCGCCATCCAGCACAGCGGGCTCTCCGACGGCGAGCGGCACGACCAGTGGCACCGTATCCGCCGCGGCGACGTGGACGTGGTCGTCGGGACGCGGTCGGCGGTCTTCGCCCCGCTGGCCCGTCCCGGCCTGATCGTCGTGGACGAAGAGCACGACACCTCCTACAAGCAGGAGGAGACGCCGCGCTACAACGGGCGCGACGTGGCCGTGATGCGCGGCAAGCTCGCGGGCTCGCTGGTGGTGCTGGGCTCGGCGACGCCGTCCATGGAGTCGTACGCGAACGCGCGCGCGGGGCGGTACACGCTGGTCACACTCGATCGCCGCATCCTGGATCGGCCGCTGGCGAGCGTGCGCGTGGTCAACATGCGCGAGGAAATGGCGGAGACGACGCCCGACGTGGTGCTCAGCCGGGCCCTGGTGGACGCGCTTGGCCTGCGCCTCGAAGCGGGCGAGCAGGCCGTCATCCTGCTGAACCGCCGCGGGTTCGCGACGGCCATGTTCTGCCGTCAGTGCGGCCACACGCTGGAGTGCCCGAACTGCAGCGTCTCCTTGACGGTGCACCGCGGGCGGACGAACAGTCCCCGAAGACAAACGGAGACAGGGACTGTCCCCGTAAACCGGAGACAAACGGAGACAGGGACTGTCCCCGTGACAGACCGCCGCGGCTGGCGCGCGCGCTGCCATTACTGCAACTACCTGCGCGGCGTTCCGGCGGCCTGTCCGCAGTGCGCGGCGCCGTACCTCGAGCACGTGGGCTACGGGACCGAGCGCGTGGAAGCCGACGTGCACGCGCACTTTCCGGCCGCCCGCGTCGCGCGCGTGGACCGCGACACGGTGCGCCGGCGGGGAAGCCTCGTCGACGTGCTGGCCCGCTTCGCACGCCGCGAGCTGGACGTGCTCGTCGGCACGCAGATGATCGCCAAGGGCCACGATTTTCCCCACGTGACGCTCGTCGGGGTCATTTCGGCGGACGTCGGGCTCGGGCTCGCCGACTTCCGCGCCGCAGAACGCACCTTCCAGCTGCTCACGCAGGTGGCGGGCCGCGCCGGCCGCGGCGAGGTGGCGGGCGAGGCCATCGTGCAGACGCTGTTCCCCACGCACTACAGCATCCGCCTCGCCTGCACGCAGGACTACCGGGCCTTCTTCGACAAGGAAACGGCGTTCCGCCACGCGATGCGCTACCCGCCGCACATCGCCATGGTCAACGTCGTGGTGCGGGGCCGCTCATTCGATCAGGCGATGGACGATGCGGGCGAGCTGGTGGAGCGGCTGCGCGCGGCGGGCACGAGAGGGTTCGTCATCCTCGGTCCGGCCCCGGCGCCCCTCGCCAAGCTCCGCGGCGAGCACCGGGCGCAGTTCTTCCTGAAGGGAACCAGCCGCGCATCGATGCGCGAGCCGCTGCGCGCCGCCCTCGCTGCCGTGCCCTCAATCGCGCGCCGCACGGCCGTCGACGTCGACCCCGTGTCCATGTTGTAGCCCGGTGGGAGGGTGAGGGTCGTTCATTGACGATCGCGGATTGCCAATCGGGTGATTCATTGGGCGATTGGTGACTGGGTAAAGGCCTCTCAGCCCCCTCCCGTCACGAACGGCTCGATGGGCGCCGGCGTGAAGCAGACGACCAGCATGAACAACGCGAAGAGCGCCAGCCACAGGCGCGTGGAGTCGAGCGGGGTGTAATCGTCCAGCGTCGGCGGGTGCCGCGGCCCGACGATGAAGAGCATCAGCAGGATCATCACGGTCCAGGCAATCCAGCTGGCCGAGAACGACGCGAGGCCGACCGCGACGAGGACCATGGCGAGGGTGACCCAGATGGAGCGCCGTCCCAGCACCGCGTAGCTGATGTGCCCGCCGTCGAGCTGCGCGACGGGGAAGAGGTTCAGCGCCGTGGCCAGCAGACCGAACCACGAGGCAAACGCCATGGGGTGCATGTTGATGGAGTACCCGTCGGGCACGTCGCCGAAGATGAGCCACGCCGCGAAGCGGAAGAGCAGCGGCTCGCCCAGCGACACCAGGTCGGTCTGGTCGGCGGGCAGCTCGACGACCTCCGACAGGGCCAGCCCCGCTACGAGCGCCGGCACCGCCACCACGAACCCGGCAATCGGGCCTGCGATCCCGATGTCGAAGAGCGCCACCTTGGAGGGAATACGCGAGCGGATGCGGATGAACGCGCCGAGCGTGCCGGTCAGCGGCAGGGGTGCAGGCAGGAAGTAGGGGCGCGTCGCATCCACGCCGTAGCGCAGGCAGGCCACGTAGTGCCCCATCTCGTGGCAGCCGAGGATGCCGAGCACCGTGAGGCTGTACCAGAGGCCGTTCAGGTAGAACGACGGTTGCGAGAAGATCCCCGCCAGCCAGTCGCGGCTCTCCTGCGCGCCCATGGCCGGCATCTCCTGGAAGGCCTGCTCGAAACTCAGGTAGTGGCAGCCCCCCACGAGCGTGGTGGAGGCGAAGGTGAGCACGAGCAGCAGCACCTGCACCCAGATCCGATCCCGGGGGCGTGGTGGCGGCGGGAGTACACGCTCGGCGAACAGGTCGTCGAGATCGGCCCGCGCCGGAAATACAGGGAAGGGAGCCCGATCGAATCCAGGCTCCTGCGGGTGGGACACAGGTCGTTACCCGATGTTCTGCAGCTCTTTGCCGGGCTTGAAGCGAATGGTGCGACCGGGAGGGATGCGCACTTCCTTGCCGGTGCGCGGGTTCCTGCCGATGCCACGCTTTCGGGGCTTCACCTGAAACACGCCAAAGCCCCGCAGCTCAATACGTTCCCCGCGTTGCATCGAGTGGCGCATGGCCTCGAACACCGCATCGACGGCCAGCTCCGCCTTGACCTTGGTGATCTCGGCGACCTTCGACACTTCGTTGACGATGTCCACCTTGATCATGCCCTCGTGCGCTCCTCGATCCGCGTAAGTATCGTAATCCGTGGCACTTACGCCTGTCAAACCGCAAGTCCTTCTGTACCTGTAAGATCGGAGGACTCCCGTGGCCGAGCGCCGAATCCCCGCCGTCGTTTTCGTGGGCCGACCAAATGTCGGTAAGTCCACGCTTTTCAACAGGTTAACAGGGACGCGCCGGTCCATCGTGGCCCCGGTTCCGGGGACCACGCGCGACGTGATCACGCATCCGGCCACCTTTGAGGACCGCGTCGTGTTGCTGACAGACACCGGCGGGCTGTTCGGCGCCAGCCAGGATCCGCTCCATGCGCTGGTCGTCGAACGCGGACAGCGGGCGCTGGCTGAAGCCGACCTCATCGTGATGGTGGCCGACGGCCGCGAGGGCCTGGTCCCCGGCGACCAGGACGTGGCCAGGGCGATCCGCGCCACTGGCGTGCCCGTCATCCTGGCCATCAACAAGATGGACGACCGTCGTGCCCGCGACGGTGCGCTCGAGCTCTACCGGTTGGGGTTCGATCCTGTGGTCGAGGTGAGCGCCGAGCACGGCATGGGCGTCGCCGAACTGATGGATGCCGTGCTGGCCCGGCTGCCCAACGCCCCGCGCGTGGCAGCCGATGAGCCCGCGGCCACGGAAACCGCCGTCGCCATCGTGGGGCGGCCGAACGCCGGCAAGTCGTCGCTGGTGAACCGCTTGCTGCAAGAGGAGCGCATGATCGTGTCCGAGGTCCCCGGCACGACGCGCGACTCGGTGGACTCACTGCTCACATGGCACCGTCGGCAATTCCGGATCGTGGACACCGCCGGCATCCGGCGCCCCGGGCGCGTGGCGCGATCGGGGCAGGTCGAGACGCTCAGCGTGATGCTGGCGAAACGCGCCATCGAGCGGGCTGACATCGTCGTGCTCGTGATTGACGCCACCGAGGGCCCCACCGACCAGGACGGCGCCATCGCGGGTGCCGCGGTGGAGGCCGGCCGCGGCGTGATCATCGTCGCGAACAAGTGGGACCTGATGAAGGTGCACGGGCAGGAGGGCGCCAAGGTGTTCGACGAGAACCTCCGGTTCCAGCTGAAGTTCCTGGACTTCGCGCCCATCCTCCACATTTCGGCGAGGACGGGCGAGCGCACGGGCAAGCTCCTGGAGACCATCGACAAGGTGTCGGCCGCGCGCCACATCCGGGTGCCGACCGGCGAGCTGAACCGGTTCATCGAGGCCATCACGACGGCCCACCCGCCGGTGAGCCCGGGTCGGCGGAACGTCCGGGTCCTCTACGCGGCGCAGACAGGCGTGGCGCCCCCATCGTTCGTGCTCTTCACCAATGTCGCGACGAAGTTCCACTTCTCGTACGAGCGGTTTCTCGAGAACCGCCTCCGCCAGGAGTACGGTTTCTTCGGGACGCCGATCCGCATCTCGGTGCGCCGGCGCGCGGAACGGAAGGGGAGGGGGAAGGAGAGGCCTTAGGTTCTCGGGTTCTGGGGTTCTCGGGTTCTGAGGTTCTCAGGTTCCGAGGTTCGGAGGTTCAGTGACGCAGCACGACGCGAGAACCCGAACCCGGAGAACCCGAGAACCTGAGAACCCGAGAACCCGAGAACCTGAGAACCTGAGAACCCGAGAACCTGAGAACCCGAGAACCTCTGAACCCTCGTTCCGGTTATACTGTCCTGCGGGATACGTCTGGAGATGGCAACACCCAAGCGGGAGCTTTTCAAGGCCGTTGAGGTGTGTGAGGTCGCCGAAGTGCAGCCATACGTGCTGCGGTCCTGGGAGGCGGAGTTTCCGCAGCTGGGACAGGCGCCCTCGAACGGCGGGCCGCGCGTCTACCGGCGCCAGGATCTCGAGATGGTCTTGCGCATCAAGTCGCTGGTGTTCGGTGAAGGCCTGACGCTGGCGGGTGCGCGGCGGCGGCTGGAGGAGTCGGACGACAGCTCGGAGCGTCCGACGGTACTGGTGGAGGAGGTGCTGGGCGAGCGGGCGCGCGAGCGCGTGCGCGCGGTGCGCGATGGGCTGCAGGGCATCCTGCAGATGCTGTCGACCGAACACACCCAGCCAGAGTTGGTACTTGCTGCGCCGGCCGCCTCGGCCAAGCGCGGCGGCAAGGGCGCCCGGCGACCGAGCGCGTGATCGCGCGCCGGCGGGTGGCCCACCGCACGGAGCACTTGCTTTTCGGGATGTAGCGCAGCCTGGCTAGCGCGCCTGCTTGGGGTGCAGGAGGTCCCGGGTTCGAATCCCGGCATCCCGACCACGTCATGGAACGCCGCGAGGCCATTACGCCTCGCGGCCTTCGGACCCGACACATGAACAAGAACGGAATCGTTGCCGTCGTTGTCGTCATCACTGCGGTCGTGCTGGTGGGGCTCTGGGTGATGCGCAGCGGGCAGAACCGTCCGGGTGGGCGCCAGTTCGACTGCGCGGCGCCGCCTTCCGCTCCCGCCAACCTCACGTACTCGAAAGACGGCGAGACGGTGACCGGCACGTGGACGGCGCCCGCCGGCGAGAACCCGCCCACCACGTATGTCATCGAGGTGGGCAGCCAGGCCGGCTTGAACAACCAGGGCACCTACGTGGTGCCCGCCACCCAGACCAGCTTTGGCCGGCCGACGCCGGCCGGCACCTACTTCGTGCGCGTCTACTCGCGCAACGCCTGCGGGACGAGCCCGGCTTCGAACGAGGTCAGCTTCTCGGTCCCCTAGACCTGGCCCGCGCCGGAGCCATCCGGCCACCTGCTCATGCGTCGGCTCACCTTCCTCTGCGTGCTCGTGACGGCCGCGGCCGCTGGCGCGGCGACGCTGGAGGCGCCGGAGGTCGTCACTGCGGCGTACGGGACGCGCCTCTACCCGGCGCTTCAGTCCGTGCTCACGCCGCTCTCCAATCGCACGCGCGTGCCGCTTTTCGACGTCCTCGTCCTCGGGCTGGGCGTGGGCCTCGTGGTGGCCACCATCGTGGCCGCGCGCCGCGCCTGGAAGCGCCGCCGATTCGCACCGCTGCTGCGCGTGGCCCTGGTTGTTCTGGCCACGGTGTCGGTGGGCTATCTCTGGTTCCTCGTGGCCTGGGGACAGAATTACCGGCGGCCCGGCGTCGAGGTCTCGCTCGACGGATTCCGCGCGGACCGCGTGACACCCGCCGCGGTGCGCGCGCTGGCGGATCGCGCGGTCGAGGAGGCCAATCGCCTGCACGCACCCGCGCACGCGCAGGGCTTTCCGCCCATCGACGGCGTGCCAGCCGACCTGGCCGCATCACTGCACCGGGTGGAGCGCGAGCTGGGCCGGGCTACACCCACGGTCTTCGCCACGCCCAAGCAGCCGCTGACGGCGCCCTACATGCGCGCGGTCGGCGTGAGCGGCATGCTGGCGCCGCTGTTCCTCGAAACCTACCTCAATCCCGACCTGACCGGTCCCGAGCGGCCGTACGTGCTGGCGCATGAGTGGGCGCATCTTTCGGGATTCGCTCCCGAAGAGGACGCGAGCTTCGTCGGTGTCCTGGCCGCGCTCGACGCCGATGTGGCCTCGAGGTACAGCGCGTGGCTCTTCCTGGTGTTCGAGGCCGCCCGGCAGTTGCAGCCGGTGACGCGGGACCTGGTGCTCGCCGGGCTGGCGGAGGGCCCTCGGCTGGACCAGCAGGCCATCGAGGTCCGCCTGCGCCGCCGCGTGCCGTGGCTGGACCGCGCCAGCTGGGTCGCGTACGACAGGGCCATCCGCTCGCAGGGGGCCGAGACTGGTGTGGCTGGCTACGGGCGCGTGGTGCAGTTGCTGCTCGGCAGCGGCGTGCTCGAACAGAAGCAGGCGGCGCCGTGACGCGCACGCTGGTGGTCGATCCCGAGCGGCCCGATCCCGACGTGATTGCGGAGGCAGCGGAGGTCATCCGTCGTGGGGGGCTGGTCGCCTTCCCGACTGAGACCGTCTACGGCCTCGGCGCCAATGCGCTGGATCCCGACGCGGTCCGCCGCATCTTCGAAGCCAAGGGCCGTCCCTCCACCGACCCGCTCATCGTCCATATCGCGCACGTGGGGCAGCTGGGGCAGGTGGCGTCCCGGGTGCCGGCAGAGGCCCGGGCGCTGGCGCTCGCGTTCTGGGCAGGGCCGCTCACCCTGATCGTGCCGAAGCAGCCGAGCATCCCGGACGTGGTGACGGCGGGGCTGCCATCGGTAGCCGTGCGCGTGCCCGCGCACCGCGTGGCGCGAGCGCTGATGGAGACGGCCGGGGTGCCGGTGGCGGCGCCGAGCGCCAATCGCTTCTCGCGACCAAGTCCCACGCGTGCGGAGCACGTGCTGGACGACCTCGACGGGCGGATCGACCTCGTGCTGGACGGCGGTCCGACGCCCATCGGCGTCGAGTCCACGATCGTGGACTGCACGGTCTCGCCGCCCGTGCTGCGGCGCCCGGGCGGGATCACGCGCGAGCAGCTGCTGGCGCTCGTGCCCGCCCTGGTGGTGGAGTCACGCGCCGGTGAGGCGGATACCGCGCAGCCGGCCCCCGGGCAGCTGCTCCGGCACTACGCCCCTCGCGCACGCGTGACACTCTACGAGGGCGCGCCGGAGGCCGTCGTCGAACGCGTGGGCCGCGACGTGCGCCAGCTGGCCGGGCAGGGGAGCCGCATCGGCATCCTGGCGCCGGAGGAAGACGTGATGGCACTGGCGCCCCGCATCGCGGCCCTCGCAGCGAGCGGGCGCGTGACGGCGCGCGCATTCGGGCCCCGGCGCGATCCCGGGCAGGCCGCACGCCGGCTGTTCGACACCATGCGGGCGCTCGACGCCGAGGGGCCGGACGTGATGCTGGCAATTGGCGTGGGTGCCGAGGCCATCGGGGCCGCGATTCACGATCGGTTGCTGCGGGCGGCGGAGGGGCGGATCGTCCGGGTGCCATGAGGCGGCGCTGAGGAAGGGCGGCGCTGCGTACCGCAGGCCTTCGGTGGGCCTCGCTTCGCTCGGTGGGCGGCGCTCCGCGCCTACGCTGGCGCAGCCAGCGCCCACCGAGCGCAGCAGGCTCACATCGCGCCGCCATTCCCTCCGCGAGGCGCGCGTTGCGAAGCAACGCCCACGCCGGCGCAGCCGGCGCCCTTACCGCTTCAGCTCGCCGCGCCTCAGCTGCCGGTACATCTCGAGTGAGTCGCGGATGATCTGCACGGCCTCTTCGGTGCCGAGGAAGTTTTCCACGACGACCTGCTTGTTCTCGAGGATCTTGTAGTCTTCGAAGAAGCGCTTGATCTCACGCAGCAGGTAGGCGGGCAGGCTCTTGTGGTCGGGGTAGTCGGTCACCGCAGGATCCCTGGTGCTCACCGCGATGATCTTGTCGTCGATCCCCTTCTCATCTCTCATCCGCATGACACCAATCGCGCGGGCTTCTACGATGGTCAGCGGGTTCACCGATTCCTGGCCGAGGACCAGCGCGTCGAGCGGATCCCAGTCGTCGCAGTAGGTGCGGGGGATGAAGCCGTAGTTGGCGGGGTAGTGCACCGCGCTGTGGAGCACGCGGTCGAGCCGGAGGAATCCCGTCTCCTTGTCCAGCTCATACTTGTTCTTGCTGCCCATCGGCACCTCGATCACGACCGGGAAGGCGGATTCGATGAGGTGGTCGTCGACGTAGACGTCGTGCCATGCGTGCATCCCTTGATCATAGTTGACCCGGATCTGCTACTATTCACCCGTTTTGGGGGGACCCATGCCAGAAGGCCCGATCACCAGTGTGCCCGGCGGCCAGCCGGGCGTGTCCCGACGTAATTTCATCAAGGGCGTGATTGCCGCGGGGGCCACGGTGTCCGCGTCGGCGTATCTGTTCCGCGCGAACATCGCCGGACAGGACAGCTCGCTGCCGGGCTCGGTGGAGCGCCTCATCACGCTCAACGTGAACGGGCAGGAGCGGCGCGTGGACGTGCTCAAGCACGAGACGCTCGCGATGACGCTGCGCTACAAGCTCGGGCTGACCGGCACGAAGCTGGGGTGTGACCGCGCAGAGTGCGGCGCCTGCACCGTCCTGGTGGACGATGTGCCCCACTATTCGTGCTCGGTGCTCACGCACACGGTGCGGGGCAAGAAAATCGTCAGCATCGAGGGACTGGCGGCCCCGGATGGCACGCTCCACCCGGTGCAGCAGGCCGTCGTGAATGGCCAGGGCTTCCAGTGCGCGTTCTGCATGCCCGGGTTCGTCATGGCCACCGTCGGCTACCTGAAGACCAACCCGAGTCCCACGCGGGCCCAGTTGGCGCATGGCATTTCCGGCAACCTGTGCCGCTGCGCGGACTACAACAAGATCCTCGACGTCATGATGAATGCCGCCGACGCGATGCGGAGGGCCTGAGATGGCGGACTACAAGCTGATCGGCAAGAACTACGTCACGCCGGACCTCGTGGCGAAGGTCACGGGCAAGGCGCGCTATGCCGAGGACTACCGCGCCGAGGGCATGCTGTTCGTCAAGCTGCTGCTCAGCCCGCGCCCGCACGCGCGGGTCACGCGCATCGACGCCAGCGCCGCCCTGGCCATGCCCGGCGTCCACGGCATCCTGACTGCCGACGACATGCCCGCGCCGCCGCCCCCGCCTGCCCCGCCGCCCCCGCCGGCCGCCCCTCCGGCGCCGGCCGCCCCCGCCGCGGGCGCGGCCGCCGCTCCGGCCGCTGCTCCGGCCGCGGCCCAGCCGCCGGCGCCGCCGCGTCCGAACGTGCCGGCCGAGCTGGCGCTCACCAAGGAACCGGTCTACGAGGGCGAGCCCATCCTGGCCGTCGCCGCCGACTCCGAGGAAATCGCCGCCGCCGCGATCGAGCGGATCGTCGTCGACTACGAGCCGCTCCCGTTCGTGATCGACCCGCTCGACTCACTCAGGCCCGGCGGGCCCGACGGCCGCGTGGGTGGCAACGTCTTCGTCGGCGCCAACCTCCAGTCGATGAAGTGGACCGCCGCCGACATCGCCCAGGTGGAGGCCGGCACGTTCCCCTCGAACGCCGAGGCCTCGGAGACGCTGGTGTTCGGCGACGTCGAGAAGGGCTTCGCGGAGGCCGACCTCGTCATCGAGCGCGACCACTACCAGCAGTCCACCAGCCACCAGCCGCTCGAGACGCGCACGGCGATGGCCTACTGGCAGAACGGCAAGTGCTACCTGCACGGGTCCACGCAGAGCGTGGCCCGGACCGTGGCCTCGGCTGCCGGCTGGATCGGTATCAAGCCCGAGGAACTGGTGCTCATCAGCGAGTACACGGGCGGCGGCTTCGGCAGCAAGATCCCCGGGGCGCACACGATGGCGATTCCGGCGCTGCTGTCGAAGAAGCTGAACGGCCGCCCGGTGATGATGCGCATCTCGCGCGAGGAAGAGACCTACATCGGTCGTACCCGGCCCGGCTACCAGGGCTGGATCAAGATGGGCTTCAAGAAGGACGGGCGCCTGACCGCCTGCGACGTCTTCATCGTCGAAGCCGCGGGCCCCTATCGCCGGCAGGGGGATCACGCGACCTCCGCGAACAACACGTCGCTGATGTACCAGGTGCCGAACATGCGCTTCCGCGGCATTTCGGTGGCGACCAACACGCCACCGGGCACCTCGCAGCGCGCGCCCGGCGGCCTGCAGGCGTCGGTGATGTTCGAGCCGATGATCGACGAGGCGGCCCGCAAGCTCGGCGTGGACCGCATCGCCATCCGCAAGATCAACGCGCCGGAGGGGCAGGCCCAGTTCGGCCTGGCCCCGGTCAACGCCCCGCCGGGGCGGCCACGCAACAAGGTCACCAGCTGCTTCCTCAAGGAGTGCCTCGACAAGGGCGCCGAGATGTTCAACTGGGAGGAGCGCAAGCAGCGGAGCGGCCAGCGGCGCGGCAACAAGATCACCGGCGTGGCCGTGGCGACCGGGTCCTACACCGCGGGCTCCATCGGCGTGGACGGCCTCTGCGTCCTCAAGCCGGATGGCAAGCTCTACATCCACCAGGGAATCGGCAATCTCGGTACCCATTCGGTCATCGACACCGCACGGGTCATCGCCGAGCAGGTGGACATGCCGTGGGAGAAGTGCGTGGTGGTCTGGGGCAATACCGGCAACCACGTCGCGTGGAGCTCGGTGCAGGCCGGCAGCCAGACGACCTACGCGCACACGCGCGCCAACTACGCCGCGGGCCAGGCGCTCAAGCGGAACCTGCAGGAGTTGGCGGCGGCCGAGCTGGGTGGTTCGCCCGACGACTACGACGTGGGTAACGAGCGGGTCTTCCGGAAAGGCAACCCGGGTCGCGCCATTCCCTTCGCCAAGGCCGCGGAGCTCGCCATCAAGCGGGGCGGCAAGTTCGACGGCCACGAGGTGCCGAAGGAACTGAACGGCATGACGAAGGCATCGGCCGCGGCCCTGGCGGGGCTCGGCCTGATGGGCGTGGCGCGCGACAACCTCCCGCGCGACGGCTCCACGTACTCCTTCCAGGCCGCGTTCATGGAGGTCGAGGTGGATGCCGAGACGGGGGTCTACCGAATCGTGGACTACCTCGCCGTGGTCGATGTCGGCACCGTGATGCACCCGAACAGCCTTGGCGGCCAGATTCACGGGGGCGGCGTTCAGGGCTTCGGGCACGTGCGCAGCCAGAACCTGGTCTACGACCCACACTACGGCGCGGCGCTGGCCAACCGCATGCACCACAACAAGCCGCCAACGATCCTGGACATCCCGGTCGAGCAGCCCATGCGGTGGGCGGCCGTGGAACTGCCCGACCCGACCAATCCCATTGGCGCGAAGGGCATCGGCGAGCCGGCCATCGGTGCCGGTGGCGGTGCGCTCATCTGCGCGCTGGCCGACGCGGTCGGCGATGGCATTCTCCGGCGGACGCCGGTGCACCCCGAGCAGATACTCATGTCGCTGGCCGCCGGCAAGCCGGCGTATGAAACGCTGACGGCGTTCATCTAGGAGGACCGATGCCTGCTGCAATTCGCGATGTAATGCCGGCATTCGAGCTGTTCCAGCCCACGAGCGTGGCGGACACGCTCGGGCTGCTGGAGCGCCACGGCGCCGATGCCTGGGTGATGGCCGGCGGCATGGACACGTTCGACTGGCTGAAGGACCGCATCCGCAAGCCGAAGGTCGTGGTGGACCTGAGCGCCGTTGCCGAGCTGCGCGGTATCAAGGACGCCGGCGGCGGCATCGAGATCGGCGCCATGACGACGCTCACCGAGGTCGCGGGCAACGCCCTCGTGAAGGAGCGCTTCGGCCTGCTGGCCGAGGCGGCCGGGCTGGTGGCCTCGCCGCAGATCCGCAATCAGGGGACGATGGGCGGCAACGTCGCGCAGGACGCCCGGTGTTGGTATTACCGCGCCGGCTGGCCGTGCTATCGCGCGGGCGGGAACATCTGCTACGCGGACACGCCCACGTCCGTGAACCGCGAACACGCCATCTTCGATGCGGACCGCTGCGTGGCGGTGAACCCCTCCGACACGGCGCCGGCCCTCATCGCGCTCGACGCGCAGATGGTGGTCCGCCGCGGCGGGAGCGAGATGGTCGTCCCCGCGCAGGACTTCTTCGTTGGTCCCGGTGTGGACATCACGCGCCTGACGATGCTGCAGCCGGGGGATTTGCTCACGGCCGTCCGTATCCCCGGCACGTGGTCGGGCAAGCAGTTCTACTTCGAGAAGGTGCGCGATCGCCAGGTGTGGGACTTCGCCCTGGTGAACGTGGCCTCGGCCATCAGCGCGTCGGGCAACACCATCAGCGACGCGCGCCTCGTGGTCAACGGCGTGTCCGCGCGGCCGTACCGCCTCGAGGCCGTCGAAGCGTTCGTGCGCGGCAAGGCGCGTGACGAGCAGACGGCGGAGCAGGCCGGTGAGCTCGCCGTGCAGGGCGCGCTGCCGCTCAGGCACAATGCCTACAAGGTGCCGTTGATGAAGGCCCTGGTGAAGCGTGCCATCCGAGGAGCGGGTGAATGGACTTCGTAACCTGGGCCCTGAGCCCCTGGGGCGAGAACATCCTCGTCCGCATCTCGTGGGACCTGTTCTGGGCGTCCCTCGTGGGCGGTATCCTGTTCCTCGTCGCCCACGGCGGCTACATGCTCTTCTCGCCGCACCACAAGCGCGAGTCGGGCGAGGTGGACCGGATGGAGAAGGAGCGGGCCGGACTGCCGGCCCGCATCGAGCGCCACTCGTTCATGGCGCGGGTCTTCCACTGGGTGATGGCGTTCGCCATGCTGGCCCTGGTGTTCACGGCCTTCCTGCCGGTGGTCGGCATCAAGTTCGCCTGGGTGTACTGGCACTGGATGGCCGGGATCCTGCTCACCGGGTCCATCATCTTCCACATCATCCACGCCACCTTCTTCATGGACTTCTGGTCCATCTGGGTCGGCCCGCGGGACATCCCCGAGGCGAAGGCCGAGATCATGCGCGACTTCGGTGTGGAGATCGGCGGGCCGAAGCCGGGCAAGTACCCGCTGGGCAACCGGCTGTACCACCTCGCAGTCCTGGTCGCCGGCGTGGGCGCCATCGCTTCCGGGCTGCTGATGATGTCGCGCGTGCGGACGCCGATCTTCGAGCGCAACCCGTACCTGATGGGCGATGCGGCCTACGGCATCACCTACGTCGTCCACGGGCTCACGGGGGTCGGGTTCGTCGGGCTCATCATCGCGCACATCTACTTCGCGCTGCGGCCGGAGAAGTTCTGGATCACCAAGTCGATGATCTTCGGCACCATCTCGAAGCGCGAGTACCTCGAGCACCACGACCCGG
>JADZCN010000108.1 GCA_020851565.1 Acidobacteriota bacterium | reverse complement strand
CCGCCGATCATCAGGCAGTATCCGCGCTCGAGGCCCCACACGCCTCCGCTGGTGCCCATGTCCACGTAGTGCAGGCCCTGCTGCCCCAGCCGCGCCGCGCGCGCGATGTCGTCCTGGTAGTGCGAGTTCCCGCCGTCGATCACGATGTCGCCCGGCTGCAGGAGGGGTACGAGCGTGTCGATCATCGAATCCACGACCTCCGCGGGGAGCATGAGGCAGACCGTCCTGGGCCGATCGAGGGCGGCGGCAAACTCGTCTGGCGAGGCCGAGCCGGTGATGCCCTCGCTCACCAGGGCTTCGACCGCCGTGGGTGCAACGTCGTAGACCACCGCGGCATGGCCGCCACGCACCAGGCGCCGAACCATGTTGGCCCCCATGCGCCCCAAGCCGACCATGCCCACCTGCATCCGTGCACCTCACTCGCGAATGGCGTCGAAGATCAGGCAGAGTACACCGGATGCCGACGCTCCAGGTCATCGATTCCCCAGCCGCGCTGGCCGACGCCGTGGCCGCACAGGTCGAGCGAACGGCGGCCGAGGCCGTGGCCGTGCGCGGGCGCTTCGCGATGGCGGTGGCCGGAGGCTCGGTCGCGACGACATGTTTCCCTCGTCTCGTCACGGCCCAGGTGGACTGGGCGAGAACCGAGGTGTTCTTCGTTGACGAGCGCGCCGTCCGGTCGGATCACCCGGACTCGAACTACGGCCTGGCACATCGACTGCTGCTGTCGAGGGTTCCCTTGCGCGCGGGCCGCGCACGCAGGATGGCGGGTGAACTCGCGCCGGTCAGCGCCGCACGCCGCTACGAGGAAACGCTGGTCCGCCTGCTGGGCCGCCCGCCGGTGCTCGACCTGGTGCTGCTCGGGGTGGGCGAGGACGGGCACGTGGCTTCGATCTTCCCCGGGCGCCAGGGACTCGATGCGCCAGGGGGGTGGGTGGCGGCGGTACTCGACGCGCCAAAGCCTCCCGGCCAGCGGGTCACGCTGACGCTGCCCACGCTCGTGGCCGCCCGGCGCATCATCGTGGCGGCGATGGGGCCGGAGAAGGCGAAGGCCGTACGGGCTGCGTTGTCCAACCCCGCCTCGATGCTGCCGGTCGCGCGCGTGGCCCGGGAGGCGGGCGACGTGCGGTTCATCACCGACGCCGCCGCGGCGAGCTAACCTGTCCGATCAGCCCACCTTGTCCAGCGGCGGTTCGACATCGCCGCCGCTCGCCCCCTGCCCGGCCGCCCGGTGCGCGCCTGCGCCGGCGACGAGCGTCTCGATGTCCCGATATTCGCGCCAGTGCCGGTGCGTCACCTGCAGCATGCCGACCAGGGGAACCGCAAGGCACACGCCGACAAGGCCGCCGAGCCCGGCACCGAGCCAGATGGCCACCACCACCGCAAGGGGATGCAGGTGCATCGTCCGGCTGATGAGGCGCGGATAGATGGCGTAGTCCTGGAGCACGCGCAGGGCCGCCAGGAATGCGAGGATCGGCAGCACGCGGTCCGGTGCCATCGAGGTGGCGACGACGGCGGTGACGATGGGACCGGCCAGCGGCACCATCTCGAGGAGCCCGGCCGCCAGCGCCAGGGTCCCAGGATAGGGCACGCCCAGCGCCGCGAAGCCCAGCCAGCAGATGGTGCCGATGATGAGCGCCGACATCGCCTGCGCGCGCGTGTAGGCCGCGAGCAGGGTGTTGAGGTTGCGCAGGAACTCGTCCATGCGCCACCGCAGGTGCGGCGTCGGCAGGACGCGCGTCGTGGAACGCCGGAAGCGCTTCCATCGCGTGAGCATCAGGAACGCCATCACGGGCACGAGCGAAAGCCAGGGCACGAGGCCGCGGATGTTCACGAGCTCCGCCGCCAGCTCGCGAACCTCGCCTTCGAGGCTTCGCGTGGCGTACCGGGTGACCGCGCTCAGCGACTCGTTGACGGTCACCGGGAAGGCGAACGTCTCGTGCCAGCGCTCCGAGGCACGCAGCTGCTCGACGAAGCGCGCGGTGTGCTCGGGCACGAGCACACGCATGCGACCAAGGGCCGCGTTGAACTTCGGCCCCCCGAATGCCCACACGGGGAACGTGGCGGTGGCGATGATGCCGTAGATGACGAGCGTGGCCAGCCCGCGCGAGAGCGGGCGGCCGTGCCTCGACGGCGCCGCCGCGTGCCGCAGCCATTCGGCGGCGGGCCCGATCAGGTAGGCGACGACGAAGGAGAGGAACGCCACGAGGAGCACGCCCGTGGCGGCGAAGTGGTCGAACACAATCGCCAGGACGACCAGCGTGGCGAGCAGCACCGCCATGCCGAGCGAGGCCACCGCCCCCCAGCGCTCCCGGTCGCTGACCGGCTCCGCCCAGGGCGTGTCGTGCCGCGTGTCGTTCGCTGGCCGGGGGCGCACCCTTCGATTCTAGATGGTTGCGCCCCCGGCCGCGCCGACAATCGCGCCCTCTACCGGGTGCGGCCCGCCGGCGTGATGCGCTGCAGCGTCTCGACGAACGCCCGCGCCTCGGGCTTCGAGGCAGCGCCCGGTCCGAGGACGACCTTCTCGGTCGAGAGTCGGTCGCCGTAGTAGTCCTCGTTGGCGTCCTTGTCGTCACGAAGCGAGGAGCCCTCGAGGGTCAGGCCGGCGAAGAGGCCCGTCGCGCGGGAATAGGCCAGGATCTGGGCCGAGAGCGACGCGTCGGTGGAGGCTTCGGCCTTCCGGCCGACCGGCCCGGCCGCGACCGAGGCGTTCCCGCCCAGCGTGAACTCGGTGTCCAGCAGTTCCTGGACGCCCTTGCGGTTCATCACGACCAGGACGAGGTCCACCGACTGCAGGCCGATCTGCCAGCCGAAGCTGCCGCCCGTGAGCGCCACGAACCCTGGCGCGCTCCACGTGTTGTCCGCGCGGTTCCTCACGCTCATCACGCCCTTGCCGTGCTGGCCGCCGACAATGAAGCCGCCCTTCACCAGCGAGGGAATGACGACGATCGCTTCCGCGCGATCGAGGATGTGCTCCGGAATCGCGTCATCCGGCGTCTTCATGAGGTCGGTCAGCACCTCGGCCGCCTCGACCAGGCGCTTCTGCTCGCCATCCGGCTCGGCGGCGAGGGTGGGTGTGGTGGCCATCAGGCCGGCAGCCAGCAGGCCAGCCGCGGCCATCGTGCGGGCCGCGCGAAACTTCTTGCAGGACGTCATGGTGGAATCCCCCTTCGATGAAAGCGACATCGATTACGAAGGGGAGCAAGTGACGTACCGGCACCCGGGGCCCGCCGGGACCCGCGCCGCCGCGCCGATAGTGCGCCGGTTGCCCACTGGGCGTACCCCGGTACCCATCGTGGGCAGCCGCCTACCGATATCCGCACTGCCTCACCGGGGTGCGATGGCACGTGCCTTGTATCCTCCACGGTGCCCCATGACGCTGACGATCCAACCCGACGCCGGGATTGCCCCGGTCCTGCAGGCCATCAAGAAGGCCCGCCGGTCCGTGGATATCGTGATCTTCCGCCTCGATATCAAGGAGGTGGTCGATGCGCTCGCGGCCGCGGTGGCGCGCGGGCTCGCGGTACGGGCGCTGGTGGCGCACACCAACCGCGGCGGCGAGAAGACGCTCCGGAAGCTGGAGATGCGCATGCTCGAGGCTGGCGTGACGGTGTCGCGCTCGTCGGACGAGGTCGTCCGCTACCACGGCAAGATGATGATCATCGACGGCCGTGTGCTCCACGTCCACGGCTTCAACTGCACGAAGCTCGACGTGAACAAGAGCCGGAGCTTCGGCATCACGACGACGCGCCGCGCGCTCGTGCGGGAGGCGATGAAGCTCTTCCAGCTGGACTGCGACCGGCAGCCGTACACGTCGACCTGCGAACACCTGGTGGTCAGTCCAGAGAACTCGCGGGCGCGCCTGTCCGCCTTCATCAAGGGCGCGCGGAAGCAGCTGCTCATCTACGACCCGGAGGTCAGCGACCCGCGGATGCTGCGGCTGCTCGGGGACCGCGTGAAGGCCGGCGTGGACGTCCGCATCATCGGCAAGGCGGGCCCCTCGTCAGCGGTTCCGGCCGAGAAGTACCCGGGCAAGCGGCTGCACGTGCGGGCGATCATCCGCGACGGTCACCGCGCGTTCGTCGGCAGCCAGAGCCTGCGCGCTCTCGAGCTGGACCGCCGGCGCGAGATGGGTGTCATCGTCACCGACAGGAAGGCCGTGCGCCAGATGGCGGAGGTGTTCGAAGCCGATTGGGCCAGGACGAGCGCGGGGCTGGCATGCGTCGACACGGACATCGAGGACGTGCCGGCCTGGCCGGCGCCCGGCCCGTGAGTCACCAGCGTTCCCGCGTGCCTCCGTCTGCTATGCTCCCCGGTGCCATGAGCGCCGAGGCCGATCCGGGCGGGCCGCGTGATGACAGGCCGCGGTCGATTCCCGCCCTGCACCTGCTCGCGGCCATCGTCGAGTCGTCCGACGACGCCATCATCAGCAAGAACCGCGACGGCATCATCCAGACGTGGAATGCCGCCGCGGAGCGGATGTTCGGCATCGCGGCCGCGGACGCCGTGGGCCGACACATCTCGATCATCATCCCGCACGATCGCCTTGCGGAAGAGCAGGCGATCATGTCGAAACTGCTGGCCGGCCAGCGGATCGAGCACTTCGAGACGGTCCGGCGGCGGGCCGACGGGAGCAGCATCTCGGTCTCGCTCACGATCTCCCCGATCAAGGACGACACGGGCCGGATCGTGGCGGCGTCGAAGATCGCGCGCGACATCTCGGTCCGGCTCGAGGCCGTGGCGCGGGAACGGGAGCTGCTGACCGAGCTCGAGCACGCGAACCGCCGCAAGGACGAGTTCCTCGCCACGCTGTCGCACGAGCTGAGGACGCCGCTGGCCGCCATCCGGAACGCGGAGGCCGTGCTGAACGCGGCGTTGGGCGAGCCCGACCTGGCCCGGCCGGCCCTGGCGACGATGAACCGGCAGATCGCACAGATGACGCGGCTGCTGGACGACCTGCTCGACGTCAGCCGCATCACGCACGACAGCCTGCAGCTGCGGCAGTCGCGCGTGGACCTGGCGGCGGTGCTGGGCCACGCCGTCGACACCGTGCGGCCCATTTTCGACCAGAGCGGGCTGCGCCTCTCGGTCGAGTTGCCGGACAAGCCGGTCTACGTGCTCGCCGATTCCGCACGCCTCGCGCAGGTCTTCGGCAACCTGCTGACCAACGCCGCCAAGTACACGCCCGACGGCGGGCGTGTCGTCGTCGCGGCCGAACGTGACGGCGACGACGTGACCGTGAGCGTGACCGACACCGGCATCGGCATCCCTCCCGAGATGCTCGGCCGCGTGTTCGAGCTGTTCACGCAGGTGGAGGGGCCGTACGAGCGGGAGCAGGGCGGGCTGGGCATCGGCCTGTCACTCGTCAAGCGGCTCGTGGAGATGCACGGGGGCTCGGTCACGGCGCAGAGCGAGGGCCGGGGCAAGGGCAGCCGGTTCGTCGTCCGGTTGCCGGTGCTGCCCGGCGAGGCGGTCACGCCACAACCATCGCAGTCGGTTGGAGGAGGGGTATCCGCGGTGTCACGACGTATCCTCGTGGTCGACGATGAGCCCGATAGTGCGCTGACGCTGGCCATGCTGCTGCAGCTCCGCGGCCACCACGCCGACGTCGCGCACGACGGCGCGGAAGCACTCAGGCAGGCCGACGCGGTCGAGCCCGACGTGGTGCTGCTCGACATCGGGCTGCCGGGCATGGACGGCTACGAAGTGTGCCGTCGCCTCCGCGAGCGGCCCCGCGGCCGCTCGATGTTCATCGTGGCGTTGACCGGTTGGGGGCAGGAGGAGGATCGCCGCCGCACCCGGGAGGCCGGCTTCGACCTCCACCTGGTGAAGCCGGTCGATCCCGAGGAGCTGCTGCGCGTGCTGGCAACTACTTCTTCATGATCCCAAGCGCCTTCATCATCATCCTCCTCGAATTCGTTCACACGAGGCCGATGGGCGGCTCGCCCTTTTCGGCTGGTTGATCGCTCCACGGGTTGGCGGGCCGGACGTTCGACGGCACGGGGCGCCGCCAGTGCCCGACGCCCACGGCCGCCATGCCCAGGCCGAGCGCAAGGGCAAGACCCGCCAGCGGCGCGATGAGCAAGGGAGCGCGGGACGGCTCGCCGGCCGCCTGGGCGGGCACGCCGCCCTCGAGCGATTCGGACGCGCTGACCCCGGGGACCACGCGATCCTCGCTGGCCTGGTACCAGGCACCAATGGATCCACCGAGGCCGATGGCAATCAGGAACACACCGACGGGCAACAGCCACCGCATGAGTCACTCCTCCGGGCCCGACCATGCGGGCCCTGCGGAGTTTCAAAGCAAGCAGCGTTCCAGCCGGCGTCGCGCGCCGCGGATCAGGCGGGGTTCGACTCGCTGATGCCGCACTCCTTCATCTTGTTCAGCAGGGTCTTGTAGCTGACCTGGAGGAAGGCCGCGGCCTTGCGGCGGTTCCAGCGGAACCGGTCGAGCGCGAGCTGGATGGCTTCCTTCTCGGCCGTCATCGCCGCTTGACGCGCCAGCTCCTGCAGGTTGATGGCGGTGGGCTCTTCGGGTGTCGCGGCGGCCGGAGGCTCATCCGGTGGCGGCGCCATGACCCCGTCGGCCGCGGCGCCGGGGCCTGCTTCCATGGGCGCGGGCCACGCGGCACGCGCGACCGGCGGGGCCACGGGAGGCGTTGCGGAGGCGACCGGCACCGGAGGCGCAACGGGCGGGGCCGCCATCGGCGCAGCCGGCACCGGAGTCGCCGGCACAGCCACCCGTACAGGCGCCACAGCTGCCGGAGCAGCCACGGACGGCTCCTCGGCGGTGCGCGACGCGCGCGGCCGCGACAGCTCGGCGAGGATGTGCGCCTCGTCCTGCAGCACCACGAGGCGCTTCATCATGTTCTCGAGCTCCCGGATGTTGCCGGGCCAGTCGTAGGCGAGCAGCGCCTCCTGCAGCACGAGCGACGGGCGCACGGGCGGGCGCCGATACACGTCGGCGTACTTGAGCAGGAAGAAGTCGATGAGCGGCTGGATCTCCTCGCGGCGGTCGCGGAGGCTCGGGATGTGGATCTCGATGACCTGGAGCCGGTAGTACAGGTCCTCGCGGAAGGTGCCCTGCCGCATCATCGCTTCCAGGTCGCGATTGGTTGCGGCGATGACACGCACGTCCACTTCGACGGCGCGATTGCTGCCGAGCTTCGTGAACTCGCGATCCTGCAGCACGTGCAGGATCTTGGCCTGGAGCGCCAGCGGCATCTCGCCGATCTCGTCGAGCATGATGGTGCCGTGCTGCGCGAACTCGAACTTGCCGACGCGGGTGCTGGCCGCGCCGGTGAAGGCGCCGCGCTCGTGGCCGAAGAGCTCGCTCTCGAGCAACTCCGCCGGGAGAGCCGCGCAGTTGACCTTGACGAACTGGTTCGCCCGCCGGGGCGATCGGCGGTGGATCTCGCGGGCGATGACCTCCTTGCCCACGCCGCTCTCGCCGCGGAGCAGCACGCTGATGTCGCTGTCGGCCACGCGGTCCACCATGTTCATCACGGCCTGCATGGCCCGGCCGGAACTCCAGCACGCCTGCATGCCGTCCGCGTCCTGCTCGGACTGCGTGCGCAGGCGCGCCACCTCCGAGGTGAGAGCGAGGCGCTCGAGCGCGTTGCGGATGGCGGCCTCGAGGGCGACCTCGCCGACGCCATCGGGATCGCCGGGCTTGACGACGTAATCAGCCGCGCCGAGGCGCACGGCCTCGACGATGGTGGCCGGAGTCTTGCCGCCCGACAGCATGACGACGTGGGCCGAGGGATGGGCGAGCCTGATGGCGCGCAGGGTCTGGAGGCCGTCCATGCCCGGCATGGAGACATCGAGGAGGACGACGTCGGGGAGGTGGCCCTCGCGCATGTCGTTCAGCAGCGCGTCGCCGCTGAGGTATGTGGCCGCCTCGTAGCCGCGCGTGCGCAGCCAGATCTGCAGGTACTCCGCGAAGCGCGCGTCGTCGTCGACGACCGCGAGCGTGGCCGCTGCACTCATGCGTTCACCAGAGGAAAGAGGAACCCCACCGCTCCGCGGCCGTCTGCGTGGTGCCACGTCCGGACGCGGTGCTGATCGAGGACGAATGCGGCCCACATCAGCGACAGACCGAACCCTCCGCGGACGACGGGGACGCCTGCGGCTCCCTCGGCTTCCGGATCCGGCGGGAGGCTGTCTGTGGCGGCTTCGCCGCCGATCACGAGGACGAGCGATGCGTCGTGCATCCTCGCCTGCGCCACCCGGCGGGCGCCGCTGGCGTCCTTGAACGCCATCGTGCCCAGGGTCGCGACTGCCCGCACGATGTCGTCGGTTCCGTTCGTCGCGACCAACCGCCCCGGGGAGATACGACCGCGCCACTCCGGTGCATCTTCGCCCATGGTGGCCGTGAGGGCGTCCCGCAGTTCGCTCACCGTGAGCCGCCCCTCCAGGGCGCGCGGCGCCTGGATACCTGCGACCGCGCCCACCTTCCCCATATCCTGGCAGAGTGTCGAAATCACGCCGAGCGCCTCCTGCGTGCGTTCGAGGGCCGAGCGCTGATCGGCGGCGGACGGGAGTCCGCCGTCCTGCAACAGCTTGAGATAGCCGCGTGACACCGCGAGCGGCGTACGGATCTCGTGGGCGAGGGTACTCAAGACCTGGGCCAGGGTGGGAGTCACCTGATTCAGCCTAGCATGGGGCGATCGAGGAGACGCGCCAGCTGTACCGTGGCGTGCCAGGAGTGGAATCCGGATTGACATTGTGGGGAGCGAAAGACCGAGGGGCGCGCGCCTCCGTGGGGTACGGCTTCGGCGCGCTCCCGAGTTGCGGCGGTTTTTCTAGCGACCGTCGCCGTCCGCGTCGCCGGGCATGGCACGCTCGACGCGGTGCCAGCCGTCGCGGACCGCTTCCTTGGCTTCCGCCCACGCCAGCCGCGAGTTGGCCTTGGCCTTCTCCCAGCCGTTCTCGAGCTCGAAGGCCGCATCGTCCCACGCCTTGTTCATGCGCGCGCGGGACTCCCACCCGTAGCGGTAGGCGTCGCGGTAGTCGTCGTAGCTCGAGCCGGCACGCACGTACGGCCGCGTGCTGTAGTGCTCGCGCCAGTACGCGTCCTCGACCGCCGGGTCGAGGGCGGCTGCGATGCCGTGGCCGGCCGCGCCGCCCGCCACCGCGCCGACTGCCGCACCGACGACCGCGCCCACCGGGCCGCCGACCGCCGCGCCGGCTGCCATGCCCGTCACGGCGCCGCCTGCCGCGCCCACGCCCTCGCCCACCGAATGATCCCGCTTCAGATCTGCCATCTCGTACCTTCCTTCCATGAATAGAGGCCGTTGCCCCGTTCGGTTAGCCCTTGCCGACCATCAGCTCGTTGCGCACCTGGTAGCCGGCTGCCTTGTCCTTCGCCACCTGCTCTGCAATGGCCTTCTGCTCGGCCGTGGGCACGCGGCCCTTCAGCGTGACGGTCTTCGACGTGTGGTCGGTATCCACGTTGATGTCGCCCGCGTCCACGCGCGTGTCGGCCATCAGGGCCGTCTTGACATCCATGGTCTCGACCGCGGCGTCCGCCGCGCGGCCGCCTTCCATGACCGCGTCGCCCGCGGCGCGCGTCGCGTCCTTCGCGGCATCGGCCGCGTCGCGCCCGGCCTCCCGGGCCGCATCGGCGGCGCGCTCGGCCACGTTGCCTGCATCGCGCGCGGCCGCCTCGGCCTCACGCTCCGCACGGTCGTTGCACGCCGCCGACGCCACCGCCGCGACGAGCACCGCGCCCATCCACATCCCGATCCTGTTTCGTGTCATGTGCCGCCTCCATGTCGTGCACTGCGTCATGCGGATCGAGGGGAGCAAGATCGGTGCCCGCGTGTTCCTGCCGGGCAAGGCCCCAGGCTTCCACATGTGTGTCGTGCCGGTGCTCACTTCGTGGCCTTCGCCACCTCTTGCGCTCAATCGCACCCCGGTGATCGCGGCACACGTATTGCTCCGAAGTCGTCCAGGACATCAACCGCAAGGAGACAGCGACCATGAAGACTCTCGCCGACGCGTTCACCCAGACCCTGCAGGACGTCTATTACGCGGAGCACGCCCTGACGAAGGCGCTCCCGAAGGTCATCAGCGCCGTGTCGCAGCCGGACCTGAAGAAGGCCCTGCAGGCGCACCTCGACGAGACGAAGGAGCAGATCACGCTGCTCGACGACGTGTTCAGCTCGATCGATCAGGAGGCCGCGGGCGAGAAGTGCGAGGCCATCGACGGGCTGATCAAGGAGACCGAGAGCGTGATGGATGAGGCGACCGGCAAGGCGGCGAAGCACGCAGCCATCGTCGGGTGCTGCCAGGCCATCGAGCACTACGAGATCGCGCGCTACGGGACGCTGCGCGAATGGGCGAAGGCGCTCGGCCACGCCGAGGCGCACGAGATGCTCTCGCAGATCCTCGACCAGGAGAAGGCGGCGAACCACAAGCTGACGCACCTGGCCGTGACGGCCATCAACGAGGCGTGATGGTGGGAACCGCGCGCCGCGCACGTCGCTCGCGTGGTCTACAATCGCTGCCGTGTCGGCTGCCCTGACCACGCTCGTCGGGATCGCCACCGCCCTCGGCGCGTCCATCGTGCTGGTGGGATGGGCCGCCGGCTCGTCGGGCGCAGCCAGCCTCGTGACGGGGTGGCGCGTGATGGTGCCGTCCACGGCGTTCGGCTTCCTCTGCGCCGGTGTCGCGCTCGCGATCGCCAGTTCCGTGGGCCCCGAGCGCCGGGCGGGCGGCTGGATCGTCCGGGCGCTCGCGCTGGCCACCTTGACGCTGCCGGCCTTCACCCTGCTCGAGTACGCGCTGGACACGCGATGGTTCATCGAGCAGTGGCTGATCCCTGCTGCCCAGCCGCCCGCGGCGGACGACTACGCCGGGCGCATGTCGGCGATGACCTCCATCAGCTTCGTGCTGCTGGCGGTGGCGCTGGCCGCGCTCACGTGGCCCGGGCGGTGGGGGGCGGGCACGGTGCGGCACGCCGCCGGCACGACGCTCGCCATGAGCTGGTTCGGACTGCTCGCCGTCTCCATCGACGCCGAGCGCCTCATCGACGCACCTCGGTTCCCGGGGATGGCGGCGCCCACAATCGTGCTCTTCGCCATCACCTGCGCGGGCACGCTCTCGTGCTCGTCCCAGACCATCGCCCGGCTGCGCGCCGCCAATGCGGACATCGGACTGGCGCCGCGGTTGCTGATCGGTGCGTTCGTCCTGCCCATGGCGCTGGGCTGGGCGCAGGCATGGCTCGCCGCGCGGCTGGACCCCGGCCTGGTGACGGCCCTGGTGGTCGGCACCTTCGCGGCCGTCTTCACGGTCGGCCTGTGGCGGAGCGCCGCGCGAATGCAGCGGCTCCGTGGCCAGCGCGAGGCGCTCAGGGCCGACCTCGAGGCGCGCGTCATCGAGCGCACGAAGGCGCTGGCCGACGCGAACGCCGAGCTGCAGCTCAGCCAGGGGCGCCTCCGGGAGGCCGATCGTCGCAAGGACGAGTTCCTGGCGACGCTCGCGCACGAGCTCAGGAACCCGCTCGCACCGATCCGTACCAGCGTCGAGCTGCTCAAGGCCGCCGACCTCGTGCCCGAGGCGAAGGCACAGGCCCATCACGTCATTACCCGCCAGATGCAGCACATGGTGCGCCTCATCGATGACCTGCTGGACGTGAGCCGGATCGCGGCCGACAAGCTGACGCTGCGCCGCTCGCCGGTGGACGTGCGGCACGTCATCACCCAGGCAGTGGAGACCGCGCGCAGCGCCCTGGATCGTGGTGGACACGCGATCAGGATCGAGATGCCGGACCTGCCGATGGTCGTCCTGGGAGACGAGACGCGGTTGACCCAGGTCGTGGCGAACCTGCTGCTGAACGCGTGCAAGTACACGCCGCCCGGAGGGAACATCACGGTTGCCGCCACGGCCCGGGAAGGGACCGTCGAGATCAGGGTGCGGGACACCGGCATCGGGATCCCGGCCTCGTTCCTGCCACGGATGTTCGAGAAGTTCGCGCAGGTGACACCCGCCCTTGACGCCGAGGGCGGGCTCGGCCTCGGGCTGGCACTGGTGCGCGCCATCGTGGAGCTGCACCACGGCACGGTCGCCGCCCACAGCGACGGCCCGGGCCAGGGGAGCGAGTTCACGATTCGGCTGCCCCTGGCCGAGCCGCGCGCCGTTGCCGGGGCTGAAGCCCCGGCGCTCCAGACGGCATCCTCGGCGCTCCAGACGGCATCCTCGGCGCTCCAGACGGCAGCCCCGGCGCTCCAGGCGGCCCGGTGGCGGGTGCTGATTGCCGATGACAACGACGACAACGCCAACGCCCTGGCCGAGCTGCTGCGCTACCACGGCCACATCGTCGAGACCGCCCGCGACGGCGAGGCGGCTTACGCCGCGGCCGAGCGCCATCGGCCCGACGTGGTGATGCTCGACATCGGCATGCCCAGGCTGAATGGCTACGAGGTGTGCCGACGCATCCGGGAGCAACCGTGGGGACGCGGGATGCGCATCGTGGCGCAGACCGGGTGGGGCCAGGCCGCGGACCGCCGCAGGAGCGAAGAGGCCGGCTTCGATTCCCATCTCGTGAAACCCATCGACCCTACACAGCTCGAGCGGCTGTTCGAGCGATGACCCGCGCCGCCCGTCCTTCACGCCGGCCGTCGGCCTGGCGGGCCGCACAGCGGCGCCGCCGCAGCTGGCGCCTCGCCGATCCGCGGAAGCTCCCGGCCAAGGGCGCTTTCGATGTGGGCCTCCGCGCACGGCGGCTGTTGTGGTCGTGGTGGCCCTGGGCGGCGCTGGCCGTCTGGCTGGCGCTCGGCCCCCGATCCTGGTGGGCCGTCGCGGCGGCCGTGATGGCCTTCATCAGCCATCTCATCGCACCGCGCGAGGAGCCGCCCCGCTACGGCCTCGATCACGAGTTCGCCGCGGCCTCGGATGAGTTCGTCGCGACGATGGCCGGGGCGACCGGCGTCCCGCTCCTGCCCGGCAACGCCTTCGAGATCCTCGACAACGGCGATGCGTTCTATCCGCGCATGCTGCAGGACATCGCCGCGGCCCGCGCCACGATCACGATCGAGGCCTACATCTACTGGGCGGGCGAGGTCGGGACGACATTCGCGCAGGCGCTGGCCGAACGGGCCCGGGCGGGCGTCCGGGTCACGATCCTGCTCGATGCCGTGGGCTCGACGGACATCGGCCGCGAGACGCTGGCGACGCTCGAGCAGGGCGGGTGCCAGGTCGCCTGGTACAACCCCATCACGTGGCGGACGCTCGGGCGCTTCAACAACCGCACGCACCGCAAGTCGCTCATCGTCGACGGGGTGGTCGGCTACACGGGCGGCGCCGGCTTCGCCGACCACTGGCGCGGCCAGGCGCGCACCCCGGAGGAGTGGCGCGACGTGCAGGTGCGCGTCGAGGGCCCGGCCGTGATGCCGCTGCAGAGCGGGTTCGCCCACAACTGGCAGCAGGCGACCGGGGAGCTGGTGAGCGGCGAGGGGTACTATCCCGTTCTCTCCGCGCGTGGCCCGCACACCCTCCAGGTGATCCTCAGCTCGCCGGAGAATGGCGCTTCCAGCGTTCGCATCATGTACTACCTGGCGATTGTCTGCGCGCGCCGCTCGATCCTCATCGCGAACCCCTACTTCGTGCCCGATCCGGTGGCCATCCAGACGCTGGTCGAGGCGAAGGGGCGCGGTGTGGACGTGCGGATCATGGTGGCGGGCGTGCACAACGACAACTGGCTCGCGCGGCAGAACAGCGTGCGCCTCTACGGTCCGCTGCTCCAGGCCGGCATCGAGATCCTCGAATACAACCGGACGATGCTTCACCACAAGGTGATGGTCGTGGACGGGGTGTGGGCGACGGTGGGCACCACCAACTTCGACAACCGATCGTTCGCGCACAACGAGGAGAGCAACGTGTGCGTGTTCGCGCCGGAGGTGGCCCGGCAGTTCGAGACGTCCTTCGAGGACGACGTGGCCGGGTGCGACCGCGTCACGCTCGATGCGTGGCGCCGGCGCGGGCTGGCCGCAAGGGCGGGCGAGCAGCTCGCGTCGCTGCTCGAGGACCAGGTGTGACGCGCCCGCGCGCAGCACGGCTGCCGCGCGCGGGCCATCGGGAGCGCGTTACCGCTCGGTCGCGGCAGGCGTGATCACGACGTCGAACGCGCCGCTGTTGTCGGCGAGCACGTCGTCGTTCACGGCCAGGAACAGCTGGCCGGTCGCCGGCATGGGCACCGACGCCTGGTTGCCAATCCCGAACGGCTGGCCATTCGGGCCGATGCGACCGATGAGCGCCCCCGCGCGCAGCGTGGGCATGGGCGCGCCGGCCGCCGTGCGATCGCGGCCGGGCGAGGACGCCGTGTCGGCCGGATCCGCCGACAACTGCACCGTGCCAGTCGTGGCGAAGCCAACCATCTGCCCCTGACGGACGACGAGGCCGGTGTCCACCCAACCCGCCGATGCGCGCACGCGAATGGCGCCGGCCGGCACGGGCGACTCGGCGGCCGTCCCGGCGGCAGCCGCGACGCGGCCCAGGTATACGCGGTTCACCTCGCCGGCCGCGAGACGGCGCTCGGCGCCATCGGGCATCCGGAGGATGAACGTGCGGGCCTTCTCCGGATCACCCGAGCCGGGACCGCCGTGCACGTCCACGAGCGTGCCCTCGAGCCGGCCGCCATTCGAGAGCACGACCATCGCCGCGCTCTCGGCGGCCTTGACCTCCGCCTCGGGCAGCACCGAGGCGTTCCCGGTGCGGTCGATCATGACGACGTCGCCAATCGGCAGGCGCCGCTGATCGTGCAGGCTGACGCGCACGTAGAGCGTGCCGTCCTCGAGATCCTCGAGCGCGCCGCGCACCACGGTGCCGTTGCGCAGCTGCACGGTCACCTGCTCGCCCTGCTGGGCCGCCGCGACGCCGGGCGCCATCACGCCCACCAGGGCCATCCCCGTCACCAATCGATTCCAGTTCATGTCGATGCTCCCTCGTTGTTCCTGGGTTGCGGGCTAGAGTCCGCAGCCCACCTGGTTGGCGGCGAACCACACCACGATCAATGAAAACGGCACGCCGAGCAGCCACGCGATTCCGTACTTCATGAGTGCCTCCTGCAGTGGGGAAGAGCAAACGGGGTGCCATGGGCGGACGTCGATGGAGCAGCACGGCGACGGGAAGGCAACACGACGGGAAGACCAGACAATGCCGCGTCGAGGAGGGAGCCCCCGTGGCGCCGTTGTTGTTCGACGCCTCGGAGGCCTGATGGTGGGCTCTCTGAAGGGTTGGTGTTGCGGAGTCTCTGCGCCCTTGAATAGCAAGCACCGTTCCAGCCGCCGTGAATCGCCGATGAAGCCGGTTCGTGACCGCTCGGCACACAAAGGGTCGCCGGCTACACACCCGTGTGAAGGGCAGGACCGATCGCGCCTCCGGATTCAGCCGCGGCCGGTGCGTCCCGTCATGCTGGCGACCATGGCGACCAGCTCGGTCGGATCCACGGGCTTGGCCAGGTGGCTCTGATAGCCGGCCATCAGCGCGCGCTTCCGGTCCTCGAGCCGGGCCAGGGCCGTGAGCGCGGCGGCGGGCACCGACGAGACGGCACCGCCCAGGCGGCGCACCCGCTGCATGAACTCGTAGCCGTCCTGGTCCGGCATGCCGATGTCACTCACGATGACATCCGGCACCAGGCCGTGCGAGAGCTGATCGAGGGCATCGTGCGCCGAGCCTGCCGTGACGACCGTGGCCCCCGAGTCCTCCAGCAGTCGCTGCACGATCTCCCTCGCGTCGGCCTCGTCGTCCAGCACGAGGACCCTCACGCCTGAGAGAAGCGCCGCGAACTGGGCGGGGACGAGTTCCAGCATGTCCACGCCCCCGCTGGCCCTCTGGGTCGAGGCCAGGGGCAGCCGCACCGTGAAGACGCTGCCCGCGTCTTCGCCGTCGCTTGCCGCCTCGACCGACCCGCCGTGCATCTCGACGAGGTTCTTGACGATGGCGAGGCCGAGCCCGAGGCCGCCCTGGCGCTTCGTGGACGAGACATCGCCCTGCCGGAAGCGCTGGAACACGTGCGGCAGCAGCTCGGGCCGGATGCCGATCCCCGTGTCGCGCACCTCGACGGTCACGTGGCTGTCGACCTTCTTCAGCGTCACCTGCACCAGGCCGCCGCGCGGCGTGAACTTGATGGCGTTGCTCACCAGGTTCCACACGACCTGCTGCAGCCGGCTCGGGTCGCCCTGGATGGTGCCGGCCGAGCCGAGCACCTGCCGCAGGCGCACGCCCTTGGCCTCGGCTGCGGGGCGCGCGGAGGTCACGGCCTCCTCGACGATCGACGCGAGGTTCACGGGCTGCACGTCGAGGCGGAGCTTGCCGGAGATGATGCGCCCCACGTCCAGGAGGTCGTCGATCATCTGCGACTGGCGGCGCGAGTTCCGGTCGATGACGTCGATGGCCTTCGCCAGGGTCGCGGGCTGCTGGTCGATCTTCAACACGCCGACCCAGCCGAGGATGGCGTTGAGCGGTGTGCGCAGCTCGTGTGACAGCGTGCTGACGAAGTCGTCCTTCAGCCGCGCGGCGCGCTCGGCCTCGCTTCGGGCCGCACGTTCGCTCGCGAGCAGCGCCGCGCGCTCTTCCTCGGCGCGCTTGTGCTCCGAGATGTCGCGGCCGATGGCGACCAGCCGCACTACCGCACCGTGCTCATCGCGCACCGGCGTGACGATCACGTCCCACCACTGGGTCGCGCCCGAGGGCAGGAGGCGGTCCGCGGTGAAGCGCCCCTCGCCCGTGGCCCTGGCCGCCCGCACCGCCGCGTCCGCCGCCTGGGCCTGGTGTCCCCAGAGGGCCGGCCACGGCTGCTCCTGCCACGCGCCGTCCGCCGGGAGCTGCATCAGGGCGAGGCCCGGCCGGTTCATCATCACGATGCGGCCGTCGGCGTCCAGCACCGTGACGCAGTCGCCGGTGTAGTCGAGGATGCTGCGGTTGAAGCTCTCGCTCTGCTGCAGCCCGGCGGCGTTGGCGTCGGCTTCGCGTTCTGCCTCGAGACGGGCACTGGCTTCCGCCGCGAAGGCCATCTGCCGGCTCTCGAACGCCCGATGGATGGAGAACGCCAGCAGCCCGAGCACGAAGGCGACGAGGCCCGTGGCGATGCCGAGGCCGATCGCGGCGCGGCGCGCCAGCCGCGCCTCGGCCGTCCGGCGCGCGAGCAGCGACTGCTCGTTGGTGCGCATCTCGTTGCCCAGCGCACGAACCTGGTCCATCACGTGCCGGCTGTGGCCCTCGATGAGCCTGGCCCGGGCACCGGCGGCATCGCCGGCCTCGAAGCGGCGCCGCATCTCGGCCATCTCGCGCAGCTTCTCGTCCGCCAGCATCTCGAGGCGCGCGGCCGCCTGGCGCTGCGCCGCATCCGCGGCCACGAGCACGTCGAGCTCGACCAGCGCGGCCCGCACGGTCGCCTCGGCGTCGTCGTAGGGGGCGAGGAACGAGCGGTCGGACGTGAGGAGATAGCCGCGGTGACTCGTCTCCGCGCCAAAGAGCGTCAGGACCACCCGGTCGATCGTCTGTATCACCTGGTAGGTGTGATCGACGGCCTCGGTGGCCCTGGTGAGGCGCGTGTACTGGAGAACCGCCAGCCCGCCGAGCACGATGAGGAGCGCAATGGCCACGACGAACGGCCAGCGCCATGCCGTCGAAGCGTGGACGCGCTGTTGAGGAGTACGGGTCATCGGGGGATGTATCCGGCTCATCGCGGCCGCCGCTACCCGGCCGGCAACGCCCGCGGGGCTGGGGGTTCCGAAATGATGGGCTTCTCGGCCGGCAGGCGCATCGGCGGGTCTGTTGGTGGCGGGTCGATGGACGGCTCGCGATCCACGTGGGGAGCTGCCGGATCGTCCGGCGGGACGACAGGCTGCTCGGGTGATGGCGTCGGCAGGGGCGCCGGGCGGTCGGGCGTCATGGGGTTCGGTGTCTTCGGCGTTGCCATGGATGAGACCTCGACCCCTCTCTGAGCAAGATGCTCGCCAGCCCGGATGGCACGTGGCTTGACTGTTCGGGCCGTTCTGCGCGGCGTCGTTCCAGCGGGTGGGTAGCGGGTTTCCATTTGTGAGCAGGACGCGAGGGACGCGTGGGTTGGCGGGTGCCCTCACACGCCGGCCCGCGCGGCAACACCCCGTCCGGGGCCCGCAGGCGGTGACGGCGCGAGGTTTGCTCAAGCAGGGCGCGAGAGGTGATTCGAGATGTTGACCACGATTCTCGTCGTCCTGCTCGTCCTGTGGCTGCTGGGGATGGTCAGTTCCTACACGCTGGGCGGCTTCATCCACATCCTGCTGGTCCTGGCCATTGCCGTCGTGCTCATCCGCGTGATCCAGGGCCGCAACCCCGTGTGAGCGGCCCGTGGCTCGTGCTCGGGCGGGCGTGACGGCTACGCGCCTTCCATCTCGACGATGGCGACCATCGTCTTCAAGACCGAGTCGGGGTTGAGCGAGATGCTGTCGATGCCTTCCTCCACGAGGAAGCGCGCGAACTCCGGGTAGTCACTCGGTGCCTGGCCACAGATGCCGATCTTCCGGCCAGCCTCGCGTGCGGCGTGAATGACCTGGGCGATGGTCCGCATGACCGCCTCGTTGCGCTCGTCGAACAGGTGCGCGACGAGCTCGGAGTCGCGGTCCACGCCGAGGACCAGCTGCGTGAGGTCGTTGCTGCCGATGGAGAAGCCATCGAAGACCTCGGCGAACTCGCGTGCCAGGGTCACGTTGCTGGGGATCTCGCACATCACGTAGATCTCGAGGCCCCGCTCGCCCCTCACCAGGCCGTTGGCCGCCATCTCGGCGACCACGCGTCTGCCCTCCTCGACGGTGCGGCAGAAGGGGACCATCAGCTTGACGTTCTCGAGCCCCATGTCCTCCCGCACCTTGCGCATGGCGCGGCACTCGAGCGCGAAGCCCGCGCGATAGCGCTCGTCGTAGTAGCGCGAGGCGCCGCGGAAGCCGATCATCGGGTTCTCTTCCTTCGGCTCGAAGGCGGCGCCGCCGAGCAGTCCCGCGTACTCGTTGGTCTTGAAGTCCGACATCCGGACGATGACGTCCTTCGGCCAGAAGGCGGCGGCAATCATGGCCACGCCTTCGGCCAGCCGGTCGACGAAGTACTGGCCCTTGTCCGCGTAGCCCGCCGTCAGCCGCTCGATCTCGCGCCGCTCCTTGAGATCCGTCACCCGATCCGGGCGGAGCAGCGCCATCGGGTGCACGCGCACGTGCGTGCCGATGATGAACTCGAGCCGCGCGAGGCCCACGCCGTCGTTCGGCAGGAACGACAGCGAGAACGCTTCGGCCGGGTTGGCCACGTTCATCATGATCGCGGTCCGGGGGTTCGGCAGGTCCGCGAGGTTCGTCCGCTCGACGCGCACCGGCAGCCGGCCCTCGTAGACGACCCCTTCCTCGCCCTCCGCGCACGACACGGTCACGAGCTGTCCCGCCGCGATGGCCGACGTGGACGTGCCGCTGCCGACGATGGCCGGGATGCCGAGCTCGCGGCTGACGATGGCAGCGTGGCAGGTGCGGCCGCCGCGATCGGTCACCACGGCCGCCGCGCGCTTCATCACCGGCTCCCAGTCGGGGTCGGTCATCTCGGTGACCAGCACCTCACCCTGCTGGAGCGCCTCCAGGTCGGCGGTGGATCGGATGATGCGGGCCGGGCCCTGCCCGATCTTCTCGCCGACGCTGCGCCCGCGCGCGAGCACCGTGCCGCGCGCGTCGAGGCGGTAGCGCTCGAGGATGAGCGCGTCGCGTCGCGCGTGCACCGTTTCGGGGCGAGCCTGCACGAGGAACAGCTCGCCGCTCCGGCCGTCCTTCGCCCACTCGATGTCCATGGGCGCCGGCGTGCCGCGCAGCTGCGAGTAGTGGGTCTCCACGAGCACCGCCCACCGGGCCAGCGTGAGGATGTCGTCGTCCTGCAGGACGAAGCGCTCCCGTGCCTCCGACGGCACGGGCACGCTGCGCGTCTGGCGCGTGCCGCCCTCCTCGTAGACCAGCTTGAACTCCTTCGTGCCGAGCTTCTTCTGCAGGATGGGGCGGAAGCCCTTCACGAGCGTGGGCTTGAACACGTAGTACTCGTCGGGGTTCACCGTGCCCTGGACGACACTCTCGCCGAGCCCGTACGCGGCGTTGATGAGGACGGCGTTCGGAAAGCCGCTCTCCGTGTCGATGGAGAACATCACGCCCGCGCTGGCGAGGTCCGAGCGGACCATCTTCTGCACGCCGACGGAGAGCGCCACCTGGCCGTGGTCGTAGCCGCGATGAGCGCGATAGACGATGGCGCGATCGGTGAAGAGGGAGGCAAAGCAGCGCCTGATCGCGTCGAGCAGCATCGCCGTCCCGTGGATGTTCAGGTAGGTTTCCTGCTGGCCCGCGAAGCTGGCGTCCGGCAGGTCCTCGGCCGTCGCGCTACTGCGCACGGCGACGTCGCAGTTGGCGCCGTGCTCCGACTCGAGGTGCCGGTACGCCTCGGACACGCCCTGCACCAGCTCGTCGGGCAACGGGGCAGCCAGGATGGCCGAGCGCACGCGACCGCCCGCGGCCTGGAGGCGGGCGATGTCGTCCACGTCCAGGCCCGCGAGCGTGTCATGGATGACGCGCTCGAGGTCGGCGGCTCGAAGGAAGGCGCGATAGGCATCGGCTGTCGTGGCGAAGCCGCCGGGCGTGCGGATACCGAGCGGCGTGAGGGCCTTCCGCATCTCGCCGAGCGAGGCATTCTTGCCGCCCACCACGGGCACGTCGTCCATGCCGACATCGTCGAACGATCGAATCCAGTTGGTGCCCATGGAGTGCGATCAAGCAACTCGTGTGCCCTCTCGTCGCGCCCGTGGTGGGGCCTCCGCGGCCTCATGCGGGGAGGCGTGGACGGCGGGTGTGGGAGGTGCCCGACGGATTCCCGGCAGCCCGGCCGCGAAGAAACGCGAGATAACCTCGCTGGTTCCGCCAAACGAGGTGGCCGCCGGAGGCACGGGCTTTGCCTCTGGGGAGTTGGAGAGGAGTCCATCCGTTCCACATGATCAGCAGTCCCCCGCCGCCGTGGTCTGCGCGGGCCCGCCTGTGGCAGCAGGCATCGGCTGCCGGCCGGGCACTCATGGTGGCCCTGGCGCTCTCGCTGGCGGCGTGCGCGTCGAAGGCGCCGCCGTACGAGCAGCCACGCCTGCCCGTGGCCGAAACGTATCCGGCCGCTGCCAGGCCTTCCCCGGAGGCCGCCCCCGCGCCCGCGATCGGATGGCGTGAGTACTTCACCGACCCCCGGATGCAGTCACTCATCGAACTGGCGCTCTCCAGCAACCGCGACCTGCGCGTCGCGGCGCTGCGTGTCGAGGAAGCGCGCGCCGCTTATCGCATCCAGCGGGCGGACCAGTGGCCGCTTGCGGCCGCGAGCGCGACAGCGGCGCGGGCGCGCGTGCCCGACCTGGGCATCACCGGGCGGCCCATGGACCTGGAACTGGTGGCCGCGGGCGTCGGCGCCAGCAGCTGGGAGCTGGACTTCTGGGGCCGTATCCGCAGCCTGAAGGAGGCGGCGCTCGAAACCTACCTCGCGACCGACGAGGCACGTCGCGCGACGGCCCTGAGCCTGGTCGCGCAGGTGGCGAACAGCTACCTGGCGCTCTGCGAGCTCGACGAGCGTCTCGCCCTGGCGCGGCGGAGTGCGGAGGTTCGCGCGGAGTCGCTGCGGATCTTCCGGAGGCGCGTCGCGCTCGGCGCCACATCGGCCCTCGAGCTCACACAGGTGGAGCTGCTCTGGCACCAGGCGACGGCGCTGGTCAGTGAACTGGAGCTGGCGCGGGCGAGGCAGGCGCACGCCCTGGAAGTGCTGCTGGGCGCCCCGGCCGACTTGTCAACGAAGCCAACGCGGCTGGACGAGGTCGTGTTTCCCGATCTGGCGGCCGGCCTGCCCTCGGAGTTGCTGGCGAGGCGCCCCGACATCCTGGCGGCGGAGCATGGCTTGAAATCGGCCAACGCCAGCATCGGCGTTGCCCGGGCGGCCCTCTTCCCGCGCATCTCGCTCACGGGCCTGCTCGGCCTGGCCAGCGCCGACTTGACCGGGCTGTTCAGCACCGACAGCGGCGCCTGGGTCTTCACGCCGAGCGCGGCGCTGCCAATCTTCGACGGAGGACGCCGTGCGGCCGCCCAGGACGTTGCCGAACTGCGACGTGAGCAGGCGGTCGTCCGCTACGAGCAAGCCATCCAGGCCGCGTTCAGGGATGTGTCCGACGCGCTGTCCACGCGCCAGTGGCTGACCGAGCAGGTGCGGACCCTCGGAGCCACACTGGCCGTGCAGACCGAGCGCGCCCGACTGGCGAAGCTCCGCTACGACAGCGGCGCCGCCCGATACCTCGAGGTGCTGGATGCGGAGCGCGAGCTGCTCGCGGTCCAACAGCAGCTGGTGCAGACACGTCGCGCGCTGCTCTCGTCGCGCGTCGCACTGTACGCCGCGCTCGGCGGAGGCACGGAGACATCGACACCCTCGAAGGTGACGCCATGAGCGCGAGAGCCGTCAAGGGCGTCCTGCTCGTCGTCATCATCGCCGCGGGGGCGGCGTATTACACGTGGGCGACGCGCTCGACCGACGCGCGCGCCGTGCTCGCAAGCGGCAACGGCCGCATCGAGGCCACCGAGATCGACGTGGCCACGAAGCTGCCTGGACGCGTGGAGGAGATCCTCGTGGCCGAGGGCGAGCTGGTTCGCGCGGGCCAGCCGCTCGCACGGATGCAGGTGCAGGGGCTGCAGGCGCAGCGCGACGAGGCCGTGGCCATGCGGCAGCAGGCCCTGCAGGGCGTGGCTGGCGCCGAGGCTCAGGTCGCGCTCCGCCTCAGTGACCACCAGGCGGTGCTGGCGCTCGTGCGTCAGCGCGAGAACGAGCTCGACGCTGCGAGCCGGCGGCTGGCCCGCTCCGAGACCCTGGCAAAGGAAGGGGCCGCCTCGGGGCAGGAGCTGGACGACGATCGCGCCCGTGCGAAGAGTGCCGAGGCCGCGCTCGAAGCCGCCAGGGCCCAGGTCACGGCGGCCGAGGCGGCCATCGTGGCCGCCCGCACGCAGGTCACGGCCGCGCGATCGGCGGTGGCGGCGACGAAGGCGACCATCGCGCGCGTCGACACGGAAATCTCCGATGGCGTGCTCGCGGCGCCGCGCGACGGGCGGGTGCAGTACCTCGTGGCCCAGCCGGGCGAGGTGCTCGGCGCCGGCGGCAAGGTGCTCAACCTCGTGGACCTCACCGACGTCTACATGACGTTCTTCCTGCCCGAGACGGTGGCGGGCGCGGTGGCGCTCGGTTCCGAGGTGCGCGTCGTGCTCGACGTGGCCCCCGAGTTCGTCATTCCCGCCCGCATCTCGTTCGTCGCCAGTACCGCGCAGTTCACGCCCAGGACGGTGGAGACGGCCAGCGAGCGCCAGAAGCTGATGTTCCGCGTCAAAGCCAGGATCGACCGGGAGCTGCTGCTCCAGTACCTCGAGCAGGTGAAGACGGGCCTCCCCGGCGTGGCCTGGGTGAAGACGGATCCGCAGGCGGCCTGGCCGGCCCAGCTCGCCGTGAAGGTTGCGCCGTGACCGACCAGCCGCTGGCGCCGCCGGTTGCGCGCCTGGTGGGGGTGAGCTTGCGCTACGGCGGGGTCATGGCCCTCGACGGCGTGACGCTCGACATTCCCGCCGGCCGCATGGTGGGCCTGATCGGCCCGGACGGCGTCGGCAAGTCGAGCCTGCTGGCCCTTGTCGCCGGCGCACGCGCCGTGCAGCGGGGCCGCGTGGACGTGCTCGGCGGCGACATGCGGCGCAGGCGCCACAGGGACGTGGCCTGTCCCCGCATCGCCTACGTCCCGCAGGGCCTCGGCCGCAACCTCTACCCGACGCTGTCGATCGAGGAAAACCTGCAGTTCTTCGCGCGCCTCTTCGGCCATGGCGCGGCCGAACGCCGCAGCCGCATCGACAGGTTGACACGCAGCACGGGGCTGCACCCGTTTCTCGATCGCCCGGTGGGAAAGCTCTCCGGCGGCATGAAGCAGAAGCTGGGCCTCTGCTGCGCGCTCGTGCACGATCCCGACCTCCTGATCCTCGACGAGCCCACCACTGGCGTGGACCCGCTGTCGCGAAGCCAGTTCTGGCAGCTGATCGGCCGCATCCGGCGGGATCGGCCCGGCATGAGCGTCGTGGTGGCGACCGCCTACATGGAGGAGGCGCAGGCGTTCGACTGGCTGATCGCGATGGACGGGGGACAGGTACTCGCGGCGGGCACGCCGTCGGAGATCCTCGCGCACGCCGGCGCGCGCACGCTCGAGTCCGCCTTCATCGGCCTGCTGCCCGAAGCGAAGCGGCGGGGCCACGAGCCGATCGCCATCCCGCCGATCGAGGGCGCGGACGAGGCCGATATCGCCATCGAGGCCCGCGACCTGACGATGCGCTTCGGCGACTTCGCGGCCGTCGATCACGTGCACGTCCGGATCCGGCGCGGCGAGATCTTCGGCTTCGTCGGGTCGAACGGCTGCGGGAAGACCACGACGATGAAGATGCTCACCGGTTTGCTGCCGGCCACCGAGGGCCGCGCGTGGCTGCTCGGCCGCGAGGTCGATCCGCGTGACATGGCGACTCGCCGGCGCGTGGGCTACATGTCGCAGGCCTTCTCCCTGTACTCGGAGCTCACGGTCCGCCAGAACCTCGAGCTGCACGCGCGGCTGTTTCACGTGCCCGCGCCGGAGGTGCCGTCGCGCGTCGCGGAGATGGTGGAGCGCTTCGGGCTGATGGACGTCCTCGACACGCTTCCCGGCAAGCTCCCGCTCGGCATCCGGCAGCGGCTGTCCCTGGCGGTGGCCATGGTGCACGAGCCGGAGCTGCTCATCCTGGACGAGCCGACGTCGGGCGTGGATCCCATCGCACGCGACGCCTTCTGGCGGCTGATGATCGAGCTGTCGCGCCGCGACCGGGTGACGATCTTCGTCTCGACCCATTTCATGAACGAGGCGGAACGCTGCGACCGCATCTCGATGATGCACGCGGGGCGCGTGCTGGAGAGCGACACGCCCGCGGCGCTCAAGGCACGGCGTCGCGTGGACTCGCTCGACGAGGTCTTCATCGCGTCGCTCGTCGACGCGGGAGCCGGGATGGCCCTGCCGGACGCCGCGGCGCCGGCGGAGGAGGCGGGTGTGGGCCCGGTGCGCCCCGCCGGACGGCGCCTGCGGACGCGGTTCGCGCGCGCCTACAGCTACATGTGGCGCGAGGCCCTGGAACTGCGGCGCGACGCGGTGCGCGCCACGCTCGCGCTCGCCGGCTCCCTGCTGCTCATGTTCGTCGTCGGCTTCGGCATCAGCCTGGACGTCGAGCACCTGCGCTACGCGGTGCTGGACCGGGACCAGACCACGCTCAGCCAGGACTACGCGCTGAACCTCGCGGGCTCGCGGTACTTCATCGAGCGGCCCCCGATCCTCGACTACGCGGAACTCGACCGGCGCATGCGCACCGGTAAGCTGTCGCTGGCCATCGAGATCCCGCCGGGGTTCGCGCGCGACGTGATGCGCGGGCGGCCCGTGGAGATTGGGGCATGGGTGGACGGGGCGATGCCGACGCGGGGCGAGACGGTGAGCGGGTACGTGCAGGGGATTCACCAGCACTGGCTGGTCCAGCAACTGCGCGAGCGCACGGGCACGTCCGCGTCCGGCCTGGCCGGTGTCGAGACCCGCTACCGCTACAACCCGGACGTGCGGAGCCTGCCTGCGACCGTGCCCGCCGTGGTCCCGCTGCTGCTGCTGTTGCTGCCTGCCATGCTGACCGCGCTGGCCGTGGTCCGCGAGAAGGAGCTGGCCTCCATCGTCAACCTGTACGTGACCCCGGTGACGCGCGCCGAGTTCCTGCTCGGCAAGCAGGTGCCGTATGTCGCGCTGGCGATGGTGAACTTCGGCCTGATGTGCGTGGCGGCGGTCACCGTCTTCGGCGTGCCCATCACGGGCAGCATCCCGACGCTGCTGCTCGCTGCGTTCCTGTTCAGCCTGTGCGCCACCGGGATGGGGCTGGTGGCGTCCACGCTCACGCGCAGCCAGATCGCGGCCATCTTCTTCACCCTGGTCGGCACGATCATCCCGGCCGTGCAGTGGGCGGGCCTCATCACGCCCGTCTCGTCGCTCGCGGGCGCGGGCCGCCTCATCGGCGAGGTGTACCCGGCCACCTACATGTTCACCATCAGCCGGGGCGTGTTCGCCAAGGCGCTCGGCCTGGCCGACCTGCAGGCGGCGTTCTGGCCGCTGGTCGTGGCCGCGCCCGTGATCATCGGCCTGTCGATCGCGCTGCTCGACAAGCAGGAGGCCTGACGTGCGGCGCCACCTGTCGAACATCTACCGCCTGGGCGTGAAGGAGCTGTGGAGCCTCGCGCGCGACCCGATGATGCTCGGGCTCATCCTGTACACGTTCACCGTTTCGATCTACGTCGCGGGCACAGCGATGCCCGAGACACTGCACCTGGCGCCCATCGCCATCGTGGACGAGGACGACTCGGCGCTGTCGTCGCGCATTTCCTCCGCGTTCCTTCCGCCCCAGTTCCTGCGCCCGGAGCGGATCACGCTCGCGGAGGTGGATCCAGGCCTCGACGCCGGCGACTACACGTTCGTGCTCATCATCCCATCCGGCTTCCAGCGCGACGTCCTGGCGGGCGCGGCGCCGCAGCTGCAGCTCAACATCGACGCCACCCGGATGAGCCAGGCGTTTGCCGGGAACAGCGCCGTGCAGCAGATCGCCCTGGGCGAGGTGACGGCGTTCGTGCAGCGCTACCGCGCCCGCACGCCCCCGCCGGTAGACCTCGCGCTGCGCACGCGCTTCAATCCGACCCTCGACCCGTCCTGGTTCGGCTCGCTGATGGAGGTCATCAGCAGCGTGACGATGCTGTCGATCATCCTCACCGGCGCGGCGCTGATTCGCGAACGCGAGCACGGGACGGTGGAGCACCTGCTGGCGATGCCCATCTCGCCCACCGAAATCATGCTCGGGAAGCTGTGGCCCATGGGCCTGGTGGTGCTGCTGGCCGCCACCCTGTCGTTGCGCCTGGTGATACAAGGGGCGCTCCGGGTGCCCATCGAGGGCTCGGTGCCGCTGTTCCTGGCCGGCACCGTCCTCCACCTGTTCGCGACGACCTCTATGGGCATCTTCATGGCGACCGTCGCCCGCAGCATGCCGCAGTTCGGCCTGCTGCTCGTGCTGACCCTGCTCCCGCTGCAGCTGCTCTCAGGCGGGATCACCCCGCGCGAGAGCATGCCGCAGCTCGTCCAGGACATCATGCTGTTCGCGCCGACGACGCACTTCACGGAACTGAGCCAGGCCATCCTCTACCGGGGCGCCGGGTTCGATGTCGTGTGGCAGCCATTCCTGGCGCTCGTGGTGACCGGGACCGTCCTCTTCGCCCTGTCGCTGGGGCGTTTCCGGCGCACCGTCGGGCAGATGGCGTGACTCCCGCCTCGCGTCGCGGAGCGGCTGAAGCCCCGCGGCGTCCATTCCCGGGTGGCCGCGCACCGTGTGTACGAGGCGCTGGCGCCGGCCGCCCGGTCCCGGGCCGGCTCAGCCGCGCCGCAGCTCCTGCACGAGATCCTCCAGGCGGTCGTAGCTGATGCCGGCACCCCGCTCCATCCCGGTCCCGAGCACCATGTCGCGCACTTCCGCCGTCGGGTAGAGCGACGTGATGGTCAGGCGCGTCTTGCCGCGCTCCTCGGTGAGGAGGGTCGTGACCACCGACTCCGCATCGGGGAACGGCTCGTAGATCTCGGTGTAGACGAGCCGATCGGGGGGATCGACTTCGCGATAGACGCCGCGAAACGCGAACTCGCCGGCGGGTCCGCGGCCCACGAAGCGCCAGGCGCCTCCAGGGCGCAGGTCGATATCGCAGACGTGCACCGAGTAGCGCTCGTCGAGAATGCCCCACCACCGCCGGACGTGCTCGGGCCTGGTCATCGCATCGAACACGAGCTGCCGCGGCGCGTCGAACAGCCGCGTCAGCGTGATCTCGCGATCCGACGGTGTCGTGGCCTTGAACGTGTCGCTGTTGGCCGTGTGGATACCGGGCATGGTGCGTCTCCCTGGCTGCAGCGCCACGATTGTGATGAACTCCACGGTTAATTAACCGATAGGTTTAATACACCGCCTGCCCTTGGCTTGTCAAGTGCACCCACGTGTGAGGCGCTCACCGCAGCCCGTCTTCATCGGAGACGACCGGTCGGCCTGGCGGTGTTCTGCCGGCGACGCGCGCGCGGGTTCACGGCGCGCGAGATGCGGCTCGTGACCGCACTCGCGCGACCCGTGGGCGTGGCGATTGTCCGCGCCGTGGCAGTCGAGCAGCTGGCGCACGCCAGCGCGCAACTCGACGAGGCTTCCGGCGAGGCCGTCGTCCGGCTCGGCCACGTGCCCCGCTTTCCGGACATCGTCGGGGGATCGCTGGCGCTTCGGCGCGCGCTCGAGGCCATCGAGCAGGTGGCGCCCACCGACGCCACCGTGCTCATCACTGGAGAGACCGGCACGGGCAAGGAACTGCTCGCCCGGGCGGTTCACCAGCGCTCGCGCAGGGCGTCCCGGCCCTTCGTCGAGATGAACTGCGCCGCCGTTCCGGAGACCCTGCTCGCCGCGGAGCTCTTCGGCCACGAGCGCGGCGCCTTCACGGGCGCGATCGAGCGGCGGGCCGGCCGGTTCGAGCAGGCGGCCGGCGGGACGCTGTTCCTGGACGAGATCGGCGAGCTGCCGCCCGAGATGCAGGTCCTGCTGCTGCGCGTCCTCCAGACGCGCGAGGTGCAGCGCCTGGGCGGGACCGGCGCCATTCCCGCCGACGTCCGCGTGGTGGCTGCCACGAACCGCGATCTCGCCGGGGATGTCATGGCCGGCCGCTTCCGCCCGGATCTCTTCTACCGCCTCAACGTGTTCCCCGTGCGCGTTCCGCCGCTGCGCGAACGCCCCGAGGACATCGGCATGCTCGCGGCGCACCTCGCGGCGAAGTACGCCGCGCGCTTCGGCCGCCGGGTCACGCGGATCGATCGGCGGACGCTGCGGCTGCTCGAAGCACATCCCTGGCCGGGGAACGTCCGCGAGCTCGAGAACATCGTCGCGCGGGCCGTCATCGTTGCCGAGGGCGAAGTGCTGCGCATCCCTCGCGAGATGCTGGCCGGCGCCGACCCGGTGACGAGGCTGGACGCGAATCTCGAGCAGAACGAGCGGTCCGCGATCGAGGCGGCCCTGCAGGCCTGCCGCGGGCGTGTCGCCGGTGCCGACGGCGCCGCCCGGCGGCTGGGGCTCGCACCGTCGACGCTGGAATCGCGCATCCAGCGCCTGGGCATCGACAAGCACCGGTATCGCGGAGCGGGGCTGAGAAGTGAGAAGTGAGAAGCGCCTTACGAGACGCCGGCGGCGCCGAGGTTGATGGTCGTGGTTGCGGATGGCTCGGCCTCGTCGTAGACGAAGCCGCGCAGGCGTCGCGCGCGTGAGAGCCGCCACGCCCGAATCGCCGTCCAGGCGGCGAGCAGCGTTCCGACCAGCCACAGGGAACGATCGAGGTGGCCGAGCGCGCCCACGGCCACGGTCGGCAGCTGATAGGCGAGCAGCAGCCACACCAGGAGATAGACGGGCCAGAGCACGCGCAGGCGCAGCTGTCCGGGGCGATACGTGCAGGTGCACGGCACTGCGCGCAGCGTGAGCGTGAGGAGCTCAATAAGGGCGAGCCCCGTGGCGAGGACCACGGCGAAGACCGAGAGCCCAAGGGCGGCGCCACCGGCCACGGCCGCCGCGGCGCCGAAGGCGAGGGCGAGCGGGAGGGCCGTCGCGCTCGCGATGACCGTGACGGCAGTGGAGAGCACGCGTCGCTTGTCCACCGGCTCGGTGAGCTGGAAGATCCAGTTGGCGGCCGGCTCCACGGGCAGCATCATCGCCACGCGCAGGCCGGCGGCCGTCCAGCAGAGCAGCCCGAGCGGGACGGAGAACCACGCGTACAGCGCGGCGGCCGAGTCTGCCGGGCCGAAGAGACGTCCGGCGATAGGGAGTGCGCAGAGCAGCGCCATGCCGGCATAGCTGCCGACGAGAAAGCGGTGTGCGTGGCTGCGCGAGAGCGTGGCCACGATGAAGGCGGCGAGCCCGCGCTCGAGCGGGGTCCGGAGGAGGGGCGCCAGGTTCGCGAGCCACACGCGCGTGCTCGTCCGCGAATACCAGGCCTCGCGCCGGCCCTGGCCGGCGACGGCGTTGACCAGGCAGCGCTGGTAGGCCAGCGGATAGACGACCAGACCCACCGTGACTGCCACCGTCGAGCCGAGGGTGGCCCTCGCCGCGAGCTGGGTGAAGACGTCGCGATGATCGCCGGCGATCCATCGATAGATCCCCACGAACCACGTCGCGGGATTCCACATCACCCATGCCTGGCCCGACGGGCCGGTGGCCTGCAGCACCTCCGCCAGGCTCGGCGTATACGAGAGCGCGCTGACCATCGCCGCGAGCGCCGCACCCTGCAAGGGCCAGGTGGCGGCCCGCACGGCCCGCGGGCCCAGGACGGCGGCCAGCACCAGCTGGAGGTCCAACAGCAAGAAGAAGACGAAGCCCGCGCCCAGCATGGTGCCGGCCACGTGCCCGGCGATGCGCGGCAGGACGAGCCCGGCTTCCCGCGGGCCCAGCGTCAGGGAGGTGAACGCCACGGCCGTCGGCACGGCCACCGCCGTGGCGAACATCGTGAAGAAGCGGAGCAGCGCCGCCAGCCGCGCGCGGGCCTGCTCGCCGGCGCGGAGGGGCAGCGGGCCCAGTACGAGCGCGTCGAGGCGGTCCGGCGTCAGTGACGTCCACACCATCATCGTGACCAGCCCCGCGATGGCCATGGCGAAATTCACGTGAAACGCCTGGCTGGCGAAGAAAATGCGGTCCTGCGCCTCGGGCGCGAACGTGCGCACGTGCGCGTAGTTGAACATCTGGCTGCCGCTGAACATCACACCAGGCGTGGCCAGCGCCGCCAGCATCCACGTGACGCTGCTGGACGCCGAGACCGAGGACGAGAACAGGTCGTTCTCGAACAGGCGGCCGAAGAAGGCACGTGAGAGCAGGCGAGTGCGGCGCGCCCTCACGTGCGGCCGAACGGTCATCCGCGCACCGCCTCGATCATCGACCGGGCCGCCGCATGCACGTCGTGATGGACGGCCAGCTTCACGAAGACGTGCTCGAGCGACTCGTCGTGCTGCAGTTGACGGAGGCGGTCCACGCGGTCGTGCGCGACCACGCGCCCCTCGGAAAGGATGACCACCTCCGTGCACAGCTGCTCGACGACCTCGATGACGTGCGAGCTCATCAGGACGGTGCGGCCTGCCTCCGCCAGGCCCCTGACGACCGCGCGCAGCATCAGCGCCGCGCCGACGTCCAGGCCCGAGAACGGCTCGTCCAGGATGATGACCGACGGATCGTGCAGCAGGGCGGCCGCAATCAGCACCTTCTGGCGCATGCCCTTCGAGAACGCAGACAAGGTGGAGTACTGATCGTCGGCCAGGCCGAGCAGATCCAAAAGGCGCTCGATCTTCCGGTCCAACGCGCTGTCGTCGAGGTCGCGCAGCCCTCCGACCAGCCGCAGGTACTCCGGTGCGGTGAGATGCGTGTAGAGGTGCGGCTCCTCCGGCACGTAGCCGAGCTGACGCTGGAAGGCGGGGAGGTCGTCGAAGATGGAGCGGCCCTGCCACAGCACGTCGCCCGACGAGGGCGCCAGCAGGCCCACCAGCATGCGCACGGTGGTGGACTTTCCCGAGCCGTTGGGCCCGAGATAGCCGAGGATCTGCCCGGGGCGGGCCGCGAACGACGCGTCGCGAAGCGCTGGAAGCGCGCCGTAATATTTCGTCAGCGATCGGGCTTCGAGCACGCGCACCTCCCGAAACTCTGGGCTTAGACACCGCCGCCGCGTCCGGGTTCCGCGAACGGAGGCGCCGGTCCCCTCGTCTCATGCGGAGATGGACACGCTCCTCCAGGACCTGAAGCTCGTGCTGCGCCAGCTGGCGAGCCGCCCGGCCTTTGCCGCCACCGCTGTGCTCACACTCGCCATCGGCATGGGCGTCAACGCGGTGGCCTTCACGGTGATCAACAGCGTGTTCCTGCGCGGCGCCGGGCGGGTGGTCGGCCCCGACGTCGGGCGCATCCTCACCACGCCCGGAAGCGAGGAGGGCGGCAACGCGTCGCTGGCCGAGGCCGAGCGCTTCACCGCCGCCACCAGCGGCAGCCTGGATCTCGCCGCGGAGGGCCGGCTGACCATGGCCTTGCGCCACGGCGGCGCGGCGGAAACCGCGTGGGTGCTGGCCGTCTCGCCGGGCTATTTTTCAATCGTGCATGCGCCGGTCGTCGCGGGCCGGCTGAGCGTCGAGCCCGTCCCGGGCGGCGCGCCCTCGGTGGTGATCGGCGAGCGCTTCTGGCGCGAGAGGCTGGGCGAGCCGTCGCTCACCGGACTCACGCTGCGCCTGAACAACACCGACGCGCAGGTGGCGGGCGTCATCGCCGAATCGTTCACGGGCCCGGCCGGTCTCTATTCTCCCGACGTCTGGGTGCCCCTCGAGGCGCTCCCGCTGTTCGGCGCCGCATCCACCCTGCAGGATCGCGAGGCCAGGTGGCTGTTCGTCCTCGGGCGCCTGGCGGCCGGCGCGACGGTGTCCCAGGTGCAGGGGCAGTTGGACACGGCGGCGTCCCTCATGGCGCGCGACTGGCCCGACACGCACACGGGCCGCGGCGCACGCTTCCGGCTGCTGAGCGAGGCCGGCACCGAGGTTCGCAGCACGGCCGCCGCCATCGTGATGGGCGTCATCGGCCTCGTCCTGCTGCTGGCGTGCTTCAACGTGGCCAACCTGCTGCTGGCGCGCGCCGTGGAGCGCGAGCGCGACATGGGCATTCGCGCTGCGCTCGGGGCGGGGCCGGGCCGCCTGGTGCGCCTGGTGATTACCGAAGGCCTCGTCCTGGCGGCCATGGCCGGCGCGGGCGCGCTGGCGGTGGCCTGGTGGGCGCAGTCGCTGGTTGGCGCGTTCGCGATTCCTGTCGAAACACCGCAGCACCTCGATCTCAAGCCCGATGCCACCGTCGCGGGCTTCATTGCCCTGCTGGTCATCGTCGCGGGCGTGCTGCCGGGCCTCTGGCCGGCGGTGGCCGCGGCCCGCATCGACGTGCTCCGCGTGCTGGGCTCACAGGGGGCGGGCACCGCGGGCGGCCGGCGCGTGCCGCTCCGTTCGTGGCTCGTCGGCGCGCAGATCGCGGGATCGACGGCCTTCCTCGTCGTGGCCGCGCTGTTCATGCAGTCGTACGGGTTTCTCTCGACCGCCGACCCCGACTTCGCGCGCGACGAACTGCTCGTCGCGGAGTTCGATCCGGCTGCGCAGGGCTACCCGGCAGACCGCGTCCAGCGGTACGCCGCACGCCTGGCCGAGCGCGCGGGCGCGCTGCCGGGCGCGGCGGGCGTGGCCGTCGCGGATCGCGCACCGTTCTTCGTGGGCTTCGATCGCCTCATGGCCGCGTGGCCGGACGGGAGCGGCTGCGAGCCGGGCGCGTGCCCGTCGTACCCGTCCTTCGCCGTCGGGCCGGGCTACTTCAGGACGCTGGGCATTGCGATGGCCGAAGGCCGCGAGTTCGAGCGGGCGGATGGCCCGGCCGAGGTCGTGATCAACGGGCCGCTGGCCGAGACGTTGTGGCCCGGCGGCCGCGCGCTCGGCAGGACGCTGCGCGTGGGAGGGAAGGGCGCCGCCGCTACGGTCGTGGGCGTCACGGCCCGGCTGCGGATGCGCGGGTTCGACCGCGAAGCGCCCGCGCTGTTCGTGCCCCTCTCGCACGATAACTTCGAGGGCCCATTGACGATCGTCGTGCGAACGGCGATGCCCACGTCGCTGGTGCGGCCGTTCACCGAGGCGTCGCAGTCCGTGGACGCCAGCGTTCCCCTGCTCTCCGTGAAGACGATGGCGCAGCGCAGGGCCGTGCAGTTGTGGCCGTTCCGCACGACCACGTGGGTGCTCTCGATCTGCGGCGGACTGGCACTGCTGCTCGGCACGGCGGGCCTGGCCAGTGTCGTCATCCACGCCGTGAGCCGGCGCCGCCGCGAGTTCGGCGTGCGCGTATCCATCGGCGCCACCCCGCGCGACATCGTGCGCGACGTGCTGGCGGGCAGCATCGGGCTGCTGCTGCCCGGCCTGCTGACGGGACTGATGCTGTCGGCCGCCGCCACCCGTGCGGTGCAGGCGGCCTTCATCGGCGTGAACGTCCTCAGCCCCGGCGTCTATCTGGCCGTAGCCGTGATCGAAGGCGCCGTGGTGGTGCTGGCCTGCCTGGGCCCGGCCTGGCGTGCGTCACACGTAGACGCGCTGAGCGCGCTCCGAAGCGGGTAGGACGCCATGTCCCACGAGCGCGGGGACCGGTTCGCCGGCCGGCAGGCGTGACCCCGGATTCCCGCGGACGTCGCACTTGCCTCGAGAGGTATCCCCCATGAAATCTTCTCGAGCCCGAACCCTGTCGAGGTGGTGCTGGACGAGCCTGCCGCTGCTGGCGGCCCTCTTCCTCCCGGCCACTGCCCACGCGCAAGACGGCAGCATTACCGGCACGGTGACCAGCGCTTCCACGGGCGACGCGATCGCCGACGTCCCCATCTTCATCGTTAGAAGCGACGACCTGTCGGAGACCGGTGTCGTCTTCGCGGGATCGACGGATGCCTCCGGCGTGTACTCGTTCACGGGGGAGGCAGGCGGGTACTATGTCGCAGCCGTACCTTCGGAAGAAGGACTCGATTTCGTCGACGAGATCTACGGCGGCATCCGCGCCCCGATCGACTTCCCCGATCTCGTAGACGGGACACTGGTCACCATCACTCCAGGCAATACCACCACCGTCAACTTCGCCCTCCTGGCGGGCGGACATGTGACCGGGACCGTGACCGACGCCGCGACCGGCGCGCCGCTGGCCAACGTCCTGGTCCAGTCCACGTATCGCTACAACAACGGCGACTATTGGCTCACCGACGCGATGACGGATGCCGCCGGGCATTACGACATCGGCGGTCTGCCGCCGGGCGAGGTCTTCCTGGTCACGCGCAGCTTCAACGTTCCGGGATACGTGGACGAGTACTGGGACAACAGCCCGTGCGTCGGCCCATGTCCCGACTCGCGCACCCAGCTGCCGGCGCCGACGCCGACCACTATCGTGTCCGGAGCGACGGTGGCCGGACGGGACTTCGCGCTGGATCCGGGAGGCGTCCTTTCGGGACGAATCACCAATGCCGCCGGGCAGCCGATCCCGAACCTGTCCGTGAACGTCAACGCGCTCGTGAACAACGCGCTGCGCTCGATGGGCAGCGTCTCGACCAACGCCGACGGCGTCTACCGCATGTCAGGCCTGGCCACCGGGACGTATTTCGCGTTCACCGGGGTCGGTAACTCCGGCTACATGAACGAGCTGTACGACAACGTCCTGTGCCCGCTCGGCTGCAACAACATCCAGAGCGGCACGGAGATTCCGGTGACGGTTCGTAACACGACCGCGGATCGCAACTTCGTGCTCGACACGGGCGGCGTCATCACCGGCACCGTCACCAACGCCGCCAACGGCAACCCCATCCAGAACGTCACCGTCACGGCCGTGACGCGGGTGGGCGGCAATCTGTTCACCCGCCTCGCTACCACCGACGCCAGCGGCGTGTACCGCCTGGCCGGTCTCACGGCCGGCACCTACTGGTTGTACACGTCGAACACGTTCACCTGGGTGAACGAAATCTTCAACGACATTCCCTGCGTGGGAGTTGGCTGCAACAGCACGTCGGCGGCCGCGCTCGGCGCACCCATCGCCGTCGCCAGGGGGGCCACTGTCGCCAACCAGGACTTCGCGCTCGTGGACGGCGGATTCCTCACCGGCGTCGTTCGGGACAGCGTCTCGGCCACCCCGATCAGCGGACAAATCGTCGAGCTCAGGATGCAGAGCGGCTCTGGCGCCTCCTTCCTCACGTCGATGAGGACGGGCCCGGACGGTTACTTCAGCTTTGGCGGCCTCACCACGGGCACCTACGTTCTGAACACGGCGGGCAGGACCGGTCACCAGAACGAGATCTACAACAACATCCCGTGCGGCGCGTCGGTGTGCAGCAACTTCGGGGCGGCCACCCCGATCCCGATCACCCTCGGGTCGCCCGTCAATGGTCGTGACTTCGACCTGGACCCGGTTGCGGGCGGGCTGCGCGGCAAGATCACGAGCTCGGCGACCGGACTTCCCCTGGCCGGCGTCAGCGTCAGCCTGTACCAGCGCGTGGGTTCCGGTGTCTTCGTCGCCAGCACGGTCACGAACGGCCGCGGCAACTACTTCTTCGATTCGCTGCCGGCGGGGACCTACGTGGTGTTCACGAGCAACTCGCTCGGGTACCGCAACGAGATCTACAACGACATCCCGTGCCCCGGCGCCTGTTCGGCGTCCACCGCGGCGTCCACCGGCGCCGCCATCGACGTCACCAACACAGCCTGGACCTCGGGTATCGACTTCGCTCTCGACGAGAGGACCAGTGCCCCAGCCGCCCCGACGAACTTCCGCGTGGTGATGACCGGGACGACCGCCGTCTTCTCCTGGACGGCACCGGGATCCAACACCACCGGCGCGGCGGTCAGCTACGTCATCGACGCCGGCTTCTCGCCCGGGACCACGGCCATCAGCCTCCCGGCCGGGAGCGGAACGTCCTTCACGATCCCGGGCGTCCCCCCTGGCGCGTTCTACGTGCGCGTCCGCGCGATCAACACGTTCGGGTCCAGCCCGCCCTCGAACGAGGTCACGCTGGGGATGTCGGTCGCGGGCGTGGCCTTGCCGGACGCGCCGACCAACGTGCAGGCGTTCATGCAGGATGGGCTGCTGACCATGACCTGGCTGCAGCCGCCGCGCGGAGGCCCGGCGACCGGGTACGTCGTCGAAGCCGGGTCGGCGAGCGGTCTCACCAACATCGGCCGCGTGGCGGTGTCCGGGCGATCACTGACGTTCCCCAACGTTCCGCAGGGGTTCTATGTCCTCCGGGTCCGCGCGACCAACGCGGGTGGGACCAGTGCCCCTTCGGCCGAGGTCATGGTCGTCGTTGGCGGCGTGCCGGCGCCGCCGGGGGCGCCGAGCTTCACTCTCCACACCGTCTCCGGGAACACGGTCACGCTGACCTGGGCGGCCCCGACGAGCGGCACGCCGACCAGCTATGTCGTCGAGGCCGGCTCGGCCCCTGGTCTCTCGAACCTCGCGGTGGCGAACACCGGCAGCGCGGCGACGACGGTGGCCTTCTCGGGCGTGCCGCCCGGGACCTACTACGTCCGGCTCCGCGCGGCGAACGCACAGGGGGCGAGCGTGGTGTCGAACGAGCGGACGATCATCGTGCAGTAGTCCACCGCGGCCCGGCACGGGAATCCGTGCCGGGCTCCCGCCCTCGTCCCCGCGGTTCGTCCCACCCGCATTACAGAACCCCCACGACCGTCGAGGCGAAACCCCTCTGGCGCCGGCCTGAGCCCTGCTGTAGGCTGTGCGGGTCTCCAGCGCGCCGCCCGGGGAACGCGACGACGTGGTCCGTCTATTCCCACACGATGTCCGGGACCGATGAGGGGACCTTGTCGAGCGACCTTGCCGAACGTCAGCCGGTCGTCGATGCTCGCGAGGGGTGGGGCCTGTCGGCCGGGGCCCTCTTTCCCGTCGTGTATGCCGAGCTGCGCCGGCTCGCCCACCACTACCTGGCGCGGGAGCGTCCCGGCCACACCCTCCAGGCGACGGCGCTCGTTCACGAGGTCTACCTGCGGCTGGTGCCGCGCGGCGACGCCGCCTGGGACGATCGGCGCCGCTTCGTCGCCATAGCGGCGCACGTGATGCGCGAGATTCTCATCGAACACGCCCGCGGCCGTGGCCGTCTCAAGCGCGGCGGCGATCGCGAACGTGTCTGGTTCGCGGCGGCTTCTCCGGCTGTTGACGCCGAGTTCGAACGCTGGGAGGACCTGGACCGCGCGCTCGAACGGCTGGCGGCGCTCGATCCTCGCCAGGCGAGCGTGGTCGAATTGCGCTACTTCGGCGGCCTGACGGTCGAGGAAGCGGCCACGGCACTCGGCGTGTCCCCCAAGACGGTCAAGCGCGACTGGAGCGTGGCCCGGGCCTGGCTTCGCCGCGAGCTCGAGATGTGACCCCACCCGGGAGCCGACGTCGCATTCTGCCAGGAGCGTTCGGCCGGCGGCGGTCCAGGTCTGCCGAGCGACCCAGGAGCGCGCATGCACCCCGACCGTGATCCCCTGACGCCGGTCACGTGGGCCCGGATTACCGAGCTGTTCGAACAGGCGGTGGGGCGCCCCGCCGCCGAGCGCGAGGCGTTGCTGTCGAGGCTGCGCCTCGGCGAGCCGGGCATCGCGGCCGAAGTCGCGTCCCTCCTCGAGTCCCACGACCGGCCCGGCGAGTTCCTGCCCGACCTGGCGCTGAACGACCAGCCCCCCGACCTGGCCGGCCGCACGATTGGGACCTATCGCCTCCTCACCCTGATCGGCACCGGCGGCGCGGGCGCCGTGTACCTCGCCGAGCGGAGCGACGGCACATTCGCCAAGCGGGTCGCCATCAAGCTGCTGTCGTCCGGATTCGCGCCCCTGCGCGATCGGTTCCTCCGCGAACGGGAGGTCCTTGCCAGCCTCGAGCACCCCAACATCGCCCGCCTGCTCGACGCGGGGACGACCGACGATCACCTGCTCTACCTGGTGATGGAGTACGTCGAAGGGCTGACGATCGACCGTCACTGCGAGGAGCGTGCGCTCCGCGTCAGCGATCGGATCGCGCTGTTGCTCCAGGTGTGCGCCGGGTTGGACTGCGCCCATCGCCACCTGATCGTCCACTGCGACATCAAGCCGGAGAACGTCCTCGTGACCGCGGACGGACAGGTGAAGCTGCTCGACTTCGGCATCGCCCGCCAGATCAGCTCGAGCGCCACGATCACGCGCCAGCGGCCGGCCACACCGGCCTACTCGAGTCCCGAGCAGCTCCAGGGTGAGGCGCTGACGACGGCGACCGACGTCTACTCACTGGGTGTTCTCGCCCAGATCGTGCTGACCGGGACCAGCCCCTACTGCCTGCGCACGAACCGTCTGGACGAACTGATCAGCGCCGTCCTGACGGCGGAGCCGCAGCGGGCCAGCCTCACGCCAGGACTGGCACCACACCTCTCGCGCCAGCTGCGCGGCGACCTCGATACGGTGCTCGCCAAGGCGCTCGCGAAGGATCCGGCGCGGCGCTACGCCTCGGTCGAGCAGTTCGCCGACGATCTCAGGCGCCACCTGACGGGGTATCCGGTCCTGGCGCGCCCCGACAGCTTCGCCTACTGGCTCCGCAAGTCGATCGGTCGTCATCGGTTCGCGACGGCCGTGGCCGGAATCCTCGGCGCGGGCCTCGTCGGCACCGCCATCTACAGCACCTGGCAGGCCCGGCTGGCCGAGCAGCGGTTCGAGGATCTTCGCGCCTTCGCCCACACGGTTGTCTTCGACGTCAACGACGCACTCGCGCCGATTGCCGGCACGACGGCGGCGCGAAAGCTCGTCGTTGACACCGCGCTACGCTACCTGGATCGCCTGTTCGCGTCGGGCACGGCCGATGCCCGTCTCCGTGAGGAACTGGCTGAGGCCTATATTCGCGTCGGCAAGGTGCAGGGCGCGGCCTTCCTGCCCAACCTTGGAGACGCTGCGGGGGCAATGGCGAGCTACCGCAAGGCGATGGCGATCAGCGGCATCGCGCCTACCCGTGCGCTCGAGCGGTCGCGGATCGCGGCGCTCATCAGCATCGCGCAACTGTCCGCCGATCCGATCGCCGGGGCGCCGGAATTCGCGGAGGCCGTGGACGCGGCGAATCGCCTGCTCACCACCGACACCAGCGACGCGCAGGCACTGCGCCTGCTGGCCGACGCGTATCATGGCCTCGCCACCGCCGCGCACCTCACCAACGACGTGCCGCGCCACGTGGCCATGGCGACACGGGAGATCGAGACACGGGAGCGGCTGCGCGCGTTCGGGGCGCCGTCGTGGTCGGACGAGGCCAGCCTGGCGCGAGCGATTGCCCAGCTGTCACTGGCGCTGGAACAGCGAGGCGATTACGAGGCCGCCCTTGCCGGGCTCGAACGGGCGCAGGTCCTGCTCGAGTCGACGATGGCCGGCGCCGAAGGGAACCAGATGCTGCGGCGCGGCCTGGCCGAGGTGCGCTCGCGCAAGGTGCCGGTGCTGCTGGCGCTCGAGCGCACCGAAGCGGCGGCGAGCGAAGGTCTCGCGGCGGTCTCGATGCTGGAGCCGCTCGTCGCCACCGACCCGGCCAACGTGCAGTACCGCGCCGATCTCGCCTATGCGTGGCTGCGGCTCGGCGATGCGAGGGGAGCCGAGGGCCGGATCCGGGAATCGCTGGACCTCCACCGCCGTGCGCTCGCCGTCCGGCGTGAACGGGCCGGGTCGCACCCCGGGTTCATCTTCGTCCCGTGGGAGCTGACCCGCAGTCTCAACACCGTGGCCGATCTCCTGTTGAGGATGACGCCGCCGGAGCCAGACGAGGCGGCGTCGCTCTTCGAGGAGGCGCGCACCATCGGCATGCGAGCGCTCGCTGCCGCCCCGAGCTTCACCCAGGTGCGCAAGCAGGTCGCCGTCGCCTCCGAAGGGCTCGCTCGCGCGGCGGCCGGGCGTGATCGGCCGGCGGCGACCCGACTGGCCGGAAGCGCGGCTGTGTGGCGCGAGGTGGTCGCCCGGAGCGTCGAGGATCCGGCCAGCGTCCGGGAACTGTCGCGAATCGAGGCGCTGATTGGCTCGGCGCCTCGCGCCGCGGCGGGACCGCCTTGATACGGCCGCGAAGCGGCCACCCGCGTGGTGCAGGCGGCCTTCATCGGCGTGAACGCGCTCAGCCCCGGCGTCTATCTGGCCGTCGCTGCGCTGGAGGGCGCGGTGGTGGTACTGGCCTGCCTGGGCCCGGCCTGGCGCGCGGCGCGCGTGGAGGCGCTGAGCGCGCTCCGGAGCGAGTAGAAGGCAGAAGGCAGAAGCCTTCTGCCTCGTGCCTCTTGCCTAGTCTATTCGCGCTGGTCCACGTTCCCGGACGAGTGCGGCCCCTCCACGAACGGCCGGGCCACAAGCCCCGCCGGAGGTGGACGGCGGGGTCGGCCTCGGTGGCTACGGCAGGCTCCTCCACGCTGCCGCGAACTGGTCCGCGATGAACGAGTGCCCGAGGTTTGTCGGGTGGATCTCGAAGTTCAGCGGGCCGCCATAGCCGAGACGGCGCCCGATGAGCAGGAGCCCGTTCCGTCCGACGGACGGCGTGTACAGATCCACCACGGCCACGCGCGATCCCGGCGGCACGGGCACCGCCGCAATCGCGGCGTTCAGGACGAACGCGAAGCCCTGCAGTGCGGCGTCGAGCAGCGCGAACACCGCCGGATCCGGGTGTGGAATGCTGTAGTAGTTCGACACGAGGACGGTCGCGTTCGTCAGGGCCGGGCACGGCTGCCCCGTGACGGGATCCAGGATGGGCGCAGGCACGAGCAGCGCGTTGTCGTTGTTGAGCAGCAGGTGCACCGCTTCGGCGACGCGGAAGGCAATGGCCGGCACGTTCTGGTCCCCCAGGAGGAAGTCGTTGGCTCCGGCCGTGATGGTCACCACGCTCGGGCGCAAGGCGGGCACGCTGCAGAGCGCCTGGGGTACCTGGTGGTCGCGCAGGTCCCAGCTGCGTGCCCCACGGATGGAGGCATTCGAGAAGTCGGTTTGCTGTTTGGGTCCGAAGACCCCGTGGTCGTAGAGCCGATAGGCGTACCCGCCGGTGACGGGCATGGCGCCCTCGCCGGCCGCCACGCTGTCGCCCCGGGCCAGGTAGTAGGTGGTCTTCGTGAAGTTGATCTGCGCCGAGGGGACCGCGGTGACGAGAACCAATCCGAGGCACAACAACGCCGGAACGGGTCGTCGGGACATGGGCACCTCCCTCTGGGAAGGGTGACGGACGTTCGGAGCGATTTCTCTGAGCCTGGCGGTTCCACGCCGAGCCGGGGGCCGCGGCGACGCGCACATGGCTGCGCCGCCGCGGCAAATGCCGCCTACCCCAGCGGCGGGCCTGGCGGCAGCGGATACCGCGACCGCGGCCGGCCGCCCCACGGCGGCATCACGCTCTTGGGCGCGTTCGCTGCCGGATCCTCGAGGTAGCGCGCGATGTCGCGCTCGGCCTGGCGGTAGTGCGCCTCGGCCAGCGGGTTGTCGCCCTTGCGCCCCCGCAGCGACTCGCCAAGCCGTGCGACCTGGTCCAGGACGTAGGCCCTCACCTCGGGCGTCGCGTCGGCGTGGCCGCCGAGCCTCATCAGCGAATCGAGCGCCACGCGCTCGGTAACCCGGCCGAGCGACCGGTTCCGCGCATCCGCGTCCTGGGCCGCGCCCCAGGTCCGCGCCAGCACGGCCTCGACGACCTCCGGCAGCGAGAGTGCGCCGGGCTGCCGGTCCGCGAACGCCACCAGCCGCGCCGCGCGCGCCGGATCGAGCAGCGGCTCCAGGACCATCGCCGACAGGATGCGTGCCGCCCGCAGGTGGTCGAAGGCGTAGCCCTCGCCGAGGTCCTCGAGATTGGAGGCCGGACTCGGCGTGAGCTGCGTGAGCAGCGTCTCCGGGATGGCGAGGTTGGCGGGCTCGAGGCTCTCCATCAGCAGCCCGAGGACCTCCCGCTGCAGCGCCGCCGGCACGATCTCGGTCGGCGGCAGCGTCTCGCCCTTCACGACGATGTTGTGGTACATGCCGCCGACGTACCCGAGCCCGGCCTCGATGGCGTAGCGGTGGTGCAGGTAGGTCATCCACAGCCGCAGGTCGCGCAGCGTGCCGATGGGCTCGCCGGCTTCGAGGATGGCCGGGCCGTACTGCGCGAGCATGATCGTGCGCGCAGCCATCGTCTCGCGGAGGTACTCGGTCGGCGTCGCGCGGTCGTCGTACCAGACCCAGCGCGGATCGGTCGAGGGCACGTAGAGGATGTTCTTCGCGCGCATCTCCGCGATGATGGCGTCGAGCGCGGCCCGCTCCTTCTCCGGTGGAACCTCGGTGTAGGCGTAGCGCGCCATGAAGTCGTCGTAGAGTCCCGTGCTGGTCTCGAAGGCCTCGCTGAGGTCGAGCCGCCCCTGCGTGACCTTCACGCGCGGCGTCGGGTACTCCATCACCGATGCGCGGTTGTTGATGCTGGACGCCCAGTTGTGGCCGAAGCCCATGACGTGCCCGAGCTCGTGCGCCGTCAGCAGCGACTGGCGCCGGAGCACCATCTCCCGCTGCGCCTCCGGCATGGAGGCGCCGGGCTGCGAGGCCAGGACGAGCACGTCCTCGGGCACCGGCAGCACCATGCCGCAGCTGTCGAATCCGGCGTCCGCGCCCGCCCCGCCCGTGGTCGGCGTGTAGCTCTCGAAGTAGTTGCCGATGGTGCGGATGCGGTGTGAGTCCATCCGCGTCTTCGAGCCGAGGATCTCGCCGGTCCTTGGATCGCGATAGGTGCCGCCGCTCGAGAAGCCGCGCTCGTCGCGGTTGATCCAGAGAATCCAGGCGTAGCGGATGTCCATCGGATCCATGTCCGGCGTCGGGTCACGCACCTGGACGGCGTTGCGGAAGCCGGCGGCCTCGAAGGGCTTGTTCCAGGCGAGCGCGCCCTCGCGCATCGCGCTCCGGATGGGCTCGGGGATGGCCAGGTCCAGGTAGAAGACGATGGGCTTCTTCGGCTCGCTCATCACGGCGCCGGGGTTCTGCTTCTCCAGGCGCCATCGTGTCACCCATTCCACGTCGGTGTTCTGGTTGAAGGGACGCGCGTAGTCGCGGAACCCGATGGCGCTGACGCCAATGCGCGGGTCGGCGCGCCGCGGCGTGTAGCCCGTGGGCGCTCGCAGGAAGGAGTGGTGAATGCGGAGCGTGAACGACTGCGGGTCCGGCGTGACGTTCGCGACGATCCGGCCCGGGGTGTCGGCCGCGAAGGTGAGGATGGCTTCGACCTCGGTGTTGTCGGGAAACGCCTTCATGCGCGCGGGGTAGAACCCGCTTCGGGCCGCATCGAGGCGGAAGGCGCCCTGGTTGGTGCGCCTGAGCTCGCCCACCACGTCCCCGGCGTCACGCATGAACAGGGGCGTGGCGTCGACCAGCACGCGGCTGCCCTCGGCCGCCTCGACGGGGAGCGACGCCAGCACGGACGTCGGGAACGAGTCCTTCACGTTCTCGACCAGCGCCGGATGTCCGCCCACGGCCCGGAAGCGCAGGTTCTGCTGGATGACCAGCACGCGCGGGCCCGAGCGATGGAAGTGCACGACGCTCGAATTCATGATGCCGCGGTCGAACGACATCTCCACCGACCCGCCGCCGCTCGCGGCGGAGACGTAGTAGAGAACGTCCTGGTCGAAGGCGGGCACCTCCATCAGCACGCGGCCACGCGCCTCGTCCCAGTAGAAGGGGACGAAGCCGTCCGCACGCTGAAGCCCGGCCGTGCGCTCGGCCAGGCTCGAGGCGGGGGACGGCTGGGCCAGTGTGAGCCCGGGAATGGCCAACAGGGACAGGAACAGGACGAGGGTGCGCAGCATGTCCACCTCCGAAGGGCACAGCCATTTCGCGGGCGACCGGTCGGCCACGAGGGTACAGTCGGAGGGGCCCCCATTGCCAAGGCGCTACACCTGAAACCACCATCCCCGGCAGGCGTAGATGTTGCATCGTCTGAGTCCGATGAGAAGCCGCTGGCGGGGTCGTGCGAACGCAGTCCTGCTCTGTGCGCTCGCGGTGCTCGCGCCATCCCCGAGTGCGGCGCAGATCGTCGGCTCGCTCATCCCCCGCATGACGACCATCTATCGCGCGCCGCCGCAGGGCGCATCTGCGGCGCCCCCCGCCACCCCGGGCGTGGGGGAGGCCAGCCTGCTCGAGGACCTCGCGCTTCGCGTCAACCTCGACGATCAGCTTCGGAGCGTGGACAAGGCTGGCACCCGGGCGAGCGGCCGCCTGATTGGGCTGACCGCCGGGGAGCTCACGCTCCGGACCGCAGCCGGCGAACAGCGCTTCCCGCGGGCGTCCCTCCGTGAGGTGGCGGTACGCCGCCGTCCGCTTCGCGCGGGCGTGCTCATTGGCGCCGGCGCTGGAGCTGCCCTGGGCGCTCTGGCGGCCTGCACGGCCGACGATCGGGAAGAATGCCCCGACGCCGCCCTCATCGCCGGGGGCCTTGGCGCCGGTGTCGGGCTCGGCCTGGCAGCGCTGATGCCGCGCGCGACCGTGGTCTACCCGGAGGCAGGGAGCCGGATGTCCGTGCTGCCCGTGCTCATGCGCACCGGTGGGGGCGTGCGGGTCAGTCGTCGGGTGGTGAGCCCGCCAGGTGCTCCGCACGTAAGCTCGCCATGTGAGCGTTTTCCGCACGACCGTGTCGATCCGGGCCACGCTCGTTCGACGTGTGAGCAGGAGCCCAAGATCGGGCGGCCCACGAACAGGAGACACCGGCATGCGCTTCATGGTGATGATCAAGGCGACGAAGGAATCCGAGGCGGGCGTGATGCCCAGCGAGCAGTTGCTGGCCGAGATGGGCAAGTACAACGAAGAGCTGGTGAAAGCCGGCGTGCTGCTCGCTGGTGAGGGGCTGCACCCCAGCTCGAAGGGCGCGCGGGTGCGCTTCAAGGGCAGGGAGCGCACCGTCGTGGACGGGCCGTTCACGGAGACGAAGGAGCTCATCGCCGGCTTCTGGCTCATGCAGGCCCGTTCGAAGGACGAGGTCATCGAGTGGGTGCGCCGCTGCCCGAACCCCATGGAGGGTGAATCGGAGATCGAGATCCGCCAGGTGTTCGAGGCCGAGGACTTCGGAGAGGCCCTGACGCCCGAGCTGCGCGAGCAGGAAGAGCGGCTGCGCGCGACAATCGACCAGCGGAAAGGTTAGCGGGGCACGCCGCTGGAGCGCGCCCGCCGGGCCGCGCGGTTCGTCCCTTGCGGCGATGCTGACGGAGTGGTGTGATCGGAGGCCGTGACACCCTCCGACACGCACCGCGCGATCGAGGCCGTGTGGCGGATCGAGTCCCCCCGCCTGATCGCCAGCCTGACGCGCCTGGTCCGCGACATCAGCGCCGCCGAGGACCTCGCGCACGACGCGCTGGTGGCGGCGCTCGAGCAGTGGCCCGGGTCGGGCATCCCCGCCAACCCGGGCGCGTGGCTGATGACCGCGGCCCGGCGCCGCGGGATCGACCAGCTCCGCCGCCGCTCGCTCGCGGATCGCAGGCACGACACGCTCGCCTACGAGCTGGGCGCCTCCGGCGCCGCCGATCCTCCGGACCTCGACGCCGCCATGGACGACGACATCGGCGACGACCTGCTGCGCCTGATGTTCACCGCGTGCCACCCGGTGCTCGCCACCGAGGCGCGCGTGGCCCTGACGCTCCGCCTCCTTGGCGGGCTGACCACCGAGGAGATTGCCCGCGCTTTCGTCGTCTCCGAGCCCACCATCGCGCAGCGCATCGTGCGCGCGAAGCGAACGCTGGCGAAGGCACAGGTTCCCTACGAGGTGCCGCGCGGGCCCGACCGGGAGGCACGACTCTCGTCGGTGCTGGACGTCATCTATCTCGTGTTCAACGAGGGCTACTCGGCCACGACTGGCGACGACTGGGTGCGGCCGGCGCTCTGCGACGAGGCGCTGCGGCTGGGGCGGGTGCTGGCGGAGCTGATGCCAGGGCAGGCCGAGGTGCACGGCCTGGTGGCCCTGATGGAACTGCAGGCGTCGCGCCTGCGCGCGAGGGTCGGCCCACGCGGGGAGGCCGTCCGCCTGACGGATCAGAACCGTGCCCGGTGGGATCGTGTGCTGATCCGGCGCGGGATGGCGGCGCTCGGGCGCGCCGACGCCCTCGGCACAGGCCGCGGGCCCTACGCGATGCAGGCCGCCATCGCGGCGTGCCACGCGCGCGCGACCGCCGTGGACGACACGGACTGGGCGGAGATTGCCCGGCTGTACGCGGACCTGGTCCGCCTCACCGGCTCGCCCATCGTCCGCCTGAATCACGCGGTGGCGGTGGCGATGGCCGACGGTCCCGAGGCCGGCCTGTCGCTCGTCGAAGCACTCGCGTCAGACCCTGCGCTCGAGGCGTATCACTACCTGCCAGCCGCTCGGGGAGATCTGCTCGAGAAGCTGGACCGGCGCGCGGAAGCGCGCACTGAATTCGAGCGCGCGGCGGCGCTGACGAAGAACGCGCGCGAGCGGGAACTGCTGCTGGAGCGGGCCCGCGCGTGCGAGGGGCAACCCCGGTGACGACGCCACCGCCCGAGGCGAGCCGGGCGCTGGCGGCCGCCGTGCGACTCACGGCCGGCCAGCGGGTGCGCCTGCTGCTGGAATGCGCGCCGCTCGTGGCGGCCATCGCCGCGTTCGCCGCCTTCGAGCTGCTGCTGGCCCGCGTCCTCCGCGAGCAGCGACTCATCGTGCGCGGGCTCCTCGGCGTGTTCGTGGTCGCCGCGATCGTCCAGGCGAGGAACCGCCTGCGCGACTTCGCCGGGGGCGTGGTGTTCGTCGCCGAGGATCGGGTGGAACGCACGTTTGGCGATCGGCACCACTACGTGGAGTTCGAGCGGCTGGGACGGTTTCGGCTGATCGGCCGGGCACACGTCAGCGCCGTGCGGGGCAGCCGCTATCGCGTCCACTACTGCAAGGCGAGCAAGGTGGTCTGGCGGCTCGAAGGGCTGAAGTACTGACCGATATAATCCACAGGTGGACGTTGCCTCGGCCGTCGTCACCCTGTTCCTGATCATGGACCCGATTGGGAACATCCCCCTCTTCCTCTCGGTGCTGAAGCCCGTCGAGCCGGGGCGCCGGCGTCGTGTGCTCGTGCGCGAGATCGCCATCGCCTACCTCGTGCTGCTGACCTTCGTGTTCCTCGGCGGCCACATCCTCCGGATCCTCGGCCTCGACGAAGCCACCATCAGCATCGCCGGCGGCATCGTGCTCTTCCTCATCGCGCTCCGGATGATCTTCCCCGCCGATGGCGGCCACGCGACCGACGCGCCCGAGGGCGAGCCGTTCATCGTGCCGCTCGCCATCCCGTTGTTCGTCGGGCCGTCCACGCTGGCGGCGTGCCTCCTCCTGCAGCGGACCTCGCCGGGCCAGACGGGTCCGCTGCTGCTGGCCGTGACCCTCGCCTGGGCACTCTCGGGCGCCATCCTGCTGTCGTCCACGTTCTTCTATCGTGTGCTGCGAGAGCGAGGCCTGATGGCGCTGGAGCGCCTGATGGGGATGCTGCTCGTGATGATCGCGGTGCAGATGTTCATGAACGGCGTCCGGACCTACCTGGCGCGGTGAGGGGCGGCATGCCGATCGTTCGAACGAGCATGCGCGCGGGCGTGCTGGCCGTCGCGGTTCTCGCGATCGGGTGCGGCGGCTCGTCCTCGCCCACGGCTCCGAGCGCGCCGGCGCCCCCGCCCACGGCCGCGCCCACGCTCACGTGCCCGGGCCCGGTCTCGGCCACGACCAGCGAGGCCAGCGCGACGGTCAGCTACGAGATACCGGCGGCGCAAGGCGGCGAGGCGCCTGTGTCGGTGGCGTGCACGCCGGCGTCTGATGAATCGTTCCCGCTGGGAACGACCGAGGTCCGCTGCACCGCCACCGATCGCGGTGGCCGCACGGCGTCGTGCACCTTCGGGGTGAGCGTGTCGCGTATCCCTACGCTCGCGAAGACCCGCTTCCTCGCCTTCGGCGACAGCGTTACGGTGGGCATCGTGGCGACGAACAACCCCGGGGGCTCGCCGCCGTACCTGCTGCGCGAGGTGCCGGAGGCGGCGTACCCGCGGGTCCTGCAGCAGCTGCTGGCGGCGCGCTACGCGTCGCAGTCCATCACGGTGCTGAACGAGGGCAAGGGCGGCGAGCGAGTGGTGGACGGGGTGGGCCGGGCGCAGAGCGTGATCAACGCGAACCGGCCGGAGGCGGTGCTCATCCTGGACGGCTACAACGACCTCGGCCTCGGCGACGCCGGCATCGATCCGGCCATTGCCGCGGTCACGACCATCGCGAAGGACGCCAGGTTCCGGGGCGCGCGTGTGTTCATCGGCACGCTGACCCCGCCGCCGGTGGGCGTCAATCGCGGGCTCTCGAACACCACCATCACGCGCTACAACGCAAAGCTCCGCGACGTGGCGCGCGGCGAGAACGCCGTGCTGGTGGATGTCTACGAGGCGTTTGCGGCGAACCCGAATGCCTACAACAGCGACGACGGGCGGCACCCGAACGAGGCAGGGTACCGAAGGATCGCGGACACCTTCTTCGCCGCCATCCAGTTGGAACTGGAACACTGATTGGGCCGCGCGACGCGACGGTCACGGCCGGGTGTATCCTCACAGTTTGATCGTGGACCGTTGACGTGCCACAGGCGCCAATGGTCCAGCTTCCGACGAAACAAGGGGGGAAACCATGTCTCTGTTCATTCGCGCGTCGTTCCTGGCCACCTGGCTGGTCGTGCTGGCCGGCGCGTTCTCCGCCGCGAGCGCCCAGCAGGCCCAGGTGATCGCGACCGGGCTCGATAATCCCCGCGGCATCGCGTTCGGGCCCGACGGCAATCTCTACGTTGTCGAAGCCGGGCGTGGCGGGGCCAGCACGCTCTGCCTGCCGAATCCGACTGGTCCGGGCGAGCGGTGTTACGGGCCGAGCGGGGCCGTGACGCGGGTCACGCCCACTGGCGGGCAGCTGCGCGTGCTGACCGGTCTGCCGTCGCTGGCGGATCAGTCTCAGTCGGGGAACGAAGCGACCGGGCCCCACGACCTCGACTTCGGCTTTGGCAGTGCCTTCATCACCGTGGGTTCCGGCGGGGATCCGGCTACTCTCGCGCCACTCCGCGCCGCCGGCCACCCGTTCGGCATGCTGCTGCACGTCTCGCTCCAGGGTGTGGTGACGCCCATGGTGGACATCGCAGCCCACGAAACCGCGGCGAACCCGGATGGGGGCGCGGTGGACTCGAACCTGTACGGCATGTCGATCCTCTCCGACCGAGGCGTCTTCACCGACGCGGGCGGCAACTCGCTGCTGCAGGTGGACGTGGGGCTGAACGTGACGACGCTGGCGACGTTCCCCACGCGCACCGTGGCGGGCCCCGGTGGTGACGTCGACATGCAGAGCGTGCCGACTTCCGTCGTCGAAGGGCCGGACGGCAGCCTCTACGTCGGCGAGCTCACCGGCTTCCCGTTCCCGGTGGGTGACGCCCGCGTCTATCGCGTGCCCGCCGCCGGCGGTACGCCCGTGGTGGTGGCAGACGGCTTCACCAACATCATCGACATCGCCATCGGTCCCGACAGTGCCGCGTACGTGCTCGAGTTCGACGCGGACGGACTGCTGGGGCCCGGGACCGTCGGCCGGCTGACGAAGATCGGCCCGTTCGGGTTCCGGGAGGAGCTGGCGGCGGGCGAGCTCACGCATCCCGGGCGCATGGCGATTGGCCCCGACAACACCGTCTACGTCACGGTCAACAGCTCATCGGCCGGGACGGGGCAGGTCGTGCGGATCGCGCAGTAGGGCGGGCGTCCACGGGGACGCGAAGCACACGACGATCGCGAAGGACGTACGATCAGGTCCGGGTACGGAGCGCCGAGGCTTCAGCCTCGGCGAACGACACGCCGGGGACGCCGGGACTGAAGTCCCGGCGCTCCGTACGAGGGTTCCGGCGCTGCGTACGGAGGGCCGAGGCTTCAGCCTCGGCCGCACGCCATGCCCCCTTGAGTTCGTGGCACGGCGGTGCGAGACTGCACCGCGATGAGCACGATCAAGCTGACCGTCAACGGCGAGGCGCGTACAGTCGAGGCGGAGCCCTCGACACCACTCCTCTACGTCCTCAGGAACGATCTCGACCTCCGGGGCCCGCGCTTCGGGTGCGGCCTCGGGCAGTGCGGGGCGTGCACCGTCCTCATCAAGGGTGAAGCGGTGCGCTCGTGCGTGCGCCCTGTCTCGTCCGTGCAGGGCGCCGAGATCACCACGCTCGAGGGCCTGGCGCGAGGCGGCGTGCTGCACCCGTTGCAGCAGGCCTGGATCGACGAGCAGGTGCCGCAGTGCGGCTTCTGCCAGAACGGGCAGATTCTCACCGCGAAGGCGCTGCTCGATCGGAATCCCAATCCCACCGACGCGGAGATCCGCGAGGGCATGTCGCGCACGCTCTGCCGCTGCATGACCTACTACCGCATCCAGGCCGCCATCAAACGCGCGGCGACGGCCATGCAGTCCACTCGGTCCGGCAACCAGGAGGTGCGGTGATGAGCGCGCCCTCCCGCCGGGACTTCCTCAGGACGTCGGGGATGCTCGTGGTCGGCGTCAGCGCCGCGTCGGTGGCCGGCGCCGACTCCCTCGGCCTGGCCGCAGGCCAGCGCACCGCAGGGGCCCAGGGACCCGGGCCGTACCCCGACGTGGACTTCCGGCAGCTGGACTCGTGGATCGTCGTGCGCGCCGACGGTACGGCGACGTTCCACGTCGGCAAGACGGACCTGGGCCAGGGCACCGGCACCGCGTTTCGGCAGATCATGGCCGACGAGCTGGACATCGCCTACGACAAGACGAGCTGCGTGATGGGCAGCACCGACGTCACGGTGGACCAGGGCGGCTCGGGCGGCTCGGACGCACTCCAGACCGACGGTTGGCCCATGCGCCGCGTGGCGGCCGAAGCCCGCCGCGTGCTGCTCGAGATGGCATCGTCGCGCCTGGGCGTGCCCGTCGAGGGCATGGTCGTGAGCGACGGCGTGGTCTCGGCGGCGGCCGATCCGTCGAAGCGGGTCACCTACGGCGAGCTCATCGGCGGCAAGCGCTTCAACGTCACGCTCTCAGGAGCCAACGTGGACGCCACGACGGGCGTCGCACCACTCAAGGCGGTGCAGCAGCTGAAGATCGTCGGCACCTCGCCGCAGCGCTACGACATCCCACCCAAGGTGGACGGCACGGCGAAGTGGGCGGTGGACGTGAAGCTTCCCGGCATGCTGCACGCTCGCAACGTGAAGCCGCCTGTCGCCGGGGCCACGCTGGTGAGCATCGACGAGTCGTCCGTGCGCGGTGTCCCGGGCTTCGTGAAAGTGGTGAGCCAGGGCAACTACGTCGCCGTGGTCTGCGAGCGCGAGGAGCAGGCGATCCGCGCGGCGCGCCAGCTGAAGGTGAACTGGAAGAAGCCGGCGACGGCGCCGTTTCCGGCTTCAGAGGATCTCTTCACCTACATGCGGAGTGCCACGCCGACGTCGGCCGCCAAGCCGGTGATCGTGGGCGATCCCGACGCGGCGCGTGCCGGGGCCGCACGCGTCATCGAGGCGGACTACGACGTGCCGTTCCAGGGACACACCGCCATCGGCCCCGCGCATGCCACGGCGGACCCGAGGAACGACCAGCTCACGATCTACTCCAACGACATGAAGTCCTACGGCCTCAGGAACGGCGTGGCGCGCTTCCTGGACATGCCGCGCGACCGCGTGCGCGTGGTGTGGATGGAAGGACCGCAGGCCTACGGCCGCACGGCGGCAGACGATGCGGGGTTCGAGGCGGCGTTGCTGGCGAAGGAGCTGGGCCGACCCGTGCGCGTGCAGTGGATGCGCCAGGAGGAAACCGCCTGGGACACGAAGGGGCCGGCCTATGCGGTCAGGATGCGCGGCGCTCTGGACACGCAGGGCCACGTCGTGTCGCTCGAGTACGACGCTCGTGCCGCGGATCACAATCACCTGGGCTACAACGAGTTCGACACGGTGCTCGTCGCGCAGCTCACCGGCCGGCGCAAGGCCCAACCCGCCGCGGGCCGCGCGTCGTACCCCTCGGACATGTACGCCATTCCCAATCGGCGGATGTCGGGCAGCGTGGTCCCCCTGCCGCTCGTGTGGGAAACGCCGCTCCGCACCGGCAACCTGCGCGACCCCGACGGCCCGCAGGTGACCTTCGCCTCCGAGAGCTTCATCGACGAGCTCGCGGCGGCGGCGAAGGCCGATCCGGTGGCGTTCCGCCTTCAGCTGCTCACCGCGGCCAGGGACGATGACGGTGGCTTCAGGCGCGCGCGCTCCATCGCGTGCGTGAAGGCCGCGGCCGAGAAGTTCGGCTGGGACCCGCGCCCGTCGCCGAAGCCGCGCGACAGCGGCGACATCCTCACCGGCCGCGGCATCGCCTACGCCTATCGCAGCCAGACGATAGCGGTGGAGATCGCCGAGGTGGAGGTGAACCGGCGGACCGGGCACGTCTGGGTGAGGCGGCTCGTGTGTGCGCACGACTGCGGGCTGGTGGTCAATCCCGAGGGCCTGCGCCGCACGATCGAGTGCGGCATGCTGCACTCGCTCAGCCGCGCGCTGCACGAGGAGGTCCGCTTCGACACCGAGAAGGTGACCAGCGTGGACTGGATCACGCACCCGACGCTCACCCACGCCGACACGCCGGGCGTCATCGACGTCGTCATCGTGAACGGGGATCCGAATCCGAGCCGGCCGGACCTGCCACACTACGGGGCGGGTGAGACGGTGTGCAAGCCGATGCTGGCGGCGGTGGCCAACGCCATTTTCGACGCGACGGGCGTGCGCATCCGGCGCGTGCCGTTCCGGGATGCGCGCGTGCTTGCGGCGCTGAAGGCGGCGGGCGTCTGACGCTCCGGCGCGGAGAATCACGAGGATGTGGACGTGTACGGCCAGGGCGTGGAGGCCGTCGTCCTGGCGCATGGCGCTGCCTTCAACAAGGAAAGCTGGAAGGCGCTGGCGGAGGACCTGGCCCGGCGTGGCCACCTCGTTGTCGCCATCGACTTCCGCGGGTACGGCGCGTCCACGCCAGGGCGCGAGGACAAGGCGCCTTGACATCAACTTTGAACCGCAACTCCGGCTACAGACCATAGAAGCACTCCTCAGGGGTTCGGAAGCCGAGACGCTTGCGGGGCCGTCGGTTCAACTGGTCGGCGATCCAGTCACAGTCGGCTTGG
>JADZCN010000107.1 GCA_020851565.1 Acidobacteriota bacterium | reverse complement strand
TTCATCCCGAAGCACATCACCATGCCGAAGGCCGCGAGCGCCGCGCCCGCGACGATGGGGCCGATGATGCGCGCGAGGTTGAACTGGATGGAGTTGAGCGCGATGGCGTTGGGCAGGTGCTCCTTGTTCACCAGCGTGGGCACGAGCGTCTGGTACGCGGGGCCGCCGAAGGCCTGCGCGCAGCCGGTGATGAACGAGAGCGTGAGGATGTGCCAGATGCGGATGGCCTCGAAGTAGACGAGGCCCGCGAGGATGAAAGCGGCCGTCATCTGGACCACCTGCGACATCAGCATCATGTGGCGCCGATCGCGCCGGTCGGCGACGACGCCGGCCACGAGCGTGAGCAGCAGGATGGGGATCTCGCCCATGAAGCTGTCGAGCCCGAGGTAGAAGGCCGACTGCGAGCCGGTGAGCGTGACGATGAGCCAGGCCTGGGCCACGCGCTGCATCCAGGTCCCGATGCTGGAGGTGAGGGCGCCGACCCAGAGGAGACGGAAGTCGCGGTAGGTGAGCGCCGCCGCGGTGCGGCGTGCGGCCGTGACGAGATGAGCGCGCAAGGCTTGCGATCTTAGCCCACGGTCAGACGTCCTGGTGGCCGCTTGACATTCGCTTTTTATTCGCTATGATTCGGCCTGTAGGCGAATAAAGAGCGAAATCTGCTCCGCGAGGTATAGGTTCATGGCTCCTGCCCAGGCATCCGCCCTGCTGACTCTGCTCCAGGACCGCAAGCTCGACCGCACGTTCACCACCATCGCGCGAAAGGCGCCGCCACTGGTGGCGCCGCTGGGAATCGCCCCGCTGGATCTGCAGCTGCGTGGGGGGATTCCCCGGGGCCACCTGTCGGAAATCGTCGGGCCGGTGTCGTCCGGGCGGACCAGCCTGGCTTGGGCCGCGCTTGCGGCCGCGGCGGGCCGCGGCGAATGGGTGGCGCTCGTCGACACCTTCGATCGCTTCGATCCGGAGCGTGCCGCAGAGGCGGGGCTGGATCTCTCACGGTTGATGTGGGTGCGGGGGCAGGCGCTGTCGAAGACGGCGGGCGCCCTGGATCCGGCCTGGGTTCCCGGGGAGCGGAGCGTGCAGGGGCCGGGCACGATGCTCGAGCGGACGATCGACCGCGGCATCAAGGCGCTCAACCTGGTGGCGCAGTCGGGGGTGTGCACGCTCGTGGTGCTGGATCTCATCGACGCCCCTGCGCCGGCACTCGCGCGCGTGCCGCGATCCACCTGGCTGCGGCTCCAGCACATCGTCGAGGGCTCCGAGATCGCACTGGTGCTTCTGGTGGCCACCCCCGTCGCGCGAAGCGCGGGAGGGGTGTCGATCGTGACGGGAGTCGGGAGTCGGGAGTCGGGAGTGGAGATCGCGACGGGAAGGGAGATCGCGACGGGAGGGGGAATCATGTCGGGAGGGACCATCACGACGGGAGCCGAAGGTGTGGAGTCGGCGTCCCGGCAGGAATTCGCTCCTGGTTCCCGACATACGCAGGTTCGCTGGAACGGCACGCACGATCGCACGCGGCGGCTGGGCGGGTTCATCACGGGGGTGCGGGCCACCTCGCCGCGCGGCTTCGTGGGTGCGCTGCCGCTGGCCATCGGCTGACGGGACGCGGGAGGGCAAGCCGTGTTCGCGGTGTTGCAGGCATCGGCGGCGACGCCGATCGACGCCCTGGTCGGCGTGGCGCAGGCGTTCACGCCGCGCTTCCAGGTGCTGGGGCCGTTCGTCGTGCTCGACGTCGGCGGTCTCTCGGCCTTGTTCGGCACGCCGGGGGAACTGGGCGGGGCCATCCGCGAGGCCTGTCCCGCGTGCCGGTCGATGGCGCTCGCCTCCACGGCATCGACTGCGCTGCTGCTGGCGTGCGGGCGTGAAGGGCTCACCGTGCTGTCGCGGGAGGAGGAGCAGGCCGCCCTGGCGGCGCTCCCGATCGACGTGCTCGTGGAGGTGACCGAAGCGCGGCTGGCAGCCACGATGCCCGTCACGCCCGCGGCCCCGCCAGGCACGTCGGGCTCCGCCGGGCCGGGGACCGGCACGGGGGCGTCCACGCCGGCCGCCATGCTGTCGCCGTCGATGGGCTGGCGCCATCCGCGCGACACCCACCAGGCCCAGCACGCACGCCGGCTTCGCCCGCGCCCTTCGCCGCCGGCCGACATGCGGGAGGCACTGCGGGCCCTGCGGCAGTGCGCCGTCACGGTGCATCGCTGGGGCATCCGGCGGCTCGGCGCGCTCGCCGCGCTCCCGAGGGCCGACGTGCATGCGCGGCTGGGCGAGCTGGGCGTGTCGTGGCAGCGCCTGGCTGCGGGCGAAGACGACGAGCCGCTGGTGCCCTGGCTGGCCGAGCCCGTGTTCGAGGAGCTCGTGGAGCTCGAGTGGCCCATCGAGGGCTTCGAGCCGCTGTCGTTCGTGCTGGCGCGGCTGCTCGAGCCGCTTGCGACGCGGCTCGAACGCGCCGATCGGGGCGCGGTGGCCATCCGCACGGCGCTGCACCTCACCAGCCGCCAGGTGCACGTGCGCGTGATTCCGCTGCCAGCGCCGATGCGGGACCCGAAGACGCTCCGCACGCTGGTGCTGCTGGATCTGGAGTCGCATCCGCCATCGGCCGCGATCGATCGCGTGCAGGTGCGGGTGGAGCCCACGCCGGGCCGCGTGCTGCAGTGGACGCTCTTCGATCGCGCGCAGCCGGCGCCCGAGCAGGTGGCGACGCTCGTGGCGCGGCTCACCGCGCTCGTCGGCGAGGGGCATGTGGGCTCGCCTGCGCTGGTGGACACCTGGAGGCCGGGGGCCTTCCGGATGGAGCCGTTTCGGGTGGGGGGACAGGGGAGAGCGCCCGTGCACCCAGCACCCCTGTACCCTGCACCCGTGCACCCTGCACCCCTCCTCCCCCTCTCTCTCCGCCGCTTCCGCCTGCCGATCCCGGTGCGCGTCCGCGTGGACGATGGCCGCCCGGTGCGGGTGACGACCGATCGCCGCGGCATCACCGGCGGCCCCATCGTCCAGGCGGCCGGCCCGTGGCGGACGTCGGGGGAGTGGTGGGCGGGGGGCGGCACCCGCGTGCCGGGAGGGGAACTGCGGGAGGGAGTGCAATCGCGGGAGGGAGACGATCGCGATCGGGATGGTTCGCTCAGCGGCACGTCGCCGGAATCTCGCAGCGAAGAGTGGTCCCGAGAGGGTTCTATTCGCTCCCGACAGGTTTGTGGCCCCTCCCGAGAGAGTGTTTCCCCCTCCCGGTGCGTTTCACCCTGGGACCGCGACGAGTGGGACATCGCGATGGCGGACGGGACGGTCTACCGCCTGTCCGTCGAGCGCGACGTGGGGCAGTGGTTCCTGGAGGGCGTATTCGATTGAGGCGAACAGATACCACGAAGGCACGAAGGACACGAAGGCCGGCACGAAGAACTTCAAGGGGTGCCGGTAAACATGTCTTGCCTCTTATGACAACGCGACTTCGTGCGCTTCGTGATTCCCTTCGTGCCTTCGTGGTCTCTTTTTCATGTACGTCGAACTACACGCCGCATCGGCCTTCTCGTTCCTCCGGGGCGCCTCGCTGCCCGAGACGCTCGTCGAGCGCGCGGCGGCGCTGGGCTATCCGGCGCTGGCGCTGCTGGACCAGGATGGCGTGTACGGCGCACCCCGGTTTCACAAGGCCGCCCTGGCCGCCGGCCTGCGTCCGCTGATTGGCGCGACGCTGACGCTGGACGCAGATGGCGCAGATAACGCAGAAGGCGCAGATGAATCAGGACGGCGGGTAGGACGGACACCGCAGCGTCACCCCGGCGCCAGATTTGCCCTGCCCGTGCTCGTTGCCTCTCAGCAGGGCTGGCAGAATCTGTGCCGCCTCGTCACGCGGATGAAGCTCCGCGCGCCCAAGGGTGAGGGCGCGCTGGCGCTCGGCGAGCTGGACGGCCACGTCGGCGGTCTCATCGCGTTGCCCGGGCAGCCGCTGCTGCAGGCGGAGCGGTACGGCGTGGGCGGGCTGCTGGATCGCCTCGTCGGCATCTTCGGCCGCAGCCAGGTGTACGTCGAGGTGCAGCGCCACCTGCAGCGCGCGCAGGAGGACGACAACGAGATGCTCGGCTGCCTGGCCGACGCGTTCCGCGTGCCCGTGGTGGCCACGGGCGGCGTTCGGTTCGCCACGCCGGAGGAGCGCCCGCTGTTCGACGTGCTCACCTGCATCCGCGAGCACGTCACGCTCGGGGAGGCGGGGCGGCGGCTCTCGGCCAACGCCGAGCGTTACCTGAAGCCGCCCGTGCAGATGGCCCGGCTCTTCGCCGACATGCCGCACGCGGTCCGCGCCACCCTCGATCTCGCGGAACGCCTGCAGTTCTCGATGACGGATCTCGGCTATCGCTTCCCGCGCTACCCGGTACCGCCTGGCGAGACCGAAGCGTCGTTCCTGCGGAAGATCACGGAGGTGGGCGCGCGCAACCGCTACCGGCCCTATCACGACCGGGCCCGCGCGCAGGTGGCGCGCGAGCTGGATCTCATCGAGAAGCTCGACCTCGCCGGCTACTTCCTCATCGTCTGGGACGTCGTGAACTTCTGCCGGCAGCAGGACATCCTCGTGCAGGGGCGCGGGTCGGCGGCCAACAGCGCCGTGTGCTACAGCCTGGGCATCACGGCGGTGGACCCGGTGGGCATGGAGCTGCTCTTCGAGCGCTTTCTCTCCGAGGAGCGGGGCGAGTGGCCCGACATCGATCTCGACCTGCCGAGCGGCGATCGGCGCGAGCGCGTCATCCAGCACGTGTACGAGAAGTACGGCCGGCACGGCGCAGCCATGACCGCCAACGTCATCACCTACCGCGGCAAGAGCGCCGCACGCGAGGTGGGGAAGGCGCTGGCGCTGGACGAGGCCCAGATCGATCGCCTCGCGAAGGCGATGCACCAGTTCGAGTTCGTGGATCCGTCCGAGTCGCTGTCGCGCCAGCTCGCCGAGATCGGCATGGCGCGAGACGACGAGCGTGTGCGGCACTTCGCGCGGCTGTGGCAGCAGATGCAGGACCTGCCGCGGCACCTCGGGCAGCACTCCGGCGGCATGGTGGTGTGCCAGGGCGAGCTGTCGTCGGTCGTGCCGCTCGAGAACGCCAGCATGCCCGGCCGGGTGGTGGTGCAGTGGGACAAGGAAGACTGCGCCGACATGGGCATCATCAAGGTGGATCTGCTCGGGCTCGGGATGATGGCGGTGCTGCAGGATGCGATTCGCTTGGTAAACAGTCGGGAACCGGGAGCCGGGAGCCGGGAGCCGGAAGAACACCGCCGGGAGCGTGAAGAAACGCGCCGGGACACGAATGCCAATATCCAATCACCCAATGGCGAATTCCCCGATCACCAATCGCCACTCGTCAATGAATCGCCAATCGCCGATCGCCAATCGGCAATGATTGAACTGGCCCACCTCCCCGCCGACGATCCAGCGGTCTACGCCATGCTGCAGGCGGCCGATACCATCGGCGTCTTCCAGGTGGAGTCGCGGGCGCAGATGGCCACGCTGCCGCGGCTCAAGCCCGCGTGTTTCTACGATCTCGTCGTCGAGGTCGCCCTCATCCGTCCCGGGCCCATTGTCGGGCAGATGGTGCACCCGTATCTGAACCGGCGTGCGGGGCTGGAGCCGGTGGCCTACGATCACCCGCTGCTCGAGCCCATCCTGAAGCGCACGCTGGGCGTGCCGCTGTTCCAGGAGCAGCTGCTGCGCATGGCGATGGCGGTGGCCGGGTTCACCGGCGGGCAGGCGGAGGACCTGCGGCGCGCGATGGGCTTCAAGCGATCCGAGAAGCGGATGAAGCAGCTGGAGGGGCTGCTGCGCGAGGGCATGGCGAAGAACGGCATCACGGGCGCCACGGCGGATCGCATCGTGCTCTCCATCACGTCGTTCGCACTCTACGGCTTCCCGGAGTCGCACGCCGCGAGCTTCGCGCTCATCGCCTACGCGAGCGCGTACCTGAAGGTGCACTTCCCGGCGGCCTTCTACACGGCCCTCTTGAACAACCAGCCGATGGGCTTCTATCACCCCGCCACGCTGGTGAAGGACGCACAGCGCCGCGGCGTGCGCTTCGCGCCCATCGACGTGCAGGTGTCCGACTGGGACTGCACCGTGGAGGAGGACGGCACCGTCCGCCTGGGCCTGCGCTACGTGAGCGGCCTCCGGGCGGAGGCGGGGAAGGCCATTGCCGCGCGGCGCCCGGAGCCGGGAGTCGGGAGTCGGGAGCCGGAAGAACACTCGTCCGGTGAAGTCCGGGCGTGTCCGAAGTGCGGGTGTGACGATGCGTCGATGATTGAAGGTGCGGATGCTCCCGGTTCCCGGTTCCCGACTCCCGACTCCCGGCAATATTTCTGCAACGTCTGCTCGCACGAATGGACGCCTGCAGACTCCGCGCCCCGGCGGTTCCGATCCATCGACGAGCTCGTGCGCGTCACGGGCCTGCGGCGCGACGAGGTCACGGCCCTGGCCGAGATCGGCGCGCTCAACAGCTTCGGGATGGATCGGCGGTCGGCGTTGTGGCAGGCCGAGCGCGCCGTGCGCCCGGCAGGCGAGCTGTTCGAGCCGGCCGAAGCGGGCGACGAAGAATCCTCAATGCCCCAATCCCCAATGCCCCAATCCCCAATGCCTCAATCCGAATGGCCAATCGCCAATCATCAATCGTCAAGGAATCGCCAATCGTCAATTGGCAATCATCAATGGGCGCCGCCCGCCGCCTCCCCGCTGCCCCCGATGAGCGAAGAGGAGCGGCTGGTGGCCGACTACGCCGGCAGCGGGCTCACCATAGGCAGGCACCCCATGTCGTTCCGACGCCACGAGCTGTCCATGCGCGGCGTGCTGCGCGCGGTGGACCTGCCGCGTGCCCGCGCGGGGCGCCGCGTCCGCACGGCGGGCATGGTCATCACCCGCCAGCGCCCGGGCACGGCCAAAGGCTTCGTGTTCCTCACGCTCGAGGACGAGACCGGCATCTCGAACGTGATCGTCCGCCCCGATCTCTACGCCACGGCAAAGCTGGTGATCATCGAGTCGCCGTTCCTGCTGGTGGAGGGCGTGCTGCAGAACCAGGATGGTGTCACCTCCATCCGCGCCGAGCGCGTGCTGCGGCTGGACGGCCTGTCGGACCAGGCGTCCGTGGAATCGCACGACTTTCACTGATTGGTGGGACCCGAACGCGAGGCGTTCGCGCCGGCGGGCGGCGCCGCGTGCCGTGGGCCTCCGGTGAGCGAGACTTCGCCTCGTGGGCCAGCGAACCGAGAACCCGAGAACCCGAGAACCTCAGAACCCCAGAACCTTGATCCCCGTCACCCCCCACAGCGTCACCAGCGCCCCCGTCATCAGCCGCGTGCCCGCCACGCGGATGCCGCCCGTGGCGAACCATGCGGGATGCAGCAGCCCGAGCGGCACGTGGACCGTCAGGATCACGGTCACGAGCGCGACCACCGGCAGCGGCACGGGGGTGACGGCGTAAGCCAGCAGGAGCCCGAGCTCGCCCGTCACATACGCCACGTGGCACCAGCCGGCGAGCGAGAGGTCCGCGTTCCATCGTCCCGTCGGCCGCGTGGGCCACATGTGGTCCCGCACGCCGTACGATGTCGCACCGTGCCATAGCGCGTGCAGCGCTACGGAGGTGAGACCGGCCGCGGCCACGGGCGCCAGCAGCCACCAGCCCCAGTCAATCCACGGCACGATCACCGCGTTGGCCACCGGCAACAGCACCGCGTCGCCCCACATGCCGCCGTGGTTGCGGAAGCCGATGTCGAGGTCGGCCCGACGCCTCCAGTTGCCCTCGGCGCCGGCGACGAGCCCCGAGGCGACAACGGCCGCCGCGCTGACCCCCCACGCGGCCCAGCTCCACTCCAGCATCCCTCCACGGTAGCACCGCGGACACGCCCCCAGCCCTGGCGATACGACCGCCGCGCGCCCCTGGCGCCGCGGGGCTTCGGCCGGCGGCGCGCGCGCGCCGTTTTCCGGCGTGCGACAATCAGCCCCCATGCGAGCGTTCACCCTCCTCGTTCTTGTCGCCCTGGCCGCCATCGCGCTGTTCATGCGCAGCGGCGCGCGCGCGCCGGCCGACGATGCCCCGCGCCCGCCGCTGGCATTCGTGGCGACAGCCCACCAGCAGGGCGTCGTGGGCTATCGCGATCCGGTGGGCGTGCTGTCGGCGGACGGACGTTTCGTGGCCTACAGCGAGGGCCGCCAGGTGCGCGTGGTCCCCGTTGCTGGCGGCGCCTCACCGATGCTGCCGCCGGCCGACGGCCAGGTGCGGTGGCTCGAGTGGATGGGCGACCGCCGCCTGCTGGCCGAAGTCACGGGCGCCGCGGCCCGCTGGTGGATCTACGACCTCGATCGCGCGACGCGCGAGCCGCTGTGGGGAGGTGCGACGAGCCCGGCGGGGCAGGCCGGCACGACGCCTGAGCGCCCGCAGGCGAACCTGATCCGCCAGCCCGTCGTCAGCCCCGACGGCGCGTGGATCGCGGCCATCGTCGCGGCGAAGGAAGGCCCCGAGCTGTGGCGCCTCTCCACGGACGGCACGCGAGCGGAGCGGGCGCCGCAGGGCGCGTGCCCGTCGTGGCCGGCGTGGATGCCGAACGGCGACGTCGCCTGCATCGTCAGCGCGAACGGGCGCCCGCGCATCGCGGCGCCATGCGGCGCCGGCCCGACGACGCCCAATCCGGACGTCGACGCCATCGGGCCCATTGCGTTCACACCCGATGGCGCGCGTGTGTACTTCGCTTCGCCCAACGACAACGGCATGGTGGATCTGTGGCAGATGGACCTGGCATCGCGCGGGGCCTCGAGGCTCTCCGCGTTCTCGCGCGACAGCTACGCGCCTTCGGTGGCGAAGGATGGCACGGTGCTGTTCCGCACGCAGGCCTATCGCACCTTCGTCGCGGAGCTTCGCGACGGGCAGACGCGCCAGCTCACCAGCTTCCAGGCCGAGACGCCCTGGTGGCATCCGCGGGATCCGCTCGTCTCGATTACCTACGGTACCTGGCGGCGCATCATCGACGATGCGAAGTACCCGGACATCGCGCAGGAGATTGGCGTCATCGACGCGGACCGCGGGCTGTCCGACGCCCCGCAGCAGGTCATCGCGAACTCGGATTCCGAGGACCAGGCGATGGCCTGGTCGCCCAACGGCCGCTGGATCGCGCTGCACTCGCACCGCGAGCAGTCCGACGACGTGTGGCTGCGGCCGGCGGATGGCAGCGCCCCGGACCGCCGCATCACGATGCTGGGCCGCGGGTCCGAGGTGGGCTGGCCGCGATGGTCGCCCGATGGCCGCACGGTGCTGCTCGATGGCACGAACGCCAGCGGCAAGTCCGTCGCGTTCACCATCGGCGTGGACCAGGAGTCGGGAGAGGTCACCTCTCCGCTCGTCGAGGTGTCCACGCCGGGCTTCGACGGCGAGATGATGCACGCGGAGTGGATGCCGGATGGCAGGCGGCTGGCGGCCATCGCACGCGAGGGACCAGGACGCCACGCGCTGCTGGTGCTTCCGGCCGCGGGTGGCACGCCGCGCGTCGTCCACCGCATGGAGAGCGAGCACGACTTCCCGGGAATGACCGTCTCGCCGGATGGCCGGTGGCTGGGCTTCGTCGCGCCGGCGCCGGATGGCTACTTCCAGGTGTTCCGCGTGCCCGCGGAAGGTGGCACGCCCGAGCAGCTCACCTTCGACCCCTCGCACAAGACCCAGCCGGCCTGGTCGCCGCAGGGGCGCCTGGCGTTCACGGTCTGGAGCTACACGTCAACGTTCTGGACGTTCAAGCCCTAGCTTCGCCCTGCTCGCTTCTCACTTGTCGATTCGGGGGATCGTTCCAGAATCGACAATCCTGCCGAGCCGGTTGACGGCTTCGAAGCGGAGGGTGTCGCCCTCGATCTCCACCAGCACGAACGCGTTGTCCTCGTCGTAGCCGGCGGCCATGGCCTCCGAGCCGTCTCGAATGCCCCCGCGCCGGAGCTCGCCGCCCGATCCCGTGATGAAGGGGTAGACGCCGTAACGCGGGTGCAGCCGCTCGTAGAAGTGCTCGTGCCCCATGAAGACGACGCGGGCCCCGAACGTGGACAGGATGGGCTCGAGGGCTGCGCGCAGCACCAGCAGCGGGCCGTGCCTGAGCCCGGACGAGTAGATGGGGTGGTGGAAGTACGCGATCCGCCATGGCACGGTGGACCTCGTGATCTCGTCCTCGAACCAGCGCAGCTGATCCTGCGTGAGCTGCGTCGAGTCGAGCGCGAAGAACTGGACGGGGCCGCGCGTGAACGTGTAGTAGGCGCGGCCGTTCATGTTGAAGAGCGGGTAGTTCACCTGGGAACGGTCGTCGTGGTTCCCGAGTGTGGCGTAGAACGGGATCTTCGCCTTGATGATGGGCTCGTACGGCAGGGCGAACTTGCGGTGCATGTCGGCAGAGCTCTCGTCGCCGTAGATGTTGTCGCCGACGGTGAGGACGAACTCGAAGGGGAAGCGCTCGTGCTGTGCCCAGAGCTGGCGTGCCGTCTCGTACTGCCGGCGGCTGGCGTTGCCCATGTCGCCGATCACGCCGAAGCGGATGGCCGCCGATTGGGACGCAGATGGGGGAGGGGCCGCAGAGGCCGCAGAAGCCGCAGAAGCCGCAGATGACGCAGAAGCCGCAGATGACGCAGATGACGCAGATGAAACGGGGGATGGCTGTACCGACGGAGCAGAAGGGCCGATGAGCCAGGCTGCGAGCGCGCGGGGCGGCTCGCTGGACAGGAGCGCGAGGGCAAGCGAGAGACCGAGCAGCAGCGGGCGCATGGGGAGGCGCTTCAAGCAGTCCACGGCAGTTCCCGAAGGGTGTCGGCCTGAGTATAACAACCGCCCCACCCCCGCGCCGCCCGTCCGCCACGACGCCTGCGCTCTGTGGCGGGCTTCCGTCTTCTGCCTTCCGCCTTACCCTTCCGGCACCGGCTCGGCCTTCGTCTGGGAGGACGAGATTCGCTCGCGAAGTCCACGCACGGTGTTGCCGACGCGGAACGACGCGTTGAAGATGGCGCCGACCCGGATGCCGCCCGGCAGGTGGTGGTTCCCGACGGCGGCGAGCGCCGCCGAAGCCATGCACCCGCAGTTTCCGCAGTCGGGGTTCCCCCCGAACTGGCACGGGGTGATCTTCGTCGTCAGGTCGGCGGACACGCAGTCGGTCGTCCGTGCGAAGATGCAATCGTCCGGCCCGTCGGGCGGCGTGAGGTAGGCCTTCAGCAGTCCCTTCGGCATCTGCAGCTTGGGGAAGCGTTCACGCAGGGCCATCAGCTCGCTCACCACGCGCGCCCGGTCCTCGGGTCGCAGCATCTCCGCCGACGACTCTCCCACCTGCGGCGTGTAGAGGCTCACCCAGATCGTCCGCACGCTGGGGTTGTCGGACCACTGCTGCACGAAGGCCTCGATGTACCCGTCACGCTGGACCTGCTGCCTGGTGACGGTGCAGTGCACGGTGATCTGGTGCCCGGCGATGTGCTTGAGGATGCGGTCGTAGGTCGCGGGCGTCCGCCGGACATCGTGTTCCGGCTGGAGCCCGTCGATGGAGACGCAGATCTGAAGCCGCCGGATGCCGGCCCATGCCGCGGGGATGGGCCGCACGGCGCTCGTCACGAGCTGCGAGTGGATGCCGCGCTCGGCCAGGCGCGGCAGGATGACGTCCAGCTCCCGGTAGCGGACCAGCGGCTCGCCTCCGACGATGGAGACGTGGATGGGGCGGTGGCGATCCACCACCTCCATCACGCCGTCGATGAGCGCCTGTCCCTTGAAGTCGGCCAGCGTGCGTAGCGTCTGCCCGCCGCCCAGGTGCTCGTCGCCGTAGGCGTAGCACCCGGGGCAGCGGAGCGGGCATTCGCGCGTGATTTCAATGGAGAGATTGGGACGATACCCCTGGAGAATCCGACCCCATGCCGGGAAGATTCCTTCCATCTTCGACACGCTAGCACAGGGTCGGACTCGCCATTGCACCAAAACGCGGCTGGGCCGCTGCCCGTCCCTACTTCGAGGCGACGAACATGATCTCGACCAGGCCGTCGGGGCTGACGAGCCCGGTGCCCACGGTCGCCCGGGCCGGGAAGTCCTTCGGGAAGACCGTCCGGTAGCCGGTGTTCATGGCGTCGAACTTCGAGACGTCCGTGACGTAGACGATGCCGTCCACCACGTCCTCCCAGCCGAAGCCGGCGGCTTTCATCGTGCGGCCGACGCGGGCCAGGATCTCGGTGGTCTGGGCCGTCATGTCTCCCTTGTTCTGGGCGGTGTTGCCCAGGATGCCGGAGACGTACAGGCGGTTGCCCACCTTGATGGCGCTGCTCAGGGTGGGGCTGGGTTTGCCGGGTGTGCCGTCCGCCGCGGGCGTCGTGAACGCCTGCTTCGCGCCGCGATGCGCCGTCATCGTCATCTCGACCTTGAAGGTCGGGCCGGGGAGGCCCGTCACGACGGTGGCGCGCGCGGGCGGGTCCTTCGGGAAGTGCGGCGTGTAGTTCCGGTTCATGTCCTGGAACGCGGCGCCGTCGGCGATGTACACCCGCGACGAGACGACGTGCTCGAAGCCGAAGCCGGCGGCCTTGAGCAGCTCGCCGGCGGTGGCCATCACGGTCTGCGTCTGCGTGGCCATGTCGGCGTCGACGGGCGTGTTGTCCTTGTTGTTGCGCGCGACGATGCCGGACATGAACAGCGTGTCGCCGGTGCGGATGGCGTAGCTGTACGGGTTGGCCGTGGACCAGCCCGCCGGCGTGACGACCACGCGTTCGGCGCCATTCGGCACGGCGACGGCGGACATTTCCACGAGGGCGTCGGGCCGCACCAGCTGCGCCACCACGGTGGTGCGGGTGGGCGCGTCCTTCGGCCAGTAGGTCCGCCAGACCTCGGTCATGGCGGCGGCGTCGGCGGCGTTCTTCAGGTAGACGTGCACCGCGACAACGTTGGCCAGCGACGAGCCCGACTTGGCGAGGGTCTGGCCGATGTTGTCGATGACCGTCTTGGTCTGGGCCTTGATGTCGCCCTGCTGGGCGAGCGTGCCGGCCACGTAGACGAGGCCGTCGGCCTTCGTGGCCAGGCTGAACGGCATCGCGCCGCCGGGTACTGCCACCTGCCGACCCTGTCCCTGCATGGTCACCCCACTGAGTGCGAGCGCTGTCATCACCGTTACGATCGTGCCTCTCACGCGTCCACCTCCGCGCGCCACTCTATCACCGCGCCCGGGCGGTGTTACACTTGGGGACGATTCCGGATGAAAAAGTCGACGACCTCGAAGGCCAGGAAGGCCGCACCCGCCCCCGCTCCCCCTCCCGTTCCGAACCTGCCGAGGATCCAGCGGCGCAAGTCGAAGCTGCACGGCTGGGGCGTGTTCGCGCTGGAGCCGATCAACAAGAACAAGCGCATCATCGACTACGCGGGGGAGCTCATCAGCAACAAGCAGAGCGTGAACCGCGAGGATCGCTACCTGCGCCAGGGCTGCATCTGGGTGTTCCGGGTGAACCGCGCCTGGAGCCGGGACGCCAACGTGGGCGGCAACGTCGCGCGCTTCATCAACCACTCGTGCACCCCGAACTGCTGGGTGGAAGTGGTGGACAAGACGATCTGGATTCGCGCCGCGCGCAACATCCGCGCCGGCGAAGAGCTCACCTACGACTACAACACCGACGGGGACAAGACGATCCCGTGCCGGTGCCGCCCGAACTGCAAGACCCGTCTGTGAGGCGCGCGGCCGCGGTCGTGCTCACGATCGCGGCGCTCGTGGTGTGCGTGGGCGCGGCCACGCCGGGGCTGAAGCCCCGGCGCTCCGCTGAGTATGCGGGCGCACCGGCGCGTTGGGACAGTACGGAGCACCGGGCGTCGAATACGGAGCACCGGGCGTCGAATACCGAGCGCCGGGCGTCGAGTACGGAGCGCCGGGACTTCAGTCCCGGCGAATCTCAACCCACCGCGCCGCCCGGCGCCGCCTTCTTCCTCCGCAACCTCTCCAACCCCCGCGAGCGCCGCGAGGCGCGCGCCGACATCCTCGACACGCCGGTCCTGCCCGGGTCGATCGTCAAGGCCGTCACCCTCGTCACCGCGCTCGAGGCAGGCGCCGTGGGCCCAGATTCCGGCGCGATGTGCCGCCGCGTGGTCACCGTTGACGGCGTGCGCTTCGTGTGCGCGCACCCGGAGCTGCAGCGCCCGCTCACCGCGGCCGAGGCGCTGGCGCATTCGTGCAACGACTACTTCGTCTCGCTGGCGAGACGCCTGACGCGCGAGCAGGTCAACCGCACGCGGCTGGCCGCGGGGTTGCCGCCGCTGGCTGCGTCCGCGAAGCTCGGGCCTGCGCTCGTCGGGCTCGACGGCCCACGCGTCACGCCGCGCGCCCTGGTGGACGTGATGGCGCGGCTCGTCGGCGTCGGCCCGGACCCGCCAGTGCCGATGCGGGCCGAGACGCGAAGGGTGCTCGTCGAGGGGCTGAAGGGCGCTGCCACGTTCGGCACGGCCGCGGCGTTTGGCTCGGCAGGTGTCGCCGCCCTGGCCAAGACCGGCACGGCGCCCATGCCGGGCGGGGGCGCCATGGGCGTGGTGGTGGCGCTGGCGCCGGTCGAGCGCCCGACACACGGCCTCGTCGTGGTGGCGCCCGGCGGCGCCGGCGTCGACGCGGCCGCGATTGCCGCCGATCTCGTGCGGGGGGTGACGGCGCCCACGCCGGCCATTCGCCTGGGCCGCACGCTGCCGGACGGACGCACGCGCGTGGACACGCTCGCCCTGGACGACTACGTCGCGGAGGTGCTGGCCGGGGAAGGGCAGCCGCGTGCCGGCGACGCCGCGCAGGAGGCGCTGGCCATCACCGCCCGCACCTTTGCCCTGGCCAATCGCAACCGCCATCGCGGCGAGGGCTTCGACCTCTGCGACACGACACACTGCCAGGTGACGCGGGCCGCCACCGCCGCGACTCGCCGCGCCGCGACGGCCACGTCGGGCCGGGCGCTGCTGCACCAGGGGCAGCCGGCCTCGGTCTTCTACTCGGCATGGTGCGGCGGCCGCATCGAGCGCGCTTCGCAGGTGTGGCCGGGCGCGGCGGACTACGGCGAGCCGGCGCGTGACGATGCCTGCGCGGGCGAGCCGCCGTGGCAGAGTGACATCCGCGTGACCGACGTGGAGCGCGCGCTGCGGGCCGCGGGCCTGCGCGGCGGCCGCCTGCGGGGGCTGCGCGTGCTGCAGCGCAACGCCTCGGGCCGCGTCGTGCGCCTGCGCGCCGAGGGGTTCACGCCACCCGATATCAGCGGCCACGACTTCCGGATGGCGATGGGGCGCGTCGGCGGCTGGCAGATGGTGAAGAGCACGGCCTTCGACGTGGACCGGACGGGCACCGGCTTCCGCTTCCGCGGGCGCGGCTTCGGTCACGGCGTCGGCTTGTGCGTCGTCGGCGCCGGGGCTCGTGCGGCACGTGGGGCCAGCGCGGACGAGATCCTGAAGTTCTACTTCCCGGCGCTCGTCGTGGGCGCGGGGCCGTCGCTGCTGGCCACCGCACGATCGGCATCAACGGCGGGACCGGTGGCTGCCCCCTCACCGGGCGCGGCAGCGGCGACGGCCGCGATGCCTCCGGCCGCCGGCGCTGCGCCCGCGGCTCCGGACGTGCAGGTAGCGCTGCCCGCGGAGGACGAGGGCGAGCGCGCCGCGCTGCAGGCCCTGGTGCGCCGCGCGCGGGACGCCGTGGCGAAAGCCACGGGCCAGGCCGCACCGGGTGCAATCCGGGTCACCGTGCATCCCACCGTGGCGAGCTTCGGGCGTGCCACGGGACAGCCGTGGTGGGTCTCGGGCGCCACGTCGGGGACCGACATCGACCTGCTGCCGCTCGCCATCCTCAAACAACGCGGGCAACTGGAACGCACGGTGCGCCACGAGGTCGCGCACGCGATGCTCGACGGCGCGCTGGCGTCACGGCCGATGTGGGTGCGGGAAGGGGCGGCGATCTACTTCAGCCGGGAACCGGGATCCGGGAAGCGGGATCCGGAAGCCGATGCGAGGTCGACTGTGCGGGTGAGCTGTCCGTCGGATGCCGACATCCTGCGGCCCATCTCCGCCGGGGCACAACGCGACGCCTACGAACGAGCCGAAGCCTGCTTCGCGCGCGCGATCGCGTCGGGCAGGAAGTGGGACGAGGTCCGCTGAACCCGAGAACCCCAGAACCCGAGAACCCCAGAACCCGAGAACCCGAGAACCTCAGAACCCCAGAACCCGAGAACCCGAGAACCTCAGAACCCCTATGCCCTGACCGCCAGCTTTGCGATCAGGCTCGCGCCGATCGCGCCGAGCAGCGCCATGACGCCGAACTTCGCGGCTGCGAATGCTGGTTCCACCCAGGTTGCCGGCAGACCCTGGGGCACCCAGTACACCCCGTAGCGAAGCGGCGCGTCGATGGTCGCGCCAGCAACCAGCGTGGCCAGCACCAGGCGCAGCGGGGAGAACGCGTGCGTGAGGCAGGCGCGATCGAAGAGGGGCTGCCAGCCGCGCGACAGCAGGTGGCCGAGCCACACGAGCGCCGCGAACGGGATCGCCAGCCAGCGAACCCACTCGCCGGCGTAGCTGACGCCGCTCAGCAACCATCGGACGTCGGCCCAGTCCAGCGTTGCGATGAACCACGCGCTGATCTCGCCAGCGTGCGCGGTGATCCATTCGAGCCCGCGGCCGACGAGCCACCAGGCCAGGCTGGCCACGAGCAGCGGCAGCAGGAATCGTGAAAGCCCCGCAAGCGATCGCCGGGCCGTGGCGCCCGACCATCCGTGAGCCCACCCAAGCAGGGCGCCGCTCCAGGTGAGGGCCGTCACGGCGTACATCACCAGCACGAGCACGAGGGAGAGCGCCAGCGTGAAGACGGTGGACTCGGGGGTATTGAGGAACGCCCAGAGGGCCGCGGCAAACGCCGCCGCGCCCGCGAGTATCCACGCGGTGCTGAACGCCAGGCGGGCGATCACGGCTGCCCGCCCGCCGGGAGGGTGATGGTCACGGTCTGCGGCTCGGAGGACGCAAATACATTCGGGATGTACATCGGCGCGGCCTGCGCGGGCACGGCCCGGAACGTGCCGGCCGAGATGACCTTCACCAGGTACACGTACTCGTAGCGCCCCTGGTCGAAGCTCTCCTGGAAGAACACCGTGCGCGCGTCACGGTATTCGACCTGCGATCCCCACCACCACCGCACGGTATCGGGCCGCTCCAGCGGATAGGCCGTGGTGTCGCGGATGGCCTCCACGCCCGCGGGCAGCGGGTCCTCGACGACCAGGTACCGCCAGTCGGGCGAACCCGCTACGGTGAGGCGCACGGTGAGCACGTCACCGGGTGCGGCGGTCCCGGTGAAGGGCTGCTCGCGATAGACAATGCGGTTGCGGACGGTCACGGGCGTGAGCTTCGCGTAGCGCCGCGAGATGGCCAGCTGGCGCGTGCCGCTTCGCCCCTCGGCCGTGGACGGGTCGAAATAGGCGGCGGCCGCCGACCAGTACACCGTGCCGGCGCCCTGCTTCACCACGCGGACCTGGTTGGCGCCCGCGCGCGCGGGCACGTCGATGACGATGGGATCCGGCGCTGCCATCGCGGCGGCGGAGAAGGTGTGGCGGCCCGCCGAGGCACCGTTCACGAACACCTCCGCGGCAAACGGCTCCGCCGTCTCGCCGCGGGCCTGCATGAAGCCGAGCAGGCCGTAGATGGCCATCGCGGTCTGCTTCGTCGTGCCCCAGTAGCCGGCCGTGCGGTTGAGCAGCAGCCAGCGCACCGCGCGCTCCAGGACCGGATTTCGCGGGTCGCGGCGCGCCAGCGCCTGCACCGCGAAGGCCGTGGCCTCCACCGAGGTCTCGGTGCGGTCGAACAGGAAGTCATCGCGCTCGGCGACCCACCAGGACAAGTCGCCCCGGGTCTGCGCCTCGCCGAGGAGCGAAGCGGCCAGCTCGTTCCCGCGCGCGTCCTTCACCTCGTCCAGCAGCGCCAGGAGCAGCGCGCGGCCGTAGGCGCTCATCCTCGTGCGGGCGTTCCAGACGTCGTCGAGCGCCGTGGCATGCGAATAGGTGACCGGGCCGCCTTCTCCGTACGACACGATCTCGGCCTCGTCCGGCATGCTGCGGCGGAGGACGTACGCCATGTAGACCTTGAGGTCCGGCTCCGCGCGCGGGTACGTCGCGTACATCCGCGCGAGCGCGCGGGCGCCGCTCTGGATGCGATACTCCTGGACTCGCTCGCCGGCCCGCCGTGCTTCGTCCAGGCCCCAGACGGCATACGCCGTCATGAACGGGTGATTGCCGTCCGATTTCCACCACCCCCACCCGCCATCGTCGTGCTGCATGTCGGCCAGGCGGCGCAGCCCCGACGAGATCTGCCGATCCAGTGCGCCCAGGCGCTCCGTGGGTGCCAGCTTCAGCTCGGTGAGCGCGCGGGTGACCAGCAGGTTGGGCAGGAAGCTCGAGAGCGTCTGCTCGGTGCAGCCGTACGGGTACGAGGTGAGGAAGTCCAGCGCGCCGAGCAGCGACCCGGCCAGTGACGGCGCGAGCGTGACGCGCACGGTGCGCCCTGCGGCGTTGGCGGTGTCGGGCACGAGGACCTCGGCCGTGCCTTCTCCCGCGCCCACGATCGATCCGCTCGTCCCCGACTCGCGGCGCAGCCCATACGGCAGCACGGGAATCGGCAGTTCCACCGCATCGGTGTCCGACTCGGTGCGGGCGGAGGCGGTGATGGTGGCCGTGCCAGGTGTGCCGGCCGCAAACCGCCAATCGTTGCGCTGCTCCGCGCCGCTGGCCAGGGCGACGCCGCTGGCCGTGGTCGCCATGCCGCCCACCACATCGAGGCCGGTCACGCGCACGTCGACGGACGCCGTGCGCGCCTGCTCGCGATAGTTGTGGACGATGGTCGGCATCACCACCTCGTCGCCCTCGGTCAGGAACCGCGGTGTCACGATGCGGACGATGAGGTCCTTGGTGGTGGTGGTGCGGGCGACCGTGGCGCCCACGCGCGTGTCCTCGGTGATGGCGCGGGCCGTGAGTCGCCATGTCGTGAGCGCGTCGGGGTACTTCACCGCGACGCGGGCGCGTCCCGCGGCATCGGTCACGAGGTCCGGGATCCAGTAGATCGCGTCCGGGAAGTCCTTGCGCACGGCGGGCTGCGGCGATTTCTCCCCCTTGAAGTCGGCCAGGGTGAATGGCCGTCGCCGGCGGCCGGCCAGCTGCAGGCGCTCGCGGCCGGAGAAGCCCGTGAAGTAGTACTCCCGGGAGAAGGACGTGCCGACCCGCGAGTATTCACGCCGGTAGAAGAATCGTGTGGGGTCGGGCGTGTCGTCCGGGCGCACGCCGAACACCGCCTCGTCGATGACGGCGAGGCTCACCTGCGCGCGCACCGGCTGGCCCGCCTGGTCGGTCACCTGCACCGTGAACGACCCCGGCTCCTGCGGCCGGGAGACCGCCTGGTCCGGCGTGATGGTGACGTTCAGCGTTCGCTCGGTGGCGGGCACGCCGATGCGCCGCTCGGCGCGGTAGAGCCGTCCCTCGCGCATAAACGTGACGTTCACGTACACGTCGCCCACGTCGCCCGGCTCCACCGGGACCTCGATGGCGTCGCTGGCCGCGGGCCGCAGCACGCGGTGCCACGAGACGTGCTGGCCCTCCTTCGTCACGAGCATGGGACCGGAGATGGGCTCGCCCCGCACGATGAAGCGGGCGATGTCGCCCGGCGCGTAGGTCCGGCGATCCGCCAGCAGCTCCAGGTACCGATCGCCCTCGTCGGCGATGTCGGTGTCCTGTGGCCCGGGCACCCAGAGCCACACCTGCTCGGTCACTGCGCGGCCCTCGCTGGTGGCCGTGATGGTCACGCGGAAGCTGCCGGACTGGCCCGTTGGCAGCGTCACGGCACCGGTCGCGCGGCCCTCGGTGTCCGTGGTCGCCGTCGTGCTCATGACGCGCGTGGCCACAGGGTCGCTGTAGTAGCCCTCGCGGTACTCGAGGCGGTCGAGGTCCAGGGTCAGCGGGACCCCGGCCCTCGGGGCGCCCTGGTAGTCCACCGCGCGCACCGACACCTCCGCACGGCTGCCCGGGCGAAAGAGGTAGTTGCCCAGGCGCGCCGACAGCAGGAACGAGCCCCACGTGGCGTGCACGACGGTGTTGCCCGACACCTGGCGATCGCTGGCGTCGGTCACCTGCGCCTCGATGCGCGCGCTGTAGTCGCGCGCGTTCTCGCTCTCCGGCAGCCGGATGCGGAGCTCGGCGCGGCCGTCGGCGTCGAGCCGTACGTCGCCCTGGTCGGTCTGGTTATCGCCGTACCAGTAGCTGCTCTCGCCCCCTTCCAGCCCATCGTCCCAGCGAAGGGGCGAGTAGTAGGGCTGCTGGTTGACGACCCAGTGCAGCCGGCCGCCCGCGACGGGCTGCCCGAAGTAGTAGCGGGCCTGCACGGTGACGAGTGCCTCGCGGCCCTGCAGGACGAAGCGTGAGGCGGGCGTCACCGTGACCTCGAACTCGGGCTTCCGGTACTCCTGCACCTCGAACGCGCTGGTGGCCACCATGTCGCCGCTTTGGACCCGCAGCGTGTAGGTGCCGAGCGCGGCCGTCGCAGGCAGGGGGAAAGTGGCAGCAATGGATCCGAAGCCGTCGGTTCTGATGGTCCGGCGGAAGACGACTTTGTCGTTCGGGTCGGCGGCCACGAGTTCCGCCTCGGGCCGGCCGAAGGGCACCAGCGCGTCGCGCTCGCGCCATCTCAGGATGGCCTTGGTGTGCAGCGTCTGGCCCGGTCGGTAGATGGACTTGTCCGTGTAGATGTAGCCCACCAGCTCGCGTGCCGGCGGCGTCAGCGTCCACGTGCCGGGATCCGTGGCCGCGACCTCGTCACCGCAGCGCGCCACGCCCACCACCTGCTCAGTGCCCTCCGGCAGCTCCGCGAGGAACACGCCCTCGGCCGATGTCGTGCCCTCGGCCACGGCCTTCTGCGCGGCAATCACGCGGACGTCGCAGGAGGGCGCCGGCTCCCCGGTGAAGCGATCGGCGGCGAACATCAGCACCTGGCCGGGCGAGCTCTTCGTCACCACGCCGAGGTCCGACACCATCACGACGGTGTAGGCGCGGAGCAGCTCGTGCACGGCTTCGACGAGGTACACGCCCGGTTCGGACACGGCCAGTGGCACACGGCGCACCTCCGCATCGCGGTTGTTCGGCAGCAGCTCGCGCCACGACGTGATGAGCTGGTCCGGGTTGAGGAGCGGCACCTGCGCGAAGGTGTTCACGTTCAGCTGCACGCGCTGGGCGGCCTCGGTCTTGTCGGCGGACGCCCGTCGCTCCACGCGATAGCGCCGGCTCAGCTGCGCGCGTGCGATGTTACGGAGCGAGGATCGCTGTCGCCGTTTCCAGTCCGATAACCGCTCGATCCACGAGCGCTCCTGCGGCACCGCATAGGGCTCGTCGGTCCCGAACTGGTGGGGATCCCTCAGCCCGGCGAAGAACGCGAAGGGATCCCGCACCTTGTAGACACGCACGTCCAGCTGCGGCACGCGCCGGAACGTCAGGTAGAAGTGCGGGGCATCGCGCGTCGTGAACACCTCGCGCGTGGAGAGCGAGAAGGCCGGACGGTTCTCGGCGTCGCCGTCGGCCGGGGCCTGAGCCGCGAGGGTGGCGGCACCGCCGAGGATCAGCAGCAGTGCCAGGAGCGGAGTGCGAACCCTCCTGTTCATGGCGTGTGCAGGGCGGCGAGGCGGAACACGCCGACGAACTGGGGATTCGACGGTGAAGGACGCCACCGTGGCGAAGGGTGCCGCGCCAGTGCCTCGAGCCGCACTTTGCGGACCTCACCCGGTCCCTCGTCGGATGGCCCGGTGTGGTAGACGACCCAGTCGGCGCCTTCCTCGTCGAAGAACGAGCGCCCGACGACGACCATCAGGTGATCCGGCTGCGACTGGCCGGGTTGGCGGAAGTAGAGCAGGTCGCCCGGGCGGGCGCGCGCGACGTCGCGTCCGACGGGCACCGTGTTGAGCGCGATGAGCGTCTTCGCGTTGGCGAACTCACCGTAACGGGTGGGCGCGTCGCTGCTCACGCGGAAGAGCGGCAAGCGCCCGGCCGTGGCCTTCGGCGCGGACCGCACATCGGGGAACTGCGGGGTGAAGGGCAGGGCCACCAGCCGCGCCCATTCCGGCGAGTGCGGGCGCAGCGCCTCGCGGAACGCGAATCGCACGAGCGCGGCGCAGTCGGTCACCTCGGGCGCCGCGCGTTCGAACTGCGCCTCCGCGAGCAGCACGAACCAGGAGCGGAAGGCCGCGCGATCCGACTCGTCCGCCAGCCGCACCTGCGCCGCGGCGGGGGCGGCGAGAGCCGCCAGCAGCACGGCGCTCGTGAGCAGGCGGGATGATGGCGAGGTCGGCGTCATACGGGTGCGCGCGCTGTTAGTATAGGCCGAGCCTCGCGGCTCGATTCCCACCCCGCCGGAGCCCGTGCGTGCCCGACCGTCACACTGCTTTCGTCGCCGAGAACGCGCTGCTGATTGCTGCCACGCGCGTGGAGGAGACCGGAGGCGTGGCGGCCGGCGCGGGCACGCCGCTCGACTGTCCGTACCTGGTGCGCGCGTCCGAGCGGCAGGGCGTGGCGCCGCTCCTGCACGACTGGCTGGGCCGCCATCCCGACGTGCTCGTGGACCAGGCGACGCGCGACGCGCTGCACGAGGCGTACTGGACGCGGCACTTCCGCAACCGCCTGCTCCTGGAAGAATTGCGGGCCGTGTTGCGCGCGGCCACCGAGGCCGGCATCGACGTGATGCCCCTCAAGGGCGCCGAGCTCGCGCCCGCGTACTATCCAACGCCCGCGCTCCGCCCGCTGAGCGATCTCGATCTGCTGGTGCGCCCGCGCGACGTGGCGCGGATGGGCCACCTCCTGCAGCAGCGGGGCTATGCGGAGGTGGACCATGCGCCGTCGTACGTCGAGGACGAGCAGCTCGAGATCGACTCGCGCGACTACTGCTGGTTCGCGTCGCGCCAAGGCTTCGACTCCCTCATCGAGTTTCGTCCCGCGCCCCTCGAGCTCGCCGTCGGCCGCCTGACGGACCTGGACGAGGCCTACACCGCGGCGCTTCGCCGCCATGCGGCCCTCGTGTGGGAGCGGTCCACGCCTGCCCCGGATGGGGCTGGACGCGTGATGTCGCCCGAGGATCTGCTGCTCCACGTGACCACGCACCTGGCGGCCAAGCACCTGGACTTCCGGCTCGTCTGGCTCCACGACATCGCGCGCATCGTCCTGCGGAGCCCGCGCCTCGACTGGGCGTACGTCGCGGCGCGCACGGTCGACCTGCGCGTGGCCGCGCCCGTGACCGCCGCGCTCGAGGCGGCACGACGCTACGCCGCGGCGCCCATCACCGACGGGCAGCTGGAACGCATCCGGGCTGGCCTCGGATCCGCGTCGGCCTTCTCGCTGGCGCAGCGGGATTTGCGGCGACTGATGCGCCACGTGGACGGGATCCCGTCGGCGGACCTGACCGTCGAAGGCCCCGGCGTCTGGCCGCTCGGCGCCGCGCTCAGCCGTGTCCATGGTGTGCGCGCCCGCCTCCGCGTGCTGCGCTGGGTGCTGCTGCCGGGCCGCGAGTACCTCGAGCATCGGGGCATCAAGGCGGGGAGCTCAATCGTCGGCTCGGCAAAGAGGCTCGCCCTCAGGGTGGGGAGGATAGAGGGCAAAAGGCAAGAGGCAAAAGGCAGAAGTGAAGATTGAGACTCCCTCTGCCTTCCGCCTTTTCACTTTCCCTGCCTGAGCCCCTCGACCGCCTCCGCAAGGAACTGCGCGGTGCGCGCCAGTGGGCCCGCGTAGAGCGCGAAGCAGGGCGCTGTAGCCGTCAGCCGCGCGGCCGTCCTCAATGCCAGGGCCGGCGCGTGCTCGAGCGACCCACTGAAGGTGAGGATGGTCGTGGCAGCCTCGGCAACCGGCATGCCCACGAGCAGCGGCCGCGCATGGTCTCGCGCCTTCGGCACGATGACCGCCCGCACCGGCAGCAGCTCCCGTGCCCACGTTGCCGGCAGGAAGTACCCGTCGGGCACGCCGGGCACCTCCCAGGCCGGGTCGTGCGGCAGCGCATCGACCAGGGCGCGGGTCGTCGCATCGACGTGGAAGGCGCGCTCGAATGTTGCGGGGATCAGGCTCTCGGGGTCCAGCAGGATGACGTCATCGGTGTAGGGCCTGAAGCCGGCGGCGATCAGCGCGAGCGTCAGCGTGGTCTTGCCCACGCCGGACTCACCAAGCACGAGCACGCTGAGGGTGCCTGATGGATCGGCCAGCGCCGCGCCGTGCAGATGAAACCTGTCGTCGGTTTGCGCGAGCAGGTCCGTTACGACCTGCCATTCGAGGGCCAGCAGGCCGTCCTCGAGCGTCGTCGCCTGGTGTGTGCGCGTGCCCCCCGACCAGAACTCCCATGCGCCCGCCGCGTCCCGCCGGAGGGCGTACGTCGTCTCGTCTGGCGCCTCTTCGACGATCCGTGGAAAGCCGCCGAGGATGGACTCCACGGCCGCTCGATCCGCGGCGTCCGGGACGATGACGGCGACGTTCCGCGGGCCGATTCTGCGGCGCACGGCCTCCGCGCGCGTGTCCGGCGATCGGTCGGTCACGAGGGCGCCTGCGGCAGGCGGAGCATCTCGCGCGCCCGGAGGTCGTTCAGCACGCCGACGACGTCGTCCGCAATCGTCGAGACCGTGGGGAAGACGGCGCGCACCTCGTCGGTGATTTGCCCGATGCTGTGCTGGCCGTCGCAGTACTCCCACACCAGGGCGGCGGTGGGGTTCAGGGTCATCAGCTTCCGCGACGCGGTGTGGTAGAGCACCATGCTGCCGTCGGCGAGCAGCTCGTCCAGCACGCGGGGATCGCGCGCGGGTGGCGCGTCTGGAGAGAGAGGCACGGGTTGGGAGTCCGTCATGACCGGGCGAGAGGGGTAGGGCAGAAACGGCTGTGGCTGCGAGGGTCGCTCGCAGCCACAGCTGGTGGAACGTCCAGGCCACGACGCGCGTGGCCGTCGGATGCTACCGGCGCTTTGCCGGCAGCGGGCCGAGCGTCGGAGGCACGGTCGTGAACTGCTGCACCGGCGTGATGGACGAGCCGGCGCCGCTGGCCGTCAGGTTGAACTGGAACACCGACCAGACGTCGTCGGCCGGGTTGCCGCTCGCCCCGCTCACCTGGTACTGGGCCACCTGCGCGCCCGAGGCGAACACCGTGACGACGGCGCCCGACACGTTGAACTCCGGCGTTCCGCTGTAGTTGTGAACGTAGTAGTTGTAGCTGCCGGCGACGAAGCTGCCCGACACCTGCGCTACCGAGATGGTCTCGGGGCCGAAGGCCGTCACGTCGTCCACGTCCAGCGACACGAATGGAACCGGGTTCTCGTCGCCGTAGTAGCAGTGGAACCGCCCGCCGCTGCCGTTGGGGCCGACCAGGTGCGAGTCGAGGTCGCTCGGCTGTGCACCCCAGGTGAGGACGATGGAGACGCCCGTACCTACGGAGGTCGGCACCAGGGAGATGCTGACGTTCAGCGTGCCACCCGCCGGGATGTTCACCGCGTCAGTACGAGTGGTGAAGCCGGACGCGGTGGTGGTGACGGTGCGCGCGCCGGCCGGTGCATTGGCCAGGGTGAAGGCGCCGCTCGCGTTGGTGGTTGTCGATGCGCCGTTCACCGACACGGTGGCACCCGCGATGGGGTCGCCGTTGGCGGCGTTGGTCACGATGCCCGTGAGCGTTCCGGTCGGGCCCGACACCTGAGCGCTGACCGGCGTGGGCACGCTGGCGGCAATGATGACCGGGGCCGCATAGGCGCCGGCCTTGAGGGCCGTCTTCATCGCCTCGCGGCGGGAGACGTCTTTCGGGGTGGACTCATCCTTCTGGGGGGTGTGGTTGCTCATGCAAGATCCTCGTGGCCAGTGCGCGAAATCGAGATTGATTCACCGGGCCTCGGGGGGTGAGGGTACACCCTGGAGTCCGTTTCTGTCAAAAGCCGAGCTGCCCCGAGTCGGCCCCCTCCAGCCTGACGCGGTACCCGTACCACGTGTCGGCACTCCACAGTTCCGTCAACACCCCGCGATGGGCCCGGATGACGAGGTCCGCGAAGGGCACGGCCAGTCCCATCCCGCCACGGCCGAGGTCGGGCGGGCGGGCCTCCAGGCGCCGCTGGACCATCGGGAGCGGCTCGATCCGCAGGGTCGCGCCCCGGCTGGTCCCCGCCACCGCGAGGCTCACGCCCGGTGCCTGCGCATTGGCGCGCGCGACGGCCACCACCAGGGAGCCGCACGCCTCTGCCAGCCGCTGAACATCCACCTCGGCGGTCACATCGGCGGACGACTGGACCTCGACCGACAGGGCGCCGTCGGCCCCCGCGACCGAGACAGCCCGGGCAGCTGCCTGCGTCAACACCTCGCGGAGCGACGCACGGGCGGGCGCGATGACCGATTCCCCGCGCGCCCACTGCGCGTACCGGCTCAGCTCGTCCAGCAGGCCCGTCATGCGATCCAGCGCGCGGCTCACGTCGTCAACGGCCTTCGCGACACCCGGACCGAGCCCCTCGTCCTGGGCCAGCAGCCGCAAGTGCCCGCGCGCCACGCCCAGCGGGCCGCGAAGCTCGTGCGACGCCGTGGCGAGCACCGCGTGAGGTACAACGAAGCGCCGAGTCGTGCCCTTGCTGGTGTCCATAGTGACCCTCGTCCTGCAGGGCTCATCGTATCGGCAACCGGGGACGACGACGAGTCCCGGCGCGGCTGCGGCGGGGCGGTTGAAACGTGAAGGGCGCAACCGGGCTCTAAAGGAGCAGCGGTACCACGTCGGATTCCCGGCCGGGCGCCGGGGCTGGCGACGCGGAGCCGCGGGGAACCCGAGCCAGCCGGCGTTGTACTATGTGTGAGTTTCGCCCGAGCGGCTAGCGCGGCAGTTGCAGGAGGTCTTGGGGTCTTGAGGTCTTGAGGTCTTGGGGTCTTGGGGGCTTGAGGACTCATTGCCCGACTCCCGACTCCCGTTTGGTGCAGAGGTCCCCGATGTTGATCAAGAAGCCGGTTGATGTTCGCGAATCCGAGGTCACCCCGCAGTCGTGGTACGTCCGACGGCGCGAGTTCCTGCAGGTGGCGGGCTCCACGGCGGTTGCGGTGGCCGCCGGCGCGGCGGGGCCGCTCTTCAGCGGCACCTCCACGGTGCTCGCGCAGAACCCGGCGGCGCAGAAGCTGGAGAACCTGAGGAAGAGCGCCCTCAGCACCGACGAGAAGCTCAACTCGTACCGCGACGTCACCACCTACAACAACTTCTACGAGTTCGGCCTCGACAAGGGCGACCCTGCGCGTTACGCCGGCTCGCTCAAGCCCCGCCCGTGGAGCGTGGTGGTGGAAGGGCAGTGCGGCAAGCCCGGGAACTACAACATCGAGGACATCATGAAGTGGTTCCCGCTCGAGGAGCGCATCTACCGCATGCGCTGCGTCGAGGCGTGGTCCATGGTCATCCCGTGGGTCGGCTTCCCGCTGGCCGACTTCGTGAAGCGCTTCGAGCCGACGTCGAAGGCGAAGTTCGTGAAGTTCACGACACTCGTCGACACGAAGCAGATGCCCGGCCAGACCGAGCCGGCGCTGCCGTGGCCCTACGTCGAAGGGCTGCGCATGGACGAGGCCATGCACCCGCTCACCATCATGGCCGTCGGCCTCTACGGCGAGGTGCTCCCGAACCAGAACGGCGCGCCCATCCGCCTCGTGGTGCCGTGGAAGTACGGCTTCAAGGGCATCAAGTCCATCGTCCGCGTGTCCTTCGAGGAGAGCCAGCCGATGAACACGTGGCAGCGGATGCGCGCCGACGAGTACGGCTTCTACGCCAACGTGAACCCCGCGGTGGACCACCCGCGGTGGTCGCAGGCGAGCGAGCGGCGCATCGGCGAGTTCTTCAAGCGGCGCACGCTGCCGTTCAACGGCTACGCCGATCAGGTGGCCTCGCTGTACGCGGGGATGGACCTGCGCAGGTACTACTGAGGCGCGCCCATTGATGATTGCCGATTGGCGATTGGTGATTCATCTGGCGATTGGGGATCGGGGCATTGGGGCATTGGATTGAAGAATTGAGCGATTAAGCGATTAAGGGATTGAGGCATTGAAGGATTGAGGTTGGAAGGCGTCCCTGTGCTCCCGACGCCGTTGTCCCGACCCGGTTTCTGTCCCGACGCCCTTGTCTCCTGGTATCTGTCCACCTCCCGACGCGTAACGTGACCTCCACCGCTGCTGTCCGCCGTATCGTCAAGCCCGTTGTGTTCCTGGCCGCACTCGGGCCGTTCGGGTGGCTCGTCTACAACGCGTTCTGGGGCGATCTCGGCGTCAACCCGGTGGAGACCATCACCAACTACACGGGCATCTGGACGCTGCGCTTCATCGTCATCACGCTCGCCATCACGCCGGTGCGCTGGCTCACCGGCTTCAACCCGCTCATCCTCTTCCGCCGGATGACGGGGCTCTTTGCGTTCTTCTACGGCACGCTGCACTTCATGACGTACTTCATCCTCGACCACTCGCTCGTGTTCGCGGGCGTCTGGGACGATGTGGTGAAGCGGCCGTATATCACGGCTGGGTTCACGGCCTTCGTGCTGATGATTCCGCTGGCGCTCACCTCCACGCAGGGCTGGATCCGGCGCCTGGGCGGGCGCAAGTGGAACCTGCTGCACCGGCTGATCTACATCACGGCCATCGGCGCCGTGCTGCACTACTTCTGGAAGGTGAAGCTGGACACGACCTTTCCGGTCTACTACGGCATCCTCGTCGGGGTGCTGTTTGCGGCGCGGGTGTGGCAGCGGGCTCGCAAGGCGTCGCCCGCGCGGGTACCCGTGCGAGCCAATCCCGGAGCGCCGGGGCTTTAGCCCCGGCGAACAATCGAACCAGGAGCGCGGGGACTACCGAGCTGGAGCGCCGGGGCTTCAGCCCCGGCGACACGCCTGGCCCCGCTCGCGCGCCGGGTCGAGGTAGTGTGCTACAATCAGGGTTCCAGTGTCGCGGGGTGGAGCAGTCCGGTAGCTCGTTGGGCTCATAACCCAAAGGTCGGGGGTTCAAATCCCCCCCCCGCAACCAGCTTCATCGGCACCTGAAGGTCGCCTGTCTCGGGTGACCTTTTTGCGTTGTTGGCGGCAGTCAGCATCGCCGCGAGATTGCCTCGCAGCTCGATTCTCAGCCTTGGCTCGCCGGAGCGCGCCCCGTCGTTCGCGCGCGAAGGCGGCTGGCCTTCCTCTGGCGTCAAGACAATCGACTCGACCAGTCCGCGCAGGCTCTCGGACGCTTCCAGCCGCGTATCTTCGCGCTGAAGCGCCGATGCGAGCTCTTCGACCTTCGAGCGGTAGAGGTCGGCCATGCTCGGGTGCAGGAGCGGCGGCGGTTCGTCGACTGTTTCGAGCTGGGATTGGAGCGCGGTCTTCCGCTCCTGAAGCCCGTTCCACTCCGCCTTGAGGTCTGGCCCTGCGAAGCCGTCTTTAATGGCCTGGATGATCTTCTGGATGTCGCGCTTCACGCGTTCCAGCTCACGCTTCGCGCCGTTCAAGCTGGCCCGCTGCTCCATCCGCAGCCGGTTCGTCTCTTTCGCGAACTCGCGGCAGAACTCCTCGAAGAAGTCCTTGCGCAGCAGCTTCTCCTGCAGCGCAGTCAGCACGCGCTCTTCGACCTCCTGACGCGGGATCGTCAAGGTGTTCGTGCACGTGCCGCGCTCGCGCGTGCCGAAGCAGCCGAGCCGGTCGCGGTAGTAGACGACGAAGCCGGCGCCGCAGACGCCGCACTTCGTCATGCCGGTGAACAGGTACTTCGGGCGGACAAACTGCCGGAAGCGCTTGCCCTGCTCGGCAGTGCTCCATTTCTTCTGCACCGTAGCGTAGCGCGCCTGCACCGCTGCCCACTGCTCATCGTCCACGATGCGCAGCGCCGGCACCTGGGTGATGACCCACTCGGCTTCCGGGTTCGGCCGCGACACGCGCTTCCCGGTGTCCGGATCCTTCAGGTAGCGCAGCTTGTTCCAGACCAGACGGCCGATGTACAGCTCGTTGTGAAGAATGCCGGTGCCGCGCTTCGGGTTGCCGTAGATCGTGCTCGGTCCCCACAGCGCGCCACGCGGGCCGCGCAGCCCCTCCCGATTCAGGTCTTTCGCGATCTGTTTCGGCGAGATGCCGGCGATGTAGTCCTTGAAGATGCGCCGGACGAGGTCAGCTTCCTCGGGAGCGATCTCGCGCTCACCGGTCGAAACGACTCCGTCGTTGAACGTACGGACGATGCGGTAGCCGAAGCAGGCACCGCCGCCCGACTTGCCGAGTTCGACGCGTCCGCGCAGTCCCCGCCGCGTCTTGTCCGCCAGCTCCTTCAGGAACATCGCGTTCATCGTCCCCTTGAGGCCGATGTGGAGGAACGTGATGTCGCCTTCGGCCAGCGTGACGATGCCGACGCCGGCGAAGGTCAGTCGTTTGAAGAGGCCCGCGGTGTCTTCCTGATCGCGGCTGAAGCGATCGAGCGCTTCGGCGAGCACCACGTCTACCTTCCCGCGCAGTGCCTCGGCCATCATGGCCTGGAAGCCGGGCCGCATCAGCGTGGCGCCGGAGATCGCGTGGTCCGAGTATTCGCCCGCGATGATCCAGCCCTGCTTGCGCGCGAACTCGCGGCAGATGCGAAACTGGTCCTCGATGGAGGCTTCGCGCTGGTTCTCTGACGAGTAGCGAGCGTAGACGGCGACTTTCATTCGCGGCCCTCTTCAGTCGAGCGGTCGGCTTCGCGGCTCATGGCGCGATTGAACGCTTCACGCGCCGCCTGCCTGGCGAGCAACCGCGCCAGCGCGCGAAGGGATTCGTCGACCTGACCATCGGTCTCCGACGATACGCGGTGGCCACGCACGAACACCTTGCGTTCACGCATCGGCCCCCGGTAACGAGATCGCTTCCGTCCTCGCATGATACCCCCGGGCGAAGAGCTGCAACGTTGAACGTTGGGAACCACTCGGGGCGTTGCCGCACGGCCTGGTGGCCGATGTCCGTCCTGTGGATCGGAGCGGCGTTCGACGGTCCGATGCGGTGCTGTATCAGCGCGGCATCAGCCGGCGAGCCCGAGAGGACCGTTGCAGTCCGCGGAGCGTGATGCGCGGTACGGTCCGGATGACGGCGCGTTCGCCGCGGCCGTCGAGGACTGGCGCGCGGGTGGTGACCACGCGTGCGCCGATCGTCCTGGTGGCACCGGCGGATGCTCGATCGAGCCTTCCGCGTTGGGTGCCTCTGTCGCTCTTGATGTCCCGGTCTATCGCTCGGCTTGCCTGCACCGTCGGCGCTGTGCGCGATGACGGCGTCTGGGAGCCTTCAACGGCGGCGCCGGCTGGCCGAATGCCCTGAGGGCGATCGCGACGAGCGGGCGAACTGCGCCGAGTGAGTCGATGCCGGGAACGTGCTGGGTGCCCTCTCCCGTGACCGCTCGGGTGACGGGAGTCGGGGCTGCCTCCATGGACCTGAGGTCGATGGAGGGGTGGCGCTGAGCGCCACGGGACTTCCCTGAAGCTACGCCTGCAACAACGGACTGTCAACTCCCCAAAGCCCCCAAAGTCGAGAGCATGGCCGCAACCAGGGAGCCATTGAGGCGCATCTATCGCGCGCCACCTGCGTGATGAGTATGCGGCAGTTGCGAGAGATTACGCCAAATAGGTCAAGTTGTCGTCAGTCAAGGGCGTTCATAAGCCTCGACCTGGCAGCGGAAGAGATCAGAAAGACCCTGCATCGTGAACCTGGTCGGGTTCAAATCACGGCGTTCCGCCGTCCAACGTTGGGCGCGAGCCGATTCTCTTCCAAGCGGCGCTTTGACCAGTGCTCGTCGATGGCCTGCGCGAACTCGGCACGCACCAACTTCGCGCGTGCGATCAGCACGTCGCTCGCTTCGCGCCGGACGTAAAGCCCCTCAGCGGCGCCATCGGTGACTTGGGACTTTCCGAGAAGCAGCGCCTTCAAGCGCCCGATATCGTAGTGCCCACGCCCCAACTCAGGTACCGTCAGGATGCCGAGCCTCTTTGCCAGTTCGGTGCGCCGGTCGGCGCTCCAGAATTCACCCTGCTGTCGGTCGTAGACATCGAAGGCGAGAAACCAGTCAGGTAAGCGCGTGTACCGCACACTGTGCAGTGCGTAACACCACTCGCCGAAGAGTATGAGGTCAGGTCCCAGCACCTGCGCAAGAGCGTGTCGTCTCGTCAACAGCCAGCGTTTCAGTGGTTTCCACTGCCCCTGCGGGGCATCGAGGTCGAGATAGCTCCCTCGGTTCTGGCCGCGCAAAGTGCCGTCCTCATCCACGGAAAAGCCGAGGTTGGCGCCGTCGACCTTCTCTTCGACAATGACGTCGCCCGCGAGCAGTTCGCTGACGTCGCGGGGCGCAAGCACCTTGTCGTCACGAGGCCGGCCCGCCCCAAGCCACGCCAGGTGGGGCGTGTGCGGGAAGCGGAAGAACTCCCTCATCGCGGCTTTCCCTTGCGACCCTTCTTCTTGTCGTCGAATCGGTGGATGTCCTTCGCGCACAAGAATTCCACGTTCACCCCATGGTGGCGAAGCGCCGGCGCCCAATCAATCCATTTCGAGTCCGTTGCCTGTGCTACAGGCGGGTGATCCGCGTGTGCGCAAGCGACTGCAACGAACTTGCGGTCGGCCGGGTCAAAGGTTTCCAGCCGGTCGTCCTCCGGGAAGCTCTCAAAGCCCCGCTCCTGGTGCTCCAGAAGCTTCACTCGATCGCAGCGCGCTGAGTTGGCATTGTTACGCAAGAGCCACTTCACGAACGCATCACCTGCGCGCTTGCCGACGTGCGGCGTCGTTCTGTTCTGGTACTCCTTCAAGATGCGGTACTCATCATCTATGACCACGCGTCCGCCAGTCATGATCGCCTGGAGCCACTGAGCGCACGAGACGATGCACGTCTCGCTCACGCCTGCATGCTGGCGGTTGGCGGTCAGGATGACATTGGTGTCGACGACGACGGTCATTCGCCGTCCGCTCGTCGCTTGGACGCCGCCTCGGTGCGCGCCACGATGTCACCCATTTCGTCGCCGAAGAAGTTCTCTGAAGCGTACCGGGAACGTCGGAGACCTGGTTTGTTGAATCAGGCCACGTTGGCCTGGGCATAGTACTGTGCTTCGAACTCGGCGGGCGGGATGTCGCCGATCGGCCCCAGCAACCGCCGAGTATTGAACCAATCGACCCACGCGAGCGTCGCGAACTCCACGGCCTCGAGCGACCGCCACGGCCCCTTCCGTCGAATCACCTCGGTTTTGAAGAGCCCGATCACCGACTCGGCGAGGGCATTGTCGTAGGCATCGCCTTGGCTGCCCACCGACGGCGCGATGCCCGCGTCTGCGAGTCGGTCGGTGTACCGCATGGAGAGGTACTGGGTGCCGCGATCGCTGTGGTGCACGAGTCCGGTCAGTGCGTCGTCGCGACGCGCGTAGATGGCCTGCTCCAGCGCGTCGAGGACGAAGTCCGTGCGCATCGACGCCGACACACGCCAGCCGACGATGCGCCGCGCGAACACGTCGATCACGAACGCCACGTAGACGAATCCACTCCAGGTCGCGACGTACGTGAAGTCCGACACCCAGAGTTGATTCGGCCGCGTCGCCACGAACTGGCGATCGACCAGATCCGCCGGGCGACCGCCGTCACGCGCCTGTGTCGTCGTGATCCACGCGCGCCCGCGCACCGCGCCGGCCAGGCCCATCGCGCGCATCAGGCGCTCGACGGTGCAGCGCGCCGCGCGGATCCCTTCGCGCCGGAGCTGCTTCCAGACCTTGCGGGGGCCGTACACCGGGTGATGCTCGTCGTAGACGCGCTGGATCTCGACGCGCAGCGTGTCATCGCGCCGCGCGCGCGCGGAGCGCCGGGTCGGGTCGGCGGCCTGGCGACGGTGGCGGTGATAGGTGGACGGGGCGATCGGCAGCAGCGTGCAGATCGACTCGACCCCGTACTGCGCCCGATGCGCGTCGATGAACGACACCATCGTGGCTACTTGCTCCGGCGGTCGAGCTCCGCCTGGGCGAAATACGCGGACGCCTTACGCAGGATCTCGTTGGCCCGCTTCAGCTCGCGTACCTCCCGCTCCAACGCCTTGAGCCGCTCCCGCTCGCTCGTCGTCAGGCCCGGCCGATGGCCAGTGTCTCGCTGGGCCTGCCGCACCCACTTGCGCAGCGTCTCGGCCGTGCACCCGAGCTTCGGCGCGATCGACTGCAGCACTGCCCACTCCGACGCGTGGGCCTCGCGGTGCTCCTCGACCATGCGGACGGCGCGCTCACGCACCTCCGGTGAAAACCGACTTGGACGTCCCATCGACCCCATCCTCCCAAGAAATGAGGTCTCCGAGAAAGTCGGTGCGCTTCAGTCGGTGCGCTTCACTCCGGCCAGTTGGTGATGTCGCCAAGGAGATTCACCTTTAGCTCCTCCAGCGCGGCCCCCGTCGTGGTTCGCTTCGCGAAATAGATCGCAACGTCTTCCGGTCTCAGCGCCTTCTCGGCGATCCGCCGCTGGAGCCGATTCAAGAAGTGCTCGGAGTGTGTTTCGATGATCAGCTGCACATTGCGCGGGCGACCATGCTCGTAGGCCTGCACCGCCGAGATGAACACGTCGGCTAACTCTGCCTGGACCTGCGGGTGGAGATGAATCTCGGGCTGCTCCATCCACACAATCGACTCCGGCGGGCAATAGAATGCCTGAACCAAGGCGGGAAGAACCTGAGACACGCCGAAGCCAACATCTGGAAGGCCCACTTCGGTGTGCTCGCCACGCGTCTTGACTTTCACTTCGTAGTCTTTGCGACCTGGTGCGGTGGGGCGTACCGTGAAGCTGTCGATCACACCGAGATCGACGAGCCATTGCGCGATGAATTGAGTAAACGACTGTTGACGCTTTCGCTTGCCGCGATTGAGTTTCCGGCCCGATGCTTCGGCTGCGAGGATGCACGCGATGGCGTACTCGCCTTTGGCGCCCACCGACTCCGGAGTGTTGCCCGCCCAGCCGTAGGTGCGGTGCGGGTGCTCGCGTAGCGGACCCAAATAGCTGATCGAGCCGAGCATCCGCTCGACCTCAAGCGCAAAGTGAGCGAGGAAGTCGGCGTTCTGGAATCGCGCGAGTGAGTGGTCAGAAATCCGGTAGAACTTTTCGGGCGGGTCGAGAGGCCACTTGCGACCAACCGCATGAACGAGTTTATAAGGCTCAGCAATAAGCTGAACCTTACTCCCCTCGTTCGAGAGCCTTGCCGTTAGTACCGGGTTGTCGTCCTCGCGAAGCTCATATCGAACCGTCCGAACCACCGGTTGCTCGTTCGTGCCGGCGGCGATTGTGCTCTTGAGTGAGAGTCGGTTGCCCTCGTAGACCTGCTTTCTGTCCAGCGGGTTGTGCACCTCCAGTTGGCCGGGGACCGTCCATCCGAGGTGGAACTCGAGCATCGCCTTCTTGTCGTGCCCATGCAGCGTTTCGACAAACGTCCCCAGGTCTATGAGAGAGCTTTCATCCCCCGTGTGCAGTGCACGGCGCCGATCAGCGGAGGATGCAGTCTGCTTGAGGGCGAGTAGCAGATGTCCCAGGCTGCTCTTGCCGGCGCTATTGGCGCCGAACACCACCGTAAGCGGCGCGAGCCTAACCTCGCCAGTGTCCTTCCATGCCTTGAAGTTCTTGATTCGCAATGTGGTCAACATGTCGATAGTCCCTGGTGCAAGGGCTTCAGTCGCGGGTGCCTGACGTGACTGCCCGCTGCTGCAGGTCCGCCAGTACGCTCTCAATCTGCTCCAGCGCGCTCCGCAAGTCGTCGGCGATTTCCTCGGCGAGCACGTGCGGCTCCGGGAGGTTCGCCGAGTCCTCCAGCGATTCGTCCTTCAGCCAGAAGATGTCGAGACTGCACTTGTCGCGGGCGACAATCTCTTCGTACGTGAACGCGCGCCAGCGACCATCGGGATGCTTCTTCTCGCTCCACGTCGCCTTCCGCTGGTTCCGATTCGCCGGGTTGTAGCACGCGACGAACTCGTCGAGGTCGGCGTGGGTCATGCGCCGTGTCTTGAGCGTGAAGTCCTTGTTTGTGCGCAGGTCGTAGAACCAGACCTTCTTCGTCCACGGCTCCTTCGCTCCGGGCTTGCGGTCGAAGAACAGCACGTTCGCCTTGACGCCCTGGGCGTAGAAGATGCCGGTCGGCAGGCGTAGCAGCGTGTGGACCTCGCACTCCTGCAGGAGCTTCCGACGAATCTTCTCGCCAGCGCCACCCTCGAACAGCACGTTGTCGGGCACGACGACGGCGGCGCGGCCGTGGATCTTGAGCATCGACTTCACGTGCTGGACGAAGTTCAGCTGCTTATTCGACGTCGTCGTCCAGAAGTCGGGTCGGTTGTACGTGATGGTCTCGCGGTCGGTCTCGCCCTCGTCGTTGACGACGGTGATCGACGACTTCTTGCCGAACGGCGGGTTCGTCAGGACGACGTCCACGGTCTCGCTCGGCTCGTTCCTCAGCGCATCGTCGGTCTTGATCGGCGGCTTGCGCCGGTCGTCGTCCGGTCCGATGCCGTGCAGGAACAGGTTCATCGCGCAGAGGCGTGCGACACCGTCGACGAGCTCGACGCCGCGCAGCGCGTCGTAGCGGAGCGCCTTCTTCTGGGCCTTGTCCAGCTTATAGTGCCGCTCGATGTAGCGGTGCGCCGAGAGCAGGAAGCCCCCGGTGCCGCAGGCTGGATCCGCGATGACCTCGCCGGGCTTCGGCTGGATGCAGTCCACGATGGCGTCGATGAGCGGGCGCGGCGTGAAGTACTGGCCGGCGCCGCCCTTGACGTCCTGCGCGTTGCGCTCCAGCAGTCCTTCGTAGGCGTCGCCCTTGACATCCGCGCTCATCGCAAGCCACTGCTCGTTGCCAATGAGGTCGACGACGAGCTTGCGCAGCTTCGCGGGGTCCTGAATCTTGTTCTGTGCCTTGCGGAAGATGAGGCCGAGCATGCCCCCTTGCTCGCCGAGCGTCTTCAGCGTCTCGTGGTACTGCAGTTCGAGCTTGACGCCTTCCATCTTCGAGTTCGCGAGGTCGTCCCAGCGATGGCCCTTCGGGATAGGCTGCGCCTCACCGGTCAGCGCGGCACGCTCGTCGGCCATCTTCAGGAACAGCAGGAACGTGAGCTGCTCCAGGTAGTCGTGATAGCTGAGACCGTCGTCGCGCAGGACCTGGCAATAGCTCCAGAGCTTCTTGACGATGCGCTCGCTCCGGTCGCTCATGATGCCGCTTTCGCCACCCGCGAGTGCTTCGTCCTCTGGGCCGCCGGCAACGTCACCTCGCGTTCGGCACGGATTCGGGCGAGAAGTCCCTCGGCGGGTTCGTCAGCTGGATCCTGGTCGACTAACCTGCCTTCGAAGGCCCATTTCAGAATGGCCTGACGAAGTAGCGAGCAGCGTTTCAACTCGTTCTCAACGGCTTTCATGACGCTCGCCCAGGCCGACAGCACGCGCTCTGCCTCGTCGGCGATGCGAGTTTGTTCGAGCATCGGTGGCAGTGGGAACGCGCACGAGTCAACGGTCTGTGCGCTAACGTGCGGTAGGTCCTTGCCGTCCTGGGAGCCGTTCTGTCGAAGAACGATGTGCCGTCGGAACCACTCTCCCGACACAAAGTGGTACAAGAAGCCCCCATCGACGCAGTCGGAGCGCATGAACCGGCCGACCCGCTGCAGGAGTAATGCTCCCTCCCAGGACGTGCCAAGCCGGGCGATCTTCGTCGCTCGACTGCCACTGGAGTAGACAGGACGATCCATCGCCAGAACCACATCACCCGTCCTGAGCAGGTAGTGTGCGAAGCGAGGGGTGTCCGCCGTCGGCCAGTGGTCGATATCATCCTCGTCGTCGGCGATCCACCCATCGCGAACGTTGTTTCCCTTGAGCAGGCGCACGCCGGCATTGGCGAAGCCGGCACTGGGAAAGGCGAATCCCGCCTGAAGGGGCGCGACAATCCCGAGTGTCGTCCAGCACCAACCCTCGGGCAGACTCGGCAGATCGTCCACTTTCGGCGGCTGGGGCTCGCGGTACTTCGACATCCACCTATCGTCCTTCGGCGTCTTGCCGGCAGCCTTCACCTTCGCCAGTTCGGCCTCCTCCCAACGACGGCGGCGCTCCTTCAGGATGCATTCGAGCAGCACAGCGGCCGGCTCGTACGAGCGGCTCTCCCTCCGCGCGAGTTCGGCTTCCGTCGGCACGAGCCGGCCCTCGACGGCCGCCTTCAGGACCGAAGCGCGGTACGCCTTCAGCTTCCGCTGGGCTGCTTCGAGGATCGCCACGGCCGAGTCAAGGCGAGAGAGCATCGAGTCCAAGCTCTCGACGATACGTGCCTGTTCAGCAACGGGAGGTAGCGGAACTCGCTGCTCTTCGAGGAATGCCGTGGGCACCCGCAGTTGGCCGGCGGTTCCGGTCATCTGGGCTTGATCCGAATCGGTGGACAGATTAGTTAAGCCGCCTGCGCGGCCCGTCGCTCGTATTCGGCTGGACTGATCTGGCCAATGGTGGAGTGCCGGCGCCGCTGGTTATAGAACACCTCGATGTAGTCGAACAAGGCCTCCTTGGCGTGGGCATAGCTCTCGAAGCGCTCGCCCTCTTCGCTCTTGACGGTGGAGAACCAGCTCTCCATGACGGCGTTGTCGTAGCAATTGCCCCGGCGGCTCATCGAGCAGACGATCCCGTGCTGGTCGAGCCGCGCGCGGTAGTCCTCGCTGGCGTACGTGCAGCCCTGGTCGGAGTGATGCAGGAGGCCCGGATCGGGACAGCGGCGCTTCACCGCCATGTCGAGCGCCCGCAGCGTGAGGTGGCGGTCATTCACCGCGCTGAGCGCCCACCCCACGATGAACCGCGAGTAGAGGTCGAGGATCGCCGCCAAGTACACCTTGGCGCTGCTGCCGATCACCAGCTCCGTCGTATCGCCCACCCAGCGCTGATTGGGACGCGCAGCCTCGAACTGGCGGTCCAGTACATTGCCAGCGACGGGCTGGTCGTGGTCGCTGATCGTCGTCGTGCGGAAGCGCTTGCGGGCGCGAGCGCGGAGGCCTTCCGCCCGCATCAGCCGGGCGACGCGCTTCTCGCTGGTGTGCTCGCCCTCGTCGCGCAGGTCTCGCCACACGCGCGGGCGACCGTAGCGGCCGCGGCTCGCCTCATGCGACGCTCGGATGCGCACGCGCAGCTGGCGGTCGCGCACAGCCCGCGCGGACTCAGGTCGCCGCTGCCAGGCGTAGAAGCCGCTCCGCGTGACCTCGAGGCAGCGACACAGGATCGTGAGGGAGTGCTCGGCCTTCTCCGCGGCAATGAACCGGAACCTTACCGGCTCTGCTTCGCGAAGAAGGCCGCGGCTTTTTTTAGGATGTCGCGCTCCTCCTGGAGGATGCGATTCTCTTTGCGCAACCGCGCCAGCTCCTCGCGCTCGGCCGTCGTCAGCCCGGTCCGTCCCTGGGTCCGGTCAGCGCGGGCGCGCTTGACCCAGTCGCGCAGAGCCGTCTCGGTCAGATCCAGGTCGCGGGCGGCGGCGCCCACCGTCTTCCCCTCATCGAGGACCAGGCGCACCGCGCTCGCCTTGAACTCGTCTGTGAACTGGCGCCGGGCGCGGCGCGTCGACTGGTCGGCCATCGGTCTGGACATCGTATCCCTCACATGGAAGGTGTCCACGGAACCGGATCAAGCCCACATCCGACTGCGCGCCAGGCGTCGAAAACTTTCTTGGAGGATGAAGTGCAGCAGGTAGCGGGGCTGGAGTCCTGGTCGAGGCCTCAACACGTGGAGCTCAGTTGTGCCCGCCCCAACGCCGTGCGACAAGCCCCGAGCGAGGGCAGCCTTGCCGTTCTCCATGCTCGGCGTGATCTTGGCGACGACGACATCGCCTTCCTGGAACTTCGAGAACCCCTTCTTGACCTCGCACCACGGACGATGCTTCGACGGATCGAGCCTGCCCGTCAGCTCCTCCACCAGGGCCATCGGAACGAACGACACCAACGTGTCGTCCGGCGGCACGGCATCCGGATTTGCCGGATTGACATCAGCAATGTCGGTGAGGGGGGCATCTGCCCACCCGAGAGGCAAACTCATGCCGCGAGCACCTCGTTCAACTCACTCACGATCGTTCGAAGCTCCTTCCCGAACACCTGAGACGCCTTTGCGAGCCCGCCCTCGCCGGCGAACGGCGTCAGGTCGAAGTCGTCGATGTCGATCTCCAAGCTGGTGGCAATGTGGTCGCGGATCATCTCCAGCCAAAGCCGCTGTTCGTCCGTGAACTGGCGCCCGGCATTCTGCTGCTGCGCGAGCCACGACTGGAACTGGGTGTGAACGCGCTCGGCGTGCGGCACGAGCTCGCCGTCCTGATGGAGCGCGAACCGGACCAGCGACACGACGTCGGTGAGCAACCGCTCGGCGCCGGCCCCTCGGACCTTCGACTTCTCGAGCGTCTCGTAAGCCCGCCACAACTTCTCCGGCGTCCACTGTCGCGGCGGGGCGGAGATGGCGTCGGCCAGCGCCTTGATGTCGGCAAACCGCAACCGCTTGCGGTGCGGCACCGAGTAGAAGAACTGCAGCGCGTCGATCTCGTCCTTGTGCTCCGTCAAGTACTGCTCGAACGAGTGAACCAGCGCGGCGGCCTTGTCGCGCGCCTCCGGACTGTACCCGGTCTGGTCCGCAAGCAACTGGTCCTTGCTGACCTCGTCGACCACCTGCTCAAACTTGTGGCGGAGATCGAGAATCAGCTTCCGCAGCGCCGGCCTACTCATGAGCGTGTGGATGGCCTGTCGCTTCAACGGCTCGGCGGCTTTCCGGATCTGCTCCTCCGACGGCTCAACGTCGCTCGGCAGGGCGTACATCTTTCGCGCTGCCTGCTCCTGCACGTCATCGTCGATCGCGTGGACCAGGCCGGCCGCGATGGTCGCCAGCGAGACGCCGCCCGATGCCTCGTCCACCTTCTTGCGGTCGTCCGCGTCGCACTGCTTGTCGATGCGCGAAATCCGGCTGGCCAGGGATGAGAGGTATCCGTCGTTGGTTCCGTTCGCGGCCACGTGGTCGAGCAGTGCCCGAAGTGAGACCGTGGGATTCTTCTCCAGCGGACGCGTGTCCGAGAGCTTCTGCTCGGTGACGCCGACGCAGTCCACGATTAAGAAGTGCGTCTTGGCCCGCGCGTCCGGCGTGACAGCCTTCAACTCGTCCGGATTGATCACGCGCACGCCGCGGCCCTTCATCTGCTCGAAGAGCACGCGCGACTTCACGCTGCGCATGAACATGACGATCTCCACGGGCCGGATGTCGGTTCCCGTGGCGATCAGGTCCACCGTAACGACGATGCGCGGGTAGTAGCTGTTGCGGAACTCCTGAATCAGGTCGCGCGGCGAGGCGCCGGTCACCTTGTAGGTGATCTTCTGCGCGAACTCGTTGCCCTTGCCGAATTCCTCACGCACGATGCGGACGATGTCCTCGGCGTGCGAATCATCCTTGGCGAAGATGAGTGTCTTCGGGACCTCGGTGCGTTCCGGAAACGTCTCCTTCAGCACCTTGTCCCGGAACGCTCTGACGATCGTGCGAATCTGATCGGGCGCGACGACGTTCCGATCGAGATCGGATGCTTCGTACATCACGTCCTCGTCCGGCGCTTCCCAGCGGGTCCGGCGCGTCTGCCGATCGCGATAGCCGACCATCGTCCCCGGCGCGGCCTCGATCGTCGAACCGGCAGCGGTGATCTGCGTACGGATGCGGTAGACCTCGTAATCGCAGTTGACGCCGTCGGCCACCGCCTGAGCATGCGGGTACTCCATGACGACGTTCTGGTTGAAAAAGCCGTAGGTGTGCTTGGCCGGCGTCGCGGTGAGGCCAAGCAGGTGCGCATCGAAGTATTCGAGCACCTGACGCCAGAGCGAGTAGATCGACCGGTGGCATTCGTCGATGAAGATGACGTCGAAGAACTCCGGCGCCACGGCGGCGTTGTAGACGATCGGCATTGGCTCCTTCGGCTCCGGCCCACCGTCCAGCTCCGAATGCTCCTCGGCTTCGGGATCGAGTTCGGGTTCGCTCTTGAGGATCGAGTAGAGGCGCTGGATCGTCGAGATGACGACCTTGCTGGACGAACCAATCGTGTTCGACGTCAGGCGCTGGACACCGTACAGCTCGGTGAACAGACGGTTGTCGTCCGGCGTGCGGAAGCCCTGGAACTCCTTCTCCGCCTGCTCGCCGAGGTTCGCACGGTCCACCAGGAACAGGACGCGGCGGGCGCCGCCGAACTTGATCAGCCGGTAGAGCGTGGTGACGGCCAGCAGCGTCTTGCCCGAGCCGGTCGCCATCTGGATCAGCGAGCGCGGGCGGTCGTCGAATAGGCTCTTCTCGACGCTCGCGACGGCCTGGACCTTGTTCGGCCACATACCAGGCAGTTCGACGGGCGGCATCGCCCGCAGCCGTGCGCGGAGCGTCGACGGCTTCGTGTCGTCCGCGGCGGTGTAGAACCCGCCAGATCGCTTGAGCCACGCGTCCAGCGTGTCAGCCGTGAGCCATTCGCGCAGCGTGTCCGGGCGATGGAACGCGAACACCGGCCGCGTACGCGCGTGCGGGTCGAAGTGGTTGATGAAGAGCGTCTCTTCACCGGTCGAGAGGTACGCGAACGGAAGCGGCGTATACGGCGCGTCAAGGGCGGGTGGGATGCCTTTGACGTACTTCGTCACCTGGTGCTCGACACCGATGAGGGCCGTGCCGGCCGGCTTTGCCTCGCAGACACCGACCGGATGGCCGTCGAGGAACAGCATGTAGTCCACGTAGCCGTGGCCGCGATCGAGCTTGAACTCGCGGACGGCGATGGCGTCGGCCGCGGCGAGGTTCATGTCGTCGCGGTCCTGCAGCGTCCAGCCGGCCTCGGTCAGCGCTTGGTCGATGTGGGCGCGCGCGCGTGCCTCGGGGGCATTCGAGCTACCGGCGGGCGACATCCACAAGTGTCCAATTCACGGTTGAGTTTCCAGACGATACCAGCCGGCGAGGGAGTTGCGTCCCCTTGGCCTGTGTCGCGTGTCAATATACATCCACTTGCAACCGAGTGGGTGTATAACAACACGTCGTGTCGAGCCTTCCGCGCTCAATCCGGAACCGGGGCGTTTTCCGCCTTTCGGAGGCGCGTGCGCTCGGCCTGCACCCGGAGCAGGTGAGACGGATGACGCGTCAGGGCGAACTGACGCGCCTCGGGCGCGGCCTCTATGCGCCCGCCACCTTCGCTCCCGGCGAGCATCACACACTGGCCGAAGTCGCCAAGCGCGTACCCAAGGGTGTCGTCTGCCTGCTGACGGCGCTCCGCTTCCACGGCATCGGCACACAGCACCCGCGTGAGGTCTGGTTGGCGGTCGACCGGCGCGCAGGTGTCCCGCGGCTCGATGTTGCGGCGGTTCGCGTCGTGCGCGTTTCCGGTGCCGCGCTGACCGCCGGCATCGACGAACACGACGTCGAGGGCGTGACCGTGCGCGTCACCAGTCCTGCCCGGACCGTCGTGGACTGCTTCAGGTTTCGCAATCGGATCGGCGTCGATGTCGCCGTCGAGGCGCTGCGAGACTACCGCCGCCTGCGGAGGGGCACGGTCGACGAGCTGTGGCGGCAGGCGGACCAGCTGCGGATGACGCGCGTGATGCGGCCGTACTGGGATGCGATCGCGGGGTGAGGCACGCACCGCGCGCAAGACATCAGGCCACCGTCAGCGCTTCCTTTTCCTCAAATTCGGCTGGTCGCATCCGGACACGCTCCCACTACCTCGCCCAGGTCCTTCACGCTACGCCTTCGATGCAGATGGCTTGTTGTCCGCGCGCGCATCAATGAGGGTCACGTTCTCTGCGCCCTCCATCTTCAAGTCACGAAGTAGGCCGACGATCTTGGCCTCCTGAAGTTCGGAAAAGAACACGATCACCTTGATGGTGTTCTGCGCCCGCCCGCCCTTCTTGTAGATCTCTGCCTGCTTTTCCAGGTTCCGCTTGATCTGGGAGTTCGACGCGAGTTTGAACTCGATCACGGTCTTGTCGGCCGCGCCCCGAGAGACGGTGAAGTCGGCCGGACCGCGACCGTTGTTGACTTCGCGATTGACGTCGGAAGGCGAGCCCAGCCACACAAGGTCGAACATCACATGAACGTCCGACTCGCGTTCGATTGGTCTGCCATCCACGTAGAACAGTCGATAGCCGCCGCGGTCTTCGATCACGTGCTTGAGAAACCGAATCCGTTCAAGGCACTCTGCGTAGGTCGTCCCTGGCGCCTGATAGAAACTGGTCTCCGCGGCGAGGATGTGGGCCAGTGCGCTGGCGTGGTCGATGAAGACACGCTCTGAGTACTGAACTCGCTTCAGGCTTGTGCGCTTGGCGTCTTCCTCGTGTTCCTCCTTGTAGCGGATGTAGTAGTCGACGAGTTCCGGGAACTGTCGAATCGTGGCATCGATGGCCCTGCTGACGTCCTCATCCTTCGGCTCCTTCGGGAGTTGCCGTATGAAGTAGTCGTTCATCTGCGCACGCAGGGTGTCGTTGCCGATCGCCTCGGGGATGTTGTGAAACTCTCTGAAGAGATCCTGGCGGTTGATCCACGTCTCGTCCTTCGTCAGGAGGTCGGAGGGTGTCAGCAGGATGAAGTCGCCACGGAACACCGGCAGGGTGAATCGCGTGGGGGCCCACGCCTGAACCTCGTAGTTGAAGGCGACTCGTGGGACGGAAAACTCTCGCCGAAGCTCTGGCGCTACGTGGTCGAGGGTGAAGCGCTCGGTGAAGTTGCAGAGGAACTCCAGGATCAGCCGCGTCGTGAAATCGCTGATCCGGTCACGGCCGACCCCAGAATCAATCAGGCAGAGCTTTTCGAGGTGGCTCGCCTTCGTGATCTTCTCGCTGCCGAAGTTGCCGAAAATCGAGTGTAGATTGGCGTGCAGCGAGCCGGCGAACTTGGCGCCGAGACCGACGCCTCGGTTCCCGTTTCGTGTGAAGCCAAACCAGTTCTGCTTGACCTCCTGGAACGAGTAGAGTGCCTTCCGAAGGGCAGGATCGAGTTCGCCAGCGGTCGCCCTGGCCCTCAGGAACCTGAGGTAGTCGATGATCCCGTCATGCAGCTTCCGGTACTCGGGCTTCCTGCTCGCAAACAGGAGAAAGGGATCGACGAATAGCGGCAGGTCCGCCACGAGGGA
>JADZCN010000106.1 GCA_020851565.1 Acidobacteriota bacterium | reverse complement strand
TGATCAACGTCAACTAGATTTGCCGGTTGGCGACACTTACTTCTGCCGGTCACTATTGAGGGCGAGGGCGACCGCCTCGCCACGTTGAGGACAGGCCAGGCGGGTCGCGCGCCTGGGCGTCGGTGTCAGCGTCGTCGCCGCGGGCCGGCCAGCGAGGCCGGCGGCCGCCCCCGTCGCGGGGGCGGCGCCGCCGCCGGCGTCTGCCGAGAGCGGTCGGTGCGGAAGCTGGGGACGTCGAATTCGAGAATGACCGCATGGTGGACGAGGCGGTCGATGGCGGCGGCCGTCGCCATCGGATCCTTGAAGATGCGGTCCCACTGGCTGAAGACCAGATTGCTCGTGATCAGCACGGAGCGGCGCTCGTAGCGCTCCGCCAGCAGCGTGAAGAGCACCTCGGCCTCGTCGGGACTCTGCTGCACGTAGCCGATGTCGTCGATGAGGATGGCTTCGAAGAGATCGAGCTTGCGCAGCAGGCGGGGCAGCTCCAGGGCGCGTTTGGCGGCGAGCAGTTCCTGCACGAGCGCGTAGGCGGGCGCGTAGAGCACGCGGTGACCGGCCTCGACGAGGGCGTCCGCGACGGCGCACAGCGCGTGCGTCTTGCCCACCCCCGGCAGGCCGAAGGCGAGGACGTTCGTCGCGGTGGCGAGCCCGGCGCCGGTGGCCATCTGATGGAGTTGCTGCACGAGGGGCAGTGGCAAGCGCCCTTCATCCAGGGTCGCGAAGGTCTTGCCGGGCGGCAGGCGGGCAGCCTGCCGGAACCGCGCGATGCGGCGCTGGCGGCGCTCCTCGGCTTCGAGATCGAGGATCTCTGCCACGACGGGCAGTGCCGCCGTCTGGGCGGCCTGAGTGAAGCGGGGCACCCACTCGCGAGCGGCGGCGGTGAGGCCGAACTCCAGCAGCCGGGACGTGACGTGGTCGGTGAGCGCCACCGTCATCGCGCCCCTCCGAAGCAGAGCGCGTCGTACTGGGCGAGATCCGGGGCGGGCAGGTGCAGCACCGGCACGGTCGGCGTCGGGGGCCGCACGAGGGCTTGCACGCGCGCGTAGGCGACGTCGTCGCCGTCGGCGAGCAAGCCGCGGAGCGTGCGCGCCACCAGGGCCTCACTCGTCTGGGCGGCGAGATGGAGAATGCGGACGTACTCGACATCGGCGCGCTCGCCGTGCGTCTGCACCAGTGCGTCGTACGCCTCCCGGAACGGTAGCGACGGGAACAGCTCCTCCCGATAGCGGTAGCGCGCGAAGGCACCGGGCTTGCGCACGAGGCTGCCGCTAATGTGCCGGTAGTCGATTCGCGCGTCACGCCCGTGCAGCCGGGGCATGCGCTCCACGCAGGTGCCCCGATAGAAGACCTCCACCAGGGCGGGATGCTGGCGCACCTCCACGGTGTGGCCGATGAGCCGCGCCGGCACCGAGTAGGTGCGCCCGCCCAGGTGGATCGTGCTCCAGCGACGCACCTGGCACGTGTAGCGCGTGTAGCTGGGGACGGGCGCGGTGGGCAGGGGCCGCAGATGCGGCCGCTCCTCGCGCAGCCGGGGGGCCAGTGGCGCATTACGGGTCGCCTCGAGGCGCTCGCGCACGAACTGCGTATAGGCATCCTCGTCCGCGAAGTCGCGCGAGCCGCGCAGCAGGAGCGCCTGCTCGATGGCCGCCTTGGTGCGGAAGTGCCGTTGCTCGACGACGCCATTCTCGTGCGCCTGACCGACCTGGATCCGCGACGACGTCAGTCCATAGTGGTCCAGGACGCCGCGGAACCGGGTCGTGAGCTGGCGCCCGCCGCTGCGCTTCAGCTCATGGGTCGCCGCGGAGAGACTATCGTGACGGAGCACCGCGGGGACGGCGCCGAGCGTCCACAACGCGCCCTGCACGCCCGAGACGAGTGCCTCGAACGACTCGCTCGGGGCGAGCTCGACGTACGTCCAGCCGCTGAAGCTGAGGACCCATTCGAACCACAAGTGCGCGAACGCGCGACCGGCGATCGTCACCTCGAGCGCCCGGCCGTCGGTGAAGTCGATCGCGGCTTCGCGGCCCGGCACGGCGGTCTGCTCGAAGTAGACCTCCTGCGGCGGGCCAGACAGCGCCCGCCAGTCGCGGACCCGGCGCTGCAACGTCCGCAGCTGTCCGCGGCCGAACCGGCCCGGGTACTGCGTCTGCAGCCACTCGAACAGCGTGAGGGCTTGGAGCCGTCCCCTCGTATCGGCCCGGAGGCGCGGCTCGATGTCCGTCGCCCAGACCTCCGCGAACGGGTCGACCCGCGTCCGCCACGTCCGCGCCCGCCGTGTCTCCGACGGCACGGCGCCGTCCTGCCAGACCCGCGCCGTGCGCTCACTCATCCCCGCCGCCGCTGCTGCGGCGGCCAGCGTCCTGCCAGCCATGCGCTGCTCCCGCAAGCGCCGCACCTGCCTGTCCGTGACCACCCCGACCTCCACGTCGGAGCAGCCTGCCACGACCGTGCGCGCCCGCTGCAGACCGGCAAATCTAATTGTCGTCGGCCGGCAAAACTAATTGTCGTTAATCACCCCTTGACCTTCTTGTGTCCCAGGCAATCTAGAAACCGTCGGATCTGCTCTTCGTCAGTGACGCCGAGGACTTCGCCGTACGCTTGCAGGAGACCAGGTTTGCCGTGGTCCCACTCGCCAAAG
>JADZCN010000105.1 GCA_020851565.1 Acidobacteriota bacterium | reverse complement strand
CAACCGTGAGTGGCTGATCGCCCGACTCGGCTATCGCTCCCCGACGCAGGCGCGTCAGGCGTTTGCCGTCAGACCGGCGGCCTGATTATCATCAACGCGCTGTCCAATTCGCGTGCGGCGGTACAGTCGCCACCTGCGTATGCCTCGCAGCTCTGAACAAAGGCCACGCACTTCCCAATCTCCTCCCTCGTTTCTCCAGAGCCTGCGAACAGGAGGTCACCCTGAACAAGTCTTGCCGCGGTTGACGCTACCGTCGCCGAGATCCAAGAATTGAACGATCGGACGTAGTCATTGTGATGTGTATATAGTTCGCCATATCGAACGCAGGGTAGGTCTCCGCTGTTCGCCTCATCCTTGCGAACTCCGCTCCCTTTGACGAACGTTCCCACGTCCCCGAGACTCTTAACCTCCCACTCCCCACTGAATCCCGGCAAGCGGGTTTGGCCGGTGAGGAGTTGCTGCATGGCGGCCTGCTTGAGGTCGCGCTTCTTGACGATGAGCCGGTCCAGTCCGCCCAGCAGCACATCCACATCGCTCAACGCCTCCGCGATAGCGCGTTGTTCGAGCGGCGGTGGCAGTGGAATCTTGAGGTCTCGAAAATAGGGCAGGCCAATCGTCTTGATGGTGCTTCCGTTGCCGATTCGCTCAAACTCTGGCTTTTGTCGTTGTAGCCAGTAGTACAGGAACTTGTTGTCTAGATGTGGACCGCACCGCCACGCCAAGAAGTGCTGACTCACGGCCATCGCGGTGCTCAGGATGGCGCTCTTTCCAATCCCCGCGTCTCGCGACAGCACAACCGTCCCCGCTGGGTGAAGGACAGCAGAAGAGTTCGCGATTCCAAGCGGAGTTATCTTCGCGTAAGTGTCGGAAATATAGAGATCATCGAGCGCATCGGAGTCGGCGAGCGACACCCATTTGATGTCCCCATTCCAATACTCGGGATGTTTCTTATTTGGTGTGTGACCACTGCCACGCTTCGCCACCTTGTCGAGCAGGATGGCTTGCCACTCTTCCGGGATGACGCCCACCTCGGTCTGCCTGTAGCCGGGCTTCACTTCCATACCGCTCCCATCTTCTTGAGGTGTCCATCCACGCGGGCGGCGAGCGAAGCTACTTCGTCGGTGAGCTGTGGCAGCGGAGTGGCGTAGCGTTCGGTCAGCAGGCGGATGCGCCCGGTGAGGGTTTGCGAGACGCGATCGAGTTCGCCCTGCACGGCGGCGGCCAGCGTGCCCAGCCATTTGTCATCCACCACGAGGGTCTTGATCTCGTCCTCGGTGAGCTTCGAGTAGAGGGCGGCGACCTTTTCGGTGAGGGCGTCCCTCGCCTCGGCGAATTTGCCCGCGGTGGCGGTTTCCTGTTCCACGAGGGCGAGGTAATCCTTGAGCGCCTTGAGTTCGTCCGCCGCGTCGCCGTCGCCTGTGATTTCCTTGAGCCGGGCGGTGACGCTCGCCTTGGTGAGCTTGCCCTTGTCGTTGGCGGCGTCGGCCAGCAGTCCTTCCTCGCCGCCGTGTTCCTCGGCCATTTCCTCCATCTGCTGCTGGAGCGCGGCCACGTCGGCTTCCAGCTTCTCGATGCCGGCCTGTTCGTCAGCGAACCAGCGCCGGATGATGAGCGCGGGCGGGATGAGTTCGGTCTGGTACTTCTTCCTGCCCAGGGTGAAGTCGGGCCGGGCCTTGGTCTTCTTGTTCTTGTCCTCGGCGATGAGCCGGGGCTGGGCGGCCTCGCGCCAGCCGTCGGCGGCAATGAGGTAGCAATCGTCCTGCACGGTGGCGGCCCAGTAGTCCATCAGGTGCTGATAGGTGTCGTAGGCGTCGAGCAGCGGAGCCTCACGGAAGGTAGCCAGCAGGTCTTCGCTGATCGTCTCAACCAGGGCTTTGGGGTGGCGGCCCTTGCCGAAGCCCTCGAGATGTGAACGGCTGGAGTTCGTCCAGCGGTCGAGACGCCGGTTCACCCTAGCATTGAGCGAGGCGAACTCAGCGTGGCCGAGGATCGTGGACTTGACCTCGGACACTGGGACCTTGAGGCGGCAGTAGCCCTCCCGGTCGGCCGACTCGAAGAGGGCGTCGCGGACGCCCGGCATCACCTGCCAGTAGCGGTCAAGCCCGTCCACGTCGCGGTTCGGGATACCGCCGTTCAGGTGCGCGTCGATGTCGTGGAGGTCCTCGGGTTCGGTGGAGTCGATGTAACGCGGCAGATTTAGGTTGAAGTCGTTCTTGGCGTCGGCGATCTCCGCCACGGCCACCAGGCGGGAATACCGGGGAAGCTCGACCTGCCGCGTGAAGACATCGACAATCTTGTGGATGTCCTGCTCACGCAGGCGGTTCTTCGGGCCGTCCTTTCTGAACCCCTTCGAGGCATCGATCATGAAAATGCCCTGGCGAGCCTGCGCGCCCTCCTTATCGAGGACGACAAGGCAGGCGGGGATGCCCGTGCCGTAGAAGAGGTTGGGCGGCAGGCCGATGATCCCCTTGACGTAGCCACGCTGGACGAGATTTCGGCGGATGGCGCCTTCCGCGCCACCCCGGAACAGCACGCCGTGGGGCAGGATGCACGCCCCCTTTCCGGTCGGCTTCAGGGACCGGAGGATATGCAGCAGGTAGGCATAGTCCCCCTGCTTCTTCGGGGGCACGCCGTAGGGCTGGAATCGCTGATGGGGATCGTGCTCGGGGTCGAGCCCCGTGCTCCACCGCTTGTCGGAGAACGGCGGATTGGCGACGACGTAGTCGAATGTCTTGAGCGCGTCGCCCTCCAGGAACAGCGGATTCGCAATCGTGTTGCCCTGCCTGATCTCCGCGGTCGGGTAGTCGTGCAGGATCATGTTCATCCGGGCCAGGCCGGCGGTGGCGTTGTCCTTCTCCTGCCCATACAGCGTCACCCGGACGTTCCGGCCGTGGGCCGCCTCATCGCCCACCTTCAGTAGCAGCGATCCCGATCCGCAGGTCGGGTCGTAGACGGTGGTGTTCGCAGTGGGGTTGGCGTGACGGATACCCAGGAGCTGGGCGATGACGCGGCTCACCTCGGCCGGCGTGTAGAACTGCCCCTTGCTCTTGCCACTCTCGGTGGCGAAGTGCCGCATCAGGTACTCGTAGGCGTCGCCGAGCAGGTCGTCGCCGTCGGCGCGGTTCTTCGAGAAGTCGAGCGCAGAATTCTCGAAGATGGCGATCAGGTTGGTGAGCCGCTCCACCATCTCCTTGCCGCTGCCGAGCTTGGCCGGATCATTGAAGTCCGGCATGTCCGCCAGGTGGTTGGCCTGGGCCAGCGGGGCGAGGATCTTCTTGTTGATCTGGTCGCCGATGTCGGGCTTGCCCTTGAGCGCCACCATGTCGGCGAAACTCGCGCCCTCCGGGACGGTGATGGAGGCGTACGGCTGGCCCGCGTAGCGGTCGCTGACGTACTTCACGAAGAGCAGGACGAGGACGTAGTCCTTGTATTGGCTGGCGTCCATGCCCCCGCGGAGTTCGTCGCAGGAGGCCCAGAGGGATGAGTAGAGTTCGGACTTCTTGAGTGCCATTTCACCTTGTTTGATGAGGGAAGCCGACGCCCGGTCGGCCGCCCCGGAGGCACCAGGTGGCGCCCCCGTGGGGTCATCCGGCCACGAGTATAGACGAGGCACGTGGGACAGATGGGGTCACACTCGCCATCGAGCGAATGTGGGCGAGTCGGTTGGGCTGAATCAGGTCGTAGCCTCGGGGATTGCCGCCCTAGGCGAATCGAGCCACTTCCTCGACCAGGGCTTTGTGAATTCGGGCCAGATGTTCATTGTTGTACTGCAAGCCAGCAGGATGTCGGACGTAGAGCGTGGGGACGACAGCACGCCCTCGCTGGTATTGGCCAGGCGTCTGGGCCGCCCCAAGGCCCGCATCTCTGCTGCGGATGTCACCGGAACCGCGCACCTGCCGGTTGGTGCGGCAGCGGCCGTGCTCGGGGTGTCGAGGTCGGTTCTACACCGGGCAAGAGCACGACGCTAGCGTCGCGGACCGAAGTGACAATCTGTTGATTCGACCGAACCTTCGACTAGAATCCGTTGCGGTCCCTGTCGGAGTTCACCGCCCGACTTGAGAGCGTCTCGGCCACATCGGGCGCTTCTCCCAATCGAGAAGGAACCCATGTTGCCGAGCCGCATTCTCGCCGCAATCACTCTGCCTCTGCTCTTAGCCAGCTCCGCGCTGGCGCAGACTCCCCAGATTTCCGTCAGCCCATCAGTCGTCAGCCCCGGCGGCTCGACCACCGCCACTCTCACTGGCCCTCCAGGGTTCTCCTTCGCCGTCATCGGGTCTTCGACCAACGCCGGCTTCAGCTTCGGAGGCGTCGCGCTCCGAGTTGGCGTGGACGTGGTCATCCTCGCCACGGGCACACTCGACGGCACGGGGTCAGCCACGGTGGGCATCGCGCCGCCGTTCGTCGGGACGACGCTCGACAGGTACTACCTCCAGGCGGTTACGTCGCCTTCGCCCAGTTTCCTTCCCCCAACCGGCTCGCTCAACGCCGTAATCCGCAACTTCGATCTGGTTGGCGACCTTCAGGGACCCACCGGACCGGCGGGGCCTCCTGGGCCTCCCGGTGATTCGGGTCCTGCCGGGCCGCAGGGGCCGACTGGAACACAGGGTCCGGCGGGCCCCTCGGGGCCCACTGGGCCGGCAGGACCTGCCGGCCCATCAGGACCTCAGGGACCCGCGGGCCCCACAGGCAACGCAGGTCCCCAAGGGCCAGCGGGCCCTGCGGGACCAACCGGGCCCAGCGGTGAACCCGTGCTGCAGCTCCTCAATGCCAATGGAGGCGTGATCGGACCCGTGGTCGACGTGAGCAACGACGTCGTCGCCAGGTCGGTTCGCGTCGCCCTCGACGTGGGTGGGTATCTGGCGCTCGTCGATGTCAGGCCCGACCTGTGGATGGGTAACACGCAGACTTTGGAAGTCCTCTTTGCTGCCAATGACTGCACGGGCGCGGCGTACATTGCGGCCGGCGACAGCGGTGGCGCCATGGTCCCTCTCACCGTTGCGGCGGGTTCGGTGCCGGGGTCACAGGTCCTCTATGTTGCGGACAACACGGTCGCGACTCAGAGCCTGCCGATTGCGTCGAAGATGACCAACAGCACGCCAAGCTGCTTCGTCTACACGAGTCCCGACACGACGAGCAACTTGCTGCCTGTTGTCGCCACGCTCGATCTGGCGACTCTGGGGCCAGGGCCGTTCCGAGTGGTCAGACCTTGATGGCGGGCGGGCCGCGTTCTTGATGACGCGGCCCGCGCCAGGCGACGGGCACTCCCGAAGACGCCAGTGTCCCAGAAGGGTGCCGACAACACAGCAGACTTTCGCCCTTGATTTCTTGGCGATACCGACGCGGCGTGGCCTGTCCCAGAATCAGCCGTATTCGTGACGTGGTTCCCAATGCCTCAAATCTTCAGAACTGGCTCGATGGGACGGCCGAATGCAAGGGCGGTCATCTTCTCGACCGCGGCGTTCGAGCATCCTCGCACAGCACGCCACCCGGTCATGTCGTACTCGATCCCGGAGCCGCGAAGGGTGCCCCAGAACTTGACGGCCGCCTTCCGCTCATTCTCAACGAGGGCGCGGGGCACCACTCCCAAGCCGAGCTGAGGATTCCAGACGAAATGTGCGATGTCAGGATCACTGTCCGGTCCCGCGCCGCACGAAATGATTGGACAGCCCTTTGGAGCAAGGAGAATGGGGTATGTCCAGACAGAAACCAAGCGAGGCGGGGGCCTCGGAGGGCGCCCGGAGGGCGACCGGAGAGGCCTCGGCCT
>JADZCN010000104.1 GCA_020851565.1 Acidobacteriota bacterium | reverse complement strand
GGCGGCAACATCTTCCGCGGCCTGGCCGCGAGCGCCCGCGGCATGGACCGCTCCACTGCCGACTACATGGGCATGCTCGCAACGGTCATCAACGCCCTCGCATTGCAGGATGCGCTGGAGCAGCACGGTGTGGCCACCCGCGTGCTCACGGCCATCGAGATGCGCGCCGTGGCCGAGCCGTTCATCCGGCGGCGGGCCGTCCGCCACCTCGAGAAGGGACGGGTCGTCGTGTTCGCAGCCGGCACGGGCAACCCCTACTTCACCACCGACACCGCCGCCGCCCTGCGCGCGATGGAAATGCGGGCTGAAGTGATCCTCAAGGCCACCAAGGTGGACGGCATCTACACGGCCGACCCGATGAAGCACGCGGATGCGACGCGCTACGATCGCGTCTCGTACCTGCAGGTGCTGCAGGAGCGGCTCCAGGTGATGGACGCCACGGCCATCTCGCTCTGCATGGACAACAAGCTGCCCATCGTCGTCTTCAGCCTGACCGAGCCTGGCAGCATACGCCGGGTGGTCATGGGCGAGTCGGTGGGCACGACGGTGGGGGCGTAGGCACAGAGGTTCGAAGCACGAAGGTTCGAAGCACGCAGGTTCGAAGCACGAAGGTTCGAAGCACGCAGGTTCGAAGCACAGAGGTTCGAAGCACAGAGGTTCAACGCACGAGGGTTCAGCGATGGATGTCAGCGACCTGAAGGGGCTGTTCGGAGAGGTCAAGAAGCGCATGGACGGGCAGGTGGACTACGTGCGCAAGGAACTGGCGCAGGTGCGCACGGGGCGGGCCACGACCGGGCTGCTCGACGCGGTCCACGTCGATGCCTACGGATCGAAGATGCCGCTCAACCAGGTGGCCAGCCTCTCCATTCCCGAACCGACGATGATCGTAGCGCAGCCATTCGATCAGTCGCTGATGGGGGCCATCGAGCGCGCCATCCGCAGCTCCGATCTGGGCCTCAACCCTGCGAACGACGGCAAGGTGGTGCGCATCCCTGTCCCGCCGCTCAACGACGAGCGCCGCAAGGAACTCTCCCGGCACGTCCACAAGATGACCGAGGAGGGCCGCAATCATGTACGCACGGTCCGCCGGGACGCCAACGACAAGCTGAAGAAGATGCTCAAGGACCACCAGATCTCCGAGGACGACGAGAAGCGCGCCCTCGCCGAGGTGCAGAAGGCCACCGACGAGCACATCAAGGCCATCGACGACCTCCAGCAGAAGAAGGACGCCGAACTCCTGGGGAAGTAGCGGCCGCTGTTATGCTGGCGCTCTCGTGATGCGGCGGTTGGCCTGCGACCCGCCTGGCCGCCGCCGCACACAGACCGCGGTCACCCATGCCCCATTGCACCCAGGTACCCGGGCACCTCTGCACCTCGCACCCCTGCACCTCGCACCCCTGCACCTTGCACCCCTGCACCTGCACCCTGATCTGAGCCATGTATTTCACCCATCTCGAATGCGCCTCCGGTTGCGGCGCGGGTCCCTTCGACCCGCGCGAGCGGCACTTCCTCTGTCCGTCGTGCGGCCTGCCCCTGCTCGCCCGCTACGATCTGGCCGCCGCGCGCGCCTGGTCGCGCGACTCGCTCGTCGGCCGCGAGCCGAACATGTGGCGCTACCGCGAGATGCTGCCCCTCCTGCCCGGTGACGAGCCGGTCACGCTCGGGGAAGGGTTCACGCCCCTGTTCCACGCGCGGCGCCTGGGCGCGACACTCGGGCTCGATCGGCTCTACATCAAGGACGAATCGCTGAACCCGACCAACTCGTTCAAGGCCCGTGGACAGTCGGCGGCCATCACGCGCGCGAAGGCGCTGGGCGCGACGACGATTGCGCTCCCCACCGCGGGCAATGCGGGCAACGCCGCCGCCGCCTACTCCGCCGCCGCCGGGCTCGAGTGCCAGGTGTTCATCCCGAAGGACGCCAAGCGCCCCTTCATCGACGAGTGCCGGCTCTACGGCGCAACCGTCACGCTGGTCGATGGCCTCATCACCGACGCCGGGAAGATGGCGGCCGACAAGGGCAAGCCCCTCGGCTGGTACGACGTCTCGACGCTGAAGGAGCCGTACCGGGTGGAGGGCAAGAAGACCATGGGGTACGAGCTGGCCGAGCAGTTCGCATGGAAGCTGCCGGACTGGATCATCTATCCCACCGGCGGCGGCACGGGCCTGGTGGGCATGTGGAAGGCCTTCGCGGAGATGGAGGCCATCGGGTGGGTTGCGTCCGGCCACAGGCCGCGCATGGTCTCGGTCCAGGCAGCGGGCTGCGCGCCCATCGTTCGGGCGTTCGATCAGGGGACGGAGAAGGCCGCGCCCTGGGAGAACGCGCACACGCGTGCGGATGGCCTCAGGGTTCCTCGCGCCATCGGCGACTTCCTCATCCTGCAGGCCGTCCGCGACAGCGGCGGCGCGGCCGTCGCGGTCACCGACGAGCAGATGGTCCTGGACATGCTCGAGATCGGCCGGCACGAGGGCGTCAGCGCGGCCCCTGAAGGCGGCGCCGCCCTCTCCGCCATCCGCCGCCTGGCCGCCGACGGCCGCATCAAGCGCGATGAAACCGTGGTGCTCTTCAACACCGGCGGCGCGCTGAAGTACCTCGACGTGCTGGCACAGTAGGGTCAGGCACGGAGGTTCGAACCCCGGAAGGTTCGAAGCACAGAGGTTCGAAGCACGAGGGCGCCGAAGCGCAGAGGTTCAACGAACCCTTCGTGCTGTGAACCCCTCGTGCCTACTCCCCGAACGAGATGCCGATCGCTCGCGCCGTGGTGAGCAGGTCGTAGTCCAGCGGCACGGTGCGCGTGCGGCCGACGACGTCGGCCAGCGGCACGGGCACCATGTCGGGTGGATGGTTCGCCACCATCTTGCCGTAAACGCCGCGCCGCAGCAGTTCCACCGCCTTCCCGCCGAGGCGCGTCGCCAGCACGCGGTCGAACGCCGTGGGTGCCCCGCCGCGCTGCAGGTGCCCGAGCACCACGTAGCGCGCTTCCTTCCCCGTCATGTCCTCGAGCGCGGTGGCCACCTGTGCGCCGATGCCGCCCAGCCGCTCGACGTGTCCCGCGTGGGCGGCCTCGAGGACGACGGCGGAACCGCCTAACGGCTTGGCCCCCTCCGCCACGACGACGATGCTGAACTTGGCCCCGAGCTTCTCGCGCTGGCGCACGTGCTCGGCGACACGCTCCAGCTTGTAGGGAATCTCAGGCATCAGGATGACGTCGGCGCCGCCGGCGACACCCGCGTGAAGCGCAATCCACCCCGCGTAGCGCCCCATCACCTCCACCACCATCACGCGCTTGTGGGCCTCGGCGGTGGAGTGCAGCCGGTCGATCGCGTCCGCGGCAAACGACACGGCCGTGTCGAACCCGAAGCAGGTGGTCGTCCCGACGATGTCGTTGTCGATGGTCTTGGGGACGCCGACGATGGGGATGCCCTTGAGGAAGAACTGGTGGGCGATGGCGAGCGTGCCGTCCCCGCCGATGGCAACCAGCGCATGGAGGCCCATCTTGTGGAAGGTATCGACGACGCGGTCCGAGTAGTCCACCTTGCCTTCGGGGGTATCGGCGGGATACTCGAAGGGATTCCCGCGGTTGGTCGTGCCGAGAATGGTCCCGCCGAGTCTGAGGATGCCAGTCACGTCCGCCGGCGTCAGGGGCCGGGTGCGGGAGGGGTCCAGGAGGCCGTCGAAGCTGTCCTCCAGGCCGATGACCTCGATACCGGCGTTGCAGGCGGCCTTGACCACCGCCCGGATCACCGCGTTCAGCCCGGGCGCGTCGCCGCCCCCGGTCAGGACTCCAATCTTTCGAACGAGCATGGCTCTCGACTATAGCATCGCGGTCTGTCACGGCTGAGCTTGGCTGCGGTCGTGTGATCGGGGTCCCGTGCTATACTCGGGGTCGGTTTTTCACCCGTGGGGCCTCCCAGCCCCCCCGGACGCGAAATCCCAAGCCTCTCCCCTATCGCGAAAGGACGTTTGCGATGCTCGTGTGGGCAGATAGAAAGAGGGCTTGGCGATCGGGGCTGGCGGCCGTACTCCTCGCGATCGTCGTGCACCCGGTCGTTCAGGCCATTCCCGTGGCCCCGACGCTCTACGCGCCGGTCGTGGCGGGACAGCAGGTCACCCTGAGTTGGTCTGCCGTGTCCGGTGCGCTCGGCTATCGCCTGGCGATTGGCATCGCGCCTGGCCTGGAGAACTACGCGGAAGTCATCGGCCCGGTCACCAGCCTCACCTTCACGTCGCCCTTCGTTGGCAGCGCGTACGTCCGGGTCCATGCCATCGATGCCACCGGCATCAGCGGGCCCTCGAACGAGGTCGCGCTCGCGGTTGGCGGCGGCGCCCAGGCGGTGCCAGCCGCGCCGTCGAACCTCCAGGCCGACGTCGTCGGCACGACGGTGAACTTCTCGTGGCGGGCCGGCCTGGGCGGCGGGCTCCCGCTGGGTGTCATTCTCGAGGCCGGCACCTTCCCCGGCGGCGCCAATCTCGGCGCCGTGCCCCTCCCCATCTCGACCAGCGTCAGCATCCCCGGCGTGCCGCCTGGGACGTACTTCGTCCGCGTCTACGCCGCCAATGCGACCGGGCGCAGCCTCCCCTCGAACGAGGTGCAGGTGGACATGACACCAGGCGGCGGCTGCAGCGCGCCCGGCGCATCGTCGTTGACCGCCTCGGTGAGCGGCAGCACGGTGTCGTTCTCCTGGACGCCGGTCGCCGGCGTGTCCGGGTATCGCCTCGAGGTGACCAATACGCCGGGCGGCCCCACGCTCGTTTCCAACACCTTCGGTGCCGGCACCACTTCGGCCACTTACCCGGGCGCCCCGGCGGGCACCTACTACGCTCGTATCGTCACGGGTGCGTCCTGCGGCGCCCAGACGACGTCGGAGACGATCGCCCTGACGATCGAGGGACCGCCACCCGGCAGCGGTCCGCGCACGCCGAACCCGCCGCCCGGGCAGATCCTGCCGCTCCCTGATATGAGGCATGTCGTCGCCGCTGTCGCCGCGGCCTATCCCAACGACCTCCGCAACTCGTGCGTCGAGCACGGAGGGAACAATGTCTGGCTGTTTCGGCTGGTGGAGGTACTGCGCCGCCACGACACGCGGTGGGGACTGAACTGGAAGCGCGCCCGTGTCGGCGATATGTCGCAGGATGTCGTCGACTATAATTACAGCGCCGATCCGGACGAAGGCACCTACAACACCTATGTCGTGGACGTCATCGGCGGACACTGTGGACCGAACCCGACGTGGGCGTGGATCGACCAGACGGTTCTCGGAACCACCGGCGCTCGCTGGACGCTGCAACCGTATATCGCGGCAGGGGGGCAGCCTTAGGCCGTGCCGCGAAGGCTGCCTGTGAAGGGCACAGGCGACGGACCGGGCATTGGGGCCCGTCAGGGAAAGGAAGTGAGGATGCGTTTGTTGAGACTACCCATGATGCGTGCGGCAGCGTTCGCCGGATTGATCGCGGTCGGCATGCTGACCGTCGCCCCGTCGCTGAGGGCAGTCCCTCTAGCGCCCGTGCTGGAACCGGCACTGGTCGTTGGGCCCACCGTCACGTTGACCTGGAATGCCGTCCCGGACGCCACCACCTATCGCCTCGAGGCTGGCCTCGCGCCTGGAGGCGTCGTCCTCTCCCAGAACGTCGGTGGCGTCACCAGCGTGAGCATGGACGCTCCCCTGGGCACGTACTACGTCCGCGTCTATGCGGTCGATGCAACCGGTGAGAGTCCCGCATCGAATGAGATCGTCGTCAACGTCGTCTCGCTTGTCGCGCCGCCGGCCGCGCCTGTCAATCTTCAGTCGTTCATGAACGGCACGACCGCCCTCTTCACTTGGGACCAGGGTTCCGGGGGGGGCGCGCCAGACACCATGCTGCTGCAGGCGGGCTCGATGCCGGGAGGCTCTGACATCGGCACCTTCCCTGTGGGCAACGGCGTCCAGGCCGTGGTCCCGAACGTGCCGCCCGGCACGTACTACGTGCGCGTGCTGGCCTCCAATGGCGCCGGTGCGAGTGCGCCCTCGAACGAAGTTCAGCTCCTGATGCCGGTCGGCGGCGCCTGTTCGGCTCCCCCGGCACGTTCACTCAATACGCTCGTGTTCAGCACGTTCGTCCGCTTCAGCTGGACGCCCGTGCCCGGAGCTTCCGGCTACCAGCTCAACTTCTCCGAGACGCCAGGAGGGCCCGTAACTCTCACGTTGCCCCTCGGGCCGCAATCGGCGGGTTATTCGGTCTTCAATGCTCCCCTCGGGACCTATTACGGCACGGTCACGGCTGGCTTTTCGTGCGGAACACAGGCGACCGGTCCCGAGACGGTGATCACCATCGACGGCTTGCCGCCGCCGGGCCGTCAGCGCGCGCCGAATCCGTCGGGCCCGACGCCTCCCAACTACCTCCCGCTGCCCAACCGCGCATCGGTGGTCGAGGAGGTCGCACGGCAGTATCCCGGCGACCTGCGGAACTCCTGCAAGGAGCACGGTGGTAACAACAACTTCATGTTCCGCGTCGTCGAGCGGCTTCGCCAGGAGGACACGCGGTGGGGCCTCAATTGGAAGCGGGCCAACGTCGGTGACTTGTCCCAGGACGTGATTACCTACAACTACGGGTCCGATCCTGATGAGGGGACCTACTGGGTCCACGTGGTGGACATCATCGGAGGCCACTGCGGCAACAGTCCCAGCGCCAGCTGGCAGGACCAAACGGTGCTCTTCTCGACAGGAGCCCGCTGGACGCTGATTCCGTACCTCGACGCCGGCTTCACGCCGTAGTCGGCGGGCCTGATAAAACCCGGGTGCGCAGCGGCTTGGCGGCCGCTGCCACCCCGGGCCTACCTCTCCAGAGTCCCCACCTTTGCCTCGAGTCCGGATTGACTGGGCGCTGTTTGCGATCTTGATCGTCGCCATGTCGTTCCGGCTCTATCGGATCGACGCGCCGTACGTCGACGCCCACAGCTGGCGCCAGGTCACGAACGCGGACATCGCGCGGAACTGGGCCGAGGGTCCGATCCAGTTCGCGAAGCCGATGGTCAACTGGGGCGGGCCGGACGGGCGTGTCGGGATGGAGTTCCCGCTGCTCCATCTCCTGACCGCCTGGACGTGGCGGATCACCGGAGTGAACTCCGCGGCGGGCCGCGCCGTCGCCGTGGTGTTCTCGGTCGGGACCGTGTGGCTCCTCTACCTGGTGGGCACCCGACTCTTCGGAAGGCCCGCGGGGCTGGCATCGGCAGCCGTCCTCGCCTTGTCTCCAAGCAACGTGTACTTCGGCCGAACCCTGCTGTCCGACGTGCCGATGCTCTTCTTCTCGGTCGGCGCTGTCCTCGGCTACGTCATCTACGTCCAGACCTCATCGCGCCTCGCGGCGCTGCTCGGAGCCACCAGCCTTGCGCTGGCCGGACTCGTGAAGATTCCGGCAATTCTCGTCCTCGGGCCGGTAATCTGGTGCGGCATCATCACGCGTCGCAACAGGCTGCTGGCCGACCCCTGGTTCGTGGCGGCGCCTCTTGCCGCACTCGGAGCCGTCTTCCTCTGGTATCTGCACGCAGACCTGCTCTATCAGGAGACGGGCCTCACGCAGGCCATCTTCCGTCCTTCAGGAACCTACCCCGGCGACATCGCGGCGTGGAGCGGGCCGTTTGCCACGGTGTCCCACTGGACGCGCGCGGACCTCCTGACGATGGACACGTTCTGGAGGCTGGCGAAGCGGTTCTACTCACTGCATCTCACGCCACCGCTCTTCGTGGCCGCGCTCGCGGGGGCGCTCTTCGTCTGGCGGCCGCTCCCATGGCGGACCATCGTCGACGTGTGGGCTCTGGCATCGGCATCACTGGTCCTTGTGTCGCTTGCGGGCCAGGTGCCGCACGAGTTCCACCAATTGCCCACCCTTCCGCCCCTGGCCCTGTACGCCGGACTGGCGATGGCGCCCGTCTTCGATGCCACACGGTGGCGCCGCTTGGGGATGATGCGGACAGTCGCCATTCCGGTGTGCGCCGCCGCGGCCATTGGCTACTTCGTCTTCAATTTCCGGAACGAGTACGGCATCCGGACGCTCTATCGTGCAGACCAGCTGGGCCCTCTGATGGTGACGGCCGGTTGGGCCATCGACGTGGTGACGCCGAAGGACGCCCTGCTCGTGACGATGGACTACCGGCACGGCGGCACGAACTCGCCGATGCTGCTGTATTTCTCTCATCGGAAGGGCTGGAGTTTCGACGCGGAGTCGCTGCTGCCTACCGTCATCGATTACCTTCGCCGCGAGCGAGGCGCGTGCTACTTCGCCACGTCGGACTGGAAGGCGCTCTCCGAGTTACGGGCCGATGTCGTCGAGTACCTCGCCGACAAACCGGAAGTCGAACTCCCGTATACCTACTGGCAGTTTCGCCTGTGGGATCTGGGATGTTCAGACCAGAAGTAACCGGAGCTGAGCTCTTGCTGATGATCTTACCAGCAAGCGGACTCTCGGCTTTGTGCAGACGGCGACGGAGAACCGGCGCGTCTGCGCAGCCTTTCTCCGCGGCTTGGTGGAGCGCGGGCTCCGAGCGGAGGAGGGCCTGCTGGTCGTCACGGATGGCGTCAAGCGGCTCCACGCGGCGGTCGCCGAGGTATTCCGGGCCGCGGCGGTGCTTCCCTGCTGTCAGTGGCACAAGCGCGAGAACGTCGTGAGCTATCTGCCCGAGACGCACCGGGCGGCGATTCGGCGCAAGCTCCAGGCGGCGTGTGAGCACCCGACCCACGACGGGGCGCTCAAGGCCGTGAAGGCGGTGCGTCAGGAACTGCGGCTCCTCAATGCCACGGCGGCGGCGAGTCTCGACGAAGGCCTCGAGGAGACGTTGACCCTGCATCGGCTGGGCGTCTTCGCGGAGCTGGGGATCAGCTTGAAGACGACGAACCTGCTCGAATCGATCCACGCGAGAGTGGAGGCACGCGTGCAGCGCGTCGACCACTGGCGGAACAGCGACCAGAAACAGCGTTGGCTCGCGACCGCCCCTACTGGACCTCGAGCCACAACTGCGTCGCATCAAGCACTACGAAGCATTGCTCCTGCTGCAACAGGCCTTGCGACACGACTTGCGACCACGTCTCGAAGGGGAAGAAGTCAGCCGCGTAAACCGAGAAGGCCGTCACCGAATCTCAACTACGAATGCATTGACTCACGCGCTGCTCCGCAACTGCCTGCGCCAACCCGCTCACAACATCGCGGTTGGCGCAGGCAGTTACGGAGCGCCATCGACGCAGTTACGGCGTGCTCGTGCAGCTCGGCACGGTGTAGTTAGGTGAGCACCGGGCGGCAACATGCGCTCCGATAGTCGAGAACGTCGCCGGCTCTACCGAGCCTGATAGACCTGTGCAGACACCGCTCAGACAGAATCCGCCCTCCGTGTGGAACGTCCATGCAGCCGCCCCTGCAAGCTTTGCCCGAGCCGCTGCCTCACGGAAGTTGGCCGCTGTCAGTGTGCTCTGGCTTCCGGACGCCAGCCAGCGGTCGGGTTCCTGAAAGTAGACGGGATCAGTCGTCACTACGCGAATATCCCCGACTCTGTTGGATGTCCGCGTATGCCACCACTCGTTGCCGATGGTGTAGTCCCTGGGGTCGTGGAATGCAGCGACGTCAAGCGTGTACGTAACGCCGGTAACTGGACTTGTGACCTGAAGATTCGCCGTGTACCCCGCAGCAGCCGATCCGTACGCGGCATATGTATACGGGCCGTACGTCCCATTGGGCTCGATCGAGAACATCATCTTTCGCTGCGGATGGATATCCTTGAGCGGCCAGAAAAGGTCGGCCCAGCAGTTCGTCGGGCAGGACGGACCGCTGTTCGGTAATAAAAGGCTCGCTTCGTTCTGCAGGTCGAGAATCACGTTCGGGGTGCCGTCGTTCTTGAGTCTGTTCACGACGTCCTGCATTGCAGAAAAGTACCACGATGGATAACCGTTGACTTCCGCGGCGAACGACACGTCTACCACTAATCCGTGTTCACCAGCTCGACGTACTGTGTCTCGGAGATTCGCGTAGACAGAGCTGTTCACCGTACCCGTTCCAGGGTTGAACAGTAGATCAGATGCCTGAATGGTATCAGGGCCAGTGGTCCACCACCAGTTTGGAAACACCCGGATACCGCTGAACTGCGCGTCCCGAATGTCCTTGAACATCGAGCATTGATCGGGTCCTGATAGCCGTCCCGCGCCGCACGAAATGATTGGACAGCCCTTTGGAGCAAGGAGAATGGGGTATGTCCAGACAGAAACCAAGCGAGGCGGGGGCCTCGGAGGGCGCCCGGAGGGCGACCGGAGAGGCCTCGGCCT
>JADZCN010000103.1 GCA_020851565.1 Acidobacteriota bacterium | reverse complement strand
GGTTGGTCTCTCTGAAGAACAGCCAGCCGGCGAACGCTGCCGATACGGTCAGGACGATCTGGACGATAGCCAGCGGACCAGGCCACTTCGCGGGAAGCCCCAGGAGCCGCCCGACGGTCCGCGTGACTACTACTAGTGTGCCATGGTACAGGCCCCAAAGCACGTAGTTCCAGCTGGCCCCGTGCCAGAGGCCGGAAACGAGGAATGTGGCCAACAGGTTGGCCTCGCGCTGCAGCGCCGGCACGCGGTTGCCGCCCAGCGGGATGTAGACGAAGTCCCGGAACCAGGTCGAGAGCGAGATGTGCCACCGGTGCCAGAAGTCGGCCGGGCTGTGGGCGATGTAGGGGTGGTTGAAGTTCAGGATCAGCTCGAAACCGAACCACCGGGCGGTTCCGCGGGCAATGTCCGAATAGGCGGAGAAGTCGGCGTAGATCTGCAGCCCGAACGCGAACACGCCGGCCCACAGCATCTCGAACGAGGGGTCCTGGTGGCTGAACACTCGGTTGGCGATCACGCCCACGTTGTCGGCCACCACCAGCTTCTTGAGGAAGCCCCAAACGATGAGCAGCACCGCGTTGCGGGCCCGGTCGGTGTTCCAGGTCCGGGGCTGCTCCACCTGCACGAGCAGGTTCATGGCCCGCATGATGGGCCCGGCCACGAGGTGCGGGAAGAACGCCACGAACAGGGCGAAATCCACGGGGTTCCGCCGCGCCTTCATGTGCCCCCAGTAGACTTCCACGGTGTAGCTGAGCGCCTGGAACGTGTAGAACGATATGCCGGCAGGGAGCACCAGCTCCAGGACCGGGGGGGACACGTCGAGGCCGACGCTGGCGAGCACCTCGCGCACGTTCTCGACGAAGAAGTTGAAGTACTTGAACACCCCGAGCATTCCGAGGTTCACCGCGAGGCTCGCGTAGAGGTACGCCTTCTTGCGCCCGGGGTCCTCCTCCATCCGCTGTGCCGCCCAGTAGTCCACCGTGGTGGACACGAGCATCAGGATGACGAACCAGGGATGCACCCACCCGTAGAACACGTAGCTGGCGCCGAGGAGCCAGATGTTCTGCCAGCGATGCGAGAGCCGCCAGTAGATCGAGACGACGACCGCGAAGAAGACGAGGAAGTCGAGGCTGTGGAAGATCATCGGAACAGCGGATCGAGCCGCTTCCGGAAGATCTCCGTGTAGCGGCGGCGATCGTTCACGTGGTCGCCGTCACGATAGAGATCCAGCGTCATCTCGGGATCCCCGGTGTCGTCGTGGAAGAGCGCGCCGTTCGACTCGAGCCACGCCTTCAGGTCGGCCACGTAACGCACGAGCTCCGGGGACTGCTCCGGCGGGCGGTTGCCGACGGGCCGCCGCTGAACGCGGACGAAGCAGACCGGCAGGCCGTGCTCCCGGGAAAGCGTCATGATCAGCGGAAGGACCGACGTGGGCAGGTCGCGGTGGAAATCGGGCCTGTCGGTGGCGTCCGAGGCCGCGAAGTCGGCACCCACGTCGTGGCGAAGCGTGTCCACCGAGAAGATCTGGTCCACGTTCCACTCGAAGCCCTCGGCCGCGCCCGGCGCCGGGTTCTGCCGACGCACCCACCAGCGCCGGATCGCCGGCTCCACCCACGCGGTGGCGACGTCGGTCTGGTAGGCATTCGCGATCACCCGGTGCGTCAGGTACCAGTCGCCCTTGCGGTGCTCGGCCACGAGCCGGTCGAGCTCGGGCTCCGACCCGGTGGCGACCTCGTCCAGGGCGCGGCCGTACTGCCCCTCCAGGCGGAACATCGTGTCGGTGAGGTTCGTGTCGCGGAAGAAGATGAACGTCATGCGCGGCTTCGCACCGCTCGGCACCAGCTGGTTCTTGAAGGCGAGGTACCACCACGCGGGCCCGGTTGCCGCGTGATAGAGAAAGGCGACGAACTCGTCGCCGGTGGTGGAGATGCGCCCCAGGTGGTCCGGGTCGATCCGCGTCCCCATCATCGAGTCGCCGATGAACACCCACGCCGGATTGCCCCGCCGCAGCTCATCAATCGTTTCGGCACGGAACGCCTGGTGGGGACGTCTAATTTCGAGGGAGGGGAGGTAGCCGAGCGGCGGCAGGTCGCCAACGACCGCGCGGTTCAGCGGCCGGAGAGACAGGGGCACCACCAGGATGCCCACGCCCACGAGGAGCAGGAGGACCCAGGGCCGCGCGCGGGAGGCGCTGGTGGGCTCGACCGGACCGGGGGTGCCGGAAGGCCGGGCCGCATGGGAAGCCGGTGACACAGGAACTGTAGGAAAAGGGACTCGACCCGGGCTGCTTCACGGGGCCGACCCAGTATAACTGACCGCGCCCGCCGGCACGGTCATTGCACCATCCTGATCAGAGAGGTTCATCATGCCGGTACTTCGTCTCGCAAAGTGGTCGGCCGTCTGTCTCGTCGCCCTGTCCGTGGGCCTGTCGGCGCAGGAGCCCTCGATCCAGCAGTTGTACGAGACCGGCCAGTACCAGGCCCTGGTCGATCGCGCCGCCGAAGGGCGCGCGGCCACGCCGGAAGATACCTACTGGGCGGCGCTGGCATTTCTGAAGATGGAGAACGGGGCTGCCTCAGCTGCCGAGTATCGCCGCCTGCAGGAGCAGGGTGGCGCGTGGGGTGAGGTCGGGGCATCGGGAGTGGCGATGCTGGACCGGAACTACGGCGAGGCCATCGCCGCGGCCCAGCGCGCGATCGAGATGTCTCCGGACCATCCCTATCTCCAGTACCAGCTCGGTGTGTCCGCGCTGGGGGCAGACGACTACGGCCTGGCATCGCAGGCGCTCGCCCGGGCCACCGAGCTCAAGCCCGACTTCGCCTACGCGCACTACTACGCCGGGCAGGCGTTCCAGAAGCTGCATAACCTGTCGAAGGCGTCCGAGCACTACACCTACTTCCTGCGCCTCGCACCCGAGTCGCCGGACCGTGGCGCGGTGATGGCGGTCATGCGGGCGATGCGGAAGTAGCGTGCCCTAGAAGATGTGGCCGATCCCGAAGTACCACCGGCCGCTGCCGAACGCATTCGCGCGGCGGCTGGAGGTGCTGAGGGTCGATCCGGGAATGCCGAAGTCCAGTCGAATCAGCCCCACGGGCGAGTCGATTCGCAAGCCTCCGCCGTAGCCGATCTTCAGGTCGCTGTCCGAGCCTGGCGCCCCCGGGAAGACGACCTTGCCCGCATCGAGGAACCCCACACCGCGCATCCACCGGTAGATCGGGAACCGCACCTCCTGGTTCAGCACGAGCAGCCGCGTCCCGCCCACGGGCAGTCGAAGGAAGATGTCCTCCGGCCCCAGCCCGTCTTCCTTGTACCCCCGCACACTGTTCCCGCCACCGGCGTAGAAGCGGTCCGCCAACGGCGGGTCGTCATCCCCGAAGGCGCGCCCCGCCACGACGCGCGCTGCCAGGACGATCCTCCCGATCGGCACGAACAAGTACTGCTGTGCCAGGATCCTGCCGAAGCTGACGTCCGCGCCGAGGGCAGACGCGCTGTGCTCGTACGAGACGGACGAGAATGTCCCCCTCTGCGAGTTGACCGGGTCGTCGCGGCGGTCGAGCAGCGCGGCCGACGTCAGCTTGCCGAGGTTCAGGAACTGGTTGAACGGCTCGAAATCCTGCGGATCGGGGTTGGGATCGTACGTGTGGTTTCGCCTGAAGCGGTACCCGTACGTGATCTCGAAGCCACGCCTGCGGCGCCACCGCTGCTCGAAACTGATTCCAACATCGTCGGTCACGTAGAGCGGAGCGGAAGGATTCTGGACGTCCTCGCGGCTGACGTAGCCGGACACGGTCGACCGCACCGGCAAGCCGAAGAAGCTGGCGTTCGAGAGGAAGACGTTCCCGCGCTGGAAGTCCTTCTCGACGAGCCCGGCGACCCCGGCGGTGATCGCGCGGCCGAAGAGGTTCTGGTTGCGCAGCTCGGCAATCGCACCGACCTTCGTGGAGAGGCGGCCTTCCTCCTCACCCTCGAGCGGGTCCCCGCGCTCGCGGTCGCCCTGCACACCGTAACGAAAGCGCCAGTGCGGGTACTCCTCCACCGTCACCATCGCCCGCACGTCCTGCTCACCGCCCACGGGTTCGCTCATCGGCACGGCCTGGATGTCAACGGCGCGAAACACGTTCGTGTCGAACAGCCGCTTGCGGGCCATCGACCATTCCTCGAGGTTGACCGCCTCCCCGACGCGCAGCCGCAACGCGCGATCGACAATGCCCTCGCGCGTGCGCGTGGCGCCGGTGGTGACCACCTCGCGCAGCACCTGCCGCGGGCCTTCGGCGACGGTGAACGCGAGCGACACGCTCGTGTCGTCAGGAGCAGGCGTCGCCGCTGCGGTCACCTGGACGCTGTTGAAGCCGTGCTGGCGATAGTGGTGCGCCACCCGGTCGCGCGCCGCGTCGAGGCCGAGCGCGGTGTACACCTCACCGGGCGCCATGTCGATGGCGCGTTCGACGTGCGGCCGCTCCTCGTCCGACACGCCTTCGAGGCGCACGTCGCCCACCGCCGCCCGCGGCCCCTCCACGATCTCGAACGTCAGTCCGCCGTCCCGTCCCTCTTCCGGCCGGGACGGGACCTCGACGCGAGCCTGCAGGAACCCCTCTTCCCTGTAGAACTCCGACAGGGCGCGGACCGCCGCATCGGGATCGATCCAGGCCTCCAGCTCCAGGCCTGCCTGGACCAGCACGGCCTCGAGCTCACTCGATGACACCTCGTCGTTGCCGCGGAAGAGGAAGCCGCGTCGCCCGGCGCGCACGCCCTGCGTGACTGCGAGGTGCAGCGTCTTGGTGTCGCCGGCGGCCTCCACTGCTCCTCGGACGTGGCCATCGACGTATCCGGATGCGAGCAGGTACCGTCGCAGCCGGTTCTCGGCATCCTGCACGAGGAACCGGTCGAAGACGGCCCGGGTCCACGCTTCGCGGATGGCCTCGATCTCGTCTTCCGGAATCTGCGCCCCTTCCACGACGATGCGCGTCGCCGGGCCGCGGCTGACGGCGTACACCACGACAATGGAGCCGTCCGGCTGGTCGACGCGACGCCCCCTGACGCGGGCCTCGTAGAACCCGCGTTCGACGTACGCTGCGGTGAGGCCGTCGAGGTCCTGCTGCCAGTCGTAGAAGCTGAAGGCCTCGCCCGCGCGAACGCGAATCATCTCGTGCAGGCCGGCTTCGGTGAGCGGGGCGAGCTCCCCCTCGAACTCGACGCGGGCGACGCGCACCTCGGCACGGACGACCTCGGGACGCGTCACGCGGGTGCCGCCAAACGTGACCTGGTGCCGCAGACCGATGCCGAAGCTGGAGTTGTCGCGGGAGACTGCTCGCACCTCGAAATTGCCGATGGGAAAATAGCTGACCACGAACGTCGCCCGGCCGTTCTCCCGCAGGTTCTGCGAGACGGTGAACTCGACGTTGTCGCGGATCCGCTTGGACAGGGTAAGGCGGGTCACCGGGTCATCGAGATCCTGCTGGACCTGCCCGGGATCCTCGCGGAACTCGTCCGGCGACCCGCCAACGTCGAGGCGCAGCGCGTCAAGGCCGAGGCGCTGGCCCGTGACGCCGAGCAGCTCGCCCGAGAGCAGCGTGAACGCGTTGCCGGTCGTGACGCCGCCGCCGAAGAGCGCCGTGGCGATCTCCTCACGGCTCCCCTGCTCGCTGGACGAGAGGTCTACCGACATCTGCTGCGGCGTGCCCTGCACCGTGAGCGTCACCTCGCCCTGGCCGCTGACGCGCGTCTGGGCCTGGATGTCGAGGTCCGGCTCGATGCGCTCGAGGTTCGTGAACGAGATGTTCCCGCGGTTGATGGTGAACGTGCGGCCCGCCGCGTACACCGTGCCGCCCTCGCGCAGCGTGGCCCGGCCCGTCAGCCCGGGCTCGCCCACTGTGCCCACGAGCCGCACCTGCGCGCCCCCCTCGAAGCGGCCGTAGTTGTTGTCCACCCGCATGTCCTCGACGGTCGTCACGGCGACGTTCAGGCGGATGTCGTCGAGGGCCGACCTCGCGGACGCTGTGCGCGTCGTGGTGGCCGTGGCCAGGGCAGCCAGGCTGATGGGCTCGGTGTAGGAGCTCCGCAGCACGCGGACGTCACCGACGACCTGCGGGCCCGCGTCCTCGATGCTGTAGGTCACCAGCGCGTCGATCTCGCTGCGCAGGCCGCGCGGATACTCGACAGCCATGCCGGCGATCTGCACGGCGATCTCGGCGTCGGCAATTTCGGTCCCTTTCAGCACCACGCCGCCGTCGGTGACGAGCGTGCCTCCATTGGCCGTGCCGGTCAGCCCACGCAGCTCGATGCGATCGCCCGCCAGCGCGATCGGTCCCGAGAGCTCCGACACCACGAGGCGCGGCGAGGACAGGGCCATCTCGGCGTCGTTCAACTGCATCCGGCCGGTCAGCACGGGGCTCGCCACCGTGCCCTGCACGCGCATGTCCACGTCGGCCGTGCCGTCGAAGGCGATGGTCGGCACAAAGGCCGACAGGACACGCAGCACCGCCACGCCCGTGATGCTCAGGTCCACGGCGGCCTCGTCCTTCGTCAGGTCCACGCTGCCCCCGAGCGTCAGCCGGCTCCCCGCCGCCTGCCACACCACATCGTCCATGTGGACGATGCCGTCCTTGACGGAGATGGTGGAGGGGCGCGCCTGCGTGACGTCGATGCCGGCGGTGTCGAACGCGGCGGTGTCCACGACGAAGGTGCCGGCGGCGCGCATCGGATCCAGGCCGGGGATGGTGGCGTGGCCCTTGGCCGCGAAGCGGCCGCTGGCCTTCTCGGCGGCCACCTGCGCACTCAGTGCGTAGAGCGTGAGGGCCTCGCCGGTGAGGTTGGCGTTCACGTCCAGGTCCGAGAGCACGACGGCTGGCCCGAACTCGACGCGTCCGCCCGCAAGGTCCACGCTGGCGATGAGGTCCCCCTGGCGACCGGTCGCGTAGAGATCCAGCGCCAGGGGCCCGCTGGCCACGATGTCGGTCTCGAAGCCGAACGCCCTGGCCGCGGTCATCGCCTCGGACAGCTCGCCGCGGAACGAGGCGTTGAACACCGTGTTGTCGCGGCCGGTGCGCTCCCCGGACGCCGAAAGCGTCCCGCCCCCGAGGCGCGCCGTGAAGTCCCGGACCACGAGGTCCCCGGGCTGCCACGTGATGGCGGCGGGTGTGGTGAGCGTCAGGGGCACGCCGGCCACGAGGGCGTCGATGGTCTGGACGTTGGCGGCCACATGGGGGGTCGGCGCGTCGGCCCCGACCGCGCCGTATGCGGCGGCGGTGAGGCTCACCTGGCCCGTCAACGTGCCCGGCACGGCGCCGAGGAGTGGGGTGGCCGTCGCCAGGTCGACGCGATTCAGCACGGCCACCGCGCGATAGTCGTAGGGCGCCGCCAGCGCGATGGTGCCATGCGCGAACGCCCCGAGTGACGGGATGAGCGCTGCGACGCGCCCGTGATCTCCGTTGAGGGACACGTCCACGGTGCCGGTCCCGATGAGATCGCCGGCCACGCCGCCGGCGAGCATGAACCGGAACTGACCGCTCCCCTGCGGGTGGTCCACGGTTCCGGCACCGGTGAACCGGCCGTTCACGAAAGCGGTGGTCTCGGCCTCGCCGACGAGGGCGCGGCTCCAGACGAGGTCCGCGACCTCGAGGTCGAGCGCGTAGGCGCGATCGAACCCGTAGCGTCCCGACGCGCGCACGGCGCCGGCGCCCTGGCGGATCGAGAGCGACGATACGTTGACGCCGTCCTCCGTGATCCGCGCGCGGCCGTCGAGGGTCTCGAACGTCTCGCCGGCCACCTGCAGCACCGGGCTCGTGATCGTGACGTCCACCGTCGGCACGTCGAAGGTCCCCCCGATGACCGCGTCCGCCGCGAGCGCGCCAGACGCACGCCACTCTTCGGGCACCATGTCCTGCAGCGTCCGGGCGTCGGGAACCTGTGCCTGCAGGGTGCCGGAGAGGGTTCGCCCCTCGAGGTCGATGGTCACCTCACCCGTGGCCTCGGTCTCGCCGCGCGCCAGTCGCAGGGGCGAGACCACCACGCGTGAAGTGTCCGCGTCGATCGTGGCGGAGACCGCAGCCGGCCCGATGGCCGGCAGCGACAGGTCAGGCGCGCGCGTCTCGATGGTCGCGCTCGGCGCCTCCAGCGTGCCGGCCAGCGTCACGTCCGCGTCGATGGCGCCGGCCATGGTGCGCACCGCCTCGGGCAGCGCGATACCGTGCGGCGCGAGGCTGTCGCCCGCCTCGGCGAGGCTGGAAATCGTGACCTTCGTCGGGCCCGCGAGCGTCGAGCGCATCACCGCGTCGGCATCGAGCCGTCCCTCGGCGGCGCCGCTCGCCGAGATGCCCACCGTCGTGACGGCGTGCTGCAGGGTCCACCGCTCGCCGCGCAGGGCCACCTCGATTCGGCCATCGAGCGGGGTCACGCCGCGTTCGCGGATGGCATCGAGGTCGGCCCTCACGTCGAGCAGGCGGTCGGGGCCGCTCTGAAAGCGCGCCTGTCCGTCGAGTCGCGTGCCGATGGGCCGCGACTCCACGTCTGCCAGGCGCATGAACACGCGGGCGTCCACACCCTGCCACGTGGCGTTGGCCGTGAGCGGCTCCTCGTCGAACGGCACGTCGAACGTCGCATCCAGCTGGCCGCCGCTCGCGGGCGAGGCGATGACGCGATTGCCGGTGACGCGCGCGGTGTCCACGACGAGCTCGACGCTGGCCGTCAGGTCACGCTCGGCGCCTACGCTCAGCGCCTCGGCTTCGATGCGCACGACCGTCTCGGGCGAACCGGCCGGGCCGGCGACCGATCCCTTCACTCTCGCAGTGCCGGCCACGGGCATCGGCGGCGGCGCCCACGTGGCGGCGGACGCGGTTTCCACCTGCCCATCGAAGGTCAGCTCCAGCGCGGGCGCGTCGAGCACGCGCGTCACCCGCCCGGCAACGCGGATCGTCCCAAGAGCGGACAGTGGGGACAGTCCCCGTGACAAATGTAAAGAGAGTGGCAGATCCTGCATCGAGACCGTGCTGCCGTCGAACGCAAGCCGCGAGTCGATAGGGTCGACGCGCAGGGCCCGCTCGCCCAACTGCACCTCGACGCCTCCGCGCACCGCAAAGGGTCCCGTGATGCCGTCGAACACCCGGAGCTCACGCTCGAGAGCGGCGTCGATGCCGTTGGCGGCAACACGGAGCGGGGCGGATTGGTCGTCGTACAGAAACGCGAAATCGGTGACGTGCAGCCCGCGCAGCGCCAGCGTTCGCGGAGTGGCCGGCGGGGGCTCGTCCGCGCCGCCGCCAGGCATGTTCGACACGCCGTTGGCGTCGGTCAACATCTCCACCCGTCCGCCCTCGACCACCACGTCGTCGAGCACGAGCGAGCCGGCGTAGGCCGCAAGCGGCAGGTCGGCGTCCACCCGGGCGGCGGTGAAGAACGGCTGCGCCTCGTGACCCCTGGCGGCAAGGCGGACGTTGGCGAGGGTGGCGTCGCCGGTGAGCAGGTTGTAGCGGAAGGTATCGGCCGTGAGGACCAGCCCGAAGCGGGAGTCGAGCATCCCCGTCACCCACGCAAACGCCCGGCCGCGAACCGGCGGGGTGTGAACGATGCCGAGCAGGGCGAGCACGAACGCGACCGCCAGCGCGGCCGAGACGGCAACCGCCCGGCGGACCCGCATCCCCACGTCTCGATCTTACAGGCAGACCTCGTGCTAGCATCCGCCAGTGGAGGATCTGTTCATGCGCGTGAAGTCCCTGGTCAGTCTGGGGCTGGCCGCGGCGCTTGGGGTGATGTCCGGCTCGGCCGGACGGGCCCAGGCCCCTGCGGCCGAGCTCAAGGTGGGAGACGCCGCGCCGGCGTTCTCGCTGCCGGGATCGGATGGGAAGACCCACAGTCTCGCCGATTCGAAGGGAAAGCGGGCCGTCGTGCTGGCCTGGTTCCCCAAGGCGTTCACCGGTGGTTGAACGGCCGAGTGCAAGTCGCTCCGTGAGAGCGGCGATCTCATCCGGCAGTACAACGTCGACTACTACATGGTCAGCGTCGACACCCTCGAGGACAACACCAAGTTCTCGCAGATGCACGAGGCCGATTACCCGATCCTGAGCGACGTCTCGAAGGCCGTGGCCAACGCGTACGGCGTGCTCGGGCCGGCCGGCGTCGCGCGTCGCTGGACGTTCTACATCGACCCCGACGGCAAGATCCTCCACATCGAGAAAACCGTGTCCCCATCCACCGCGGGGCCGGACATGGTGAAGAAGCTGGGCGAGCTGAACATCGCCAAGCGGTAGCAGGGAGACCACGAAGACACGAAGAACACGAAGGACGCACGAAGTCACTCTGGGCTGCCCCCAGAAAGCTTCGTGACCTTCGTGGTCCTCTTCGTGCCTTCGTGGTTTCTTTCTGCGTTCGAGCAACACCCGACACTCGAAGGAGCGGCATGACGCGGCGCGGAATCCCCCCGGCGTGGTGTGCGGTGCTGGGCCTGGCCGGCCTTGTGGCAGCGTGCGGCGGACCACCGGCCGAAGCGCCGCGCTACGACCTGGTGATCGCGAACGGCCGCGTGGTGGATCCCGAGTCGCGGCTCGACGCCACGCGGCACGTGGGCGTCACGGGCGGCCGCATCGCCGCCATCTCGGAGACACCGCTGCAGGGCGTCCGAACCATCGACGCCACGGGCCACGTGGTGGCGCCGGGGTTCATCGACCTTCACGAGCACGGGCAGTAGGACGAGTCCTACTCGATGATGGTGCGCGACGGCGTCACCTCGGCATTCGAGCTCGAGGTGGGCACGGGCGACGTCGCCGCGTGGTACGCCGCCCGCGAGGCCGGACAGCGCGTGAACCACGGCGTGTCTATCGGGCACATTCCCGCCCGCATGAAGGTGCTGGGTGATCCGGGCCCGGGGCTGCTCCCGGCCGGCATCGGCGGCAGCGGGTCGGCAAACGAAGACCAGCTGACGGCGATGGAAGCCATCCTGCGCGAAGGCATCAGGCAGGGCGCCGTCGCCATGGGGTTCGGCAGCGCCTACACGCCCGGCGCGCCCATCGCGGAGTTCGAGCGGATGTTCCACGTGGCGGCCGAAGCCGCGCTCTCGGCGCACATCCACATGCGCGGTGGCATCGAGGGGCTGAAGGAAACCATCGCGGCCGCGAAGGCCGCCGGCGCCCCGCTCCACATCGTCCACGTGAACTCGGTGGCCGGCGACGACATCGACGCGTTCCTCGCCGCCATCCAGGCGGCGCGCGATGCGGGCCAGGACATCACCACCGAGGCCTATCCCTACGGCGCCG